>JAZSOO010000033.1:0-63158 GCA_045536935.1 Eubacteriales bacterium | reverse complement strand
TGACATCACACTCATTAAAGACGTTACGCCGATCCCTCACAACGGTTGCAGACCGCCTAAGAGAAGACGCGTATAACATTAAACGGAGGAAATTATGGCAAGATATACTGGACCTTCCTGCCGCCTTTGCCGCAGAGAAGGATGCAAACTTTACCTTAAAGGCGAAAGATGCCTTAGCGATAAGTGTGCAATCTCTCGCAGAGAACAGGCTCCCGGCCAGCACGGCGCAGGTAGCGGCAGAAGAAGAGTCAAGGAATACAGCCTTCAGCTTCGCGAAAAGCAGAAAGCTAAAAGGTATTATGGCATTCTCGAAAAGCAGTTTGAGAACTACTTTAAAAAGGCTGACAGAAAAGAAGGTCAGACCGGTGAAAACCTTCTCACCATGATTGAACGCAGACTTGACAACGTAGTTTACCGTATGGGTATGGCAGACAGCCGTAAGGAAGCACGCCAGCTCGTACTTCACGCTCACTTCACTGTAAACGGCAAGAAGGTAAACATTCCTTCTTACGAAGTTCGTAAGGGCGACGTCATCGCACTTAAAGAAACCAGCCGTAAGCTTGAAAAGTTCAAGGTGCTTATCGAGAATATCACCGCAAGGACAGTACCTTCCTGGATGGATGTGGATAAGGAAAACATCGTTGCAACTATCAAGGAACTTCCCTCGAGAGAAGACGTTGATTTCCCGTTCGAAGAACACCTCATCGTCGAGTTGTATTCGAAATAATCCCTTCTGAAACAACAGAAGATCCACAAATTATAGGAGGAAAACAGAATGATCGAAATCGAAAGACCGAATATCGTTACTGCCGAATTCAGCGAAGACGGAAAACACGGTGTGTTTGTTGTAGAACCTCTCGAAAGAGGCTATGGTATCACTCTCGGCAATTCTCTCCGCCGTGTGCTTCTCAGCTCGCTTCCCGGCGTAGCAGCATCCAGCGTAAAGATAGATGGTGTACTTCACGAGATTTCTACTGTCCCCGGAGTTACCGAGGATGTGCCTGAAATAATTCTCAATGTTAAGGGAATCGTTGCAAAGCTTCATTGCCAGCAACCCAAAACCTGCATTATCGACGTACGTGGCGGCGAAGTCACCGCAGGCGATATTCAGGTTGATTCGGATATAGAGATACTCAATCCCGATCACCACATTGCGACCGTTGAAATGGGCGCACCCTTCTTCATGGAGATTACTTTCGAACATGGCAGAGGATATGTTTCCTCGGAGAAGAATAAAGCCGTGGTTGAAAACCCTGTTATCGGCGTAATTTATACCGATTCCATATTCACCCCGGTTCAAAAAGCAAACTTCACGGTTTCCAACACCCGTGTAGGTAACATTACCGACTTCGACAAGCTCGAGATCGAAGTTACCACAAACGGCACAATAGATGCTAAAGAAGCTGTATCTCTTGCAGCAAAGATTCTTAACGAACACCTCAACCTCTTTGTTGAACTTTCCGACGAAGCCAAGAACACTGAGATCATGGTTGAACGTGAAGAAAAGATCAAAGAAAAGGTGCTCGAAATGACTATCGAAGAACTCGATATGTCCGTTAGAAGCTTCAACTGCCTTAAGAGAGCAGGCATCGATACCGTTGAAGACCTTACCAACAGAACCGAGGAAGATATGATCAAAGTCAGAAACCTCGGCAAAAAATCGCTTGAAGAAGTTATCCAGAAGCTCCAGTCTCTCGGCTTGTCGCTTCGTAAATCGGATGACTGATCAAGCGCAGCAATAAAATAAGGAGGCAAAGGAAATGCCCGGAACCAGAAAATTAGGCAGACCTACTGCACATAGAATGTCTATGCTCAGAGGTATGGTCACCTTCCTTCTCGAAAAGGGAAGAATCGAAACGACCGTAACACGTGCTGCCGAAGTCAGCGCACTTGCTGATAAAATGATCACTCTCGGCAAGAAAAATACCCTTGTCGCTAAAAGACAGGCGATTGCTTTCCTCAAGAAGGAAAGTGTCGTATATAAACTCTTCACCAAGATCGCTCCTCTCTATGATGAAAGAAACGGCGGTTACACCCGTGTTCTCAAAGTAGGCCCCAGAAGAGGCGACGGTGCTGAAATGGCAATCATCGAACTCGTAGGTGCTGAATCTCTCTACACCGTAAAGGAAGAGAAGAAGGAAGAACCCAAGGTTGAAGAAAAGAAGCCTGCAAAGAAGACTACCAAGAAAGCAGCTCCCAAAGCTGAAGTTAAAGAAGAAGTAGTTGAAGAAGCAGCGGCTGAATAAGCAACATAATAAAAAGTGTAGGCTAAAAAGCCTGCACTTTTTGTTTTATCGATTGACTTTTGCCACACGTTGTGATAATGTAATATCAAGAACGTTTCCAAAAGGAGCAGTTATGAAATACAGAATAGGTGTCGATATCGGCGGTATGAGCGTTAAGATCGGTGTCGTCGATAGCGAATTTAATTTGTCCGAAAAATTGCGTTTTCCCACAGGAGAAGGCTGTACAGCGGAATATATTATCAACGGCATTATCGACGGATGCCGTAAGCTTATGAAAAAATACCCTATCGAATCAATAGGTATCGGCTCCCCCGGATGTGTTGATAACGCAAACGGTATCGTCTTAGGCGCAGGAAACCTTCCTTTTAAAAATGAGCCCCTCGCTCAGAAGGTGTCAGAAGCTCTCTCTTTGCCCACTTTCGTCGAAAACGACGGTTCTTGTGCATTGATAGGCGAACTCGCAGCAGGCGCCTGTAAGGGCTGTAACGATGCCGTTATAATCACAATAGGCACGGGTATCGGCGGTGCAATAGTAATGAACGACCGCCTTGTACGTGGAGCAAAGCTCGGCGCAGGCGAACTTGGACATTTCGTAATCGACCGTAACGGCGAAGAATGCACTTGCGGTCTTAAGGGCTGCTTTGAACAGTATGCTTCGGCAACCGCACTTATCGAACAGACCGAAAAAGCAATCAAAGAGAATCCCGACAGTATACTTGCAGAATGTGGTAAAGACGAAATCACCGGTAAGACCGTTTTCGATGCATCCGAAAGAGGCTGTGAAGTGGCGATAGCTCTGCTTAAAGAATACGGAAATATTCTTTCCGACGGTCTTAATAGCCTCAACCATATTTTCCAACCCGAAATGATCGTAATTTCGGGCGGTATCGCAAATCAGGGTAAATCGTTACTTGCGCTTATAAATCCTCACCTTCTTCCCGGAACCGAGGTTGCAACAACAACGCTCAACGGCGAAGGCGGAATAATCGGTGCGGCTTTGCTCGGAACGGAATATTCAAAATAAAAAAAGGCTGTTGCGATATGCAACAGCCTTTTTAATTAAAACAACATTTCGCTCAGATCGTAAGGGGTATTCTGGTAAACGTAATAGTTAAGCCAGTTTGCATAAAGTAAATGAGCGTGTGCACGCCAAGTGCTGATAGGAGTCTTTGAAGGATCGTCGTCGGGGAAATAGTGCTTGGGAATTTCGGGATTTATACCTTTAAGCAAATCACGTTCGTATTCGTTTTTAAGGGTATCAAAATCGTATTCACAATGTCCCGTAACGTAAAATTCACGTCCGTTTTTGTTTGCAACAAGATATATACCTGCTTCTTCGGATTCCGCAAGTATCAAAAGATCGTCTTTTGCTTCAACGTCTTCACGGCGTATAGCAGAATAACGTGAATGAGGTGCAGAAAATTCCTTGTTAAATCCACGAACAAGGGGATATTCGGGATAAAGCGTCTTGTGACGGAAAACACCCGAAACCTTCTTTTCAAGATTAAGCTTTTCTATGCCGTGATTAATGTAAAGACCTGCATAAGCACCCCAGCAAACGTACATTGTTGAATATACGTTTTTGTGTGCCCAATCAACGACCTCGCAAAGCTCGTCCCAATAATCAACGTCGGTGAATTCGAGCGATTCAACGGGAGCACCCGTAATTATCAAACCGTCAAATTTCTCGTTTTTGACCTCGTCAAAGGTCTTGTAAAAGGTGGCAAGATGCTCCTCGGGAGTGTTTTTCGAGGTGTGCGAAGCCGTATTGAGAAGAGTAATGTCGATCTGAAGGGGAGTGTTCGAAAGCAAACGCAAAAACTGCGTTTCCGTAACGATCTTCGTGGGCATAAGATTCATTATGGCGATCTTCAAGGGACGTATGTCCTGCTTGATAGCACGTGCTTCGTCCATAACGAAAATATTCTCTTTTATCAAAGCTTCCGCAGCAGGAAGCGCCATAGGTATCTTGATCGGCATAATGACCTCCGAATAAACTTCTTGCATAACAGTATACCAAAAATATGCCGTCTGTTCAATAGTTTTTTAAATAAACTATGGAAAAAGCAGAACTCTTGTGTTATACTTTCAAAGAGGTGAAGCGAATGGAAAAGTTTGTTTATAAAGTAGATAAAGAAAATCCTTCTTTGGATATTATAAATAAATGCGCAGAAGTATTAAAAAACGGCGGAATGGCTGTATTCCCGACAGAAACCGTTTACGGTATCGGTGTCGATGCATTTAATAAGGATGCGCTTGCCTCGCTTTATGAGAAAAAACAACGTCCTCTCGATAAACCTCTGCTGATGCATATTTCGGGTATAGAAATGGCAAACACTGTCGCAATACTCGATGATAATACGATAGAATTAATAAAACGCTATACCCCCGGACCGTTAACGCTCGTCGTAAAAAGAAGGGAAGAAGTGCCCGAGATCGCTGTCGCAGGCGGCGATACCGTAGGATTAAGATTTCCTTCAAATAAAGTGTTTCTAAAGCTTTCAAAGGCTTTCGGAGGTCCCATAGCCGCAACAAGCGCAAATATCTCCGGCTTTAAAAGTGCTGTTAATGCAGACGAGCTTGCACCAGTGCTTGATATTGCCGATATAGTAATAGACGGCGGCGAATGTGAACTCGGTATAGAATCAACGATAGTCTCGCTTGTAGGCGAAAAACCAAAGATATTGCGTCAAGGCGCATTTCCGAAAGCGCTTGTTGAGGAGGTCTTGGGCGAATGCGAATAATCGGACTTTGCGGCAGAAGCGGCAGCGGAAAAGGTGTTTTTTCCGGTGTTGCAGATAAGAACGGAATCAAGGTTATCGATTGCGATGCCGTCTATAAAGATATGGTTTCAAGACCGTCGGATTGCCTTAAAGAGATAGAAAGAGAATTCGGTTCTGAAGTAATTAAAGATTCAAAGCTCGACCGCCGTGCATTAGCACCGATAGTTTTTTCAGACCCCGAAAAACTCGCAAAATTAAACTCGATAACCCATAAATATGTTCTTGACGAGGTACGGAATATTATATCGTCTTCACCCGAAGATTCGGTAATATTGATCGATGCACCCACAATGTTTGAAAGCGGATGCGATGAATTGTGTGATATGCTGATAGGGGTAATATCATCGGATTCCGACTGTGTTTCCCGTATTACGGAACGTGACGGGATCTCAAAAGACGAAGCCGTATCACGGCTTAATAATCAATATACAAACGATTTTCTCAAAGAAAATTGCGATATTTTGATATATAATGAATCAACAATAACCGATTTTGAAAACGATTCAAATACACTTATAAAAGATATCCTTGATAATCAAATTATGTAAACATACGGAGGCGGAAATGGAAAGAAAAGACGCAGAAAAATTGACAATGAAAAAGAAATATTCGATCCCGAAAACAGAATCCGAACTTCAAAAGGTTGAAGCTTTTATAAAAAAATACCGTCATTTCATCGATTATGCAAAGACCGAACGTCTTGCCGTTGACTATGCGGTAGACCTTGCCGTCGAAGCAGGCTTTTCTCCCTTTGATCCCAAAGCGGAACTCAAAGCAGGGGATAAAATATATTACGTTAACCGCGACAAAAGCCTTATGCTTGCAAAGATCGGCAAACTATCTCTTGAAGAAGGCTGCCGTATAATTGCTTCGCATATAGATTCTCCCCGTCTTGACCTAAAGCCTCAACCTCTTTATGAAAACAGCGATATCGCATATTTCAAAACACACTATTACGGCGGTATAAAGAAATATCAATGGACAACGGTCCCGTTGGAACTTCACGGTGTCGTATACCGTGAAGACGGAACCCGTGTTGAGATCAATATAGGCTCCGACCCCGATGAACCCGTTTTCTATATAAGCGACCTTATGCCCCATATCGGCAAGGACCAGATGTCAAAAACTGCTTCGGAGTTTATCTCCGGCGAAGGACTTAATATAATCAACGGCTCGCTTCCTATCGACGAAGACGGCGGTGTTAAGTTGATGGTTCTTTCTCTCCTTAACGAGAAATACGGTATTACCGAGCGTGATCTGGTAACCGCAGAATTAACTGCCGTTCCTGCAATAATGTCCCGTGAAGTCGGCTTTGACCGTTCGATGATAGCTGCCTACGGCCACGATGACAGAATTTGTGCGTTTCCCTCGCTTTGCGCTCTTCTTGATGAAGATACTCCCGACCGTACGTCTGTCGTAATGCTTGCCGATAAAGAAGAGATAGGCTCGTACGGTGTAACGGGTCTCGGAAGCGAAAGCTATCCCGATTTCATACGCTCGCTTTGCGATTCTACAGATGCCGATTATCTCGCTTGCAAACGCAACAGCATTTGCCTTTCCGCAGACGTCGGCGGTGCATACGACCCCTGCTATGCCGATGCTTATGAAGCTTCAAATTCCGCATATATCAATAGAGGTGTCGTAATTTCCAAATATACAGGCTCTCGTGGTAAGGGAGGTTGCTCCGATGCAAGCGCAGAAACTCTTGCAAAGGTTGCTTCTATGTTCGATAAGAACGGAATCGTATGGCAGGTCGGTGAATACGGTAAGGTAGACCAAGGCGGTGCAGGTACGGTTGCCGCAGAGATCGCCCATTACGGTATTGAAGTTGTCGATTGCGGTGTTCCGATACTTTCAATGCATTCGATAACCGAGCTTGCTTCAAAATACGATATCTACGAAATGCTCCGTGCGTCACGAGTATTCTTTAATAACTAATATTCAAGGCTTTCGCATTTAATGTGAAAGCTTCAGTTTGCAGACGAAGTCTGCAAACTGAAACGGACCGAGAGAAACGGAGTTATTTTTGAAGAAAAACGAGCGTCGCCCTACAAATGTAGGGCAGTCGAAGTTTTTCTTCAAAGCCCTTGAAAATACAATGAAAATTAATGTTCCTTATTAAATCACCCCAAGAAGTCTGACGACGGGTTCCCTGCAAAACGAAGTTTTGTAGGGGTATTAAGGGGACCCCGACAAAAAGAAATCAAGCTTCGAATTTCCATGAAGCTTGATTTTTGTTTAATTTATTCTTTCAAGGGCGTAAAGAAACGGTTTGTCTTCGGTCCGAGGCTGTCACAATTTGATGTGACAGCCTCTTTCCTTCTTTCATATCTTATAATAGGGAGTGAAAAGAATATGAAAAAGGTAATTGTTCTTTCGTCTGTAACCTATGCATTAAAGGCGCAAGAATTACTCAAAAATAACGGTATTTATTCAAAATTAACACGCTCAAGGTCTGTAAGAAGTATAAGAGGCTGCGGATACGGAATAGCGTTCGATATTTCATCGTCGGAAAAGGCAGAAGATCTGCTTGTAACCGCAGGTATACCAATTATCGGGAGTACAGAAGAAAAATGATATATTTCGATAATGCCGCAACCTCGTTTCCGAAAAGCAAAAACGTAATAAATGCTGTTGTCGAAGCGATGAGATGTTGCGGAAATTCGGGAAGAAGCGGTCATAAATATGCGCTCAAAGCGTCAGAAACCGTCTATAATTGCCGAAAGAAAATGGCGGCTCTGTTCAACACCCGTCCCGAGTGTGTAATATTCACTTCGTCTGCGACCGAAGCGCTGAATACAGCGATAAAAGGCACGAACGTTCCCGGCGGAGTCACGCTCGTTTCCTCGATGGAGCATAATTCGGTCATGCGTCCCCTGAACACGTTAAGAAGAAACGGTCAAACGGTCTTACGCCAATTTCTTGTTGACGTAAAGCACGACCATATCACCTGCGAAAACTTTTCGGCTGTTTCAAAATCTGCAACGAACGTGGTTGTAACCCACGCTTCGAACGTATGCGGAAGAATACTCCCTGTGCGAAAACTCCGTTCGCTGTGTGACGATGAAACTGTGTTTATTCTCGATGCATCGCAAACGGCAGGGCATTTTAATATAGATATAACCGAGCTTGGAGTTGACATAATTTGTGTTCCGGCTCATAAAGGACTCTGCGGGCCTATGGGCGTAGGGGCACTGATAATCAATCCCTATAGCGATATTGTTATCGAACCCTTGATAGAGGGAGGAACGGGAACAAATTCAAAATCCTTTGAAATGCCCGATTATTACCCTGAGAAACTGGAAGCAGGTACTGCGAACGTATATGGCATCGCAGGTTTGAAAGCGGCTCTTGATGAGCTTTCCTATTCCGAAAAAGAAGGAGAATTGTTCAGATATCTCTTGTCGGAAATGCGGGGAATGGTTGACATAACCATATACGGCTCGCCCGAACAGGGAAATGAATCGGATTTCGTTCCCGTCTTGCTGTTCAATAAAGAAGGCTATGATTCGGAGATACTCTGTGACGAGCTCTCTCAAAAAGGCTTTGCTCTCCGTGCAGGTTTCCATTGTGCGCCGAATGCGCATATAACGCTCGGTACTTCGGAAATAGGCGGGGTGCGTCTTTCTTTAGGAAAAGGCAACACCCGACGGGAGATAGACCGCTTTTTGAATGTAATATCCGAAATATAAAAATTCCGTCAAGGCATAAAAGCTTTGACGGAATTTTGTGTTGTTATTAAAAGAATAAAGCTTCGGAATCCTTCGTGAATACGATACCGCTTGGAATCTTTCTCTTCGGCGGAACGGTTGCAAATGCAGTAACAATAGCACCGCAGTCGATGTGTGTATATTCCGAGCAGGTACACATGTGGTTGATTATTGCGCCTGCAGAAATAATGCAACCCGTAGCGATGTCCGAGCCCGAATGTATGACTGCCATCGGTTCTACAAAACAACCTTTGGATAGCTTTGCAAGGGGAGATACGTATGCTCTCGGGGAGATAAGCGTTGCTATATTGTAGGAATATTCATTTTCGATCTTTTCGATCATCTTCGAGCGTATCTCGGGATTACCGATAGCCACGATAATGTCACTGTATTCCGAAGAAAGAGCTTTAATGTCATCAAACGTGCCTGCAACACCGATTCCGTCGGGAGTAGCTTTCGCAACCTCGTCAACAAAACCGATCTTGTCAAAACACTTCATGTCTTCTGCGATCTCTCTTGCGATAACACTGTAAATACCTGCGCCTACGATCAAAAGATTTCTGCTCATATATACAACCCCTTGTCATTATATAATACATTATATCATTGTTTTTTTACCGAGTCAACATTTTTTGCAGGAACATATAATGGAATATAAATATAAAGGAGACCGATATGAAAACACAACAAAGCTTTATGACGGTATTCAATCACAGACCGCAAGCGGTTGCATTTATAAGCGGCAACGAAAAATATCCGGAGATAGACGGAATGGTCCTCTTTTACGATACTCCCGACGGCACTATCGTAAGAACCGAAATTTTCGGACTTCCTAAAGGAGAAACACCCTGCGAAAGTCCCGTGTTTGCATACCATATCCACGAAGGTTCGGATTGTACGGGTGAAGCGGCCGAACCTTTCTCCAACGCAGGCGGACATTACAATCCCTATGATTGCCCCCACCCATACCATTCGGGCGATATGCCACCGATTTTCTCTGCTGACGGCGAGGCTTTCTTGATATTTCTCACAAACCGTTTTACCGTTTCGGAAATAGTCGATAAAACTATAATATTGCATAGTAAACCCGACGATTTCAAAACCCAGCCTTCGGGCGATTCGGGAGAAAGAATGGCTTGCGGTATAATTCAGTCTACGGCAAAAAAGTTTTTTTGATTTTCCCGTTCTTGAAATGATATTTGATATGTGATATAATATTAAAAATATTTTTTGCGGAGAAAAACATAATGTGTACCCTTACCGATGTTGCAACAATGGCAACGTTGATACTTTTCGTTATATATTTTATCGGCAGGATCATAACCGTCCGTATGGAAAAGAAAATGTTCTACGACGAGATAATCTTTACTTCCGCCGAACGTTTTAATTATAATAAATTCAATATAATTGACGAAATATCGACCGAAAACGCCGGTAACGAAAGTTCCTATCACGAAACGCTCGTTGTTGTAACGTCTCGTCGGGGTATACGCAACTTCAAGGTTCAAAAAATGTTCTACGATGATGATCTTAATGAGATAAGATCAAAGAGAGAAACCGTCGGAGAATGTAAATTTCTCAATATCGGTCAATCGTACGCAATAAGAACCGTTATTCCCGAGCTTATCCCGAAATACAGGATAGAATACGAAACGCAGGATTTCAGAAAAGTAAGCTTTGAGATATGCGATAATTTAAAAAGCGGAGTCATTTCCGAAACCGTCGTCGTCAAGCATACTTTCAAGAGCGGCATCTACTATTTGTTCAGATAAATCAAGAAGAAAGGAGAGGGAAATATGGTAACGATACTTGCGGAAAAGCCCGACGTCGGCAATAAGATAGCGGCGGCGCTTGATAAGATATATCTTCATAACGGCAATACCGTCGAATTTTCCTCTCTCAAAGCAAACGAAAAAGCCGTCAAATCCCAACAGAATAAAGACGGCTATCTTAAGATCCAATATAAAGGCCACGATTGCTATATAACCTGGGGCTTCGGCCACCTCTGTTCTCTGAAACAAGCGTCCGACTACGTTCCCGCATACAAAAGATGGTCTTCTATTCCTCTGCCCTATATCCCGAAAGAATATGAAATTATGCTGCGTACAAGCTCAAATTCAAGCTGGGATTCAAAGGTGGAACGACAGTTCAATATCGTCAAAGACCTTTTTGAAAAAAGCGATCTTATAATCAATGCGACCGACTTTGACCGAGAGGGTGAAGTTATCTTTGCGTATATCTACGAGCTTTCGGGTGTCAATAAACCCGTAAAGCGTGCCTGCTTCACGTCGCAGACCAAAGAGGGAATAATCGAAGGCTTTACAAAGAATATAAAAGACGGTGCCGAGATGAAACCTACCGAATACGCAGGACGTATGCGTGGTATTGCGGATTGGGTGGTCGGTGCAAATCTGACGGTTGCAATGACGCTTAAAAACCCCGGTGCAGGCGTTATGAGTATCGGACGTGTCCAAACTCCAACGCTCAATATGCTTGTCGAACGTGAAATTGCCGTGACCGAGTTTAAAAAGAGCCCCTATTGGGCAATCGAAGCGGAATTCACCAACGATAATAATGAAACCTTCAAAGCAAAGCACAGCGTTGAAAAGATAAAGGAAAAAGAAAAGGCGGAAGAACTGTTTGCAAAGATAAACGGCAAAAAGGGAACGGTCAAGGACGTAAAGAAAAAGAAGGTCAAGAAAGAACCGCCGTTGCTGTATAGCCTTTCTGCTTTGCAAATGGACGCAAACTCAAAATTCGGCTATACCCTCGATAAAACTCTCGAAATCGTCCAAAAGCTTTATGACGACGGCTTTACGACCTATCCCCGTACAAATTCACAATATCTCACGGAAGATATGGAGCCTACCGTTAATAACGTCTTGGACAAGCTGTCTGCAGTTTCGATATATCAAAAATTAATAAACGGCAGACCCCGTACGTTCGACAGAAAACATTATTTTGATAATAAAAAGGTCGAATCTCACTTTGCTATAATACCTACGGGAAATATACCAAAGGGACTGCCCGACGAACATAAAAAGGTCTATGACCTAATATGCCGCTCGGTGATAAAAATGCTTTACGGCCCCGCAACGCTCGAGCAAACAAAGGTAACTATCGACGTTGACGGAGAAATATTCAAGGCAAGCGGTTCGATAATTGCAGAAGCGGGCTGGATGATCGTTGGCGATGCATCAAAGACAGAAATACTGCCCGACCTTTCCGTCGGCGAGATTCTCAACGGAGAATATAAGCTCTGCGATAAAATGACGGAACCGCCGAAGAGATATACCGATAAGACCATTCTCGCCGCTATGCTCTCGGCAGGTAAAGACCTTGACGATGCGGAATTGAAAAAGCTTATGTCCGACCCGAAAACCGGCGGTATCGGAACAGAAGCAACACGTGCCGCAATAATCCAAACTCTAATTCAGCGTGAATACATAGTCCGTGAAAAGAAAACTCTGCGTGCGACCGAAAAGGGAATAGACCTTATAAAGAAATTGCCCTTGGAACAGATAAAATCGGCAGAGCTTACGGCAAAATGGGAACGCCGTCTTGCCGATATTGCGAGAGGGACGGAGGATGCATCGAAGTTCCGTGAGGATTTCGAAAAGACGGTTGCAAATTGGGTTCGTGTAATTAATTCAAGAGTTGCTACAACTCAATGTAATTACGGTGCAATGCTCGACGGTGCAAAATGCCCCCTTTGCGGAAAGCCGGTCAATATTGTTGCCGATAAAGGATATATCTGCTCTGCAAATAAAGAAGGCTGTAAATTTATCCTCGGCAAAGTAGCAGGGAAATTGCTTACCGAAAACCAAGTGCAAAAGCTTTTAAAGGACGGCGAAACCCCTGTAATAAAAGGCTTTGTAGGGAAGAGCGGTAGGAAATTCGAGTCCAAACTGAAATTGGACGAAAACGGTAAGATAGTTTACGTAGATGCAAAACTCCAATAACTTATATCGTTTTCACTAAAAAAAGAACCGAAAATATGCTAAAATTCCCAAAAATGATATTGACAAGCAAACGGTTAATATTGTATTATATTTTTGGTACAATTTGAAAAAATAAAGAAAGAGGTTTTTGAAATGGCAAAACTCGATTTGACAAAGTACGGCATTACCGGTACTACCGAGATCGTACATAACCCTTCCTATGACGAACTTTTCGCTGAAGAGATCAGACCCGAACTCGAAGGCTTTGAAAAGGGTCAGGTTAGCGAACTTGGCGCAGTAAACGTAATGACAGGTGTTTACACCGGCCGTTCCCCCAAAGATAAGTTCATCGTTATGGACGAAAACTCCAAGGACACCGTTTGGTGGACTTCCGATGAATACAAGAACGACAACCACCCCGCATCTATCGAAACATGGAATGTTTTGAAGGATCTCGCTGTTAAAGAACTTTCCAACAAGAGACTCTTTGTTGTTGATGCTTTCTGCGGCGCAAACGCTGATACCCGTATGTCTGTACGTTTCATCGTTGAAGTTGCATGGCAGGCTCACTTCATCAAGAACATGTTCATCGTTCCTACCGAAGAAGAACTTGCAAACTTCGAACCTGATTTCGTAGTATACAACGCTTCCAAAGCAAAGGTTGACAACTATAAAGAACTCGGTCTCAACTCCGAAACCGCAGTTGTATTTAACATCACTTCTCGTGAACAGGTTATCCTTAACACTTGGTACGGCGGCGAAATGAAGAAGGGTATGTTCTCTATGATGAACTACTACCTCCCCCTCAAGGGCATCGCTTCCATGCACTGCTCCGCAAACACCGATATGAACGGCGAAAACACCGCTCTCTTCTTCGGTCTTTCCGGTACCGGTAAAACCACCCTTTCCACCGATCCTAAGCGTCTCCTCATCGGTGACGACGAACACGGCTGGGACGATAACGGCGTCTTCAACTTCGAAGGCGGTTGCTACGCAAAGGTTATCAACCTCGATAAGGATTCCGAACCCGATATCTACAACGCAATCAAGAGAAACGCACTTCTCGAAAACGTTACTCTCGATGAAAACGGCAAGATCGATTTCGCTGATAAGAGCGTTACCGAAAACACCCGTGTTTCATATCCCATCGACCACATTCAGAATATCGTACGTCCCGTTTCCGCAGCTCCTGCAGCTAAGAACGTAATCTTCCTTTCTGCAGACGCATTCGGCGTACTTCCTCCTGTTTCTGTTCTCACCCCCGAACAGGCTCAGTACTACTTCCTCTCCGGCTTCACTGCAAAACTCGCAGGTACCGAAAGAGGCATCACCGAACCCACTCCTACCTTCTCTGCATGCTTTGGTCAGGCGTTCCTCGAACTCCATCCCACCAAGTACGCTGAAGAACTCGTTAAGAAGATGGAAGTAAGCGGTGCAAAGGCATATCTCGTAAACACCGGATGGAACGGCACCGGCAAGCGTATCTCCATTAAGGATACCCGTGGTATCATCGACGCTATCCTCAACGGCGACATCGCAAAGGCTGAAACCAAGACCATTCCTTATTTCAACCTCGCAGTTCCTACCGAACTTCCCGGCGTTGATACCGGAATTCTCGATCCTCGTGATACCTATGCAGACGTTTCCGAATGGGAAACCAAGGCAAAGGATCTCGCTTCTCGCTTCATTAAGAACTTCGTTAAGTACACCGGCAACGACGCTGGTAAGGCTCTCGTTGAAGCAGGCCCCGAACTCTAATAAAATAAACGTCAAAACCCGACAGATTATTCTGTCGGGTTTTTCGATGTTTGTGACAAAAAAACCACAAAAAGAGACGATTTGTTGACCTTTTTGCTATAAAAAACTTGTTTTTTATATAGAAATGTGTTATTATAGATAATAACTGTATCTAAAATCCATTCTTGCGTCTGAAACGAGGAAAAACTAATGATACCAAAGAAAATTCATTACTGCTGGTTCGGCAGAGGACAAAAGTCTGAATTGATCCTTCGTTGTATCGAAAGCTGGAAAAAATATTGCCCCGATTACGAAATCATCGAGTGGAATGAAGACAATTTGGACATCTCGTCTTGCGACTATGCCCGTGAAGCATACGAAGCGAAAAAATGGGCGTTTGTTTCCGATTATGCAAGATTGTGTGCCTTAAAAGAACACGGCGGGATTTATTTAGATACGGATATGCAGTTGTTGAAACCTATAGATGAATTCCTTAATAACGAAGGTTTCCTTTCTTTCGAGGCCAAAGACTATGTTTGCCTTGGCATAATCGGCGCAGTAAAGAATCATCCTTTTATCGATTTATTGAAAGAGGAATATGAGTCTATCCATTTCCGCAACGAGCAAGGCTTGGACGAAACTACAACTAATGTTCAGCGTATGCGGAAACACCTTCTTTCCGGTGGTCTTATTAATAACGGCAGACAACAATCCGTTTGCGGAATGACGATATATCCCCAAAAACTTTTCTTTCCGTATGATTTTAAGATGATGTTTAATCTTGCCCCGAAGAATGCTTATTCTATTCATCATGCTGCCGGCTCGTGGAAAAGTAACCGGATCAATCAAAATAAGATCAAACTTTTTAAAATTTGCTTGGTGAATAAAGCACGTAACGTTTTAGGTACTGATTTTATTGTTAAACTCAAGTCTTTAAAGAAATGATAACCTCACCAAACACTAATTTAGGTAATTTATATGATATTAACCTTTTTGTTTTTTATCCTTGAAGGAATATTGTGTAATTTTATAATTCGTCCTGACGGAAGCGAAAATTTGGAGACGCTTTCGTTGGCACTGCTTGCAATTAATGCTGTTGTAACCTTTGTTGCTATAAATAATTCTATAACTTCGAAAAAAATAGCCACTACTGCCGAAGAAAGCAAGATGCAAAAAAAAATCACCGAAGAAGAAGGTTATGTAAAAACGTTAATATTTCTCTCGTTGATTTTAAGATTGCTCATTTTGATGTGGGATTTTTACGGAAGAAATATTTTCGTTCTTCCTAACAGCGAAGGCGATGCTGTGGCGTATCATAACATTGGTGGCTCTTTTGCGTTTGGCGCAAGAAAAAACCTTGTGGATTTTCAATATTATCCATTTTATTTAGGTTTGCTTTATAAAACGATTGGCATTCAAAAACTAACGGCTCAATTCATAAATATATATCTTGCGATCTGCTCTGTTGTTATGATCTATAAGATCATTCGTCGATTTGATATAAGTTCCAAAGTTAGAAAATTAACGATGACGGTGGTCTGTTTTCTTCCAAACTTGATGATGATAACGACGTTTACGTTGCAGGAATCAATTATATCGTTCTGTATTGTTTCTTCTCTGTATTTCTTTGTGAAATGGTGGTTTGGAGAAGGAATCTACAATATAGTTTTATCAATATTAATGTCACTTGCAGGCTCGGTTCTCCATATGGGTGGTTTGACTATAGGGCTTGGAATAGCTATAATGCTTGTTTTGGTAGGAAATCCCGAGCGTAAACTCCAGGCAACGCCGTCTCGTATGTTTATTATGGTGTTTGCGGGGGTGGTAGCACTTGTATTTCTTGTTACGTTCGGTGATGTCTTCATGGCAAAAACCGGCGGCGACCTTTCGACCGAAACAATATTGAGCGAATCGAACAAACGTGTAGAAGGCGGTGCGGTATATTCAATTGGTATAACGGGATTGCCGCCTGCAGTTGACTTGGTAGTAAATACGCCTATACGTATGTTCTATTTTATATTCTCGCCGCTTCCTTGGATGTGGCGTGGTTTGGGCGATATCCTCGGATTCTTCGGTAGTACGATATTCTATTTTTGGGTTGCGTATTGCGTAATTAAAGCAATAAAAACAAAACCGTTAAAACATGACGATACCGCAATAATCGGAAGCTTATTGATAACCCTGCTTGTCATACTCCTCATTGCCGCTATAATGTTCGGCTGGGGTGTATCAAATGCAGGCTCGGTATTAAGACATAGAGAAAAATTCACGTATCTGTTTGTTGTAACCTTTGCAGTTTCCAACGAAATAATTTATAGAGCAGGTAAACGAAATGAACCACAAAATATCGGTTATCGTTCCCGTATACAACGTAAAAGATTACCTTAAAGCGTGCGTCAAAAGCATAGTTTCGCAAACTTATGAGAATTTGGAAATAATTCTTGTTGACGACGGTGCAACCGACGGTTGTTCCGAGCTTTGCGATGAAATTGCAAAGACCGACGAACGTATCCTCGTCGTCCATAAGGAAAACGGCGGTCTTTCCGATGCAAGAAACGCAGGAATGGACATAGCCACCGGCGACTTTATCGGTTTTGTCGATTCCGATGACTCCATCGAATCTGATATGTTCGAGATATTGATAAACAACCTCTTGAAGTACGATGCCGACATCTCCTGTTGCCGCTATACGAAGGTATGGGAAGACGGAAATGAAGAACCGGTCGGTAACGACGGTAAGGTAACCGAGTATTTAGGGCTTGATGCTCTTAAGGAATATCTCTACGGAAAAACAATGGACCCGTTTGTTGTTAACAAATTGTATAAAGCAGAATTGCTTAACACATTGAACGGCGAAAAACGCAGATTTATAAAAGGTGTTCTCGGCGAAGATAACCCCTTTAATATTGAAATATTAAAAACCGTCAATAAGGTCGTTTTGGCAGGTGAATCAAAATACAGATACCTCCAAAAACGTCCCGGCGCAATAACCAATTCTGCTGTTTCTCAAAAGAAGATCGATTCTGTCTATTTCTGGGATAGCGTTCGAAAGGATTGCTCAAAGAATTATCCCGAATTGGAGAAATATGCACTTCGCAGACAAGCTTTGTTCTATATTGGCCTTTATAACACCGTTTCAAGACAAAAATCTTATGAATCCGAAAAAACAACGATACGAAATTTCTTAAAAGAACAAAACCGTAATATCCAAAAAAGCAATATCTGCGAAAAGGTGTTAAAACTATCCTCGGCATTGATCGTATATGCACCTTGGCTGTATAATATCGCTATGAAGTTTTATAAAAAAGTGATAGGGGAGGCAAAACTGTGAATATTTTAGTCGTAACCCCGTTTTATAAACATGACCGTAATATTGCGTCTGTACGTTGGACGAATATCTCAACACGTCTTGCAAAACGCCATAACGTCATTGTTGTAACCCAACCCCATGACGATATGGATATGAGAACGACAATAGAAACAGATGAAGACGGCGTTTTGGTTGCACGCATCAATCAAAAGACAGTGTATGAGAAATTTGCGGTAAAGCATTTCGGTGCCGCAACCGGTGACGATTGGCAAACGAGCGCAAATTCTTCAGATACATCCGATAAGCCAAAATCCGAAAGCATCGTGCGCAAGATAAAGAACCGTGCATTGTTCGCATCTATGAAACTAAAAGCTCGTTCCTACGCAAAGGAAATCAAGAATAACGTCATCCCCAAAGATATGAAGATCGACGTGGTTATTTCTTCTGCGTGCCCCTTTATCGAAATGCTTTTCGGATATGAACTCAAAAAACTCCTAAAATGCAAATGGATCTCTGATTTCCGTGATTTACCGTTTATTGACGAATCCGCAAACGGTGCTCCTATCATGAAAAAAATAATGATATCTTGCTTGAAGTCAGCGGATGCAGTTAATACGATTGCAAAAAGAGGTAAGGCGTTTTTACAGAACGGAATCGTCGATGATCCCGATAAGATACACGTTATACCGAACGGCTTTTCAATGGCGGACGCTCGTGAACCTATCTATCAAGACGACAAGAAGCTTCACATCGTACATACAGGCTCGCTTTACGGCGGAACAAGAAAAGCCGATCTGTTTTTCAAGGCGGCACAAAAAGCACGTCAGCTTAATCCTGCTTTTTCTTATGTTTTGGAATGTGCCGGAGGCAATAACGAAACATTAATTGAAACCGCAAAGAAATACAGCGAAGAGACGAACGTTGAAAACCGAGGCTTCATTCCTCGCCAAGAAGCATTGGATATGCAAGCAAAATCGGATATTTTATTGGCGCTTGTTGTTGAACGTACGGGTTCGTTTGTTGCTAAAATGTTTGAGTATATTCTCAATAGAAAACCAATAGCATGCATAACTTGCGGACTCGGAAAAAATAGTGAAGAAACTGAATTCGTGAGAAATGCAAACGTGGGTGTTGCTATAGAAGAAACAGAAAATGACGGCATAGATGTTTTGTCGCAGTATTTAGCAAAACAATTTCAGCATAAATCGGCAGGAGAACTGTTAGAGTTTTCTCCGTTCGAAGACAAACTCGCTCAGTATGATCATGATAATATTGTAAATGAATTTGAAAAATTAATTGGCAATATTTTATGATTCGGAGATCAATTATATAAATAACAAAAAGGTGTTATCATGAGCAAATACAAAATTGCGGTTGCAGGAACAGGATATGTCGGTCTTTCTTTAGCTGTTTTGTTATCACAAAACAATACCGTTAAAGCGGTGGATATAATCCCTGAAAAAGTCAAAATGATAAATGATAAGAAATCTCCTATTCAAGATGATTATATTGAAAAATATCTTTCTGAAAAGAATCTTGATTTGGAAGCCACGCTTGATGCAGAATATGCATACAAAGATGCTGATTTTGTGATTGTTGCAGCACCTACGAATTACGATAGTAAGAGGAACTTTTTCGATACCAGTGCTGTGGAGTCTGTGATCACTCAAGTTGTTAAATATAATCCTAATGCCACTATCGTTATAAAAAGCACTGTGCCGGTAGGATATACGCAGGAAATTCGAAAAAAAACGGGTGTTGATACTATACTTTTCAGTCCTGAATTTCTTCGTGAATCCAAAGCACTTTATGATAATTTGTATCCTTCACGTATTATCGTTGGCACTGATATTAATAACGGCAAGTTGATCGATTCTGCTAATGAATTTGCAAAGCTTCTCAAAGAAAGCGCAGAGAAGAAAGATGTTGAAACCTTGATTATGGGATTCACAGAAGCCGAAGCTGTTAAGTTATTTGCAAATACATATTTGGCATTACGTGTAGCATATTTTAATGAACTTGATACGTATGCCGAAATGAAAGGTCTCGATACGCAACAAATTATTAACGGTGTTGGATTAGACCCTCGTATCGGTTCTCATTATAACAACCCCTCTTTTGGTTACGGCGGATATTGTTTGCCAAAGGATACCCAACAGTTGTTGGCCAATTTTGATGCGGTTCCTCAAAATATGATTACGGCAATTGTTGAATCCAATCGCACACGAAAAGATTTTATTGCCGATCGAGTGCTCGAAAAAGCTGGATATTATTCAGCTAACGGTCAATATGACATTACCCGTGAAAAGGAAATTGTTGTGGGTGTATATCGCCTTACAATGAAGAGCAATTCAGATAATTTCCGCCAGAGCTCAATTCAGGGCGTAATGAAAAGAATTAAAGCAAAAGGTGCAACGGTTATTATATATGAACCTACACTTGAAAACGGTGTGACCTTTTTCAATTCGAAAATCATTAATGACTTAGAAGAGTTTAAAACGAAATCCGATGTTATTATAGCAAATCGCTATGATAGCTCATTGGATGATGTAAAAGATAAGGTTTATACAAGAGATATTTTCAAGCGTGATTAATTGTTAAACAGTAGGAGCAATTATGAAAAAGGTAATCCTTGTCTTCGGTACCCGTCCCGAAGCGATAAAAATGTGTCCCCTTGTTAATGAATTGAAAAGCCGTCCCGAATTGGAAACAAAGGTTTGCGTTACGGGTCAACATCGTCAAATGCTTGACGTTGTTCTCGACGTATTTAACGTTGTTCCCGATTATGACCTTTCGATTATGAAGGAAAAACAGACGCTTTTCGACGTAACTACCAATATTTTGGAACGTATAAAATCGGTTCTCGAAGAAGAAAAGCCCGACGTTGTCTTGGTTCACGGCGACACTTCAACAACTTTCGTAACTGCTCTTGCATGCTTCTATCTTCAAATTCCGGTTGGCCACGTCGAGGCAGGCTTGCGTACTTATAATATTTATTCTCCCTATCCCGAGGAATTCAACCGTCAGGCTGTCGGTATTATAAGTAAATTCAATTTTGCACCTACCGAACTTTCTAAAGGCAATTTGCTTAAAGAAGGTAAGAACCCCGAATCAATTTACGTTACGGGCAATACCGCTATCGATGCTTTGAAAACAACGGTGCGTGAAGATTATAACCACCCCGAGCTTGAATGGGCAGAGGGAAGTAAGCTCATAATGATCACTGCACACCGCCGTGAAAATCTCGGCGAGCCGATGAAAAATATGTTCCGTGCGATAAAACGTGTTATGGACGAGCATCCTGACGTTAAGGCGATATATCCTATACATATGAACCCCGTTGTGCGCCAAACCGCAAACGAAATTTTCGCTGACGATGACCGTATTCATCTTATCGAACCGCTTAACGTTATAGATTTCCATAACTTCTTGAACCGTAGCCACCTTATCCTTACCGATTCGGGCGGAATTCAGGAAGAAGCACCTTCGCTTGGCAAACCTGTTTTGGTAATGCGTGATACTACTGAACGTCCCGAAGGTATTGCTGCAGGAACACTTAAGCTTGTCGGCACTGACGAGGAAGTTATCTATAACGAATTCACACGTTTGCTCACCAATCAGGAAGCGTATGACGAAATGAGCCACGCCTCGAACCCCTACGGCGACGGCTTTGCATGCAAACGTATTGCTGATATTTTGGTAAACTCACTATAAAATAATGAGGTTAATATGAATCTTTATATCGTACCTGCGTGGTATCCTCAAAATGAAGATGACGTTACAGCGATATTCTTCCGTGAGCAGGCACACGCACTTGCCGAAAGAGGTCATAACGTAACGGTTATTCATATAGAGCCGGTTTCGGTCACACAATGTCTTTCGAAAAAGTGGCATTCCGAGCGAGTGTGGCAGGACGGCAATGTGAGAACAATATTCCATAAAGTGATCATACCCATTCCTGCAAAACTTGGCAAGGTTCAGGATAAATACATATCAAACCTTTTCTGCAAGATTCTAAAAGAACAGATAAAAAAAGATGTAAACGCAGGTTTATCTAAACCCGACCTTATCCATGCCCATGTTTCACATAGCTGTGCGTATTATTGCATAAAAGCTTCAAAAGAACTTTCAATTCCGCTTGTAACTACCGAGCATTATTCGGGACTGCTTTTAGGAACGGCATCGGAAAAGGATTATTCAAGAGTCGCTGAAACGATCAATAAAAGCGATGCTTTTATCTTTGTCGGAAGTCGTTTTCAAAAATCACTTTGCGAACGATTGGGCATCGATAAAAAGACTCACGTTGTCTTCAATATGGTCGATACCGATGCGTATTCTATTGTAGATAACCCCGAAGATAGACCATTTATGTTCCTCACGGCATGTCACCTTACGGAGAATAAAAGCGTTGATATTGTGATTAAAGCCTTCAATAAGGCTTTTGATAAAAACGATTCTGTTCGTCTGATGATTGCCGGTGACGGTGTTGCACGAAACGGCTTGGAATCTTTGGTCGACGTACTTGGCGAAACAGAAAGAATAAACTTTTTCGGCAGATATACGAAGGAACAGGCAAAAGATATTTTTGCATCTTCCGATACATTTGTCCTAACATCAAAAGTAGAAACGTTTGGTATCGTATATCTTGAAGCCCTTTCAAGCGGTATACCCTGCATTGCCACAAAAGGGCAGGGCGCAGAGGATATCATCACCGAATCAAATGGTTTTAAGGTCGAATACGGTGACGTTAACGAATTGGCAGATCGTATGAAATATTTGTACGAAAATCGTAATACGTACAATCGAGCTTCCCTCCGTAACGACTGTATAGAAAGATTTGGTAAGACTTCGATCTGTTCGCAAATTGAAGAAATCTATAAATCTGTTTTGTAAAAATAGAGGAATGAATTATGGCGGATGATTGCAAAAAACGAAACAATTCAATAGATATTTTTCGCTATTTCTGTGCGTTGCTCGTCGTAGTTATCCATACATCTCCTTTTTACGGTTCTAATCTTGAGCCTTTCGGCGTGTTTTTAAGAGAGTTTGTTTCTCGAATAGCTGTGCCGTATTTTTTCGTCATCTCGGGTTATTTCCTTTTCAAAAAACTCGAAAAAACAGAAACATCAGGTTATCTTGCCGCTTGGAACCAAACGAAAACATACATAATATGGAGTATACCTTACATATTGCTTAATTTTGTTATCCTTGTCGGAAACGACTTTTCTCCTTTTGCTTTCGCAAAAGATACCGTGTTCAGATTCTTTGTTCACGGCAGTTCTTCTCATTTTTGGTTTTTCCCGGCGTTGATATACGGCACGTTGTTTGTGACCTTCGTATATAAACGTTTTGGCTGGAAAACGATTTTTGGCTTAAGTATCGTCTTCTATATTTTCGGTTGCTTGGGTAGTTCCTATCTGCCGATAGGGGAAAAGATGCCCGTACTATCGGTATTGTTTACAAACTCGAATTTCTATATATTAAGACGTTTGCTCTTGACGGGTATACCGTTTATAACTCTCGGTGGACTGATTTTTCGTTGTCAAGATCGTTTTGAATCTTTATTTACTAAAAAATCATATCAAATATCGGCATTATCAATTACCGTTGCGTTGTTTATTGCAGAAAAAGCGATGTATTATTTTGTGGGATGTCCCGTGCTTGACGTTAATACGTTGATGCTCTATCCATTAATGACCGTCATAGTGGTTATTCTTTTGAAACATCCTCTCGAATCACAAACCGAGTTGGCGCAGTATTCAAGAACCTGCGCAAACTTCATTTATTATACTCACATAGCTTTTATAACCATTGTAAGCCGCATTTTCGCCCCCCCTGCCACGATAATGTTCTTGGCTACATCTATACTTCTCACAATAATCGGCGTTTTAGCGCACCGTGTGGCGTCTATAAGAAAATGGCTTAATTAGGAGAACTTATGAAAAGTCAAATTAAAAGCGGAATAGTGTTGTCATACGTATATATGGCAATTTCTATGGTTGCAGGTCTGCTGTATACCCCCTATATGCTCGACCTTATCGGTCAGAGCGAATACGGCTTGTATACGTTGGCAACCTCAGTCATAGGCTATCTTTCTTTCCTTAATTTGGGACTTGAGAGTGCTCTTGTTAAGTATACTGCAAAGTATATAGCCTTGGGCGATAAAAAATCCGAACAAACACTGGGCGGAAGCTTTCTCAAGCTTTATAGCCTTTTGGGCGTAATTGCTCTTGTCTGCGGTACGTTTGTTGCCTTCAATCTTGAGCAGGGAATGGTGTTTGGTTTTCTAACGACCAAACTCACTGCAGCCGAAGTCGGAACGCTAAAGATACTAATCCTCTTGATGACTGTAAATTTAGCCTTGAGCTTCCCGATGGGTGTTTACGGTGCGGTTATCACAGCTCACGAGAAATTCACTTTCCGTAAAGTTATTTCGATAATCCGTGAGATAACAATGCCTGTCGTCGTTCTCGTTGTGCTCTTTATGGGGCATAAATCGATAGCTCTTGTTGCAATACACGTTGTTTTTAATATTGCAGTATTGATTTCGGATTTTATCTATGCAAAAAAGGTTATCGGCTATAAATCGGACTTTTCAAAGCTTGATAAGGCTGTAATTAAAGAGATTTTCAATTATTCGGTTTATATCTTCATCGGTATGGTTGTTGACCGTATAAGTGATGCAACAAACAGTATGGTCATTGGTGCAGTTTCGGGTACCGTAGCGGTTGCCGTTTACGGTATTGCCGTACAGATAAATCATTATTATCTCAATTTTTCCGCTTCGATCGGATCATTCTTTTTCCCAAGAATAGTTTCGATGTCGGTCAAAGATGCAAACCCGAAAGAGCTTTCCGATCTGTTCATAAAAGTCGGCAGAGTCCAACTTTTCGTTATATCGTTGATATGCAGCGGATTTATTGCCTTTGGTAAAGATTTCATACTTCTCTGGGCAGGCAAGGACTACGTTTCTGCATACTACATAATCGTAGTTTTAATGATACCAACTCTAATTGGCAGAAGCCAGTCGCTCGGCACACAGATTCTGCTTGCTAAAGATAAACACAAATTCAGAGCAATCTTTTATCTTGGTATAACCGTTTTTGATATTTTGATAAGTATTCCTTTGGTTATGCTGTGGGATGGTCTTGGTGCTGCGGTAGGTACTGCTATTGCGCAATTAATAGGTCCTGTAATCGTTATGAATATATACTATTCACGAGTTATCGGTCTTGATATTAAAGGTTATTTCAAGAGCACAATACCGATATTGTTAAAGGTATCCGTTGTTCTGTTGTTAGGTATGACGTTAAACCATTTCTTGGTTGCAGACCGTTGGCTGATTCTCGGTGCTGAAATTCTATTGTACCTTGTAGTGTATTTAGCGGCAATGTATTTTTGGGCATTCAACGATTATGAAAAATCCTTGGTATCGGGAATAGTACGCAAGTTAAAGAGATGAGGCTTTGTAATAGGTGAGTAATTATGGGTATAAAAAAACTTATTCGAAAAACCGCAGAAGCAATATTCCAATCTAAATGGTATCCGAATAAAAAAATATTACTCGAAAGCGTGCCCGATATGAGTTGTCAGACACAGCCTGTGTTTGAATATATGCTCAAAATGGGATTGAATAAGAAATACAAGCTAATTTGGCTCGTTTATGATAAAGAAAAATACAAAGACGTGAAGATCGATAACGTGAAATTTATGAATTTCACCCCTAAAACACGTCTTGAAAAGTTTATCCGTTTGTACACGCTCTGTACTTCTCGAGCTATGCTCTATACAAACCGTTATATAGGTAAGATATTTGAAAGTCAGCTATTGGCGTATTTAATACACGGCACAGCCTTGAAGTCAAGATCATCACACTCTCGTATCGGTGCGGTAAATGAGAGTGATATATGTATTTCTCTCTCGGAATTTTTGATTCCGTTAGAAGCGGCGGAGTCGGACGGTATTCCCGAAAGTAACTTTAAAGTGACAGGTTATCCGAGAAACGATTGTATATTTGATAACGTTGACTTTACTAAAAAGATATATCCGAATCATACCTATGATAAAATAATCCTTTGGATGCCTACTTTTAGAAAAGCAGATAATTGTGATCGTGTTGACTCCACTTTCGAAATGCCATTGGAGATACCGTGCTTATACACGGAGGAAGATTGCAAAAAACTCGATGAAGTTTTGAAAGAAAAAAACGTTTTGCTTGTTTTAAAGCCTCATCCTGCGCAAAAACTTACGGCAATCAAGGACCTTGGATTAACCAATTTTGTTCTGTTGTATAATGAAGACCTTGATAAAAACAACGTTCAACTATACCAGTTTGTCGGTTCAACGGATGCTTTAATAACCGATTATTCTTCGATTTATTACGACTATTTACTTACGGGCAATCCTATCGGATTAACGGTAGATGATTTTGATACATATTCAAAAGATACGGGATTTGTTTACGAAAATGTTTTCGAAAATATTGTCGGCGAACATATTTTAAATGTTAATGATTTCATAAAATTTGTTAATAACGTAGCGAATAATAATGACATTTTCAAAAACGAACGTTCCGAAAAGACAAAGTTGTATCATAAATACCTCGACGGAAACTCAACGGAACGCGTATACAATCTTTTGATACAAGAATTACAAAAAAGATACGGATAATAAGGAGCAAAAAATGAAAGCAGTAATCCTTGCCGGCGGTTTCGGAACACGTATTTCCGAAGAATCTCAATTCAAACCGAAGCCTATGATAGAAATCGGCGAAATGCCGATACTTTGGCATATAATGAAGACTTATTCCTACTATGGAATAAACGAATTCATCATATGTGCAGGTTATAAACAGCACGTTATAAAAGAATGGTTTGCGGACTATTTTCTCCATACTTCCGACATCACGTTTGACTTCACGAACGGAAACGAGATGATCGTTCATAATAAAAAAGCAGAATCCTGGAAGGTGACCGTTGTCGATACGGGACTTAATACCCAAACCGGAGGCCGTGTAAAGCGTATAAAGGAATATGTCGGAGACGAAACTTTTATGCTCACATACGGCGATGCTGTCGGCGACGTGAATATGGATAAGCTTCTTGAATTCCATAAATCGCATGGCAAGATAGGTACAATGTCTATGTATAATTTCGGGCAGAATAAGGGCGTTGTTGAGGTCGGTCCTGATAATCAAATAGCCTCATTCCGTGAAAAATCCGATTTAGACGGAGACCTTATCAACATCGGCTTTATGGTGTATGAACCCGAAATATTCGATTATATCGAAGGCGATACGACTGTATTCGAAAAAGAACCTCTCGGCGGTCTTGTTTCAAAAGGTGAACTAATGGGTTACGTTCATAAAGGCTTCTGGCAATGTATGGACACGGTCCGTGAAAAACAAAAATTGGAAAACCTCTGGGCTTCGGGCAATGCTCCTTGGAAGCTTTGGGATAAATAAAGAGGGAAGTATGAAAAAACTGCTCGAATTCTATAAAGGCAAAAGGGTTTTTGTGACCGGACATACAGGCTTTAAGGGCTCTTGGCTTTGCAAGATCTTGGCAAAAGCAGGCGCAGAAGTAACGGCATATTCCCTAGAAGCACCTACAACGCCTTCTCTGTTTGAAATTGCAAATGTCAAAAACGACGTTGATTCAATAATTGGAGATATACGTGACTATACCTCGCTTAAAGCGGCTTTTGATAAATGCCAACCGGAGATCGTCTTGCATCTTGCTGCACAGCCTATCGTTCGTGATAGCTATAAAGACCCTTCGTATACCTACGAAACCAACGTTATGGGCACGGTCAATATTCTCGAATGTGTCCGTAACAGTAATTACGTAAAATCATTTTTGAACGTTACAACGGATAAAGTGTATCTTAACAGAGAATGGGAATGGGGCTACCGTGAAGACGAAATGCTCGACGGATTTGACCCTTATTCGAACTCTAAATCCTGTTCAGAATTGGTAACGCATAGCTATAAAAACAGCTTTTTTACCGACGGAAGCGTTCGCATCTCAACTGCACGTGCGGGTAACGTTATCGGCGGCGGCGACTTCGCAAACGACCGTATCATTCCCGATTGCGTTCGTTCCATTATGAACGGAAGGGAAATGACTATACGCAACCCCCATTCAACAAGACCGTATCAACACGTACTCGAACCGCTTTTTGCCTATCTAATGATAGCCGCAAAGCAGTACGAAGATGCAAAATATGCAGGCTGGTATAACGTCGGACCCGACGATTGCGATTGCTTCAAAACGGGTGACCTTGTCAAAACGTTTGCAAAGCATTGGGGTGACGGCTTTTCTTTCAGGATAATGTCCGAAGAAAACGCCCCTCACGAAGCGAACTTTTTAAAGCTCGATTGCTCAAAGCTCAAGACCGTGTTTGGCTGGAAACCGCGCTGGAACCTTGACGAAGCGGTAGAAAAGGTTGTCGAGTGGACAAAGGTATATGTAAATAACGGCGATGTTTCTGCTTGTATGAATCAGCAAATTGAGAAGTTTTTAGAGGTTTAAATATGAAAAATGTTATCATAACTGGTGCCGATGGCTTTGTAGGAAGCTATACGGTAAATGCATTTCTCGAAAACGGAATGAACGTTTTGGCAATAGACCTTCCCGAACAGCCGAGAAGATTGAAGGAACACGAAAGATTACAATATCTGTCGTGCGATATTGCTTATTTTGATACTATAAAAATGACCGTTGAAAAAGATGCTTATGATACCTTCGTTCATTTTGCTTGGGCAGGTTCTGCAGGTCCCGAACGTGTTAATTATCAGCTTCAAATGCAGAATGCGCTCAATACGGTTGAATTGCTTAAACTATCTAAAGAACTTGGTATCTCACGTTTTGTTTGTGCAGGCAGTATAATGGAGCTTGAGGTTGAAGCGGCGGTTCATTCGCAGGGAAGCCGTCCCGGAATGGCATATATCTACGGTGTTGGTAAGCACCTTGCCCATTCGTTGTGCAAAATGGTTGCGGCTGATATAGGTATAGACCTTCTGTGGCCTATGATCACAAACGCATACGGCGTGGGCGAACTGTCTCCCCGTTTTGTTAATTCAACAATACGTAAGATAATCAACGGCGAACCCTTACAGTTCACTGCAGCTACTCAAAATTACGATTTTGTGTACGTTACCGATGTCGCAAAAGCGTTTTATCTCATAGCAGAAAAGGGAAAGCCTTTCTGTGAGTATATAATAGGAAGCGGCAATGCCCGTCCTTTAAAAGAATTCATCTTGGAAATGCAACAGGCATTAGCACCCGAATCAACTCCCATCTTCGGCGATATTCCTTTCACGGGTACAAATATGCCGTTACAGGCGTTTGATATATCTAACCTTTCTAACGATACGGGATATTCTGCTTCAGTAAGCTTCGCAGAAGGAACAAAGCTTACGATGGATTGGCTTAAAACGGTATAAGGAGCATTAAAATGATCCAAAAATTCGAATTTAAAGAGCTTGACCTTAAAGGTGCATATCTCATAACTCCTTTTTATGCAACCGATGAACGTGGCGGATTCGTTAAGGATTATAATATCGACACGTTCCGTACAAACGGTATTGAACACGAGCTTAAAGAAGTTTTCTATACCATCTCAAAAAAAGGCGTTATCCGTGCAACTCATTTCCAGCTTGTAAAACAGCAACCCAAGCTTGTCCGTTGTATAAGCGGTCACGTTTATGACGTTATCGTCGACCTTCGTCCGGGTTCCGAAACGTTCGGTCAATGGAGAGGCTTCGATCTTACGGGCGATAACCAAAATACATTGTATATCCCCGAATATTTCGGCCACGGATACCTTGTTTTAGAGGATTCCGTCGTAAGCTATAAATGCGGCGAGGTATTCTATGGCGAGGGTGATTCGGGAATAATGTATAGCGATCCCGAAATAGGAATTGAATGGCCCTTCGAAAAGATTGGCGGTATCGAAAACCTTATAATCAGCGAAAAGGATAAAAACCTTATGTCCTTTGCCGATTATAAGACTGTTGTCAAATAGAGAATATGTTCCACCATTACCTATCCAAGATGTACGAGCTCCCCTCGTACATCTATTTCGTAATAATGCTAACTGCGATAGTTGTTTGGGCGTTTCTTGATAAAAGATACGAACAAAAACGGCATTGGCGTATAATTAACCAAGCCTTGTTTTTCCTTGCTCTTGCGGCGATATTGACGATAACTATTCTCGTACGTGGCGTTCAGGAAACCGATGTGTATCTAAACCCGCTTCACGTTTTCGACTTGGCAAAACAGTTTCCCGATGTCTATAATCAAATGGTATTGAATATCGTGCTCTTTTTGCCGATCGGCTTAACTCTGCCGTTTGCATTTAAATTCAAGTATACAGTAACAATTACAGTACTGTTTTCGTTTGTATATTCGTTGTTTATCGAATATCTCCAGTATTCCTTACAGCGTGGATATTTCGATACAAGCGATTTGATCTTGAATGTTTTCGGCGCAAGTCTCGGAGTTCTTGCGAGCGTTATTTCTCATAGACTATTAAAACGAAATTCGAACTAAAACAAAAATCCTCCTGCAATCTGCAGGAGGATTTTTTGTTTATTGATCTTAGATTTCAGGGAAGCATTCTCTAACAACGTATTCGGTGTGCAAGAGTTCGTGAGCGAGGTGAGAGTTGGGTTCACCAAGGAACTGCTCATAGAGTGCTTTGATCTGAGGATTGTTGTGAGATTGACGAAGAACCTGTCTTTCATCTTCGGAGTAGAGTGCCTGAGCTCTCTTTTCCTTGTAGGTATCCATAATATCAAGGTCTTCGTTGGGGAGGAAGCATTCTCTGACGTAAGGCTGACCGCCGCCGTTGATACAACCGCCGGGACAACCCATGATTTCGATGAAGTGATACTTGCTGGTACCTGCAGCGATTTCGTCAAGGAGAACCTTAGCGTTCTTCATGCCGTGTGCGACAGCGATGTTAACAGTCATACCTGCCAAGTCAAGGCTTGCTTCTTTGATGCCGTCAAAACCACGAACAGCTTCAAACTTAACTGCATCGTGTTCCTTGCCGGTGAGAACGTAGTGTGCGGTACGGAGAGCAGCTTCCATAACACCGCCGGTAACACCGAAGATAACGCCTGCACCGGTGTATTCACCGATGATGTCAGAATCGAATTCTTCGTCGGGGAGCTTAGCAAAGTTGATACCGCTTCTCTTGATGAGCTTGCCCAATTCTCTGGTCGTGAGAACTGCGTCTACGTCCTTAACGCCACGAGTCTTAAGCTGGTCTCTTTCTGCTTCGTACTTTTTAGCGGTACAAGGCATGATCGAAACAACAAACATATCTTCGGGCTTAACGCCGATCTTTTCAGCATAGTAGTGCTTGAGAACAGCACCCATCATTTCGTGAGGAGACTTGCAGGAAGAAAGGTGAGGCAACAAATCGCCGTAACGAATTTCAGCGTAGTTGACCCAACCGGGCGAGCAGGAAGTGATCATAGGAAGCGTTCCGCCGTTCTTGATTCTTCCGAGAAGCTCGGTAGCTTCTTCCATAATGGTAAGGTCAGCAGCATAGTTGGTATCGAATACCTTCTTAAAGCCAAGACGTTTCAAAGCAGCAACCATCTTGCCGGTAACAGGGGTACCGATCTTCATGCCGAATTCTTCGCCCAATGCAGCTCTGACAGCGGGAGCAGTCTGAACTACAACGTATTTGCCCTGTGCCATAGCAGCGTCAACTTTAGCGATTTCGCTCTTTTCCATAAGTGCGCCGGTAGGACAAACGTTAACACACTGACCGCACATAATGCAGGGGCTCTTGTCAAAGGTTCTGTTTTGTGCAGGACCGATAATTGTCTTAAATCCTCTGTTCTGGAAGGTAAGAACGCCGTCGCCGTGAGCATTAGCGCATCTTGCAACGCATCTACCGCAAAGGATACATTTAGAAGTGTCACGAACGATAGAAGGAGTAACGTCGTCAAAGGTGGTCTCGGTCTGAGAACCTAAGAACATATCTTCTCTTGCACCGGTAAGCTGTGCAACGTGAAGAAGCTCACATTTATCGTTCTTTTCGCACTGTTGACATTTCATAGAGTGGTTGGAAAGAAGCAATTCAACCGAAGCACGTCTTGCGGCGGTAGCCTTGGGAGAAGAGATGATAATTTCCATACCTTCGTTGACGGGGTATACACAAGAAGCAACGAGACCTCTTGCACCGACAACTTCAACTAAACATACACGGCAGGAACCCTTGTTGCATTCGCCGTGATTGAATGCACAAAGAGAAGGAATTTCGTAACCGCAAGCACGGGCAGCTTCCAAAACGGTCATTCCCGATTCAACCTGATAAGGAATACCTTCTATTTTGATGTTAATTTTAGCCATAATTCCTTACCTCCTTATTTCTTCTCAATAGCGCCGAATTTACAGGACGAGATACACATACCGCACTTGATACATTTTTCTTGGTCGATCGAGTAGGGAGTTACGCGTACTTCGCCTGTGATTGCACCAACAGGGCAAACACGTGCGCACAAAGAGCATTTCTTACATTTTTCGGGATCAATTTCATATCTCATAAGGTTCTTGCAAACCTTAGCAGGACATTCTTTCTTTTCGATGTGAGCTATGTACTCATCTCTGAAGGAAGCGAGAGTCGAAAGAACGGGGTTAGCTGCAGTCTGACCGAGTGCGCAGAGCGAACCGATCTTGATCGTCTGAGCAAGCTCTTCAAGCTCTTCAAGATCCTTCATGGTAGCCTTGCCGTCGGTGATCTTTTCGAGATATTCAAGCAAACGCTTTGTACCGATACGGCAGGGAGAGCATTTACCGCAGGATTCGTCGCAGATAAATTCCATATAGAATTTAGCAACGTCAACCATACAGTTGTCTTCGTCCATAACTATCGCACCGCCCGAACCCATCATCGAGCCCTTCGCAACGAGGTTGCCAAAGTCGATGGGGGTATCGAGGTCTTTTTCGGTCAAGCAGCCGCCGGAAGGACCGCCGGTCTGGATAGCCTTGAACTTCTTGCCGTCGGGAATACCGCCGCCGATGTCGTAGATAAGCTCACGGAGGGTTGTACCCATAGGAATTTCAACAAGACCAACGTTGTTGATCTTACCGCCGAGTGCGAAAACCTTGGTTCCACGGCTCTTTTCGGTGCCGTACTGCTTAACGGAATCAGCACCGTTGCGGAGAACGTAAGGAACGCAAGCGAGCGTTTCAACGTTGTTAACGATGGTAGGACATTCCCAAAGACCTTTAACAGCAGGGAACGGAGGACGGGGACGGGGCATACCACGCTGTCCTTCGATAGAGTTAAGGAGAGCGGTTTCTTCGCCGCAAACGAATGCGCCTGCGCCCAAACGAACGTGTGCACGGAAGGAGAAGTCTGTGCCCAAAATATTGTCGCCCAAGAGACCGATTTCTTCAGCCTGCTTGATAGCGAGGTTCAATCTGTTAACTGCGATGGGGTATTCAGCACGAACGTAGAAATAACCGTTCTTAGCGCCGATAGCATAAGCTGCGATAGCCATACCTTCGATAACCGCAAGAGGGTTACCTTCGAGAATGGAACGGTCCATAAATGCACCGGGGTCGCCTTCGTCACCGTTACAAACAACGTATTTCTCGCCGTCGGGCTGATCGTAAGCGAACTGCCATTTTCTGCCGGTGGGGAAGCCGCCGCCGCCACGTCCACGGAGACCGGATTCCAAAACTTCTTTAATAACGTCTGCTCTGTCCATCTGCAAAGCTTTTGCAAGACCCTTAAAAGCGTCTGCGCCCAAAGCTTCGTTGATGTCTTCGGGATTGATAACACCACAGCCGTGAAGTGCAACACGAACCTGTTTCTTGTAGAAGGTGATATCTTCCTGTTTAGCGATCTTTTCTTTGGTGATAGGATCGATATAAAGCAATCTTTCGATGGTTTCGCCGCCGATAAGGTCCTTTTCAACGATTTCTTCTACGTCGTCGATAGAAACCAATCTGTAGAGGGTGTCTTCGGGATAGATCTTAACGAAGGGACCCTGAGAACAGAAACCGAAGCAACCAACCTGGTTAACGGTGATTCTGTCGGAAAGACCTTTTTCTTCTATAAGCTTAACAAACTTTTCTTGGATTTCTGCGGAGTTCGAAGAAAGACAGCCGGTACCGCCGCAAAGAACAACAGCTCTTTTGCTGGAAGCACCCTGGAACTTGCCTTCCATAAATTTTTCACATTGAGCCTGCTTGGCACAAAGTTCTTCAAAACTCTTTATCATTCGTCTTTACCTCCCTGTGCACGCAATTCTTCGATAATACCGGGAATCGCTTTAACTTCAACCTTGGGGTAAACCTTGCCGTTTATAGAAACAGCGGGGGCAATACCGCAAGCACCGATGCAACGAAGAGCGTCGATAGTAAACATACCGTCTTCGGTCGTTTCACCGGGGGCAATTTTGAGAATCTCGGAAAATTTGTCAATAACCTGCTGTGCGCCCTTTACGTAACAAGCAGTACCGAGACATACACCGATGATGTATTTTCCTTTCGGCTTAAGCGAGAAGAACGAATAAAACGTTACAACGCCATAGATTTCAGCAACACTAACGCCGGTTCTCTTCGATACGATTTCCTGAACGTCCAAAGGAATATATCCGTATTCCTTTTGAATGTCACTCAAGATCATCATCAAAGGTGTTCTTTCGTCTGCATAGCGATCACAGATTTCGTTGATTTTCGCAACAGCCAAATCACTTAAATGAGCCATGAATAGCCCTCCTTATGTTTTTTTCGCACCTATTGGGAGATGCGTGACTTTGATATAAAACCCAATCAGCCATACCAAAGGTATGACCGTATCACTCAACCTATATTGTATATATAAAAGGCGAAAATGTCAAGGGAAATTTGCAGAAAAAGCAGGGAAATCGTAGGAAAAACAGGTATAAAATGTTCAAACGAAAAAAACGTTTTTTTGTATAAACAAATAACCGTATATACAAAGCATTTTTTGCAAATAATCTCTGTGAGAAACAATAAAACGGAGGTAGAATAATGTTCAAGCACGAAAAAATGCTCTTTCACCCCGTAGAGGTGGAAAGAGCGAACCCGCAATATGCGGCGCTTCTTCAGGAACAGCTCGGCGGCGGTAACGGCGAACTTAAAGCCGCCATGCAATATATGTCCCAAAGTTTCCGCATAAAAGATCCCGAAATCAAGGACCTTTTTATGGATATAGCCGCTGAGGAACTTTCACATATGGAAATGGTAGCACAAACGATCAATCTTCTTAACGGCCATGACGTCGATGCAAAAAGTGTTCCTAACGGTGAGATCCAAACTCACGTGCTTTTGGGTTTGAACCCCGGATTGATAAATGCGTCGGGATATTCGTGGACGGGAGATTATGTGACGGTAACAGGGGATCTCTGCGCCGATCTGCTGTCAAATATAGCGTCGGAGCAACGTGCAAAAGTCGTTTACGAATATCTTTACAGACAGATAGAAGATAAAAAGGTTCGTGAGACCATCGATTTTCTTCTTAACCGTGAAGAAGCTCATAATGCTATGTTCCGTGAAGCCTTTAATAAGGTTCAGAATAGCGGTTCAAACAGAGATTTCGGTACAACGAAGGCTGCGAAAATGTATTTCAGTCTTTCGGAACCGTCACCCGAAAACAGCCGATTTACCGATCTTAACGGCAAACCGCCTTCATTCCGATAATGAATACAAAGGGCGGCTCGAAAGAGCCGCCCTTAAATCAATTTAAAAAGAAAGGGTATACATATCGTTTAGCGTCTTATAAAAAACGCAGAAAAAACAAAGTATAAAAGAAAAATGGAAAATTCTATTTACTTTTGTCGTAAAATGGGGTATAATACGATGAATTTAAATAAAAAAAGAAAGTTAAGGAGTATCTATTGATGAAACTTTCCCCCCTTCAGACAGTAAGATATCAGTACAATCCCAAACTTCCCGGTATGCTCAGAAACGGTATTTCCGAGATCTGTGTAAAGAACGGCGCTCCCACACAGAGCGTTGCTGACCAGGAAAAGATCCAGGATTTGTTCCCCAACACCTACGGTAAGAACGAGATCACCTTTGAAATCGGTAAAAACACTTCCGAAGCTAAAAAGCAGGTCGTTGGTGTTATCCTTTCCGGCGGTCAGGCTCCCGGCGGACATAACGTAATCTGCGGTTTGTACGACGCTTTGAAAGCAACCGATAAGGACAACGTACTCTACGGCTTCAAGGGCGGTCCTTCCGGACTTATTGAAGACGATTATATCATTTTCGATGACGATTATATCAATCAGTACCGCAACACCGGCGGCTTTGACATCATCGGTTCCGGCAGAACCAAGCTCGAAACCGAAGAACAGTTCGCTATTGTTGCAGAAGTTTGCAAAAAGCACGGTATCACCGCTATCGTAATCATCGGCGGTGACGACTCCAATACCAACGCTGCAGTTCTCGCTGAATACTTCGCAGCAAACAATGCAGGCGTTCAGGTTATCGGCTGTCCCAAGACCATCGACGGCGACCTTAAGAACGAAGATATCGAATGCTCCTTCGGCTTCGATACTGCAACCAAGACCTACAGCGAAATCATCGGTAATATCGCTCGTGACGCAAACTCTGCTAAGAAATATTGGCACTTCGTTAAGGTTATGGGCCGTTCCGCTTCTCACGTTGCTCTCGAATGTGCACTCCAGACCCGTCCTAACATCTGCCTTGTCGGTGAAGAAGTTGCCGCAAAGAAGATGTCTATGGCTCAGATCGCTGACTATATCGCAGATTCCGTTGCAAAGCGTGCTGAAAAGGGCTGGAACTTCGGTGTTGCTATCATTCCCGAAGGTATCGTAGAATTCGTTCCCGAATTCTCTGTGCTCATCGCTGAGATCAACGAGCTTCTCGCAGGCGAAAAGACCGAAGTATTCAATGCTCTTCCCACTTGGAAGGATAAATATGCATTCATCGAAGCAGGCCTCACCAAAGAATCTATGGCTGTTTTCGCAATCCTTCCCGAATCTATCCAACAGCAGCTCTTCTTGGAACGTGACCCTCACGGTAACGTTCAGGTTTCTCTTATCGAATCCGAAAAGCTCTTCTCTGCGTTGGTTGATGCAAACCTCAAGGCTCGTAAGGCTGCAGGTACCTATAACGGCAAGTTTGCTGCATTGCATCACTTCTTGGGTTACGAAGGCCGTTGCGCATTCCCCTCGAACTTCGACGCTGACTATTGCTATTCTCTCGGCTATAACGCTTTCATGCTCATTCAGTATGGCTACACCGGATATCTTTCCAAGGTTTCCAACCTCAGCAATCCTGCAGAAGAATGGGTTGCAGGCGGTATGCCTATGACCAAGATGATGAACATCGAAAGACGTCACGGTAAGGACAAGCCCGTTATCCGTAAGGCTCTCGTAGAGCTCGACGGCAAGCCCTTCAAGTTCTTCGAAGCTAACCGTGCTGAATGGGCAGAAAACACCTGCTTCGTTTATCCCGGTGCTATCCAGTACTTTGGTCCGAGCGAAGTTTGCGACGCTACGACCGTAACCTTGGCTCTCGAACAGGGCGAATAATTCTAAATAACCTAAAAGACAGCCCTCCTCGGCTGTCTTTTTTCATTGTCATGGTGTAGGTGAATTTCAACTTTCTATGCGGTTTCCGCGATACGTTTTTTTATTGTCGCGGTGTTGGTCATTATCGAAGTCCTACGATATTCCCGCGATACGTATAAATCTGTTATCCTTTGTAGGGGAGGGTCTTGTACCCTCCCGAACTCATATGAATTTGTTGTTTCTAATATCTGTGAAATAACGCAATATCTAACTATAACTACGGTCCGCTTTCTCGAATATCAAACAAACCTTGTTTTTTGTTATCATTTATGTTAAAATATAAAAAATGTTAAGAGGCAATAAATGAAAAGAAACGATACCGAATTCGATAGAATGAAACTCTACGAACTCCTTCGTAAAATTCCAAAAGGTAAGGTCGTAACATACGGCACACTTGCCAAAATGCTCGGTAACCGTTTTTGGGCACGTGCGATAGGGAATGCACTCCATATAAATCCCGACGGAATAAAATACCCTTGCTATAAGGTCGTAAACCATAAAGGAAAACTCACCGATAACTATGTTTTCGGCGGTATCGAAGCACAAAAACAACGCTTAGAATCAGACGGCATAACTGTGATCGACTATACTGTAGACCTCAAAAAATACGGAATAACAGAGCTATAAAATAAATTACCTTGGAGATAACAATATGAACTTTACCGAAATCGCAAAAACACGTCAATCCTGCCGTAACTATGATCCCGACCGTGCGGTCGAACAAGACAAATTAAACGCTGTTCTCGAGACCGCACGCCTTGCGCCTTCCGCTTGCAACGGTCAACCGTATCTTATAACCGTCTGTAACGGCGAGTGTGCGAAAAACGTGGCAAAGGCAACACAAGGAATAGGTTTGAATAAATTCGCCGTAGAAGCACCCATTTTGCTCGTTATATCGGAAATGCCCTACGTTGCATCTGCGGCTCTCGGCGCAAAAGTCAAGAATAACGACTATCGCTCGATCGATATAGGTATTTTGTCTGCATACATCACCGCCGAAGCAACGGCACAAGGTCTTTCAACCTGTATCCTCGGCTGGCTTGACGATAAAGAAATACGTAAACTCTGCAACCTCGAAGGAACCGTCAGATTAGTCATAACCCTCGGCTATGCCAAAGACGACGATAAACTCCGTCCCAAAAAACGCAAAGATATGGATAAACTCGTGAAGTTTATTGATTGACCTAACACAAAGTCCGATGTTGAATTAGGATTCAGCATCGGACTTTTTCTTATATAAAAAGCAGACCCGCCGTCATGGCAGGTCTGCTTTTGTGTTAATTAGAAGCTATTCAACTTCCTTTTATTCATAACGAGATACAATATAACCGTACCGGATATAACCATCAAAACGAAGTATTGAAGCATATTGCTGTCATCACCGGTTTGAGGTTTTTCGGGAAGGGGATCTTCGCTGGGTTCTTCGGAAGGCTCTTCGCTGGGTTCTTCGGAAGGTTCTTCACTGGGCTCTTCGGAAGGTTCTTCGCTGGGTTCTTCGGAAGGTTCCTCGCTGGGCTCTTCGGAAGGCTCTTCGCTGGGTTCTTCGGAAGGCTCTTCGCTGGGTTCTTCGGAAGGCTCTTCACTGGGCTCTTCGGAAGGTTCCTCGCTGGGCTCTTCGGAAGGTTCCTCGCTGGGCTCTTCGGAAGGTTCCTCGCTGGGCTCTTCGGAAGGTTCTTCGCTGGGTTCTTCGTAAGGTTCTTCGTAAACGTTTACAAAGTCCAGATCGCCTATAATTGCGGTAGCAGTATCTGCTGCAGCTTCTTCATCGTTGACCCAAACGGACAGCTTAATACCGCCAAGTCCGTCATCGGCAACGTCAACACGAATTCTGTATTCTGCCGTGCTGTATGTGATGTTGTCGATGGTTTCGCCTGCGTTGGTTTCTTTTATGAGATAATAGAAGCTGTTACCTACGTTTTCGGGTGCATATTCAACATTGAATACAAATCTTCCGTTTTCGTTTTGAACGGTTTCGGGAATCACACCATCGGTATTAAATTCGCTGTCGGTCGTGTAAAGTTCAAAGGAGAACATACCGTCCGTGAGATCCATACCTTCGAGAATCTTGTTACCGCTCAATTCGAGAGTTGCGTTTCCGGTGATTTCGTACGAGTTGTAGAATACGATCGAACTTGCTTCGAAGGATCCGGAAGGATCATCGTTGTCACTGACAACGGAAACGATCTCAGCTTCCAATTTGCCGTTGTTTGTATCTTTGACTTCAACGGTGATTTTATATACGTTGGCGTCGTAAATAATACCGTTGATTATTCCTTCGGGAATCTCTTCTTTTACAGTGTAATAATAACTGCCTTCAGTAGCATATTCAAAGCTGCCGAAATAGATGTTTCCGTAAATATCGTTCGTCACAATACGGTTTTCGCCGTTATTTACGACTGTGGTGAAATCTCTTTGTGTTTGGGTGAGAACGAAGGTAAATTCGCCGTCAACGAGGTCTTTGCCCGTCAATTGCTTAATACCGACGATATCCAAAACTGCGTTTTCGGGCTTGTAGGTGTTTTCAAACTTGATTTCTTCACCGCCGACAACTTCCCAAGAGGACTTAAGACCGCCGTTTCCGTTGTCTTCAACGGTCACTTTTACCGTGAACGTTGCGTCGTCGTAGGTGACACCGTTGCCGCTTGCGCCCTTCACTTCGCTGATAATGTAGAAGTATTCGCCGACACTGTCATAGGTAAGGGGAGCAAATTCAAAGCTTGCCACACCGTTTTCGCTGATACCGTTTTCTGTGATCATCGTCACGGGGTTTTCAATAGGAGTTCCTTCTGCATCGGCAACCTGCAATAGATTGAATTTGAATTCAGAGCTTATCATAGGTCTGCCGACAAGCGACTTTTCACCGTCAATTACGACAGAAGTATCACCGCTTATGGTATAGGTATTGTTAAAGTTAAGTCGATTCGGAGCAACGGTACCCAATGTACCGTAAATACTGATGTGAACGTGATCTTGGTCAACACGTAAACGGGTTACGCCGTCTTTATCTGTAAACTTTTCGACCAAAACAGTTACGTGATAGTGCTTGTTATCGCTTGTAATGCCGCCAAGCTCACTTGCGTCTTCTTTAACCGAGAAGTAATGCAAGCCTACGGTATCGAGCTTTATTGTGTCAAAAACTATATCGTTGCCGTTATTGGTGACGGTTTGGATAGCTTCGCCGTTAATTATAAAGTCTGCGGTTGTTTCATAAAGACTGAACGAAAATTCTCTGCCACCCAGATCGGTTTTGCCGTTAAGCGTTTTAGTACCCGAGAGATCAAGCTCTGCAATGATTGTATCGGAATCTTCATAGGTGTTGATGTGAGTAATTGCGGTAGTGTCGGGATCGTATATCTGATATTCTCCCACAACACCGTTTTCAATCGATGCATATTCGCAAACAGCCGTATTATCGGCATCGTTCCAGGTGATACGAACTGCGCCGAACCAGTTTTCATAGTAGTGCATTCCTACAACACGGTTTTCAACAGCGGGAGCGATTTCACGGAGATAGAATACTTCTCCTTCTGCGGGTAGGGTATCCTTTGTAACGGGGATTGCGAATTCTGCATATCCGTTTTCATCGGTAACCACGTAATATACGGGAGCTTCGGAATCCATATTGTCAAACAAACCGAAGGTTATGTCTGCGCGGTTATCGGTATATTCAACAGTAGGATCGTTAGCGTCAACAACGTTCTTTTCGACTTCAAGGTAAACAACGTCTTTTGTCATAACGTTTGTGAAGTCTTTTGTAACGGTGTAACCGTTTTCGCCGTCTCCGCCGAGAACCGTATCCTGATAAACTGCAACGGAACTGATTTCAAGAATGCCGTCAGCATCTGTATCGGTAACGGTTACAGAGAACAAACCGAATGTACGGTCGTATGCAACGTCGGGAATGCGTCGCTCGGGAATGTCTTCTACAACACGGAAATAATACGTACCGACAGCATTAAAGCTTATTGTCGACATATCAATGACGTAATCTCTGCCGTCAGCAGTAACGGTTGCAGACAAGCCTGTGTCGTAAACGTTGCCGCTTGCAAAATCGTTGACTTGATAAAGCTTAACGGTAAATTCTCCGCCCGCAGGCCAATCACCGATTACGTTTTTAGTACCGTTAACGGTAATGTTTGCGTTAATGGGGCTCGGGTTATAGCTGTTAACTACGTGCGCTTGATTTTCGGTATTGCCGTAAATAAGGCGCTCGTTGCTTGAATAACGAATGTTGGTGTTTGTATAACCGTTGGGAATATCTCTTTCGGTAACTTCATAACCGGTGTTTTCGGGAATTCCGCCAAACGTTGCAGATTCGCCGTCTTTAAGTGTGATCGTGAAGGTGTCGCCGTTAAGAACCGCACCTTCGGGAGCGATTATACCGTCAACGTCTCCGTCAAACGTAACGTCAATGGTAAATACCGTAGAATCGTGGGCTGCAGTAGGAGCAAATCCCTGCGGATAGGTTACGTTCTTACTGATAACCAGGCTGCCGTATTCCTGCAATCCGTTGGTAAATTCAACAGAGGCAATGTTGCCGTTTGTAACGTTAATATCTGCAACGTCGTCACCGTAAGACTGTCCGTTAACTTTAACGTCGTATACACGGTAATCGGCACCCTCGGGGATTTCTTCCGAAACACGGTATTCCTCTTCGTTAAGACCGATTATATAAACGGTCTCGCCTGCGGATACGGCTATTTCTCCGTTTTCGGAGATTGGCGTACGGCTTGCTTCATATCCTCTTTCATCAAGACGAACGACCAATGCATTTTCGATATCACCTGTGATAACAAAGGTGAAGTTATTTTCATCGGTATAGCCTTCTGCGAGGTTTTTGGTAAGCTTTATGCCCGTTGCGGGAGTAACGGTGATTTTACCGTTATTACCCTGAGTGGAGTAGGTGTAATAAGTAGACTCTTGGCTTATAACAAAGGGATGATCACTGTAAGCCATTGTGTCTGTATTGTTGTTTTCTTTTGCCGAGGTCAAGTCATCGTAATAGAGATGAACGGTGTCCTTGGGGATTACCCATATATCGCCGTCTGCCTTGACCGATTCCATAGCTTCCGCAGAAATGGGTTGATAGTGATAATGGATACGGAGCGAACCGTTTTCCAATTTTTCAAATACCTGATATTCTCTGTAATATCCTTCGCCTGTAGGCTTGGAACCCGTATATTCGGAATAATCATTGCCGTTTTTCACCATTACCGGAGTATCTTCGGTGAAGTAATAACGTTCGTTTTGAATCGAGGGTTCAAAGTGGCTGTAAGTGTTAAGAGTTGTATCGGAAGCGTTATCGCTCCATTTGTTTGTATAGAAAACGTATCCGTTTTCGTTAACGTATTGCTCATCAACGATGTCTTTAACGTTCCAATCCGCCATATCACCTCTAAGCTCTGCCTGATAAAGAAGTCTTATAGGAGAAACTGCGCTGGAATTTGCAAGGTCAAGATCCAAAACGTTCGTAATTGCTCCGTCACCGTCAACCTCAACGTCAACTTCGTAGGTGATGGTGGGAACGAGAGAAGCGGGAATACGCCACGTAACGATAGATTCGGGATTGCTTATGTTAGTGGCAATACGAACCGACATATACATCATATCGGTGTCGGATACGCCGTTTACTACGTCGGTATCGCCAAGGAATACGTAAGAACGTATAACGTGCGTAGCACCCTTCTTCATTGCTTCTGCATATTGAGCATCCGTCATGTTTTTATGCCAGAAATCCACGTAATTGCCGTCTTTATCGCTGAACCAGCCAATATAATGCTCAAAATCACTTTCGCTGTTATAATAAAGCTGTTTGTAGTTGTATGCGTTCTGAATAAGCGCAATAGCAACGGTGGTATCGGTAATACCCAAACGGTTTTTTACCGAATTTATCATATCGTCTGCAAGTATATCCGAAGTCACGCCCGAGAAGTTTTCGGGGAAGCGAGATGCTATAGCTGCGCCGGAAAACAGTCTTTCGCCTATGGTAATTCCCAAAAGCTTGGAGACTTCCATATACGAACCGATCTTGTCAACAAACGTAAGATAACCGTCGTGGTTAACGTCGTTTTCTACGTAGGTGGGGTAGTATTTGGATTGAATGACTATTTCCGCAACGATGTCTTCAAACGCCTTAAGCATTTCATCATCGTTTCTTGCAGGGAAATATTTATCAACGTAGAAACGGTCTTCGGCAAAAAGCTTTTCACCGTCAACGTCGGAGTTGGAAGTATATATGTATTGATAATTATTCCAATTACCCTTGCGGAAAACGGGAACCTGTTCGCCATTAAGGAAGGAATCCCATAATTCCTTTTGAACGTTGCTGGCGTTAACGGGATTAAGAACGCTTAATGCTTCGGGACGGTTAAGAACCGTGTTTCCGTAGGGAAGAGTATACATCAATGCGTTATTGCCGTAATGCTCTTCAATAGCTTTCTTTGCAAAAGCAGCGGTCAAAGAGGTAACGAAAGCAATGGTGTCTCTATGGCTGTAATCATCGGTGTTTCCGTTGAAATCATTTAGATTTGCTGCACCCAAATCGGTACGGTTGTTGTTGCCGTTGTAATCGGAGGACGCCAAAGTCGGCTCGCCGTCGGTCATCAAAACCATAATAGGCATACGCTTTGTGCCCATCTGAACACCTTCGGTAACGGTGGTCTCGGCATTTAAAAGCACCTTCATTGCTTCGTAAATACCGTCCTGCATATAAGTAGAGGTAGAAACCTCAAAACGGTTGGCAGACATTGTTGTATTGTTGGAGTTCTTAACGTTGGGTGCGATTTCAATTGCGTGATTCTGATTGTATCCAACGTTTTTCGAAACGAGATACGTACCGGAATTTGCGGTAGTATATCTATCCAAAGGAAGAATAACTTGCGTTATACCTTGAGAATCAACACCAAACTCCTTTGCCTCGTTGCCTGCATAGATAACAACGGCAATACGGTTGTTGTTATTAAGTGCAAGAAGATCGGTGATAGCTTTGTTTGTTGCCTGAACAAGTTCGTCAACAGCACTTCCGCCGTTGTCGTCGGTATATCTCATCGAGCTTGAAAGATCAAGGATAAGAACCGTATCGGTAGGGATCGTAGAATATCCCTTGATCTGCTTGTTGGAAGCAATTGCCGATAAGGAAACAAGGAAGTTGTCGCCCTTATCGCTCATGGAGATGGGTTTACCGTTATAGGTCGAATCGGTTATCTGTGAAGGAATATTATCGGCAGCAAATACCGATTTGTCCGTCCAAACACCGCCTGCATATTCGGTAGAAAGCAAAACGTTGTTTGCGTTGTCTGCTTGAATACCGAAATACTGTTTCCATTGGTCCAGAGTATGTTCATCGACTATACGTTCTAATGAAGACGAATCGGCTGCAGAACTTAAAAACAAACCTGCAGGCAACAACCCGAAAAGCATGATCGTACAGAGAACGATACTGATTATTCTGTCCGTGAACTTTCTGTTTTTCATTTTTCTTCCCCCTTAAGTGAGTTGGCTGCTATATTTTCTTTTTTATTAACGAAACAAGTGCATATACCGATAAGCTCATCGCCGTGCCTGTAATATTCACATTCGGCACACTCCTTATCGACGATATCTTTACCATTATAGTATCGACAGACGTCCTGCATTTTTGTTACGAATGGAGATCCGTCACTTGTATAAACGGGATTCTTGATAAAGTCGGGATATATCGGCATCGGCTCTACAACGGGATTCTTTCTGTCACATTCTTCGTAATATCCGTATTTGATTTCAAAAATGCAACCGTCTATGTTCAATATCTTATATAGCTCACCTTCCGAATGAGCAGCACCCGAAGTCGCCGTATCCGGTGATAAAATACTTCGAAGCATAACGTCTCCTTTCTGTAAACGGCAAAATAAAATCTGCCATACTGTTTTATTACGTTAACAGTATAGCAGATGTGCTTTTATGATAGTACTACCTAAAATTGATTTTAACGACTATTTTTAAATTTCATTTTGACGTTTTGAAATGTAAATTCATGTCCGAATTTTTCGCATAAAGATATCCGAATCGGCTGGATTGGATATATCCTTTTATAGAACCGTCACATTATAGGATCGTAGCAAATTCACGTCGGTTCACACCGGTTTTTTCGGATACAATGCGCACTGCTTGTTTTACACCCGAAAGGGACATATGGAGCTTTTCGGCAATTTCTTTGTTTTGCAACCCAAAAGCCGCCAGCTTTGCAACAGCACGTTCCTTCTGAGTAAGGTTTGTATATAGATTCTTTCCTCGTGCCATTCCGCTTAGCTTCGACCAACCCTCGTTATATATACGGTAAAGTCTAAATACTTCTTTAACTGCGTCGGGAGCAAAGTTATTCAAGCGTTGTTCTAATAATGTGTTTAAAACTCGCCAATATTCCGCCAAAAGCCCGTAAAGCTTGTCGGGGATCGCCAATGCTAAAGCTCGGTCGATATGGCGGATAGCCTGAGCATCGCTTCCGCTGCTGTGATAGACGGTAGCACAGGTGAGACGTAGATATATTTCGGATACAATGATTTTATCCGCCGCAACCTGCGATATCATCGGCTCAATGGTTGCAGGTAAAATACCCATAAGAGTAAGTCCGCTAAGTCCTTGCAGATCAAGCTCTTTTGTTGCAACTGCATAAGCCGCAGCATATAAATATTTAGCATAAAAAACCTTTGCCGCAGGTAAAGAATCCTTATGCAACGGTTCAAAACAACCGATTTTAAACCATTCGGGGAAGGAAGTGGTGTCATAAAGCATACTGTCTACCGCCGTGATCGAGAACGACGCAATATCTCTGTCGGCATCGCTGTTTGTAGGAGCATTTGCTATATGCAGCTTTGCTCTCTTCCACATGGAAATGTCACCGTTCCATATAGCACAAAGAGCCAAAAGCATACCTGCAGAAAGGGTTGAATAAAAGTCATTGTTTTTTTCCAAAAGATAGGTTGCGCTTTCGTAAACCCTGTTTATATTCCCTTGGAGATATGCGATCTCCGCAGAAAAAAGCACTTGCGCCAAATGATTGTCTTTTAACAGTTCGATGCTTTCGTTAGCTTTCCCGGGTGTATTATAAAGATCGGTCATCTGTAAAAACGGTGTGTTTCTCGGAAAAGCGAGGGCAGAGAAGCCGTCTTCTGCTTTACTGCGACCTGCTTTTGTTCGTCCGTCAAGCGGTTTAACTGCATTTTTGGGCAACATCCAATCTCTGCCGAAACGTACCGCACCCCTGATCTTTTCGTTGGCACACATTGCTTGAAGTCGTCTTACGGAAATTCCCCATTCTTCTGCTTTTTCACTTAATTTAACGTATTGGTTCATTTGCATACCCGAAATCCTCGCTTATCACACCGTAATATTCGTCAGCCGTCGTTTATAATATTCGTCATACGTTGTATAATATTATTCGTATGGCGTCGCATATATTGTTCGTCTTGCGAAATATATTATATATCATTCTGAAAAATTTTGCAATATGTAATTTGTAAAAAGCGGACTGACTGCGTGCAAACGCCAAAAAGCTATGTTCGGATCAAATCTCAATAGCCGAGATCCGATGCATCAATTAAATTGCGAGTGATACAGCGAATGGTAAAATCCACCTTTTTGTATAAGCTGCTCGTGATCACCTTGCTCAATGATAGTACCGTCTTTTACAACAAGAATCGTATCGGCATTCTGAATGGTGGAAAGGCGGTGAGCAATAATAAAGCAGGTCTTGTTTTCCATAAGTGCCGTCATAGCGTTTTGGATCTGTATCTCGGTACGGGAGTCAACGTTTGAAGTTGCCTCGTCAAGAATAAGAATCGGGGCTTTTGAAAGAAAAGCACGTGCGATCGTAATAAGCTGTTTTTGTCCTTTTGAAATATTAATACCGTCATCCGAGAGAATCGTATTATATCCGTCGGGCAAACTCTTTATGTAGGAATCGATTTTAGCGGATTTTGCTGCTGCATAAACCTCTTCGGGTGTTGCATCCTCTCTTCCGTATACGATATTGTCATATATCGTACCGCAGAAAAGCCAGGTGTCCTGAAGCACCATATTGAATGCGAGACGCAAATCGGAGCGTTTAATATTTATCGAGGGTATCCCGTCAATAAGTATTTCTCCGCTTTGATGATCGTAAAAGCGCATAAGAAGGTTGATGATCGTGGTCTTACCTGCGCCCGTAGGTCCTACAATAGCGACCGTTTGTCCTCTCTTTGCATTTACCGATACGTTTTTAAGTATGGTCTTGTCCTCTGTATAGCCAAAGGTTACGTCATTAAGAAAAACGTCGCCGTTTACTTCCGTTAATTCCTTTGCGCCGTCTGAATCTGCTTTTTCGGGTTCTTCATCAAGTATGGTAAAAACACGTTCTGCGGCAGAAAAGGCAGATTGTATTTCGTGAAGTATATTGGAAAATTCGTTTATAGGTCCTGCGAATTTTCTTGAATACTGAACAAACTGCGCCACACCGCCGAGAGTGATAAAGAAAGCCGAAGCGGCAAGTATCGTACCGTTTTGAGAATACATATACAGTATTCCGCCCATTATCGCTACAAGCGAGAGCGAAAGGTTATTAATAAGGTTTATGGTAGGGAAAAGCAAAGCTGCATTGTATTCGGCTTTATAAAAGGCGTCCATAGCTTCATCGTTGATTTTATTAAATCTTGACGATATAACGTCTTGACGTCCGTATGCAGAAATAGTTCTGGACCCCGTGAGCATTTCTTCGGCGAATCCGTTCAATTCACCGTATTTTTTTGCCCTTTTTCTGAAAAGCGGTCGAACCTTACGGGAACGGTATCGAGTGAATAACAAAGACACGGGAACGGTTAACGCAAATATAAGTATCATGGGCTTGGATATCTGCCACATAAAAATGAGAGAACCGACAACTGTATAAATACTCGTCAGTATCTGCACCAGATCATGAGAAAGAGTGCTGTTTATGGTGTCGATATCGTATGATAAATGGCTGATTATATCGCCTGTAGCGTGTGTGTCAAAATAGTTTACCGGAAGCGTCGTAAGCTTTTCAAAAACCTGCTTTCGCATTTTGTAAATGATTCGCTGACTCAGATGTATCATAACCACAGAGAGTATATAAGACAGCAAAGCCGATATCAAATAACAACCAAGCATTAATATAATATTTTCCCAAACGGCAGGGAAGTCAACACCGCTTTCAAACTCAATTGCATCAATAGCCGCACCCGAATATCTCGGACCTAAAAGCGAGAGCTGGTTTGCGCCAAGGGTAAGTATAACAGCAAGAATAAACAACGGCCATTGCTGCAATACGTATTTGCTCAACCTTATAAAAATCCCTTTTTTGTTTTTGGGTCTTGTATTCTTGTCAGTCAAGAAAAGCACCTCCCATCTGCGAATCGCTTATTTCCTTGTATTCAGCGCAGGTTTCCATAAGCATATCGTGTTTTCCGCAACCAATGACATTGCCGTCTTCAATGACGAGTATCAGATCGCAGTTTTTCACCGAGCTAACTCTCTGTGCTACGGTTATTATTGTCGAATCGGGCAGTGATTCCGATAAAGCCTTTCGCAGATTTGCATCGGTTTTATAATCCAGCGCTGAGGAGGAATCGTCAAGTATAAGTATTTCGGGCTTTCCTGCAATCGCACGTGAGATAAGCACACGTTGGCGCTGTCCTCCCGAAAGATTCGTACCTCCCGTAGAGATACTGTGAGCAAATCCGTCGGAGAACGAGGTTATAAAATCATAAGCTTGAGCCACTTTTGCTGCCTCTGCAATATCGTCGCTGCCTATATCACGTCCGAACCGAATGTTTTCTTCGATAGTATCTGCATAAAGAAAATCGTTTTGGAATACAACACCGAACATAGAGGTAAGCTCCTCACGTTTATATGAACGCAGATCCTTGCCGCTAATACGGATCATACCTTTATTGACGTCGTAAAAACGCATAAGAAGTCGCAGTATCGTAGATTTTCCGCTTCCCGTAGCACCTATAATGCCAAGTGTTTCACCTTTTTTCAAGGAAAACGATATGTCGGTTAAATTGTTGCGTTTTCCAAGATAGGAAAAAGATACGTTTTCGAAGGCAATATGTATGTCGGAATCACCTTTTCCGTCGTCTTCCGACAATTCAAGCTCGTTTGTTTCTTCCAAGACCAAAGAAATACGATTTGCCGAAGCGGCACACTTCGTATACATAACGAACATTCTCGAAAGGGACATCATTGCCATCGAGATTAGAGTAAAATATTGCATAAAAGCAATAACCGTCGCAGAAGATGATTGATCTGTCGAGACAAAATATGCGCTGACAGCAATAACCGCAACGATACCGATATTCATAAGCAAGGTCATAACGGGGTTTACAACACCCATAATAACCCCTGCTTTCGTTTCGTTCTTCTTGAGCGTCATATTTGCTTTGTCATAGCGTGCATTCTCGTATTCAACCTTGGATAAAGCCTTGATAACTCGAATCCCCTGTGCATCCTCACGGACAACTCTGACCATTCCGTCAACAGATTGCTGAACCTTTGAATAAAGCGGTACGCCCCTGCGGGATATACCGTATACAACAATAAAGATAAGCGGTAACGTGGCAATCATAACAAGCGCAAGCTTTTTGTCCATAACCAAGGTTATAACGCTTCCGCCAAGCAAAAGTATCGGCGCACGAATACCCATTCTCTGCATCATACCGATAAAGTTCTGCACGTTGTATGTATCGGTCGTTATCCTCGATTCAAGAGAGGGGATCGTAAAACGGTCGGTGCTTCTCGCAGAGAGATAAAGAGTCTTCGAGAATAAAACCTTTCTCATTTGGGTGGAGAATAACATTGTGGTTCTTGCCGCCATTCTGTTTGCAATAATGTTGCCCAAACATGCAACAACAGCGCAAAGTGCCATAAGACCGCCGAAAAATAAAATTTTTCCAACGTCGTTGCTTTGTATTACGTTTTCAAGAATATAGCTCAATAAAAAAGGAATGATCAATTCGGCAACCGTACCGATAACCTTAATACTTATCCCAACCGATATCCTTCTTGTAAACGGTTTTAAATATGTAAATACCCACTTCATTTGTCGGCCTCTTGTTTTTCAATAATGTCTCTTGCTTTTTCTTGCATACGGCGCAATACCGAGTCAAATATATCAAGCTCATCTTGCGGTATCCCTTCGGATAAAAGCTTCATCCATTCCGCCGAAACCTTTCTGATTTCCGGTAAAATTAAAATCATTTTCTCGGTAGGAAACACCGAAAATTGTCTCTTATCGTTGGGTAACGGGTTTCTTGAAATATATCCCTTGTCTTCAAGGTAATTCAAATTTCTCGCAACCGTGCTTTTGTTAACACAAAGCTCCTTTGCAATATCCTCTTGCGACCGACCGGGCTCACGGCATATAGTCAAAATGTAAGCGTAATGTCCGCTTTGTAGATCCTTTGCCGAGATTTTGTTGTGTCGGTATACCGCTTGCGAACGACTGATGTTGTTCAGCATTTTCATGAATTTTGCCATACTATACCTCAATATTTCAAATAGTTGCATACGCAACCGTTTCATATGCAACTATTATAGTACTAATGTAAATATTTGTCAATTGAATATATAATGTGTTTCATAACAATAGAGCACAATATGCAAAAAGACCTCTAGAATCAAGCGATTTCAAAGGCTTTTTAGTCGGAGTGACAGGACTCGAACCTGCAACATCTTGCTCCCAAAGAAATCCGGAGTACCTGTTTCTGCTTATTTCCGGCCGTTTCCGCCCATTTCCGCTCGGAAACACATCATTTCCGGCACTCTTACCTCCACTGTTTCCGTGTACTCCGGTCGTGGATGTGGGATAAACTGTGGTCAAGAAAAGCACCCCGAATGCAGCTTCACGCCGCATCCGAGGTGCTTTTTGTCGTCTGTATGGTAACTTTTGTTCCGCCAAAAGTCAAGGCCTTTTGCGAAACAAAATTTGCACCGCAGTAGACAAAGAAAAAGGGATCTCAAGATATCACAGTGTTTCGCATGCTTTTTGTAATTGGCGAGTATTTACGCTGTAATAATCAATGTCCATTTATCAAGTGATTTCACGTTTGAGTAAAGAAACATCTTTTTTATGATCTTGTGGCGTGATTTGAGCTAACACTTTCTCTTCCACTGGCTGCGTCCAATATATTTTTAAGGATTTTCTTGCTCGTGTGATAGCCGTGTAGAAGATGCTATGAGTAATTAACTCGTCGATTTCATCCGTTATGATAATTTTTACATGATCATATTCCAGACCTTGGGCTTTATGAATAGATACTGCATAGGCAATTTGGAAAGGAACAATGGCTTTTGAAGGTCCTTCGTCATCTTCGTCTGTGGTCTTATTTTTATTCACGACAAAACGAATGATAGAGTTACCGTTAGCGGCAGTTCCAACTATGGTAAAATCCATATCTTTCATATCCATGTCTATGAGTGGTCGATCTATTTCAATATCAAACTGTATTCCTTCTGTAGCTTTCCCCTCGTTCAGCAAAAGAAAATCGACAATACGACCGGTCATATTGTTATGAATCACGGGAAGCTGATCTTCTGTACGAGTGAAAAACTTGTCCGACGCATCGTTGAATAAGATAGGGTCGCCTACTTTATAACGTTGTATTCCTCGCCATATTGCCTTGCCTGTGTTGCTTTCTTGTAGGAAATGGTTAATATTGTTTATGCCATACAGACCACCATAATTGAGACATAAAACAACCTCACCTTCTCTAGCCGGAGCAAAGATTGATTTGTCCAAATCGGTAGAGTAACCATAAGTTTGAAGAAGATAATATATATCCCCATTCATTTTTCTGACATCGTTCCAAACATTCAATAGAGCAGCAGAATCACTTCTGTAAGGTGTTGTGAGTTCACATACTGCAGTTCGAGGAAGGAAGAACCGTACTGCATCAAACCAATTTCCGAATTCTATTGACTCGATCTGGTAGGTGTCGCCAACCAACACGAGCAACTCGAAGTTTGCTCGTTCAAGGACTTCTCTCATATCTTGATTGTTTACCGTACTACACTCATCAATTATTAGTATATCAAAGGTTGTCCTGCCCTTATATTTGTTGCTTGTGAACTTTGATATGGTCATAAAAGTACTGTTTGCAGATGCGGTAACTTTTCTTCTCATATTGTTTACAGCAGGATTGGTTTGAGCTAAATAAAGTCTTGATTTGCTCGCAAACATGTTCGATATATGATTAATCAAGTATGATTTTCCAGTACCGGCAGAGCCATATATGAGAGCAACTTTCGAGTGAGAAAACATGTTGAGTAGAGCAGCTTTTTTCTCATCACTATTGACTTGATTGGTTGTCTGCATCCAATAGCTTGCCATGTTGGTATAATTGTCTATACCATTTTGGGTAAGATTCTTTATCGTCCTAATTATAGATACAGTATCTTCCTTGTAATGTTCGATGAAAAGATGATTGTATTTTATAACCATTTTGCGAAGTTGTTGTTTCTCCGAATGGTATAGCCGCTGATTGTAAGTGGCAACCAGGGATTCCACATCATCAAAGTTGTCAAGCTTATATTTGCCATCCTCCGTTTTTTCGAGCGGCGTAAATAGAATGTTTTCTCTTTCTGTATTGTTTTGGACGACCCAAGCCAAAAGCTCGTGCTCACGTCCCTTTACATCAAGGCAATCAAACAAATCCGATAAGCTGGGAACGTGATTTTTCAATCCAGAACAGAAAGGCATCTCGTCAAAAGGGATACATTTGTTGTCCAAATAAAGATCAGAAAGATTGCTATTTTTTCCTACATGTACGTATTTGTTTTCAAAACGGTCATAGTACCAGATATCTTTATATTGCTTCCTAAGTACACGATTGGTTAGATGGTGCAACAAGTATCGCAGTATATTGCTTCCGGGTGCGTTTTGTTTTATTATATCGCGACATTTTTCAAGACAATCAAAAAAGTGGATGGCTTTTGTCGAAGGAACAAGTTGGCTTCTGAGTTTAGCAAAGGCCTCATCGGAGAACATTATTACTTCTGATAAGCTGAGGCCTGTTTTAGTAAGGAATTGACTGATATTGCGTTGTTCTGCTGAGCCGTAGTCTCTTAGTGAATTATCAAGAATTCTATTGAAATTTTTTAACTCACAGGGACGAATATTAACCTCCCAATCGACAATAACACGGATTGGCATACGCTGATCAAAAATTTCAATGCTATTGTCAGCTATAGCAAACTTGACCGCGTAGTAACTGGTAATTTCCATGTCTGTAAAAGCGATGATGCTGTCGGTTTTACTTGCATTGTCATTTGCAGGGATAAATGCAACTTCGTAATATATTTTGTTATTGATGAAAAATGGTTTGATTTTTTGAACATAAAACCTATCGTAACGGAATCCGCCATGAATAGGAGCATTATACCTATCAACTACGGTAGCAATTTTAGTATAGTATTCTGTGAGTTCATCATTAGTGTCTAAAGGGAATTGTTCTAGGTTTTCGAGTACCACCATAGAGTATTTGTCATATAGAAATTTCCTGATTCGGAACAAATATTCATAGTATCTTATCATGAGTCTCTCGGCATTGTGTTCTTTGAGCACACGATGAGATGATGATACTTGAAGGAAGTGATGAAATCTAGATAAGTGTATTAACTGCGGCTCGTTTTTTACGTACTTAACCGCGGCTTTTAGATTCTCGTGAGTGTCTTCAATATCTCCACCGTTAGCATATTCTTTAAGAATGATGTGTTCTACAAAATGGCGCAAAGATTCCAACACTTCTTGAGAAACTTCGCCTCGTGTGGAGGTTCCTAAACGACTGATTTGACGACAAATAATTTTGTTACTTTCATAAATTGCTTCATCAATTTTTAACGTTTCCACGTTCACTATAATACACCTCGGTTATCTTAGCATTGATACAGCATGTGAAAAAATATTACTATTTTCATAATCTGCTTTCAAACATATTGCATATTTCTTCGATATTTTCATAAGGCAAACCGCACTCTCGACGATACTGTGCGTGCAATCGGGTGCCTCTAATCGCAGTTTTCAACCCTGCACTACCGTATTCATTAAATATTTTAGTGAAAAATATTTTGGTTGCCTTTGCGCTAATCGTTCTTTTATAGACAGTTCCGTCCAACATGCCCTGTACAGCGTAAAGATACATGATTGCAGAGTTTCTGTTCATCCCGGTTTCCTCTACTATGCAATCAGCTAAATCTTGAATGCTTTCGCCATCGCGAAGCTTTTTTCCGCACATGTAACAAATGTCAATCATTTCGTCTGTCATTTTTTTGTAGGAAACAGACGCTTCATTAGATGAAGAATCATCAGCATAGCTTTCAGGGTTCATATTCTGCGTAACAACAGGACGATCGCTAATAATCTGCTTTAACTCGTTTACTTCGTCCTCTAATTTTTTGATTCGAGATAAAAGCTCTAAAATGATGGTTTCGTATTGCATAATTTTGCCTCCTTAAATGATTTGACAGTAATGAAAAATGATTTCTAATATTTTCTATGACACAATCATATCACAAACAAACGAGTTTGTCAATAGAGAAACGAAATTTCTGTTTTAGAAATTTAATAGAAATTATTTCTGTTGCATACAGAACGTTTGGAAGTCGAAAAAATCCGATGAGAAATTGGAAGATTTCTCATCGGATTTTTCATTTCCATAGGAAGAGAGTAATCAGTGCCGATATCAATGGTTGCTACGCAGTAGACAAAGAAAAGATCTCGCCGAAAACTGTGAAGAAAAAACGAAAACTGATGAAATCACAGTATTTCTCTGTCGAAGTCTGTTGACGAATAGCAGAATTTGTGCTATAATTTTTAGTGGTGATGAAATGCACTGACTATATCTACTTATGAGGTGTAATACAATGGCTGCAAGCTATAAGAAATTGTTTAAACTTCTGATCGACCGTGATATGAAAAAGAAAGAACTTGCCGAAAAAGCCGGCATCAGCATCGCCACCATCACAAAGATGGGCAAAGATGGCGCTGTCGTCTCCAGCGACGTCCTCGTGAAGATATGTACTGCGCTCGAGTGTAAAATGGATGATATTGTAGAGATCGTTCCGGATCAAATGTGAAACAGGAGATAATAGAATGAATAGCTATAATGTAATCGATTTGTTCTGTGGAGCAGGCGGATTGTCTTGTGGTTTTGAGCGTGCAGGATTTAATATTATACTTGGGATAGACAATGACAAAAAGGCACTTGAAACTTTTGAAGCTAATCACAATGATGCCAAATCTATTTGTGGTGATATAACAAGCATTGGATACGCAGACATTAAGAATGTCATTGGAGATAAAACTATTGATGTCATCATTGGAGGGCCTCCTTGTCAAGGGTTTTCTTTGTCAGGTCCTCGCAATTTTGACGATCCAAGAAACAAGCTTTATCTTAGTTACATTCGATTGGTTGAGGAAATTAAGCCTAGGGCTTTTGTTATTGAAAATGTTCCTGGATTAGTTGGATTGTTCAACGGTGAAGTGAAAGATAATATTATTAAAAGATTCACTGAACTTGGATATACAGTTAAGTATCAGATTCTATGTGCGGCTGATTATGGAGTGCCTCAGAATCGCAAAAGGGTTGTTTTTGTCGGCATGAAGGAGGGGGAAAAAGAATTCTTCTATCCTGAAAAATACAATGACATTGTTACTTGCGAAATGGCTCTTTCCGATCTTCCTGCGCTTGTGGACGAATTAGGAGAAGAAGAACAAGAATACGTTTTTGCACCCCAAAATCAGTATCAAAAGATCATGAGGGAGAATTCATCGAAGGTATATAATCACATCGCCGCTACGCATTCTGATAAAGTGAAACATATAATTTCGCTTGTTCCGGATGGAGGAAATTACAAAGATCTCCCTGAAGAATATAGAAGTAGTCGTAATTTTCATGTGGCTTGGACTCGTTTTGCAAGTTCTAAACCTGCGCCCACGATTGATACAGGACACAGGCATCATTTTCATTACAAGCACAATCGCGTGCCTACTGTAAGAGAGTGTGCAAGAATTCAGTCTTTCCCGGATGACTTTGTTTTTATCGGAAATAAAACGCAACAGTTTAGACAAGTCGGCAATGCTGTTCCTCCTTTGATGGCGGAATGCATTGCAAAACAGCTTGTAAAAGCTATGGAGGATTAAATTATGAGCGAATACAAGATTCCAAGTGAATATTATTTTCGCATTCATCATGTGCGCCCTCGTTTTAAGGGGGATATTGAAAACGTTCTGATTTATTTTGCGGAAGAACTTACTTCAATTGGAGAACTTCCGGTGGATGAGTTTGTCCAAAAAGTAAATGCGGCCATTTATAGGTATCCTGGAAATGCGCACCGAGAGTTAAAAACAATAAATAATTGGAGAACAGAAATTTCTTCTCTGTTTGGATTTATTCAGCAAAACGATACAACTGCGAAGCCTGGTATTCGTGCGATTGAGTTGGCAGAAAAGCAAGACTTGGTTGAATTTTTCAAAGCATACTTGTATGGTTTCCAATATCCTGGTGCTCATATTAAATCTCACGCTATATTGGAACAAATAGAACAAGGCGTGCATTTTAAGCCGGCTCAGTATATTCTAAAACTTTTAAAACATGCTTGTTCCGAAGAAGGTAAAAATATCGGAGTAACGAAGTTTGAAATTTGCCATTGCGTTTTTAATGATTTGAGATGTACTCGTGATAATGAAGATGTTTCGCTGACGTGGAAACGAATTAAAGAAAATCGCAAATTGGGGTTAACATATGATCAAACAGGAGATGTTATCAGATACGCCGGTGATATCATAGATTATATGGAAATCGCAAACCTGTTAGTAACTTATGATAGTAGAACATATTATCTTAATACTCTTGAAGAAGATGCAATTATTAAATTCGTAGAATCTAGCGAGTGGTTTGGCGAATATGACGGTATGATTAAAAAGAAATCCGGCACTTTGAATGCAATTAATGAATGCAAAACTGGATGGTTCAATTATGTCAATCGTGATATGTCTGACACAGACTTTTCAACAGATATTCTTGCATACATTGCTGCCGATGCCGATGAACTTAGTGCTCTGAAACACAGTGCACAAGAACTTGGTTCGATTGATGCAATAGAGCAAGACAAGATTAAGGCAGAAGAAGTTATAGGCGAGCGCTTGAGAGCAGGTGTTGATGATTTTACCACCAAGGATATTGGCGACATTGGAGAAAATTTGGTTCATGGTCACGAATGTATGCGCATTAAACTTGGTGGAAGAGAAGATCTCATTCATTTAATAAAAAGAATTCCTACTCAGTTTGCTGTCGGTTACGATATTAGCTCTGTAGAGCTTGATGAACGAAAGAGATATATTGAAGTAAAAACTACGATTAGTTCAAAACCACTGCATTTTAACAAGATTCATTTAACGAAAAATGAATGGAATACTGCGAATAGTACAAGAGACCGTTATTATGTTTATCGCTTAATGATAAGCAAGTCAGAACGTAAGTTGTTTTTATTACAGGATCCCGTGGGTTTGTACAAAAAGGATATGATAGATATGATACCGACAGATGGCGCGGACATTACATTCGACCCTAAGTCTGTTGGTGCATTTGAGGAGCTATTGACATGGAGAGCTTGAAAGTAGCATCGCTTTTCTGCGGTTGCGGAGGTACTGATGTTGGCTTGCTTGGCGGATTTGATTTCCTTGGCAGAGTATATGCAAAGAACCCAATGGAAATTGTCTATGCTAACGATATCGAAGAAAGTGCTTGCCGTATTTTTGAAGAAAACTTTGGCGTGATTCCGGATAGGCGTGATATCCGAACTGTTCTGGCATCGGAGATTCCCGAAATAGATGTGCTTACGGGCGGATTTCCGTGCCAATCGTTTTCCATTGTTGCTCAAAATCCTAAACGATTAGGATATAAAGATGAACGTGGAATGCTGTTCTTTGAAATGTGTAGAATTCTCAGAGAAAAACAACCAAAATGCTTTATTGCAGAGAATGTAAAGGGGCTTTTGTCGGCAAACCAGGGGGAGGCATTCCCACTGATTATCGGCGAATTTGAAAAATCTGGTTATCAGGTAACTTATAAGCTCATTAATGCTGCTGCATTTGGCGTTCCACAGAAAAGAGAACGTGTAATTATCGTTGGTATTCGTAATGATCTTGGGTTCAGATATACCTTTCCGGATGATGTTTTTAACGAAGATGAATACGAAGTTCTTGAGAATGTAATTGAAGAAACTGTAAGCGAAAAGTATTTCTTTAGCGAAAAAGCTGTTCAAGGAATGAGAGCAGCTAAAAGAGATATGAATAAAGGCCGAGCGCAGGATTTGAATAAGCCTTGCAATACTGTGGGGTCTCATCTTGCGAAGGTATCTCTTAATAGTACAGATCCTGTTTTGTTGGACAACGGCAGATATAGAAGATTTACGCCTAGAGAAGTTGCAAGGATTCAATCGTTTCCAGAAACATTTAAGTTGCTTGGTGCGGAAGGCGCTCAATACAGAGCTCTCGGTAATGCTATTCCGCCGGTAATGTTTTGGTATATAGCAAATCAGCTTTGCAATTTGTTGAGAGAAAACAATCAGTTTTGACTTTTGAGGATACAATGAGAGTATGTAGTCTTTTTAGTGGAATCGGTGGAATTGATCTTGCTTTTGAACAAGCCGGATTTGACATTGTTTGGGCAAACGAACTTGATAAATATGCAGCTGACACCTATGAAACTAATTTTAGTTCAGACGTGCTTATTCGCGGCAACATAAAAAAGATTCACACAAATACGATTCCAGACTATGATATTTTAGTTGCTGGGTTTCCGTGTCAAGCTTTTTCGACCGCTGGAAAACAAAGAGGATTTGAGGATGACAGAGGAAGCTTGTTTTTTCAAGTTGCTAGAGTCGTTGAAGCAACCAGGCCAAAAGTGATCTTTCTAGAGAATGTAGCGAATCTTTTAGAGCACGATGAAGGGAAATCGTTTTTGACAGTATATAATGCACTTGTGCCATTTGGTTATTCGTTTAAGTATCAGGTAATGGAGCCGTACGAGTATGGAAACAAGCCACAAACACGTGCTCGTGTTCTTATTGTCGGTTTTCTTAATGATATGGATTGCTTTAAGTTTTCATTCCCCGAAAAAATTGAACTAACGGAAACGTTAAATTCTTTGTTTGATCGAAGCGTTCGTCATAGCGATTGTTATTATTACAACGAGGATAATCGCTTTTATAAGGAATTAAAAAGCTGTGTTAATCAAAAGGATTGTATTTATAAAATTTTTGATTGGGGAATCAACAAGAAGCCGTATTACTTGTGCCCGGCACTAACTGCATATATGGAAAAGTGCTTGGAGCGTGTTCCGATTATTCTTGATGATTTCGGTATTAGGAGATTGACACCGTACGAATGTCTTAAACTGCAAGGGTTTCCTGCTGATTTTAGATTTGCCCCAGGCACACCGATGCGCAAGGCGTACAAGCAAGTTGGAAATTCCGTCTGCGTTCCTGTAATTAGAAGAATAGCAGAAAACATTATGAAGGTAATGAGTGAGGAAAATGAATAAAACAGAAAAAGAATATCAGGATTTTATGATTAAGTTAATAGACAAAGCCAACGAAGTACATAAGGATTTCGAAAAATTGTCGCCGGAGAACAAAGCGCGTGTAATGCAGGATGCCAGGTGCTTGGCGCTCATAAAATTAGGTGAAGGCATAAAATGATTAAAGAATTGATGCACGACCCGATTTTCCTTGCGAGAAAATCGGAGGTTACCACGAAAGAAGATTTGCAGGTGGCACAAGATTTACTTGACACGCTGATGGCACACAAAGATAGTTGTGTCGGCATGGCGGCAAATATGATCGGAGTGAGAAAGCGCATCATCGCGTTTCTTGACGAGAGTGGACGAGTCCCTACATATACGGTGATGCTCAATCCCGAAATCATCAAAAAGGACGGTGCGTACAACACCGAGGAAAGTTGTCTGTCCCTTCTTGGAGGACCGCGTCCATGCAAACGTTATAAATCAATAAGGATTAAGTATCAGACCGTAGAGATGCAGACTCGCATAAAGACCTATACTAACTGGACTGCGCAGATCATCCAGCACGAAATAGATCATTGCGATGGGCTGCTAATATAATTTTAGTAGATTGGAGGTATGACAATGGCAGAAGTTCTCACTGGGGTAAATGGTAACGTTCTTAAATGGGCAAGAGAATTCTATAATATGTCCCTTGAAGAAGCTGCTGATGCGATTGGTGTAGATTATGAAAAATATTGTAGTTGGGAAGATGGCTCAGACTTTCCTACTTATGCAAAGTTGAGAAAAGCAAGTGATGTCTTTCACAAGCCAAGTGCTATATTTTTCTTTCCTGAACCACCGATATTACCGCCAATTAAGGGCGATTTGCGAACTTTACCAGACGAAGTCGTCGATGGTTTAAGTAAAAACGTTATCATACAATTTGAAAGAGCAAAATCTTATCAACTTAGTTTACGAGAATTATATGGTGAAAAGCAAAGCATTTTGAGTAATCGTTCTGACTTTCCAAAAGGCTTGGATGAATTGTGTGATTACATTAGAAATATTATGGCGTTTCCAATTAGATCGCAAAAGGGACGTAAAAGTGCAAAAGTTGTTTTTGAAATCTTTAGAGAGAAGTTCTATGAACTTGGCATATATGTTTTTAAAGATTCTTTTAAAGACAACAATGTGTCTGGCCTTTGTTTGAACGATGACCAATATCCAATCATCATTATCAATAACTCAATGTCCTTTGCACGACAAAACTTCACTTTGTTTCACGAACTATATCATTTGATATCAAATACAAGTGGAGCGGAAATAATCAGAGATGATTTTTATGTGTATCTAAATGATCAGCAAGCACAAAGTGAAAAAGCCTGCGATGTGTTTGCCAATGCCTTTCTCGTCCCGCCAAGTGATTTCAAGGTTGAACTTGAAAAAATGCCGATAGATGAAGATCGAATAACAGATTTAGCAATCTTGTACTCTGTGAGCAAAGAGGCAATTATGTATAAGCTCCTTACCATGGGGAAAATAACCCATAGAGATTATGACAGGTTAAAGGAGACTTTTTATGGTGATGCTCTTCGAAATATTTCACGCAAAGGCAAGGAAAATGGTGGCGGCAATTACTATTTGACAAAGTTATCTTATTTAGGACAACGCTATGCAGGTGATGTGTTTAAAGAGTACTTTTCTGGACGTATAGATAGTGTGCGTGCAAGTGAAATGTTGAATAGTAAAATCGATCATCTCCCTAAACTCGAAAGTGCTTATTTTAGGGGGTTGAAATGATGGTATACGTTTTAGATACAAATATTTTCAGAAAGTTGCTCGATCATTTCCCCAAGAAAGGTAAAGCATTTGAAGCGGTATGGAATGCGATAGATGAAGGTATAGATAATAAAACCATAGTATCTGTGGATGAGTGTTTTAACGAGATTGCTAACCACTATTCTCCTGATAGCGATAACTTTAAGTGGGTAAAACGCAGAAAAGAAATGTTTTTAAACCCCACAAATGAAGAGTCTTTGATACTTAAGGAATTGTTTCAAAAAGTTAAGATGCAAGAAAGTATACATACTAAAAATATACTTAGTAATCGTCCTTCTGCGGATGCATATCTTGCAGCAAAAGCTAAAGTGTTGAATGCAACTTTAGTCACAAGTGAAATCTACAAACCGCATTCGGCTCAATTGCCAAATATTTGTGAAGAACTTGGTGTTAGATACATTTCCTATGATGATTTTATGGAATCGTTGGTTTGAAATTTGAAGACTACTAACAAGCATTATTTAGGTTAGGTTATGTCCGTATGAACTTTTTTGAAAAAATTTGATTCTCTCTGGACTTCCGCACCAACCTGTGGTATTGTCGTGTACTGCAAAGGAGGTGCGAATATGGCACGAATAACTGTAGAAGAAGTTTACAGAGGCGAAAAGTACGACGTGATGAGCACGGCGATGGCGGAGTATCTCAAAAACGGCCGTCCGGCAGAGTGTGACGAGCGGACGTGGGTGGAGATGCTGATCGTCAAGCATGCGCTGATTGCAGCGGACAAAATGAAATTAGAGGGCGACTCGATATCGGGAATGACTGATGCTGAGTCGTCCTCTTCTTATGTGAGGTGGGATGAACATGACAACGCTTGAAGATCTGTACTACGGCAACATCAGTCCGTGCGAACGTGATATGAAGCGCGGATCGCGGATGGACAAACTGGTAAAGCTCATCTGCAAGAATGAGGAAAGCCTCATGTCCACACTCACCGAACAGCAGAAAGAAATTTTTGAAAAGTTCAAGGACTGCCAAAGTGAGATCTGCGACATCACGGCTCGCCAGGCGTTCACCGACGGATTTATCCTGGCGGCGCGGATCATGGTAGAGGTCATGGACGGTATGGAAACGGTGGAAGAAATCTAACCTCTTCTGCCGTGGGTGCGGCCCAGTGCCGCGCCCTTTATCTTTTGCAAAAAATAGTGTAAAATAGTATTGACTCTGACGTAACGTTATAGTGTATACTCATAGCCGAGGTGAAGATATGAAATTACAGATCAAAGAATTTGCCGAGCTCACTGGCGTCAGCGTGCGCACAATGCATTATTATGACGAGATCGGTTTGCTGAAGCCGAGTTTTGTTGATGAGCAAAACGGCTATCGCTTTTACGACGAAAATTCTCTTGAACGGATGCAGGAGATCTTATTTTACCGCGAGTTGGATTTTTCTTTGAAAAGTATTGCGGAGATCCTCGCCTCGCCGAACTACAATAAACAAAAGGCGCTTGCAGAGCAGA
>JAZSOO010000001.1:0-12094 GCA_045536935.1 Eubacteriales bacterium | reverse complement strand
GGGATATTTTTACCTTTCGGGCGTTGACGGATTTTTGTCTGCGGCATTGATGATGCTCTCTGTTTTTTGCGTTTTTCTTCCCTTCAGAGAAAAGCTTAAGATACGCCGTCATACCCAATCAAGCGCAGAAAAACGTGCGCACGACCGTCAAATATCACGCTATGCGGCGGCGTTTTCCTCGCTTTCATCGCTGTTCTATACCGTTTCGGGTACAACGAAGGCAGAGAGCATCACCGACGTAAACCGAAAAATAGTTTGCGAGGTCGAAAACCAATGTGCACACTGTGACGGTTGCGAGCTTGATAAAAGCGAGATATCAAACTTCTTCACAAGCGAGATCCGACGCAACGGTGTTGCAACCTATTCCCGTATACCTACACACATAAGCTCTATATGTCCCAACGTTTATTCGATCGCACGCTCGGTCAATAACCTTTCCGTCAAGCGTGAAAAAGAAGGGGAGCAGGGTTTAAAACAGCTTGCCGATGAATGTTCGGTGTTCTCGTCACTCCTGATAGATGCGGCGAAAAAACAGGAAAACTCGACAAAAAACGACAAACCCCTTGCCGATAAAATAAAGGCTTCTCTGGAATCTATCGGAATTAAATGCGACGGCGTTCGTGTTACGGGTGCAAGATTGCGGGAGATCACCGTTTACGGTGTCGAGCCGGAAAAGATAACGTGCTCGCCCGAAGAGATATCTTCCGTTGTTGCCGAAGCAACAAAAACCTCGGTATCTGCGCCCGAATTTCTCTTTCACGACGGATATATTCTTATGAAATTCCAAACGGTTCCCGCTTTTAAAATTGAGTTTGCAAAGCTCTCCGAAGCAAAGAACGGAGAGGCCGTTTGCGGTGATACGGTAAGCGTTTTTGAGAATGACGAACGGTATTTCTATTGCCTTGTTTCCGACGGAATGGGAAGCGGAAGAGATGCGGCGTTGACAAGCCGTCTTTCCGCAATATTGCTTGAAAAGCTTCTTTCCGTCGGCGCAGAAAAAGAAAGCGCCTTAAAGCTTCTTAATAAGGCACTTTTGGAAAAAGAAGAAGAAATTTTTGCCACCGTCGACCTTTTGGAGATAGACCGTGTGCTTTCAACGGCAACGCTGATAAAAGCAGGTGCCGCCCCCACAATGCTTATAAGAAACGGAAGGAGCGCACTTTTGGAATCACGCACCCCTCCTGCAGGTATTATGAAAAACGTTATCGCCGACAAAAAGACCTTCAAGCTTCAAAAAGGCGATATGATAGTTATGCTGAGCGACGGAATCTTGCAAACGGGAAGCGATTCACGTTTACTGCCCGAAAAAGATTTGCCCCCGATGCCTTCCGCAAGAGCACTTGCAACAAAGATTTTCCGAGAATCGCAAAAAGCGAGCGAAACCGCCGACGATATGTCCGTCTGCGTTTTGAGGATATATTAATCCCTCTACCATAACAGAAATAAAAAGTCCCTCGGGGAAACCCGAAGGACTTAAAATCTTATGCATTTGTATCGCTGATCTTTTTGATATCTGCACCAACGGCACGAAGCTTACCGACCAGATCTTCATATCCACGCTCGATATGGTGAATATCTTCAATGATAGTCTTTCCGTTTGCCGAAAGAGCCGCAATGACCATTGCCGCACCTGCACGAAGGTCAACAGCACGCACGTTTGCGGGGTTAAGCGCTTCAACACCGTCGATATGAGCATCTCTGCCTTGAATGGATATCTTTGCACCCATACGAACAAGCTCGTCGATGTATTTAAAACGGTAGTCCATAACGCTCTCTGTAAGAACGCTGTGTCCTTCTGCAAGACAGAGAAGAACGCAGAACTGAGGGTTCATATCCGTGGGGAAGCCGGGATAAAAGTCGGTTTTTATACGAACCTTTTTAAGCTTGCCGTCAAAACGGACACGAACGTAATCGTCACCCTCTTCAACGTTAACACCCATTTCAACAAGCTTTCTCGTTGTGGTTTCCAAGTGTCTGGGGATAACGTTGCTTATGGTAAGGTCACCCTTTGTTGCCGCAGCGGCGATCATATAGGTTCCTGCTTCTATCATATCGGGAATTATTGCGTAATTTCCGCCGTGAAGCTTTTCAACGCCGTGGATCTTTATAACCTCTGTACCTGCACCCGAGATGTTTGCACCGCAGGAGTTTAGGAAGTTTGCAAGGTCAACGATATGCGGTTCACGTGCGGCGTTGTCGATAACCGTTTTGCCCTTTGCGGTAGCGGCGGCGATCATAATGTTTGCCGTTGCACCAACAGAGGCAACGTCCATATATATCGATGCGCCTTCAAGGGGAGATTCGGTATAACAGCTGACGCCCTGTTCGTTGCAGTTAACGGTTGCGCCCAAAGCCTCAAAGCCCTTGATGTGCTGGTCGATAGGTCGTGCACCGAGATTACAACCGCCGGGGAGTGAGGTGAATGCTCTGCCGAACCTGCCAAGCTCCGCACCGAGAACGTAATAAGAACCTCTCATCTTGCGTGCAAGATCAAGAGGAACGCTGTTACTGCGAACGCTTCTTGTGTCAATGCTGTATGTATAGTTATCGATCTGCTTTATTTCTGCGCCCATAAGACGAACTATCTCAAGAGCTGTCTTTATATCACTAACGTCGGGAAGATTTTCAAGAACGCAAATATCGTTAACAAGCACCGTTGCGAATATGATCGGCAAAGCGGCATTCTTCATACCGCCGATATTTATAGTTCCGAGAAGAGGTCTTCCGCCGGAAATGCGTAGCTTTTCCATATATCAAACACCTTTCGGCTTTATTTCATACACATTCATAATACCATTTAGTGTAAATATTGTCAAGAACAATTATGACTGTATTACAGTTTATGTAAACTTATAATTCTTGACAAAATTTTCCTTTTGGTGCATAATGTAATGTCTTTAAAACGTAATTGTCGGGGGTATCTCCGATACATATATTAAATTTACCATACAGAAAGGAGCTTTTATGGCAAAAACCAAAAAACCAAAAGTAAAGATAGTGTTTTTGGGCGGTGTCGACGGTATTGGAATGAACTGCACGGCTTTTGAATATGCAAACGATATTATCATCGTCGATTGCGGTGTTGCATTTCCCGAGGACGATATGCTCGGCGTTGACCTTGTGATCCCCGATTTTTCCTATCTTGAAAATAATGCCGAAAAGGTTCGTGCACTGCTTATAACTCACGGGCACGAGGACCATATCGGCGCAGTACCCTTTTTCCTTCAGAAATTTCCGAATATCCCTGTGTTTGCAACACGTTTGACTCTTGGAATTATCGACGGTAAGATATCCGAGCACGGTATCCGCAACGCAAGATTGCACGAGGTCCACGCAGGCGATATACTCAATCTCGGCGTGTTCCAAACCGAGTTTATCAACGTAAACCATTCCATGCCCGACGCTTGTGCGATATGTATTCAAACTCCCTGCGGAAGGATCCTGCATACGGGCGATTTTAAGGTGGATTATACCCCCGTCGGAGAAAGACCTATCGACCTTGCACGTATTGCCGAGCTTGGACGAAAGGGTATCCGCCTTCTCCTCTGCGACAGCACGAATGCCGAAAGACCGGGCTATACGCCCAGCGAGAGCAGTCTTGCCGTCAGCTTCGACCGTATTTTTAATAACGAAACAAGAAGGATAGTTATAGCAACCTTTTCCTCGAACGTTCACCGTGTTCAGCAGATTATTTATGCTTCCGAAAAGTTCGGAAGAAAGGTTGCAATAACGGGAAGAAGTATGCAAAACTTCTTCAATGCCGCTGTAAAGCTTGGCTATCTTGACGTTCCCGAGGATATAATGATAGACCTCACCGACGTTAAGAAATATCCTCCCGAGCGTGTGACCGTTGTCACAACGGGAAGTCAGGGTGAGCCGATGAGTGCACTCTACCGTATGGCGTTCGGCGAGCATAATCAGCTTGCATTAAGCAGTAACGACCTTGTTGTGCTTTCCTCTTCTGCGATCCCCGGTAACGAAAAGCTTATAACCAAGATAATCAACGAGCTTTTCAAGCGTGGTACCGACGTTATAACCTACAGTAATTACGACGTTCACGTTTCGGGACATGCCTGCCGTGAGGAGCTGAAGCTTATGCAGGCGTTGACACAGCCCGAATTCTTTATGCCCGTTCACGGCGAATATAAGCACCTTATTGCCCATGCCGAGCTTGCAAACGAAATGGGCGTTCCAGAATGTAATATCGTTATCCCCGAAAACGGCAGGGTCGTCGAGATGAGCAAACGCAGTCTTAAGCCTGCGGGCAACGTGGAGGCAGGTGCCGTTATGGTTGACGGAAGCGGTATCGGTGAAGTCAACGGTGCGGTATTGCGTGAGAGAAAACGTCTTTCGGAAGACGGTGTTATCATCGTTTCCGCAGGTGTCGATACCGAATATATGTGTATCTCAATACCTCCCGAGGTTGCAACGAGGGGCTTTATTTACGAAAAGGAAAACGAAGAGCTTATCGGTAAAATTGCCGAGGCGGCACATAATTCGCTTATGCGTAATTTCGCAAAGGGCGTTGATAATATAAACGTCCTGCGTACACGCCTTCGTGACGATATTGCCGAATATGCCCGACGCAGAACCAAACACCGCCCGATGATAGTCGTCATGCTCAACGAGGTTCGGTTGTAAGCATTGTGCTGCTGCACAATGCATCGATAAAAATTCCGTCAGGGATTTTTATCATATCGAATCCAAGTTTTACTCGGATATATCGAATTTGCACAAGCAAATATCTCGATTTTGCGAAGCAAAAATATCGACAAATGCAAAAAAGCAAAACGGACTCAAACGAGTCCGTTTTTTGCGTTATTTCTTCCGCCTGTATGAAAACGAAATCCAACGGTGTAGGGGAGGGTCTTGCACCCTCCCGAACTCCTAATTGTTTGTTGTATCTTATGTCTGTTTTATATGCTTTAAAGGTTTTTATTTCATACAACGAAATCCTAAGAGAACGGGAGGGTGCAAGACCCTCCCCTACAATGCGATTTTTACAAACAACAAAAAGAAAAACCCAATTCGATTTTTACGTCAAATCGGGTCTATTTTTTCTCGAAAAACTTGCTGTCGGTTCGCTCGAGGATATAATCGGTGGAAACGTTGTGAAAATCGGCAAGCTTAATGAGAATCTCGGTAGGGATATCAAGTTCACCACGCTCGTAATTGCTGTAAACACGTTGACTGCAGGATAAGATCTCGCCCATCTGCTTTTGCGTGAGGTCTTTGTCTTCACGAAGGTCACGAATCCGTTTGTATAGCATATATCTTCACCGCCGTAATTAATATAATATATTATACCGTAGCGGATTATACGCTATTGACATTTAGCGGAAATTCCGCTATAATATTTTTGCAAAGTATGCTATAATATACTTGCAAATAAAATTAGAGGAGAAGAGTTATGAAAAAACTTATTTCTATTTTATTGACATTTGCAATGTTGCTTGCATTAATGCCCTTAACGGTATTTGCAACAAGCACTGATGGATTGGTTTATGAATTGGGTGAAAATGGAACCTCTTTTCATTATATCGTTTCGGACTATGAAGGGACGTCAACCAACGTTATCATTCCTTCAAGGTATCGTGGTCTTCCCGTCAAAGAGATAGGCGACGGAGCTTTTTCTAATTGCTCCAAGCTAACAAATATAGAAATTCCGAATTCTGTGACGGCGATAGGCGATTCTGCTTTTTCTTATTGTTCAAGTCTAACAAGTATCGAAATACCAAATTCGGTAACTATGATAGGTGGAAGAGCATTTGATAATTGCGATAATCTCGAGTATAATTTTTACGATAATGCCAAATATCTTGGTAACGAAGATAACCCTTATTATGTGCTAATTGAAGCGACTCAGAAAGACGACATAGTTTCTTGCGACATTCACATAAATACAAAAATGATTGCAATGTATGCATTTTCTGATTGTTACAAGCTAACGAACATCGAAATCCCGAATTCTGTAACAACGATAGACCACTATGCATTTTCTGGTTGCACGAGTTTAACGAGTGTTGTGATACCGGATTCTGTAACAATGATATTTGACTATACTTTTTCAAACTGCGACGGTCTAAAGAGTATTGAAATTCCAAACTCCGTAACAACGATATATGATCGTGCATTTTACGACTGCGACGGTCTAACCGGTATTGTGATACCGAATTCTGTAACAACAATATACGACCGTGCGTTTTCCGATTGCGATAGTCTAACAAGTGTTGTAATGCCCGATTCTGTAGAAACGATAGGTTGGTATGTATTTTCCTACTGTGAAAACCTAAAAAACGTGAAAATACCCGGCACTGTAACTTCAGTAGGCCCTAATGTGTTTGATTCTTGCACGAATCTAACCGATATTTATTGTGAGGCGGAAGAAAAACCATACAATTGGGACCCTTGTTGGATCGAAAATTGCAATGCAACCGTACATTGGGGATATAAGCCCGTTCCCGTTAAAATTACCACCCAACCCAAAAATGTTTCCGTACAAAGCGGAAAGGTTGCAAGAGTCACCGTTAATGCAACAGGCGACGGCTTGACTTATCAATGGTATTTCAAGAATAAGGGTGACAGTAAATTCAGCCTTACTAACAGCTATAAGAGCAATACATATTCTCTCGAAATGAACGGAACCCGTGCAGGCCGTCAGGTTTATTGCGTAATTACCGACAAATACGGGAATGAAGTTAAAACCAACACCGTAACGCTTGGTATGGCGGTTAAGATTACAAAACAGCCCACCACCGTTTCGGTTCAAAGCGGTAAGCAGGCAAAGGTGACTGTAACCGCTTCGGGTGAAGGAAAAACCTACAAATGGTATTATAAAGATAAAGGCGCAAACAAGTTTACCTTGACAAACACCTTCAAGGGTGATTCCTATTATATCGAGATGAACGGCACCCGTGCTGGTCGTCAGGTATACTGTGTTATTACCGATAAATACGGCCATTCCGTTAAGACAAATACCGTAACTCTTGGTATGGCGGTTAAGATAACCAAACAGCCGACAAGCGTAACGGTTGCAAACGGCTCGACGGCAAAAGTTACAGTATCCGCATCGGGCGAAGGCAAGACTTATAAATGGTATTTCAAGGACAAGGGTTTGAGTAAGTTCTATCTTACGACTTCCTTCAAGGGAGCAACCTATTCGGTAACGATGACGAACGCAAGAGCAGGTCGTCAGGTCTATTGCGTAATCACCGATAAATACGGTAATTCCGTCAAGACCAATACCGTTACCTTGAATAAGAAATAAACAAACGAACACGGGAGGGGAATCACCCCTCCTGTTGTTGTTTCTTATGTCTGTGAAATTACAGAAAATTCCGTGTTGTAGGGACCGGCGTCCTCGACGGTCCGTTATCTCGGAATTGTGTGGAGGTTATATTTGTGTTATTTGTATTGGTTTGTTCTTTCACAGACATATGGTTAAACAACCTTTGCCTTACGGACCGTCGAGGACGCTTACTCCCTACAAGGGAAACAACAAATTCTTATGTATCACGGGTACGACGAAGGGGTTAGAAACCAACCAAGACCGTGAAAATGAAAAAATGTATCACGGGGACGACAAAGAAATCAAAAACCAACCTACACCGTGAAAATAAAAAAATATTGAAAAACACACCGTAAATATGTTACAATAGAAAAAAGGTGGTGTGTTTTATGACGGAATTGAAATTCAGATCGGTTGCGGCAACGCCCGAAAATGAAAACTTTGAAAAGTTAATAAGCCGTAAGAAAGATCTTTACTACCGCACGGACGATATACGTTCCCCGTTTGCGAGGGACTATACGAGAATACTCCATTCACGTGCCTACCGCCGTCTTAAGCATAAAACACAGGTCTTTTTCAATATCGATAACGACCATATCTGCACAAGAATGGAGCACGTTGCCCACGTTGAATCCGTAAGCTCCACGGTTGCACGTGCTTTGGGACTTAATGAGGAATTGACAAAGGCGATCTCGGTTGCCCACGATCTCGGCCACGCTCCCTTCGGACATCAGGGCGAAATGGTCATTAAAGAGCTTTCAAAGCAATATCTCAATAAAGATTTCTGGCACGAAAAGAACGGGTTGAGGTTTGTTGACGATATTGAGCTTCTTGAGGATAATTATAAAAGAAACCAAAATCTAAACCTTACCTATGCCGTTCGTGACGGTATAATCTCCCATTGCGGAGAGCTTGATGAAAACGGTATAAAACCAAGGGATATTTCGATTTCGGTCGAGGATTTTGACAAAGCGGGGAAATATCAATCCGCAACGTGGGAGGGCTGTGTTGTTAAGATCGCCGATAAGATAGCCTACGTCGGACGAGATATTGAAGATGCGGTAAGACTTGGCTTTCTTGACGAAACGGCGCAGAACAAGCTCCTCCGAATGGCGCAAATGCACGACCAAAAAGCATTGAACACAACGGTCATAATGCATAATATGATAATAGATATATGCAAAAACAGTTCTCCTGACGAGGGAATATTGCTAAGCTCCGAATTTAACCGTCAGCTTAACGACATTAAAGAATTTAACTATGAATGTATCTACAAGCATAAAAGACTTGTCCCCTTCCAGCACTATTCAAAGCTTGTTTTGACGCAGATCTTTGAGATCCTGCTTTCCTTCTATGACGGAAGGGCGACTTGGAATAACCTCGCCGAAAACCGCACGTTTATGCCAAAGCTCGTTCGCTCCTTCGAAAAATGGCTTGCACGTTATTGCGATATTGACGTTATCCCAAGCGGTGAATATAAGATACTTGCGCTTGAATGCGATAATGCTAAGATATACGGCAAGCTCGAAACGAGAGAGATCTATATCCAAGCGATAATAGATTTCATTTCGGGAATGACCGACAGATATGCGATAGAGCTTTTTAACGAATTGATAGAATATTGAGGTGACGTTGATGAAAGAATTTATGGAGGCAGTAATAGCCTTTGAAAAAGATCTGAACGTTTTGACCGTGGCTTTGCGTATCTTTCTTGCCGTTGTTTTCGGCGGTCTGATCGGGTTTGAACGTGGAAGGCACGGAAGTCAGGCGGGTATGAGAACCCATATACTCGTTTGCCTCGGCGGTGCGATGACTTCGCTTGTCGGCGCATACAGCGTTCAGGTTCTTGGCTTTGACGGCGATCCTTTCCGGATTGCGGCGCAGGTCGTTTCGGGTATCGGCTTTCTCGGTGCAGGTATGATCATCGTCAAGAGCGATAAGATGATAACCGGCTTGACAACTGCGGCAATAATGTGGACAACGGCGGTTATCGGTATTTCCGTCGGTATCGGTTTTTACAGCGGAGCGTTTTTTGCGATGCTTGCCTGCCTTTTCACGGCGGCATTGTTGACTAAAATTGAGCATACCCGTAAAAAGACCTTGCGAGTATACATTGAGGTCGAAAAATTGGGCGAGCTTGAAAACATCACCGAAGCAACGAAAAAGCTTCTTCCTACCGATTGCTACATAGAGATAATACCCCCGAAAAGCAACAGCGTCGGTCATATGGGAATTTATATCATAACCTCGTCGCTTAAAGATTTTGATGCATTTAAAAACGAAGTCGGATCTCTTGACGGTGTCGTGTTCGTCATCGTCGAATAAGGACAAGCATAAAAAATAAAGGCGTCGCTTCGGCGACGCCTTTGTATTTAGAATTGTACCGTAACCGTTGTGCCTTCTCCAACCTTGCTGTTGAGTTTTACCGTGCCGTTATGATATGCAACGGCGTGTTTTACGATAGAAAGCCCCAATCCCGTACCTCCGGTTTGTTTGGAATGGCTTTTGTCTACACGGTAGAATCGTTCGAAGATACGGTTTTGATGTTCGGGAGCAATACCGATGCCGGTGTCCTTGACGGTTATAAATGCACGTCCTTCGTTTTTTCCAACCTCGATGATAACCTTGCCGCAGTCCACGTTGTAGCGGATAGCGTTATCACAAAGATTATAAATTATCTCGTAAATATAACGGCGTACACCGAAAATGGTTTGAGGTTCGCCCTCGATAGAGAGCTCGACATTTTTCTTTGCCGCCGATACGGTAAGCACCTCAATAACTTCTTTTGCAACCTCTGTCAGTTCCACGGTTTCGGTTGCGGGCTCACTGTTTTCATCAAGCTGAGAAAGGCGGATAATATCGTTGATAAGGGATACAAGCCGTGTTGCTTCCTTGCGGATATTGCCAACAAACCTTGCGGTATCTTCGGGCTTTACAAGACCGCTTTCAAGGAGCTCTGCACTTCCGATAATGGATTGAAGCGGAGTTTTCAGCTCGTGGGTAACGTTTGCTGTGAACTCCTGACGGTTGCGCTCTGCAAAAGCACGGTCGCTGATATCGAACACAAGAATAACTGCACCGAGAACCTTACCGTCTGACTCGATAGGATTTACGGTGAACTGATATTCACTGCCGTTTCTTTCTTCAGTATATTCGCTGTGATTGCCGTCAAGAGCATTCCAGATTGCCTTGCTCATTTTGCTTGTGCGGTCAACGAGCAGGAAATCACTGCCATTAACATCCTTTTTAACGGCAAATATCTTCTTCGCCGCCGTATTCATACTGAGCACCATACCGTGCTCGTCAAGGAGCACAAGTCCTTCGTTCATCGAAGAAACGATCTGCTCGAACTCATCGGATTTACGGCGCAGGGTCTCCATCTGAGATTTAATTTGTTTGTGCTGTCTGTGAACCTTAGTGAGTATGGGGGTCAATTCCTCATAAGTGCTGTTGTCGGAAGGATGCTCCAAGTCAAGCTGCATCAAAGGCTCGGTTATCTTTTTTGCCATAGTGTGAGAAAGTACAATGGCAACTACTGCCGCAATCAAAATAATTGCAATAATGGCAGGGAGCATACCGAGGATCAAGGCTCCCACAGTAAGCTGACTTACCGAAATACGAAGCACGTCGCCGTTTTGGAGTTTTACTGCCTCATAAAAAGTTTTTTCGGTCAGCGTTGAAGAATTTCTTGCGCTACTGCCTTTACCGTCCTTAAACGCTTCTGCAATTTCCTCACGGTCGGCGTGGTTTTCCATTTCAGAAGCATTTGCCTGTGTGTCGTAAAGTACGGTGCCGTCAGTATCGACTACGGTAAAACGGAAAACGGTGGAGTCAAAATTCTCAAAATATTCAACACCGACCTCGTTGACGGTATCGGCAACAAGGGACAGTTCAGCCTTTAACTGTTTCACCTGAGAATTATTAAAATAATCATATAAAAAGCTTGTTGCAATGCCGATACTCGCAAGGAGCACAACCAATGCTACAGTGAATATGGAGTGAAAAATCTTTTTTGTCATACTTCCCGATCCAATCTGTACCCAACACCGATAACGGTCTTGATCTGACCGCCGGCATTGCCGAGCTTGTGGCGAAGGGTTTTAATGTGCATATCAACGGTACGGGTTTCACCGATGTAGTCCATACCCCAAATCTCGCTCATCAGCTTATCTCTTGAAAATACCATATTCGGATTCTGCATAAAGAGTTTGAGCATCTCAAATTCTTTGTGAGTAAGCTCAACCTTTTCACCGTCTGCAATAACCTTATGCTCTGTTTCCTTTAATGTGATATTGCCTACTGTAATATCGCCCGTTGCATCTTCCTTTGCAGTACGGCGAAGCACCGCCTTTACACGGGCAACCATTTCCATAACGCCAAAGGGCTTTACGAGATAATCGTCTGCGCCGGAATTAAGACCGCCGATCTTGTCCATCTCGGTGCCTTTGGCGGTCGCCATAATTACCGGAATATCTTTATATGCCGCTTCACTACGGAGTTTTTTAAGAACTTCAAGCCCGTCCGTTTCCGGCATCATAATATCAAGGACAATAAGCTCCGGAATTTCGGTTTTCAATGCTTCGAGCATAGAAACACCGTCGGCAAAGCCACGGGCTTCAAAACCCGTCTGCTCTAACGTATAAACCTCAATTTCACGGATGGTATTGTCATCATCAACACACCAGATCATAGAACTCCTCCGTTTGGTTGTTTCTGCTATAAATTGATCTTATTATAATATACTTTGTATCTAATTTCAATTGGCGTTTGCTGATTCATTATACGAAAGAAAGATACTTTTTGGTA
>JAZSOO010000029.1:0-20262 GCA_045536935.1 Eubacteriales bacterium | reverse complement strand
CGTCTTGCTCATTCTGAACAAAAAGTTCAATTTCAAACAACCTACGGCGAGGTAGTTTCGAGAAGAAATTTTGATTTTGAGCGCAGATATACTATCGTATATCAAGAGAAAAAGCGAAATTTATGCCGAAAATAACCGCCGTAGGCATTGCGGGTTCGGTTCTTTTATGCTATAATTAATATACTCATCTGCGAAAGGATACTTTTTCATTATGAAGGATATGATAGTTAAAAGAGTTCCTGTCGGAACGCTTAACACGAATTGCTATATTGTTAGATCGCCCGACACACGTGATGCGATCGTCATCGACCCGGGCTCTGACCTCACGGTAATTCAGGACGCACTCCACCGTGCAGATGCCGTTTGCCGTCTTATTCTTTTAACTCACGGCCATTTTGACCATATTCTTGCCGTCGGCGACCTTCGTAATATCAATATCCCCGTCGGTATTCATAAAAACGATGCACATATGTTGACCGAACGTGATATGTTCAGTGCAATAATCCCCTATGACCCCCGTCCCTTCGAGCCTGCGGAAATACTTTTTGACAAGGAAGGTGAATATTCGGTTGCAGGGTTCGATTTTTACGTTATCCCAACCCCCGGTCATACGTCGGGAAGCGTTTGCTACGTTTTTGACGGAATGATGTTCACGGGTGATACACTTTTTAAAAACAGCATCGGCAGAACCGACCTCGGCGGTGACGAGAAGGCTCTTTTACGCTCGCTTAAAGCGCTTAAAAACCTTCCCGGCGATTATGAAATATTCCCCGGTCACGACCGTCCTTCTTTCCTTTCGGAAGAACGCCGTAATAACCCGTATTTGAGAAATCTTTGATAAAACGGAATCCGTTTTTGGTTTTTTCTATTGACAATAAAAGAGATTTGTGATATTCTTATTTGGCTGACTGATTCGAAGTAATATCGAAGCGATGTTCGAACATTCGGAACTCGGTATACTCGGAGAGATATCGAAGCGGAGTGCGAACCGAGCGCCGTCGGGGACGGATTCAGCGAGGTTTGCAATGCGCAGCGGTCGAAAGGGCACAAGTTCTTTGCAAAAAGAACGCCGTGAACTTTCGGGCACCGCAAGCCGGACATAACGAGGCGGAGCCTCGCAGTTAGTCGGCAAAGTAACAACAGTTTGTAAAAATTCGGTATACTCGGAGAGATATCGAAGCGGTCATAACGAGGCGGTCTTGAAAACCGTTTGGGTGCAAGCCCACGTGGGTTCGAATCCCACTCTCTCCGCCAAACTCTTAAGGGGCGGAACGGAAAAGACTCTGCCCCGCAAGAGATTTAATAGCAAAATTTATTTTCACCTTGGAGAAGTACTCAAGTGGTGAAGAGGCGCCCCTGCTAAGGGTGTAGGTCGGGCAACTGGCGCGAGGGTTCAAATCCCTCCTTCTCCGCCAAAACAAAGAAGTCGTGCAAAGCACGGCTTTTTTGTTTTGGCGGAACGAAGCGTTCCGTTTGCACGGAACGTGAAGTTTGCTTCGCAAATGAAGTGCACTTCGTGCGTGAAGTGTGCCTACGGCACGATAAGGAACGCTTTGCTTCACGAATTCGCAAAGCGAATTTGCTTCATATTGCGCAATGCGCAATACTTCACGTCGGCTTTAGCCTATACTTCGTTTTTCTTTCCCCAAAAACAAAAAGAACCGTTATCTCTACGGTTCTTTTTTATTCACCATATCGAATTACCGCAAACAAACGCAGTTGAAAACGCTATCTGCAGATTGAAACCGCCTGTGTAGGCATCAACGTCGAGGACTTCGCCGACGAAATAAAGGTCGTTAACAAGCTTTGATTCCATCGTTTTCGGGTCTATCTCCTTGCAATCAACACCGCCGCCCGTTACGATAGCCTCGTTGATAGGTCGGGTTCCGCTTATTGTCACGGGAAGTGCCTTTAGGAGCGAAAGAATTTTTGCACGTTGCTCCTTTGTCAGCGAATTAAGCTTTGTTTCGGGAGGTATGCCCGTCATTTTAATAAACGGCATAATTAGCTTTGACGGCAGGAGTGCAGAAAATCCGTTCTTTAAATCACGGTTTTGGTTTTCCGAAAAGTCACGCAAAAGGCGTTTGTCAAGAGTTTTTTCATCAAGTGCGGGCTTTAGGTCGATAAACATCTTATAGGGGAACTCGTCCTTAAGATACGACGACGCAGAAAGTATAACGGGGCCCGTCACGCCGAAATGGGTGAACATCATCTCGCCCTGCTCGTAATAAAGCGGTTTTTTGCCGTTGCCGTAGAAGGAAATACCGACGTTTTTAAGCGAAAGACCCATACAGTCGGAGCAGAGCTTATCGGGTGAAACAAGAGGTACAAGCGAAGGCCGTATCTTTGTTATAGTATGACCTACACTCTCTGCAAGCCTATGACCGCTTCCGTCTGAGCCCGTTTTCGGATAGGAGCTTCCTCCGCAGGCGATTACGACCGAATCACCTTCTATGCTCTCGTTTCCGCAATGAACGCCGACAGCCTTGCCGTCCGAAACGGTAATCGCCGTTACGTTCTTGCGAAGGAATCTAACACCCTCTCGTTTACAAGCGGAAACAAGCGCAGAGGTAATATCGTTTGCCCTATCGCTCACGGGGAAAACACGGTTGCCACGCTCCACCTTTGTGGGTACGCCTTCGGATTCGAAGAATTCAACAGTGTCCTCGGGTGAAAAACGGGATATTGCGCTCATCAGAAAACGAGGGTTTGCGATGACGTTCTGCAAAAATTCCTCACGGGAGCACATATTCGTCACGTTACATCTGCCCTTGCCCGTAATATCAAGTTTTCTTCCGCAACGGTCGTTTTTCTCTATAAGAAGCACGTCGTTACCGTTTTTTGCGGCGGTGATTGCGGTGAAAAGTCCTGCAGGACCTCCGCCGACGACAATACATTTGCTCATTTGTTACCTTTTTATATTTGCATTTTAGATTACTTTTAGAGTTTTATACAGTAACGATATATATGAATGTAGGGGAGGGTTTTACACCCTCCCGAACTCATAATTGTCAGTTGTATGAAATGCAAACCAAAAAACATCGGCAGTATACAACGCAAACAGAAAATACAACAAATTTTCACGGGTACGGGAGGGTACAAGACCCTCCCCTACACCGTTGGATTATGTTTTTCTGCCTGTTTTAAGGTTTTATTGTTGCCCGAAAGCGAAGCCATATTAGAAATGGATTTTTTCTTCGATATAAGCTCTAACTTCCGAAATAGGCATTCTGACCTGTTCCATAGTATCACGGTCACGAATGGTTACGCAGTTATCTTCGAGAGAATCGAAATCGTAGGTGATACAGAAGGGAGTACCGATCTCGTCTTCACGGCGGTAGCGTTTACCGATAGAGCCTGCTTCGTCGTAGTCGACGGGGAAATATTTGCAAAGCTCGTTTGCAAGCTCGTGAGCCTTGTCGCCGAGCTTCTTCGAAAGAGGAAGAACAGCAGCCTTGAAGGGTGCAAGTGCAGGGTGGAAGTGAAGAACGGTACGAACGTCGGAATTGCCGTCCTTACCGATATCTTCTTCGTCGTATGCGTCAACAAGGAACGCAAGAACCGAACGTTCAACACCAAGCGAGGGTTCGATAACGTAAGGGATATATCTTTCGTTCTTTTCCTGGTCGTAATAGGTAAGGTCGTTGCCCGAGGTATTCTGGTGCTGGGTAAGGTCGTAGTCGGTTCTGTCGGCAACACCCCAAAGCTCGCCCCAGCCGAACGGGAAGAGGAATTCAAAGTCGGTGGTTGCTTTGGAATAGAAGCAAAGCTCTTCGGGGTCGTGGTCACGAAGGCGAAGGTTTTCTTCCTTAATACCAAGGCTTAAGAGCCAATCACGGCAGAAGCCTCTCCAATATTCAAACCATTCAAGGTCTGTACCGGGCTCACAGAAGAATTCAAGCTCCATCTGTTCGAATTCACGGACACGGAAGATGAAGTTACCGGGAGTTATCTCGTTACGGAAGCTCTTACCGATCTGACCGATACCGAAGGGGAGCTTCTTACGGGTCGTACGCTGAACGTTTGCAAAGTTTACAAAGATACCCTGTGCGGTTTCGGGACGGAGATAAACCGTGTTCTTTGCGTCCTCGGTAACACCCTGGAAGGTCTTGAACATAAGGTTGAACTGACGTATATCCGTGAAGTTATGCTTGCCGCAGGTGGGGCATTTGATGTTGTTATCCTCGATAAACTGCTTCATTTCTGCCTGAGAGAATGCGTCGATAGGCTTTTCGAGAGTGACTCCGTTTTCTGCACAGAAATCCTCGATAAGCTTGTCTGCACGGAAACGTTCCTTACATTCACGGCAGTCCATCAACGGGTCGGAAAATCCGCCAAGGTGACCCGAAGCAACCCAGGTTTGAGGGTTCATAAGTATTGCTGCATCAAGACCTACGTTATAGGGGTTTTCCTGAACGAACTTTTTCCACCAAGCACGCTTGATGTTGTTCTTGAGCTCTGCGCCGAGAGGACCGTAGTCCCAAGTGTTTGCAAGACCGCCGTAGATTTCGCTTCCTGCGAAAATAAAGCCTCTGCCCTTGCAAAGCGCAACGAGTTTTTCCATTGTCTTTTCGGTGTTTTTCATCTTTTTTCTCCTAAAATTTATCTCAATTTATTTATTCAATTTATTAACCTTTTTCTGTGCCATAACAAGGCGGTAATAGCGGTTTTTGTTTTGCATAAGCTCGTCGTGGGAGCCGACTTCCTCTATCATTCCCTTTTCGAAAACGACTATCTTATCGGAATTTCTTAGCGTGGAAAGTCTGTGCGCTATCGCTATTGTAGTTCGTCCGCCAGAAAACCTTGCGATTGCTTCTTGAATCTGCTTTTCGGTTTCGGTATCGAGCGAGCTTGTTGCTTCGTCGAGTATCAATATGCTTGGGTTACGCAATATCGCACGGGCAATGGCAATTCTCTGCCGTTCACCGCCCGAAAGCGTACTGCCCTTATCGCCGACGTAGGTATTATACCCGTCGGGCTGTTTCATAATAAATTCGTGAGCGTTGGCAAGCTTTGCCGCACGTATAACTTCTTCACGTGTTGCATCGGGCTTGCCGTAGGCAATATTCGAATATATCGTGCCGTTGAAAAGGAAGGTCTCCTGCAAAACGACACCTATTTTTGAACGGTAGGAATGTTGGTCGATATCACGCACGTCTACACCGTCAACGGTAAGACTTCCTTCGGTCAGGTCGTAAAGCCTTAAAATCAGGTTCGCCGCAGTAGTTTTACCGACACCGCTTCTGCCCACAAGACCGACCATTTCGCCTTTATTTATCTTTAAATTGATATTCTTAAGAACGTTATCCCCGTTTTCATAGGCAAAGGATGCATTTTTAAACTCAATATCCCCTCGGATATTGTCCAAGCTTTCCCCGACGTTTATCATATCGTCTTCCTCGTCGATAAGCTCGACGATCTTCGCAAGCGATGTCGTTGCCCTTGCAATACGGCGGGGAACGCCCGACATCCAACGTATTGGCTCGTACATAAGTCCGACGTATGCCGTGAACTGCATCAGATCGCCCAACGCAAAGTTCGACTGTCCCGAAACGATAAACGACGGGTCGCCGACAAGCTCGCAACCGAGGAAATAGAGCACGGCAAACTCGCCAAAGCTTAACAAAAACGATGCAAACGGCATTATAAGGTTCCATGTGCGTTCGTTTTTCTTGGATATATCGGCAATTCTCTTTGCCGCAACGTCAAAACGTGCTTCTTCGTGCTTTTCGGTTCCGTAGGTCTTAACGACACGCATACCCGAGAAAACGTCGTGCATAAGCGTTCCTGCATCGCTTTCCAACTGCCATTGACGGCGGTATATCTTATGCGTGAACTTATGAAGCACACGGAACAGTACCGCAAGCAAGGGTATGGGGGTTATAACTATCAGCGTCAGCTTCCAGTTAAACGCAAAAAGGAAGACCGCAATAGTGCCAAGAGTTAAGCCCTGTTGAAGCAGGCTTGGTACAAGCCAGATTATAAAATCACGGATCTCGTTTGTATCCTCGGAAACACGGTGCATTAATTCGCCTGCGCTGCGGCGTGTTAATCCCGTTAGAGAAAGCTTTTGCAATTTACCGTAAACGTCCTCACGGAGTTTTACAAGCATTCCCTTGCCCGATTTTGCAATACAAAGCCCTCTGCCCATCGTACAGACGGCGGAAAGCAAGCCGAGCAGAGCCATCGAAACGACAAGCCAGATAAATCCGCTTTTATCCTCGGGCGGAATTGGATTTGCAATATAATCGTTGATTATCGTTTTATTTATCATCGGGAGCAAAACGCTTATACCCGATATGGTTATTAAGAACAGACCTGCAAGCAGGAGTGTTTTTATATGCGGTTTAAGATAGGGAACAAGACGCTTGAACAGCTTTTTCTTGTCCGTGCAGTCAAGACATGAGGTCATACCTCTCTTGAAGGGCTTTCCGCATTTGGGGCATTTATTAAGCTTCGGTGCGGGAATATCCTCGCCGTTGCGGGCGGCTTCAAGCTTTTTTACGGCGTTGCGGAATATCTGACAAAGCGACATTTCGGCACGGCAAAGCTCTATATCACCGTTTTCGTCGCTCGATTCAATAGAAACGCAACCCCAGTTTTGAACGAACTTAATCTCGCCAAGGCTTGAAAGCTCTAAGACCTTCGTTTCACTTTTATTTTCCTCACGGAAATAAAGCTTTCCTTCAAAAAGAGCGCAAACACCAAAGGCCTTCTTGTTGTCAAACGAAAGGTCGTAGGGGAAGATATATACTTTTTCGTCGGTGCCGAGTTCCTTTTTAAGCTCGTCTTTGAGCGTCTTCAAGGCGGTTGGCTCTTTTTCTTTTTTCTTCATTACAAATACAGTTCTATCTTCTTAAAGCTCTTTCTGTCAAGCTTGGAAACGTCTTCAATACGAAAACGGTTTCCGTCTACGTCGGTCAAAATCAACATACCGTTGCCGACACGTGCAATATTACGGTAGGTATCGTGCATTGAAAAATTCATATCGCCGAGGTTTGTTTTGACTTCCCAAAAGGAATAGTCAAGCTTTTCCTTCAGCGAATTTATCTTTTCGATTACGGGGCAGAAATATTTTCGGTCGAGCTCGGTTTTGATAATAGTCTGCGCCTCCTCGGGAAGGTCGGCCAGATTACGTATCATCGCATATTCCCTGCCGTCCCCGTTAAGCACCGAAATATATTCATCGGGGCTTTCAAACGGGAAGCAACGGTGGAAATATACTCTGCAGAGATCCTGCTTTATAGGGGTCTTGTCCTCTTCCTCGAGGTCGTCGCCGAACTTCGGCAACACCGCCTCAAGCGCAGGAAACCCGTTTTTTGTAAGATAAAAACGTGAGTTTTCGGGAGTCAGATAGGTAACTTCCGCCATATCAAGAAAATTTTCGTTCATAGTAGTTGTCTTCTTTCATATTCGCAACGTGAAATTGATTTCAACCTTCACTCTGCGAGACATACAATAAAAATCTCATAAAAATCGGCGACATGTGCGTCGATTTTTATACCTATGATGTCCGCACGCGGTGAGCGTGGCGCGAGCGAACGGGCATCCAATCACCCCGCAAAACACACGGTTATGCGGGGACCCCAAAAACCAATCAAAAACTTGTTTTTGATTGAGAGCGAAGCGATTACTCTCCTATTCCGGCGGTTTTGAGTGCTTCGGCTTGCAATTTATAGAGCTTGTAATAAACACCTTTTTGTTTTAAAAGCTCGACAGCCGTTCCGCTTTCGGCAACACGTCCGTTCTCAATGGCAACGAGGTTGTCGGCATCACGCAACGTGGAAAGTCTGTGTGCGATTATAACCGTTGTGCGGTTTTTTGTAAGCTTATCAAGCGAGGCTTGGATACTGCGTTCCGTCTGGGTATCCATAGCGGCAGTCGCTTCGTCAAGAATCAATATCTTTGGGTTACGCAATATCGCACGGGCGATGGATATTCTCTGCTTTTCACCGCCCGAAAGCTCTTTTTGACCGAATCCGATCTGTGTATTATATCCGTCGGGATATTTGACAATAAAATCGTGGGCAGAAGCCGCCTTCGCCGCCGCAATAACTTCTTCCTTGGTTGCGTCCTGACGGGCATAGCGGATATTATCGAGAATACTGCCACGGAAAAGATATGTCTCCTGCGAAACTATTGCGATATTCTCACGGAGATATTCAAAAGGAAGGTCTTTTATATTAACTCCGTCGATATATATACTTCCCTCTTTTACGTCGTAAAGACGTGTTAAGAGGTTTGCAAGCGTGCTTTTGCCTGCACCCGTCTGTCCGACAATACCGAGAGTGGAATGAGCAGGAATGGTAAAGCTTACGTCATCGATAACCTTGCGGTTTTCAACGTAGGAGAAGGAAACGTTTTTAAATTCAACAAGACCTTCGCATTTTTCGGGAATTATCGGGTTTGCCGATTCACGAACCTCGGGCTGTGCATCACGTATCTCGAAAAGACGTTGAAGCGCATTAAGTGTTTCGCTCCACCAGTTCGAAACGTCGGCAAGCTGTTCAATAGGCCCGAATATCAACGAGAAATAGCCGATAAACGCCATTAATCGGCCGTAGCTCATATCGCCCGTTGCGGTCATGACCTGCCAACCGCCGATACCCCATACAACGTAGGAGCCGATACGGAGAAGGTAGTTCAAAAAGGGGAACACCCTTGACGAAAATACCTGAATATCGTTTCTTGCCTCTGCAACACCGACGTTTATCTTGCCGAAACGTCTGACTTCTTCGTCCTCACGGGAAAAGGATTTTACAACACGCATACCGTTCAAGACGTCGGAAACGAGCGAATTGAACGACCTTCCCTTCGAAAACGCCTTTGCATAGAATTTATCGTATACGTTGTTCAATATCTTGAAGGTTCCGAAGAATATCGGTATCGTTATAAAGGTATACAGCGCAAGAACAAAATTCTGGCTGAACATAACGCAGATGATAACGGAAAGCTGGATAATATTCAAAACGAGGAAGGGAAAACCGTCGCAGAAGAACCAATAAAGCGTTATACTGTCACGGTTTACCTGTGTCATCAGACCGCCTGTCTGACGGTTTGTGAAGAAACCGAGCGAGAGGTTGCTTATCGTATTGAATATCATCTTTTTAAGGTCATAAGTCACGTCTGCGGCGACGGTTGCGCTTATTGCGTTGGAGATAAGGTTTATAATAAGCATACAGACACGTATGCCGATTATGAACAATACGATATTCAAAACGTCGATCGACGTGGAATCTGCATTGCCGAGAACGTTATCATAGAGAAGCTCGTTGCTGACGTAGGGTGTCAGAACACCGAGCGCCGCAATCATAGCAAAGGAAAACAAAACAAGGAATATCGAACGTTTATATCTGAAAAACAACGCCGAAAGTCTTTTAACGAGACTTGCTTTATCCATACAGTGAGGGCAGATCTTAAGCTCCTCATCGGGGTATCTTCTGTGGCATTTCGGGCAGGAGTGCTTTTTGTAATCCTCTTCGGCATATATATCTTCGTCAAGCGTTCCCTTCTTTTTAAGGTCGGAAACTGCACGGCAGAAGACCGATGCGGAATGTTTATAGGTTGAAGAAAAGTTATATATAAGTCGTTCTTCGCCGTTGGATTCGGCAGTGATCCTTCCCGTGGAGATCAACTGCTCTGCCTTTGGCTCGCCGATATCGGAAAGAAGGATTGTTTCAAAACGTGTAACGCTGAAATTTTCGTTACGGATCGCTCTTCCGTCGGTATTACGTCCCTCTGACGAAAAAACAAGAGAGCCTTCCGCAACGGCAAAGCGGTCCTTAAGAACAAGAACAAAGCAATCTCCCCTGCTTCCGTCAATACGGATATCACTGCGCAGAGAAAGAAGCACCTCATTCATAGCGATGCCTTCGTGCTCGAAAAATCTATAGACCGTATCCGGTATTTTGTCGACCGAAATGTGTTTCAATTCTCTTTGTCCTTTATACCTAAAATAAACCAAGTACATATTACACCATTCAAGGTCAAAAATCAAGGATATGCGAATATTTATTGCGTAAAACCCTTGAAATATTGCGTGTTTTATGCTAAACTCAACAAGATATCATAAAATGGAGAAGAATCGTTATGACAAATATAGCCATTCTCGGTTTCGGTACCGTCGGCGGCGGTGTTTACGAGGCCATCAGCCATTGTAACAAAAAGCCGTTGTGTGACGTTAACATTAAATATATTCTCGACCTTCGCACCTTTCCCGACCACCCTTTAGGGGACAGAGTCACCACGGATTTTGACAAGATACTTAACGACGAAAGCGTTAGTATAGTTGTTGAAACTATGGGCGGAGACGGCGTTGCTTATAAATTCAGCCTTGCGGCTCTTAAGGCAGGCAAAAACGTTGTAACCTCCAACAAGGCTGTCGTTGACAAGTTCGGCGCAGAGCTTGAACGTGTTGCAGAGGAAAACGGCGTTGTTTATCTTTATGAAGCAAGCGTCGGCGGCGGTATTCCTATAATCGCACCGCTTAATTCCTGCTTTATGGCAGACGATATCATTCGTGTTGCAGGAATCCTCAACGGCACCACCAACTATATCCTCACCCACATGCAAAGCGAAGGCAAATCTCTTGAAGAAGGCATAAAATCCGCACAGGAGCTTGGCTATGCCGAAGCAGACCCCCATGCAGACATCGCAGGTCTCGATTCCGCAAGAAAGATTGCAATTCTTGCAGGTATTGCGTTTGATAAATACATTTCTTATGAAAGCATTCCTTACATTGAAGGCATTGAAAACGTCACGAGCGAGGATATTGCGCTTGCAGAACAGCTTGGCTGTGTGATCCGTCTTGTTGCCGTTGCAGAAAAGGTTGGTGACAAGGCAAAGATCCTTGTTGCTCCTCACCTTGTCGGCAATACAAGTCTTTTCCACGCAATCAGAGAAGCATTTAACGCTGTAAGCGTTACCGGTTCTGCCGTTGGCGAAGTTGTATTCTATGGTCAGGGCGCAGGCAGTCTTCCTACAGCGGCGGCAGTTTGCTGTGACATCGAACGTGCAATAAGCGGTAAGGCAAAGACGGTTGCCCGCAAGGATTGCGAAGAAGGCTTTATCCTTGACATCAATTCCGACACCTCGAAGATGATCACTCTTCCTAACGGTAAGAAGTACAGATATTTTGAATAATGCTGACGCATTCGATTGAAAACAAGTTTTCAATCGGTTTAGAGGTTCGTTCGCTCGCGCCACGCTCACCGCGTGCGAACCTCATAGGTATAAAAATCGACGCACATGTCGCCGATTTTTATGAAAATTTTATTGTATAATAAAACGGCATCTCTATGATGCCGTTTTTTCCTTTTCTCTTCTCTATTATCTCTTATCTATTATCTTAAAATAAAAAGCTCGGTTCAGAACCGAGCTTTTATTTTTTATTTGTTCGTCAAGACAAGCAAGACTACTGCGACGACAAGAACAGCGAGCGATGCCACGAAAAGCAACACCGATTTGTTCTTTGACATCAGCTTTATGGGTTTTCTTTTTTTAAGCTTTCTTTTTGCCATGGCTTAAAGAACGCCCTGTGCCTTCATTGCTTCTGCAACCTTGAGGAAGCCTGCAATGTTTGCACCTGCAACGAGGTTGTCTTCGTTGCCTGCATAATCTCTTGCAGCAGCGGTAGCGTTTTCGAAGATAGACTTCATAATACCGCAAAGCTTTTCGTCAACCTCTTCGAAGGTCCAGGAAAGTCTCATGCTGTTCTGGCTCATTTCAAGACCCGACGTTGCAACACCGCCTGCGTTTGCAGCCTTTGCAGGGCCAAAGTAAACGCCGTTTTCGAGGAACGCAGAGATCGCTTCGGGAGTGGAAGGCATATTTGCACCTTCTGCAACGTATTTAACGCCGTTTGCGATAAGCATTTTTGCATCGTCGCCGTTAAGCTCGTTCTGGGTTGCGCAAGGAAGTGCAATATCACACTTAATAGACCAAATGCCCTTGCCTTCGGTATATACGGAACCGGGAACACGTGCAGCGTATTCCTTGATTCTTGCACGTTCAACTTCTTTGATCTGCTTCATAACGTCGAGGTTGATGCCGTTAGGATCATAGATGTAACCGTTGGAGTCGCTCATTGCAACGACCTTTGCGCCAAGCTGAGTTGCCTTTTCGCAAGCGTAGGTAGCAACGTTGCCCGAACCGCTGATAACAACGGTCTTGCCTTCAAAGCTATCGTTTTTATGCTTAAGCATATTGTCGGTGAAGTAGCAAAGACCGTAACCGGTTGCCTGAGTTCTTGCAAGCGAACCGCCGTAGGTAAGGCCCTTACCGGTGAGAACGCCGGTGAATTCGTCACGGATACGCTTATACTGGCCGAACATATAGCCGACTTCTCTTGCGCCAACGCCGATGTCACCTGCGGGAACGTCGGTATCGGGGCCGATATATTTCTGTAGCTCGGTCATGAATGCCTGGCAGAAACGCATGATTTCGTTATCGGATTTACCCTTGGGGTCGAAATCTGCACCACCCTTACCGCCGCCCATGGGAAGGCCGGTGAGGGAGTTCTTGAAGGTCTGTTCAAAGCCGAGGAACTTGATTACGGAAGAGCAAACGCTGGGATGGAAACGGATACCGCCCTTGTACGGACCTATAGCGCTGTTGAACTGAACACGGAAGCCACGGTTTACCTGAACGTTGCCGTTATCGTCAACCCAAGCAACACGGAACTGAATAAAGCGTTCGGGTTCAACGATGCGGTCCATAATTCCTGCTTTTACAAAGTCGGGACGCTTTTCGATTACGGGAGCGAGAGATTCAAAAACTTCGCCGACAGCCTGAAGGAATTCCTTTTCGCCGGCATTACGCTTCTCGACCTTTTCATAGAGGTCTTGAAGATATTGATTGTTAATCTGCATAATTATTACCTCTTTACTAAATTAATACGTGTTATTATACACTTGTTTGTTTGCGATTTCAATAGGGTTTTTAATATTTTTAGCGTATTTTTTCAAGCGAAATACGTTTTTTTGCAACGTCAACGTCGATAACACGGACTTTTATAATATCGCCGACCTTTACAACGTCGCTTGCACGCTTTACAAATTTATCGCTAAGCTTGGAAATATGCACCAAGCCGTCCTGGTGCACGCCGATATCGACAAACGCACCGAAGTCCGCAACGTTACGGACCGTACCCACAAATTCCATACCCGTCTTGAGCGACGAAATATCCATTGCATCGGTACGCAAAATTTGGGGAGGAAGCTCGTCACGGGGGTCACGGCCGGGCTTTTCAAGCTCGGAAATTATATCGTCAAGCGTGGGTACACCGATACCAAGTTCTTTCGCAACCTTATCCTTGCCCTTTTCTTCAAGACGGGCTTTAAGCTCGGAGAGCTTTCTTTCCTTAACGTCGTCTTTGGTATAACCGAGTATGGAAAGGAGCGAATAGGTTGCCTCATAGCTTTCGGGGTGGACGGAGGTATTATCAAGCACCTCTTTGCTTTCGGGCACACGGAGGAAGCCGACACATTGCTTATATGCCTTCTCGCCGATACCCTTAACCTTCAAAAGCTCGGCACGAGTTTTGAACTTTGATACTGTGGTACGGTATTCGTAAATGCTCTTTGCAATCTTGGAATTAATACCTGCGATATGCGACAACAGCGAGACCGAAGCCGTATTCAGGTCTGCTCCGACGCCCGAAACGCAGGATTCAACAACACCTGCAAGCGAGCTGTCGAGTGCTTTTTGCTCCATATCGTGCTGATACTGACCAACGCCGATAGCTTTGGGGTCTATCTTAACAAGCTCTGCAAGGGGGTCCTGCAAGCGTCTTGCGATAGAAACAGCACTTCGAAGAGAAACGTCAAACTGCGGAAATTCCTCGCTTGCAAGCTTTGATGCCGAATATACCGAAGCACCCGCTTCGTTCGTCATAATATAGCTTACGTCTCTGTCAAGCTCTTTTATCATACCTGCAACAAAGATCTCGCTTTCCTTGGAAGCGGTACCGTTACCGATAGAGATTATATCAATTTTATGCTTTTCGATAAGCTTTTTAAGTGTTGCCTTTGCTTCCTCGGTCTTGTTCTGGGGAGGAGTGGGATAGACGACGGTGGTATCGAGCACGTCACCGAATCCGTCAACAACGGCAATCTTACAGCCGGTTCTGTATGCAGGGTCAAAGCCCATAACGACCTTACCTCTGACGGGGGGAAGCATAAGAAGGTTTTTGAGGTTTTCGCCGAAAACACGTATTGCCTGCTCCTGTGCGTTGTCGGTGATGAGGTTTCTCATCTCGGTCTGCACGGAGGGTGCAATAAGACGTTCATAAGCGTCCTCGGTCGCTTCACGGACGTATTCTGTCGAGGGACATTCGTGTATCGTGAGCATTTCGCCGTTAAGGTAATCGAAAACACGCTGTTTATCGACCTCTACCTTAACAGAAAGCACGCCTTCCTTCTCTCCTCGGTCAACGGCGAGGATTCTGTGAGAAGGCATCTTTGAAAGGGGCTCGTTATAGTCATAATATATACGGTAAACGGTGTCTTCCTCTGTTTTTGCCTTCGAAACGAGGTTGCCCGTTCTGTACGTGAATTCACGGATCCATTTGCGGTATTCGGCATTGTCCGAAACACGCTCTGCAATAATATCCTTTGCGCCGTTTATTGCGTCTTCTGAAGTAACGATCTTCTTTTCGGGGTTGAGATAGTTTTCTGCTTCCACAAGGATATCAAGACCCTTTTTCTGCTCGAGCATAAGTTCTGCAAGAGGAGTAAGACCCGCTTCCGCCGCAATACTTGCTCTCGTTCTGCGCTTGGGGCGGTAGGGACGGTAGATATCTTCAAGCTCGGACAGGGTCTTTGCGTTTTCGATAGCTTCAACCAATTCGTCGGTAAGCTTGCCCTGCTCGTCGATAAGACGTTTTACGTCGGCACGGCGTGCATCGAGAGCACGGTAGAATTCAAGCTTTTCATGAAGCTCACGCAGTTTTTCATCGTCAAGCGAGCCGGTAGCTTCTTTACGGTAACGTGCGATAAAGGGTATCGTATTGCCCTCGTCAATGAGGTTTACCGCAGCCTCGACCTGCGTTTTTCGTATTTTAAGTTCTTCGGCTATTTTTGCAATTATATCCATTTGTTTCCTCCAAAAAATCTGCCTTTATTTTACCACAAATTCCCGTGAATGTAAATAAAAAAGGCTATGCATTTTTTACTTTGCACAGCCTTTTTATATCAAATTAGTTCGAAAAATCGGGTTCGTTGGAAGAATTTGCAGTATTAAAAACAAAAGGATTTTCGCAATATGTGTTGTATTCTTTTCTGAGTATGCAAACGAGCACCAAAAGAGTTACCGTCAAGCCGAATTCAACAAGTCCGCCTACGAACAATACAGCAAGAACAAGCGCAATTATCGCTGTCGCAAGGCTCTTGTTGCGAACGGTGAAATAGGAAAGTATAATTATTGCAACTTCCAAAAGCACCATAGCCCCGACAACGACGTATACCATTGTCTTTACAAATTCAACGAGGGTGAAACCAAGCTCTTTTTCAAGAGAAAGCATCTCTTCATAATCCTCATCGGTAAGACCGAGATCTTCGCCCGCAAGCTCTTCCATACGTTGGAAGACCGTCTTTATATCATTGCTTTCAAAATCAACCTCTTCAAAGATAACGTTCATGCCCCACAACGTCAAAACCGACGAAATAAGCATCAAAACCGAGCATACGATAAGGACTATCTTCCCTGCCTTCATAATGTTTTTTGCCTTGACGGAGCAGGAAGTTTCGAAATATTCCTTCTTCGTCATATAAGGAGCTGCGCCGTTAAAACCGCCGCCGACTCTGTTACCGCAAGAGCTGCAAAAAGAAGAACCGTCGGGGATTTGGTTTCCACAGTTACTACAGAACATAGATATTACCTCACTTTATAATTTTTCAGCCGAAACGATAATGACTTTATCGTTTTCGACCTTGAATTTTATCTCATAATCACCGAATTCCATACCGTAAATTCGGCTTTCGTCGTCGTGATATTGCGGTCTCGGGTCACGTGAAAGGACCGAAAAGAGCGACTTTTTCTGTGTTTCGGGCATTTTAAGCTCGATATCGCTTTCTACCTTCAAAACCTTTCCGCCGTCGGGGGCAAAACCGCCAACGGCATCGGGAATCGAATCTGCATACGGCAGATACGGCTTTATATCGTATATCGGTGTGCCGTTCATAAGGTCTGCGCCCGAAACGATAAGAACATCGCCAAGACCTTCCCTTTTCTCGATCCCTTCAAGCTTCACGCAGGACAGCGCAAGCGAGTTTGGGCGGAAGGGTGAACGTGTTGCGAAAACACCCAATCTTTCATTACCGCCAAGACGGGGAGGACGCACCGTCGGTGAAAAGCCTTCCCTTCTTGCTTCGGAAAAGCTCCATATAAGCCAGATATGCGAAAAATCGGTCAGACCTCGTAAAGCCTCGGAAACACGGTATTCGGGCTCGAAGACTATCTCGGATATAAGCTCCGGTGCAAGTCCGCTTTGTCTCGGAACACCGAACTTTGTCTTAAGGTCGTTACGGATAAACGCTATCGGCTTTATTAAATATTCGCCGTTCATTTCTTTTCACCGTTTGCCAAGGTGACGATAACCTCGACCATTTTTTCCATTGCGAAAACGGGAATAAATTCGTGAATACTGTGGAAATTCAGCCCGCCCGTCGAAAGGTTCGGGCAGGGCAAGCCCTCGTAGGAGAGTCTTGCGCCGTCGGTGCCGCCACGGATCGGGACTATCTTCGGCTCAACGCCGACCTTTTTCATAGCCGAAACAGCGTTGTCGATAATGTGCATATGAGGAACTATCTTTTCCTTCATATTATAATAGCTGTCCTTTATCTCGGCTTCGAAAGTACCTTCACCGCATATCTCATTAAGGTAATCGGCAAGGCGTTTGACGTAAATTTTACGCATATTAAACATATTTTCGCTGTGGTCTCTGATGATAAGCTGGACAAACGCTGTCGTTTCGTCACCGCCGATTGCGCAAACGTGGTAGAAACCCTCATAACCTTCGGTGTGAAGCGGGGTTTCGGCTTCGGGGAGCATATTAACGAACTTTGCCGCCAGCAATGCTGCGTTTTTCATCTTGTTCTTTGCAGAACCGGGGTGGATATTAATGCCGTGAACGGTTATCTTTGCCGATGCGGCGTTGAAATTTTCGTATTCTATCTCTCCAAGCTCGCCGCCGTCAACGGTATATGCCCAATCGGCATTAAATCGCTTTAGGTCGAATCTATCCGCACCTCTGCCGATCTCTTCGTCGGGAGTTATGCAAACGGGTATCCTGCCGTGAGAGATTTCGGGGTGGGCAATAAGATATTCTATTGCAGTGAAGATCTCGGCAATACCTGCTTTATCGTCTGCGCCGAGCAACGTTGTACCGTCGGTGACGATAAGCTCCTTACCGATATAATTCGAAAGTGCAGGAAAATCCGAAGGACTTATCGCCTCGGTTTCGTTAAGGAGTATATCTCCGCCCTCGTACTTAATAACCGATGGCTTTATGTTGTCGCCCGAGACCGAAGGTGACGTGTCCATATGGGCAATAAATCCGATAGAAGGGTCGTTTTCACGTCCCTTTGTTGCAGGCAAAACGCCGTAAACGTAACCGTTTTCGTCAATGCCGATGTCGGAAAGTCCCATTCCTTCAAGCTCTTTTGCAAGGTATTCACCAAGCACACGTTGAGCTTCCGTCGATGGACAGGTTTCGGAATTTTCGTCGGAATTTGTCCCAAACGAAACGTATTTCAAAAATCTTTCGGTTACGGTCATCGTAAGCCTCCAAAGTTATGTTGATAGGGCAACAAAAGTCGCCGTATATATATTTTACTCCATTTTCACACTATAATCAAGTATTTCCTTCACGATTTGATTGACAAACGCATCAAGATATGATAGAATGGTCGGCGAAGTGAATATGCGGATGTGTCGGAATTGGCAGACGAGCCGGTCTTAGAAACCGGTGCATATGCGTGAAGGTTCAAGTCCTTTCATCCGCACCATAATCAATAAAGCACCCCTTGTGGGTGCTTTTATTGATTATGTTATAGGAAATTTATAAGGACTTGAAGGGCACGTGTTGAATGACAGTCCGGGGGACTGTCAGCCCGTGCCACCGCTCCGACCGCAGTCGGGCAAGTCCTTTCATCCGCACCAAAAATCGACAGGTTTGGACCTGTCGATTTTTTATCCATTGCGAAAGCAATGGTATATCATCACGCAGTATGCGTGTATATCATCACTGAAGGTGTATATCATCAGCCGCAGGCTGCGTTTTTTTCACAATGATGATATACAAAACTTCGTTTTGATGATATGCAATTCCTGCGGAATCGATGATATACAAGGCTTTGCCTTGATTTTTAGAGAACTTAAGCTCATACGCAAAAACGGCAAAATATCTATATTATCGTCCATTCGATAATCAAAACACCTCAAAAGAGGTGTATTATTTCTTATACAACAAAAAGGGCGGCACTAATGCCGCCCTTTTATTATTGTTCTGTGGTCCCCGCAAAACCGTGTGTTTTGTGGGGGTAATTTCGTTTTACGAAATACTGTTTTTATCTACGCTTTCTGATAACAACTGCAGAGCCTGCGATTGCGAGGAGAGCGAGGATAGCGAACACGATCATGCTGGAAGCATCGCCGGGTTCAACAGGTTCGTTGGGTTCTTCGGAAGGTTCTTCAGAAGGTTCTTCGGATTCATCTTCGGAAGGAACGGTGGGTTCATCTTCAGAAGGTTCGTCTTCAGAGGGTTCTTCGGAAGGTTCTTCGGAAGGTTCTTCGGAAGGTTCTTCAGAAGGTTCTTCGGAAGGTTCTTCGGAAGGTTCTTCGGAAGGTTCTTCGGAAGGTTCTTCAGAGGGTTCTTCGGAAGGATCTTCTACTGTAGCAGTCCAGTAAAGGTCGGGCTGTTCAGCAGAGAGGAAGGAGTCAACGAGACCTGCATAGTAGAAGTTGCTTTCGTAGTCATCGTTTTCATAGCCGAAGTAGAAGCTGTCGCCTACAGCAAGACCAGCGAGGTCGTTGTAGGACGGGCAAGCATCGTGAGCCATAACAACGAGGTTACCGAAGCCGAGCTTCCATTCAGTTTCGTATCTGTTAGCGCCGGCGCCGGGAAGTTCAATGTCAACAACAACGAACTGTTCGGTTTCGTAATCGTAGGTGAGCAATACCTTGTGGAACCACTGGAAGGTTGCCGCGCCTGCTGCGCCTGCGTATCTGGTTTCAACAGTAACTTCTTCATCGTCGGAGTTCCAAGCGATAAGCTCAGAAGCATCGAGGAATGCGTTGAATCTGTCGATGTTGAGAATGAGGCCGGTAGTAGGTTCGGAAGGATCTTCAGAGGGTTCTTCGGAAGGTTCTTCGGAAGGTTCTTCGGAAGGTTCTTCGGAAGGTTCTTCGGAAGGTTCTTCAGAAGGTTCTTCAGAGGGTTCTTCAGAGGGTTCTTCGGAAGGTTCTTCGGAAGGTTCTTCAGAAGGTTCTTCAGAAGGTTCTTCGGAGGGTTCTTCGGAAGGTTCTTCTTCGGAAGGAGTCCAGTATTCGTCAGCGTCAACTGCGAGAACTGCATCGGTGTCTGCGATGAGCTGGTTAACAACTGCATCGTAGTCGCCTACGAAGTAGAATGCATCGCCTGCCTGAAGCATTGCAACGCTGCTGAAGTCTGCGCAGGAATCGTGAGCCATGATGATAACTCTGCCGTAGCCGAGTTCCCATTCATTTTCGTATCTGGTGTTGCCCTGACCGGGAGCTTCAACATCGAGAACAACGAACTGTTCGGTAGCTTCATCGTATTCAAGGAGAGCCTTGGTGAACCACTGGAAGGTAGCACCGCCGGGGATACCGCAATAGATGGATTCAACAGATGCAGTAGTATCATCGGAAGCCCAAGCAATTACGTTATCTGCTGCGAGGTACTGGTTAACATTGCCAAGAGGAATGTCGAAGAGTTCACGACCGGGTTCTTCAGAGGGATCTTCAGAGGGTTCTTCGGAAGGTTCTTCAGAAGGTTCTTCGGAAGGTTCTTCAGAGGGTTCTTCAGAAGGTTCTTCGGAAGGTTCTTCGGAAGGTTCTTCAGAGGGTTCTTCGGAAGGTTCTTCAGAGGGTTCTTCGGAAGGTTCTTCGGAAGGTTCTTCGGAAGGTTCTTCGGAAGGTTCTTCGGAAGGTTCTTCGGAAGGTTCTTCGGAAGGTTCTTCGGAAGGTTCTTCAGAAGGTTCTTCGGAAGGTTCTTCAGAAGGTTCTTCGGAAGGTTCTTCGGAA
>JAZSOO010000020.1:0-41167 GCA_045536935.1 Eubacteriales bacterium | reverse complement strand
GCCAATATGGAAGAAGACCTCGACCGTATTGAAGACGGAAGCACCGAATATATCTCCGTTCTCCGCGAGTTTTACGGTCATTTTAAGGCTCAGCTTGAAGAAGCCGAAAAAACGCTCGGAAGTGAACGTGTTGAGGTTCCTCGCGTCGAAACCGGAATCATTTGCGATAAATGCGGCGCGGTAATGATAGAAAAAACCGGACGCTACGGCAAATTTGCCGCCTGTCCGAACTATCCCAAGTGTCGTAACACCAAGCGCATCGAAGCCGAATCGGAAAAGGAAGAGGATAAGAAGGCGCCGGAGGTTCTTGCTGATGAAAAATGCCCTAATTGCGGCAATGATATGGTGCTCCGCAAGGGTCCTCACGGTAATTTCTTTGCCTGCCGTAACTATCCCGAATGTAAAACAGCGATCCCTTACCGCCGTGACAGCGGAATAGCTTGTCCCGATTGCGGTAAACGCATTATGATAAAACAAACCAAGAGCAGAAAGAACTATTACGCTTGCGAGGACTATCCGAAATGCTCGTTCTCGTCTTGGGACGTTCCCACGGAACGCCGTTGTCCTCAATGTAATGCCCCCGTTCTTAAGAAGAAAACAAGAGAAATGTATTATTGCAAAAACGAATGCGGATGGAGCGAAGGAAAATGAAAATAACCGTTGCAGTAGATATAATGGGCGGAGATAACCCGCCTGCGGAATTAGCGTCGGGTGCGATTCTTGCCGCTAACGAGTTTAAAACCGAAGGTCTTTCTCTTATCCTCGTCGGCACGAAGGAAGCGCTTTCAAACCTTCCGCAATTGCCCGATAATATCGAAACCTTCGAGGCAAACAGTATTGTCGAAATGACCGATGACCCTGCGATAGTTATGAAGGAAAAGAACGATTCTTCTCTTTCGGAAGCGTGCAAGCTTTGCAAGGAAGGCAGGGCAGATGCCGTTGTCAGCGCAGGTAATACGGGTGCACTCTTTACTGCGGCTTCGTTAATAATCCGCCGTATAAAAGGCGTTCGCCGTGCCGCATTGGGCTCTATCGTACCGCTTGAAAAGCCGTTCGTATTGCTCGATTGCGGTGCAAACCTCGATGCAACGCCCGAGGTTTTAAAGCTCTATGCAAGAATGGGTTCGCTCTATGCGGAAAACGTTCTCGGTGTGGAAGATCCCCGTGTTGCACTCTTGAATAACGGTACGGAATCGCATAAGGGAACTCCTCTTTATGCAGAAACGTATGCGCTTCTCTCAAACGACGATTCGATCAATTTCGTCGGCAACTGTGAGGGAAAGGCAGTTCCGTTCGGAACCTGCGACGTTCTCGTTTGCGACGGATTTACGGGCAATATAACCCTTAAATTGATCGAGGGTATGGGCAAATTTATGTCCAAGGAAATTAAAGGAATCTTCAAGGCAAACCCCGTTTCCATGCTCGGCGGTGCGCTTACCTTAAAACAAACAAAAACCTTGAAAAAAAGGCTTGACCCTGCCGAATACGGCGGTGCACCCTTCTTGGGACTTCAAAAGCCGGTTGTCAAGGCGCACGGAAGCTCGGATGCATATTCCTTCCGTTCGGCAATAAAGCAGGTATTGCTTTACTGCCAGGGCGGAACGATCGAGAAAATATCCGAAACAATGTCCAAAAAAACAGCGTCCTTGTCGGAGGAATAAAATCAATGAGCGGAGAAAAAGCATTTTGCTTTCTCGAACAGGAAATTAAATATACGTTTAACGATAAAAAGCTTCTTCAAATAGCATTGACCCACCCTTCCTATTGCAACGAAAACCGCAAAAGAGGTTTTTCTGTAAGCAACCAGAGAAGCGAATTTTTGGGTGATTCTATCCTTTCGGTAATCACGGCGGAATTTCTTTTCAACCGCTTTACCGAAGAAGACGAAGGCTTTTTGACCCGTACCCGTGCCGCTTTGGTGTGTGAAGATACGCTTGCAATATTCGCAAACAGAATATCGCTCGGCGATTATATGCTTTTCGGTAACGGAGAGGCGGTCGCATCTGGCGGCAGACACAGAAAAAGCACCTTGGCGGATGCGTTCGAAGCGCTTATAGCCGCAATATACTTAGACGGCGGTATGGAACATGCAAAGGAATTCGTTTTGCCTTTCATCACGTCGATCGTCGATACCTTGATAAAAAGCGGAACAGAGGATTATAAATCCCGCCTTCAGCGTATCGTTCAGCAAACTCCCGAAGAGGTCTTGACCTATACCCTCGTTGCCGAAGAAGGCCCTGCACACGACAGAGTGTTCAGCTATGAGGTGTATTTGAATTCAAACCTGCTCGGAAAGGGCAAGGGACGCTCCAAGCGTGAAGCAGAACAGGCATCTGCAAGAGAAGCACTTATACTTTTGGGTGAATTGGATGAAAACGCACCGTAATCTTCCTTTTTTCGTGCCCCACGCAGGCTGTCCGAACTGCTGTGTTTTCTGCTCGCAGGTTAAAATAACGGGCGAGAGGGCAGAAAAGGATATAAACGTTGAAATTGAAGAGCTTCGTTCAATGCTTGAATCGGAAAAAGGTGAATTTGAAGAAAGCCAAATTGCCTTCTTCGGCGGCAGCTTTACGGCAATCGAAAGAAACCGTATGGAAAAGCTCCTTTCTGTCGCAAACGAATATATAGATTCGGGCGTTGCATCGGGAATAAGAATCTCAACCCGTCCCGATAAGATCGATGAAGAAATACTTTCGGTTCTGAAAAAATACCGTGTTACGCATATCGAGCTTGGTGTGCAGAGCACGGACGATTCGGTTCTTCTCAAAAGCGAGCGTGGACATCTTGCAAAGGATTCCTTCGAATCTGCAAAACTGATAACCGAAAACGGTTTTGTTTTCGGCGGACAGATGATGATCGGCTTGCCGGGTTCTACCGTTGAAAGCGAGATTCAAACCGCACGTGATATAGTAAAGATGGGCGCTTTGGAAGCAAGAATATATCCCACCGTGGTTTTTGAAGGAACAAAGCTGTACGATATGGCGATGAACGGGGAATATAAACCCTTGTCAACCGAAGAAGCGGTTGCACGCACGGCAAAATGTGCAAGGATATTTTATGAAGCGGGCGTAAAGCTTTTGCGTATCGGTCTTCATTCCTCGGAAAACCTGAAAAACGCCCCCCTCGGAGCAAACCACCCCGCCATCGGCGAGCTTGTAAAAAGCAGAATATATACAGATATAATTTCCGAAAAAGCAGGCGACTGCACAGGTGAAAAACTTATAATCAGAATATCAAAAAAAGATATCTCAATGCTTACCGGACATAACGGACAGGCGCTCGAACTTTTGAAAAAGAAAACCAACGCATCTGAAATAAAGATAATAGGGGAAAATCTACCCCGTTTCAAACCTATAGCCGAAAAGAATTGAACTAAAATCGCCCAAAAGGGCTATTTTCGGCTAAAACATCACTTCATCGCTTGATATACGCACGTATATCTTCGCTCTTCAGCTTCGTTTTTTCTCGAAAATCTTCCCTTTTGGGTTGCAAAGCAAGTTTAAAATAACATTTTTAACCGAATTGAGTAACTCTTTTCGGCTATACTTGAAATTCAAGGAGAGTAAAAATGCGCTTAAAAGCCATAGAAATGTACGGATTCAAATCCTTTCCGGACAAAACACGAATTTCGTTTGACAGCGGTGTAACCGCAATCATAGGTCCTAACGGAAGCGGCAAATCGAATATTTCCGACGCAATACGTTGGGTTCTCGGCGAAATGAGCGCAAAATCGCTTCGTGGCAGCCGAATGGAAGACGTTATCTTCAACGGTACGGCAAGCCGTACTGCGGCAAACTGCGCCTCGGTCTCGCTTTGTATCGATACCGAAGAAGAATATAACCGAGCAAACCATATAACCTTCGAAGCGGAAGAAGAGGGCGAACCCCAAACCAATAAGGGCTACCGCCTTTCTGACCAAGCAGAGGTCACCGTAACGAGAAAGCTCTACCGCAGCGGTGAAAGCGAATATTACATAAACAAAAAACAGGTACGACTTAAGGATATTTACGAGCTTTTCTATGATACGGGTATCGGCAGAGAAGGATATTCCGTAATAGGTCAGGGAAAAATAGCCGAAGTGCTTTCCCAAAAGGACGATGAAAGAAGAAGTATCTTCGAAGAAGCCGCAGGTATCTCTAAAATACGTTATAAAAAGCTTGAAGCGGAACGCAAATTGCGTGATACCGAAACAAACCTCGTCAGAGTTAACGATATTCTCTCCGAGATATCTTCCCGTATCGGCCCGCTTGAAAAGGAAGCCGAAAATGCAAAGCAGTATCTTGTTTTAAGCGAAGAAAAGAAGGGTATTGAAATAACTCTCTGGCTTGACAGAATTGCCTTCCTTCGTGCTCGCAGAGTCGAATGTGAGACCGACCTTGCATCTGCAAAGATTGCGCTCGAAGCCGCAGAAAGAGAAGTTAAGGAATGTGACGAAGCAACCGATAAGATCCTTAACGAAAGCTATGAATTTTCACGTGTTATGAGCGAATGTGAACGTGAAAAGACCGAAGCGGTCCACCGCAAAGGCGAAGCAGAAGGTAAAAAGGCTGTTTGCGCCAACGATATTGCCCATGCAGAAGAATCCGTCGCAACCGCAAAGGCAACGATCGCCTCTGCCGTTGAAGAAAAGACCGAAGCGGAAAAGATGATAGAGGATTGCAGGTCGGTAAAGGAAAAAACGCAGGTATTGCTTAATTCTTCCGAAACCGCAAGCGCAAATGCAGAAAAGGAATATGAAGACGCAAGAAACGCATATCTCGCCGCTGACAAAGAAGGCGAAAATGCGGCATTGCGTTTGGAACTGTTAAATAACGAAAAGAGCGTGCTTTCCGCTAACGAAGCGGCTTGCAACGCATCTCTCGAGGCGGAACGCCGTAATGCGGCAGAAAATTCCGACCGATTAACTGCGGCAAAGGCACGTGTTAATGCGCTCGAATCCGAGCTGGCAAAGACCGAAGAGACGCTTTCGGAGATCGAAAAGTATATTAACGAAGCCGAGACCGAAAGCATGGCTCTTGTTGTGGAGCGTAACCGTCTGTCGCAGGAGCTTCGAACCGCAGAAGCGGAAATGACCGCAGAAAAAATACAGCTTTCGGGCGAGGAACAGCGTCTTGACCAATTAAAACGTATGGAACAGCTTTTGGAAGGCTATTCCGAAAGCGTAAAGCGTGTTATCAACGATTGCACCTCCGGTGTTATCCGTAACGGCAACGAAAAGATAGGTCTTTACGGAACCGTTTCCAATATAATCTCTTCCGACAGCGATTATGTTATTGCTCTCGAAACGGCACTTGCCGCATCGGTGCAGTTTATCGTTGTGGAAAAGGAATCGGATGCAAAGGCTTGTATCCGCTATCTCAAAGAAAACAAGCTTGGCAGAGCAACCTTCCTTCCCCTTGAAAGCGTAAAGGGAAGACGTTCCGACGTATCCGAAATTAAGGATATGAAGGGCTATATAGGTATTGCTTCCGACCTTGCAAAATACGATAAAAAGTTCGAAGGCGTTGTAAACGACCTTCTCGGCAGAACGGTTGTTGCCGATAATATCGATTCTGCTTCCGCTATTGCAAGAAAAAGCGGATTCAAGATAAAGATCGTCACCCTCGACGGACAGATAATCAATGCAGGCGGTAGCTATACGGGCGGTTCTTCGGCTGTTAAGGTCGGTGTATTCACCCGTGCTATGGATATTGAAAGATTGATCGAAACCATTTCCGAGCATAAAGATAAAATCAAAGCTCTCGAGGAAAAACGTGATAAGAGCTCCTTGGATTGCGCTGCTGCCGACGATAAATTCGAAGCCTTGCGTGAAGCATTTTCCGAGATCACGACCGAAAAGGCAGGATATACCGCAACGAGAGATTCTCTCTTTGCAAGAATCGAGGAAGAAAAGACGAGGGTGGATTCCTTGTCCTACGGTGACGAGCTTCTCAAAAAACTCGAATCCGAGCTTTCGGGACTTAAGGCGGAAAGCGAGCGTCTTGCCAACGCAATTACAGAGGCTCAAACTGCACGTGATACTGCACGTAAGAACGCCGAAGAACTTAAAAAATCCGAAGAGCTTGCTTTTGCCCGTGTGAGCGAAGCCAGAATGGCACTTTATTCCGCAAAGAAAGAGCTTTCCGTTTCCGACGAACGTCTTTCTATTGCATTAAGACGCAAGACCGAGCTTGATACGAGAATAACTCTCGGAAGTGCGTCTATCGAAAAGGCAGAAAACGTCATAAAAGAACGTATTGCAGAAACCGGAAGACTTAATGCCGAATGTGCCGAATGCGATTCTGTAATCGCAAATTGCGACAAACGCCTCTCCGACCTTATGGTGGGCAGAGAAGAGAAGGAAAAACAGCTTCTCGAGATGCGCAGTAAGCAAAAAACGGTTTCCGCTTCCAAGGAAGAAGCATTCCGTAATCTGACAGAAGTCGAGATGAAGTGCAACAGCGTCAATACGGAATACGATACCGTAACATCAAAGCTCTGGGACGAATACGAGCTTACCTATTCCGATGCAGAACGTTTCCGTCTGCCCAAGGAACAAATGGATAAAGCACCCTCAAGACTTGCTTCTCTCAAGGCAAAGATACGTTCTATGGGTGTTATCAACGTTAATGCCGTTGAAGAATACCGTGTGACGAAGGAACGTTACGACTTCTTGAAGGAACAGACCGACGACCTTAACAAGACCCGTTTGGGACTTGATAAAACGATAGCAAAGCTTTCTGCAGGAATGAAAGAGACCTTCCTTGAATGCTTTGAAAAGATAAATACCGAATTTAATGCCGTCTTCACCGAGCTTTTCGGCGGCGGCAGCGCAAGAGCAGAATTGACAGACCCGATGATGCCCTTGGAATGCGGTATCGATATAGTTCTTAAGGTTCCCGGAAAGAGTGTAAGAAGTATTTCGCTTCTCTCGGGCGGTGAGCAATCCTTTGCCGCAATTTCACTCTATCTTGCGCTTCAAAGGGTAAATCCCTCTCCGTTCTGCGTTTTCGACGAAATCGAGAGCGCACTTGACGACGTTAATATAGTCAAGCTTGCGTCTTACGTTCGCCGTAACAGCGATAAAACGCAGTATATCCTCATAACCCACCGCAGAGGTACTATGGAGCGTGCGGATATGATATACGGTATAACGATGCGCCAGAAGGGTATATCCGACTATATGAAGCTTAATATGGCAAAGCTCGACGATATCATCAAAGAGTATGCCGAATAACAGGAGTTTTTAATGAGTTTTTTCGATAAATTAAAAAACGGGTTAAAAAAGACAAAGGATGCGCTTTTAAAGCCCGTAAACGATCTCTTTTCATCCTATGATAAGGTCGATGACGATTTTTATGACGAGCTTTTGGACCTCTTGATCATGGCTGACGTAGGTGTGGAAACTTCCGATTACCTCGTTGAAGAGTTGAGAGAACGCCTTAAGGAAAAGAAAATTAAAGAAACCTCTCTTGCAAGAGAAGAATTCCGTGAAATACTGGCATTGGCTGTCGGTGAAAGCGGAACGCTTAAGCTTGAAAAGAGCTTGAACGTTATCCTCGTTATCGGTGTAAACGGTGTCGGTAAGACCACTTCCATCGGCAAGATAACCCATTATCTTAAAGAAAGCGGTAAAAGCGTTATGCTTGCCGCCGCCGATACCTTCCGTGCCGCCGCAGCAGAACAGCTTACGATATGGGCGGACAGAAACGGCGTTCCGATAATCCGTCAGAACGAGGGAGCAGACCCTGCCGCAGTCGTATTCGATGCCGTTGCCGCCGCAAAGAAGGCACAGGCAGACGTGCTCGTCGTTGATACGGCAGGCAGATTGCATAATAAGAAAAATCTTATAGACGAGCTTGCAAAGATAAACCGTGTTATCGACCGTGAAGCACCCGATGCGAACCGTGAAACACTTCTCGTTCTCGATGCTTCAACGGGTCAGAATGCATTGATCCAGGCTAAGGAATTCGGTAAAGCCGCAGATATAACCGGTCTTGTTTTAACAAAGCTCGACGGTACGGCAAAGGGCGGAATAATCCTTGCGATCAAGCGTGAACTTGGTATACCCGTTAAATTTATCGGTGTCGGCGAAGGTATTGACGACCTCCGTCCCTTTGATCCCGATGAATTTATAAATGCGTTTTTCGAGGAGGAAAAATGATGAAGGTCGTTTTCGCTTCCAATAACGCACATAAGGTTTCCGAATTCAAAAGCTGTCTTGCAGACGCAGGACTTGATATTGAGATATTAACCATAAAAGAAACGGGCTTTACGGGCGAGATAATCGAATCTGCCGATACGTTCAAGGGTAATGCGTATATCAAAGCAAAAACGCTTTCCGATCATACGGGGCTTATAGCAATCGCCGATGACAGCGGTCTTTCGGTCGATGCCCTGAACGGTGCCCCCGGCGTTTATTCCGCAAGATTTGCGGGAGAAAATGCTACCGACAGCGATAATATCCGAAAATTATTGTCCGAGCTTAAAGACAAATCCGACAAAACCGCAAAATTCGTATGTACGATATGCGTTTGCCGTCCCGACGGAGAAGTTCTTTACGTGTCGGGTGAGAGCAAAGGTGAGATCATCGACGAGCTTCGTGGCGACGGAACCTTTGGGTACGACCCCGTGTTCTATTATCCTCCGTTTGATAAGACCTTTGCAGAAATGACTTCCGATGAAAAAAATTCGATAAGCCACAGAGGAAAAGCAATCGAAGAACTTTTAAAGCATAAAGACTTTTTCTTAAAATAATTCCAAAAAATCATTTGCCGATAGGAGAGCCGAAATGAGCGCATTTCTCGATTATCTCGAATACGTCAAAAACCAACTTACAGGAATAGGTATCGTCGATATTATAGATATCGTTATCGTTGCATTTCTGTTTTATTGGGTATTTAAATTCGTACGTGACCGCCGTGCAGGAAAACTTCTTGTCGGTGTTGTATTCCTTGCGGTTTTGTTGCTTATAAGCGACCTGCTTGAAATGCGTGCGCTTAACTTTATATTAACAAACCTGTTCTCTGTAGGACTTGTTGCGGTTGTTATCGTGTTCCAACCGGAGCTTCGTACTGCGCTTGAAAAGGTGGGCGTGGAATCGCTCAAGAACTTCAAGGGCAGACTTGACAGCGATGAGGTTGCCGATATCCGCTTTGCAATAGGTGAGATAAGCGTTGCGGCAGAATCTCTTTCGCAATCAAAGACAGGTGCGCTCGTCGTTTTTGAACGTACGACAAAGCTCGGCGAATATATCCGTACGGGAACAACGGTAGATGCCCGTGTATCTTCCTTCCTTATCGGTAACATATTCTTTAATAAAGCGCCGCTTCACGACGGTGCGGTAATAATCCGCAAGGGCAGAGTTCATGCGGCAGGCTGTTTTCTTCCTCTTTCCTCAAATACCGAGATCGTAAAGGACCTCGGTACACGTCACCGTGCAGCGATAGGTATGAGCGAAAACAGCGACGCTGTCGTTTTGGTCGTTTCCGAGGAAACGGGTGTTATATCTATTGCCGTTGACGGCGAGCTTAAAAGAGGATTTACACGTAAATCGCTTGAATCCTATCTTGTGTCGATCCTTCTTCCCGAAGAAAAACACATAACCGAGCGTGTAAAGAGAAAATTCACAAAGAGGGGCGGCGAAAATACGGATGACGACCAATAATAAACCAACCCAACAAAAAGCCCTCGGCGAAAGAATGTCCCGTGCCGCAAAGATAACCGTTTTTGTCGGCTCTATATTGGGTGCACTTCTCCTTTGGATATATGCGATAGGCTATGACAGCACGCTTTTCGAAAGCACGTTTGACGGTATTGCCGTTACGATAGAGGGCGAAGAAGCTCTCGTTGCTTCAAAAAACTATACTCTTGCCGAAGGACAAACGTTTTCTTCCATAACTATCGTCGCAAAGGGCAAACGCTCGGATCTGAACGAGCTTCAATCCGCAGATTTCCGTGCCGTTGTCGACGTTTCTCAGGTTGAGGGTGCAGGCAACCAAACCTTGAATATCGTTGTATATTCCCCCAACGGAATAGAGATCGTTTCTCAATCCTCAAAGACGGTAAACGTCTTTGTTGATGAATTCACACAGACTAACGAGCTTCTCTCGGTTTCCGTCGATACCGGCGATAAATACGTTATGACCGAAGGAATAACCTTTATTTCCGCCGTTGCAAACCCGCTTTCTGTTTCGGTTTCGGGTCCGAAATCCGTGCTTGATACCATTGAAGGCGCATATGTAAGGTTTAATCTCGACGGAAGATCCATCTCCAATGACCTTTACGGTTACGGTGTGATCGAACTTCGTGACAAAAACGGTAAGGTTATCGACAATCCGTATCTGTCCGTTTCCGAAACCACCGCTTACGTAAGTATTTCGGTTAAAAAGCAAAAGAATATTCCCGTCAGAGTTGCCTTCGACGGCGGAATTTTCGATCCCGATGACGTAACTGTTGAGCTTTCCGAAAGCTCTGTAACAATTTCGGGTTCTCCCGATATTGTCGATTCTATCGACGAATTGGTTTTGACCATTGACGAAACGACCATAAACGGAAGCCAAAACTTTGATTTTTATATAAGCACGATGCTCCCCAAGGGTGTCCAAAACGACAGTGGTATATCAAAGATATCCGCAAAGGTAACGCTTCCCAAGCTCGGTATCAGATATTATTCTATAAGCAGGGATAAAATTTCCCTCAAAAACCTTCCCGTCGGTAATGGCTATGAGCTTAATAACGAAATAGCAATAACCGTTATCGGTATGCGAGAGGTTCTCGATACTATCGACCCCGACCTTATAACCGCAACACTCGATTTTGACAAAGTCACCGTTGAACCCAACGGAACCTATACTGCCGATGCCGTAATTTCGCTCGGAAACGAATTTATCGGCGTTTACGTGCAGAACCTTGATTATAAAGTAAATTTCACGGTATTCCCCGAATAAATCCCACTTAAAGAGGTACAGCTATGAATAACCGCACGTGGCAGATCAATCAGCCCGATGAATCTGTCTGCAGAAGAATATCCGAAGAAAACGGTCTTTTGCCGTTGACCTCCCGTTTGCTTGCAAACAGAGGACTTACAGAAAAAGAGGATATATCTGCCTATCTTAATAAAGAATCAATACCGATGCACGATCCGTTCCTTTTGAAGGATATGGATAAGGCTGTCGCACGCATAGAAGAAGCTATCGAAAAGAAGCAAAGAGTTTGTATATACGGCGACTATGACGTTGACGGTGTTACGAGCACGGTTATGCTCTATCTTTACCTCTGCTCCCGTGGGCTTGAATGTGAATATTTTATTCCCGAACGTATTTCGGAAGGCTATGGGCTAAGCCTTCCCGTTATCGAAAAAATGAAGGGAAGGGTGGACCTGATCATAACCGTAGATACGGGTGTCACTGCCGTTGCCGAGGCTGAATATGCAAAGAGTGTCGGCATTGATATGGTAATCACCGACCACCATTCCTGCCGTGAAGAATTGCCTAAAGCAACTGCAATAGTCAACCCTCACCGTGAAGACAGCAAATATCCCTTCCGTAATCTTGCAGGTGTCGGCGTTGTGTTCAAACTTCTTTGTGCGCTTGAGGGTGATACCGAACGTATATTGGAGCTCTATTCGGATATAATCGCCGTCGGTACGGTTGCCGACGTTATGCCTATAATAGGTGAAAACCGCCGTATAACTCATATCGGACTTAATAAACTTGCAAAGACCGATAATCTCGGTCTGCTTGCATTAATGCGCCGTGCAGGAATAATAAAATACGGTAAATGTGTTAAAAAGATCACAGCTTCAACCGTCGGTTATGCGCTCGCACCCCGTATTAATGCGGCAGGCAGAATTGCTTGTGCTTCAAGGGCTGTAGAGCTTTTGCTTACCGAAGATCCTGCAACGGCGGATATGATCGCAGAAGAACTTTGCGAGATCAATAAACAGCGTCAGGCGACAGAGCAGAAGATATACGAACAGGCTGTCGAAATGATAGAAAACACCTATACCGACGACCGCTTCCTCGTTCTTTCCTACGACGGTTGGCATCAGGGCGTTATCGGTGTCGTTGCTTCCAAAATTGCCGAACGCTATTCCCGTCCCTGCATACTTTTCTCGCTCGACGGCGATACCGCAAAAGGCTCGGGCAGAAGTATAAAGGGCTTTTCGCTTATGGATGCTCTTTCCCATTGCGGAGATCTTCTCTTGGAATACGGCGGACACGAGCTTGCCGCAGGTCTTTCGATAGAAGGCACGAAGATCGACGAATTCCGCAAGAAAATTAACGATTATGCAGGTGAGATCCTTGCGTTGAACGATTCTGCACCCCCTCTTGAGATCGAATGTGAGGCAAAGCTTTCCGACCTTACCGATAAAGGCATTGAAGAAATGCTTCTCTTGGAGCCGTTCGGGCTTTCCAATCCCCAGCCGGTCTTGATGCTGCGTGACGTGGAATTGCGTGATATTCTTCCGCTTTCGCAGGGTAAGCATATCCGTTTGCGTTTAAACGGTGTCGAAAACGGACGTAATTATTCGTTTAATGCGGTCTATTTCGGTATGCCGTACGATAGCTTTACCTACCGTGAAGGCGATACCTGCGATATCGTATTCACCGTTGATATGAACGAATATATGGGAATACGTTCGCCCCAGCTTTTCATAAAAGCGATAGCGTTGTCCTCTGTTGACGAGGAAGCGATCTCGCTTTGCGAAAAATGCTTTGAAACGCTCTCCTCGGGCGGTACTTACGAGGGTGCGGAAAAGGATATTCCCGACCTTGCGGATTTCAGAAACGTTTTCCGTTATATAAGCCGTGAAACGGGCAGAGAAGGAAGTGAAATGACGCTTACCTCCGCCGTTCGTGTTTTAGAGAACGAGTTTGAAATACCGGTAACGCTTTGCAAAATGAAGATCATTCTCGAGGTTCTTGCCGAACGTAAATTGATTTCTCTTACATACCGTTCGGGAAGAAACAACGTATTTATAAAAACGATCCCCGCAACGGGAAAAATCAATATTGATGAATCTCCCTTGCTCCGTGCAATACGCTCGGGTATAGCCGAAAAGAGTTAAACTAAAATCGCCCAAAAGGGCTATTTTCGGCTAAAACATCACTTCATCGCTTGATATACGCTCGTATATCTTCGCTCTTCAGCTTCGTTTTTTCTCGAAAATCTTCCCTTTTGGGTTGCAAAGCAAGTTTAAAATAGGGATTTTTTCATTAGAACGAGAAAAACGAGCGAAGGAATACGTCGATATTCCAAGTGAGTTTTGCGAAGTTATAATAAAAAATAACATTTCAAACCGAATTGAGTTCAACTCTTTTCGGCTATAAGTTAAGGCGGTCAAATATGCATAAACAAGCCGAGATCCTGTTTTCAAAAATTAAGGAAGCAGGGAATTACGATTATAATAAAATACTAAAAGCATACGAATATGCGGAAAGTCTGCACGAAGGCCAAAAGCGAATCTCGGGCGAGGACTATATCGTCCATCCTCTTTCGGTTGCGGAAGAGGTATTGAAACTCCAGCTTGATACCGATTCTATCTGTGCGGCGCTCCTTCACGATACAGTAGAGGACTGTGCCGATAAGATAGACCTTGACCGTATACGCAAGGAGTTCGGCAAGGCAGTTGCCGATATCGTCGACGGTGTAACAAAGCTTGTCCATATCCCGTTTGAAACAAAACAGGATGAAAGCATTGAAAACCTTCGTAAAATGTTCCTTGCAATGAGCAAGGACCTTCGTGTTATCTTTATAAAGCTCTGCGACAGACTTCATAATATGCGTACTCTCGACGTGCGCTCTCCCGAAAAACAGCGTTCTATCGCACTTGAAACGATGCACGTTTATGCGCCGTTGGCTCACCGCTTGGGTATGCAGAAGATAAAGCAGGAGCTTGAAACGCTTGCACTTTTCTATCTTGACCCGATAGGCTATAACGAAGTTAATAACGATATCAATAAACGTTACGGCGAAAATAAAGACTTCCTTGACAGCGCAACGCAAAAGGTATCGGAAAGCCTAAAATCCTATAACGTAAAATTCACTCTTTCGGGAAGAGTTAAGACGATATACAGTATCTATAAAAAGATGTATAACCAAAGCAAGACCTTTGACGAGATATACGATTTCTATGCCGTGCGTATCATCGTCGATACCGAGCTTGACTGTTATACCGCTCTCGGTGTCATTCACGAGCAGTTCAATTCGATCCCCGGCAGATTTAAGGACTATATCTCCACACCGAAGCCCAATATGTACCGTTCTCTCCATACCACTGTTATCGGTAAAGAGGGTATTCCCTTTGAGGTTCAGATAAGAACCTGGGAAATGCACCGTGTTGCGGAATACGGTCTTGCCGCACATTGGAAATATAAGAGCGGCGAGCAGGCGAAGGAGGATATGGACGCAAAGCTTCATTGGATCCGTACCCTCATCGAAACCGAAAAGGACGTCGACGACCCCGATGAATTTTTCCGTCCCCTTAAGATAGACCTTTTCGAAGACGAAATATTCGTCTTCACTCCCAAGGGTGACGTTGTAAACCTTCCTAACGGAAGCACGCCTATCGACTTTGCGTATGCTATCCATTCCGCTGTCGGTAATAAGATGGTCGGTGCGAAGGTAAACGGCAATATCGTTCCGATAGATACCATTCTCGAAACGGGACAGATCATAGAGGTATTGACGAGTGCATCGTCGAAGGGCCCAAGCCGAGATTGGCTTAAAATTGTCCGTTCGGGCGAAGCTCGTAATAAGATACGCCAGTATTTCAAGAAGGAGCTCCGTCCGGAGAATATTGCTGTCGGCAAAACAGAGCTTGAACGTGAAATCAAGCGTTTCGGCAAGCAATATACAGAATCCCAGAAAAATGAAATAATGAAAAACCTCGCAAACCGCTTGTCCATTCCCGAGGTTGACGACCTTTACAATAACATCGGTTACGGCGGACTTTCGGTTTCGAAGATAGCAACAAAGCTTCGTGAAGAATTTATGCGTGTCGTTGCACCGCAGACGGAGGTTCAGGAGCCCACTCTTGAATCCATCGTCAAACCTGCGGCCACACGCTATGAAAAGCACAGCAAATCAAACGCAGAAAGCGTTATCGTTGACAGCGTTGAGGGCTGTACGGTTAAATTCGCAAAATGCTGTAACCCTCTCCCCGGCGATAATATTATCGGCTATATAACAAGGGGATACGGCGTTTCTATCCATAAATACGATTGCCCCAACGCACAAAGCGGACTTTCACGTGCCGAGGATAAGGATCGTTGGGTCGTTGCATCGTGGTCGGAACGCTTGGGAATGCAGAGTTTCGGCAAATTCGAAGCAACGTTGAACGTTTTTGCGGAATATTCTCCGCATATCATCGCAGATATAACCATTGCACTTAACGATATGAAGGTTGCGGTAACCTCAATTTCAACCCGTGAAAACGAGGGTGAAATGCTTATCACCATAGGAATTCAATGCAGCGGTGTTGAGCATTTCCGTAACATAACGGGCAATCTTCAGCGTATAAAGAACGTGCGTGAGGTAACCAGAGGAAACTTATGAGAGCAGTAGTTCAGCGTGTCCACAGCGCACAATGCGTTGTGGACGGCGAAACGGTATCGCAGATAGAACAGGGTCTAATCGCATTTATCGGCGTGTTTGATGACGATACCGAAGAAGACGTAAAAAAAATGGCAAATAAAATTTCGGGATTGCGTGTTTTCCGTGACGAAGAGGGAAAGCTTTCCCTGAATGCGACCGCTGTCGGCGGAGGCGTTATGATAATATCAAATTTTGTTCTCGCAGGCAGAGTAACAAGAGGCTTCCGTCCCGATTGCACCCATGCCGCAAAATATGACGAGGGCAAAAGACTTTACGATATGCTTGCCGATATGGTTGGGGAAACTCTCCCAACGGTAAAGGGTGTTTTCGGCGCACATATGGATATTACGGTGCATAACGACGGCCCTATTAATGTAATAATAGATACACGGGAGCTTCGAAAATGAAACTTCAGATAGATAACCGCACCCGATATCTTAACGATTACTATTTCCAAACGATGTGTTTGCTGTATTTCCCCGGAGAAAAGTTCAAAGCAGATGATTCGGGCGAGAATTATGCCTATTTCTACCTCGACGAGACCGATGCGGAAACAAAGAGCTTTAAATCGATTGTAACTCTCGTTTCGGGCGATAAACGTGCCGAGGGTACTTTTAACGGCACCTACGAACCCACGATACCTATGAATGACGAGTTTTATGCGATGAACGCTGTCGGAAAGGCGTTTCTGCAGGCAGGCAGAGAGCTTTTCGGGTTCGAACTGCCTTGGGGCTATATAACCGGACTCCGTCCCGTAAAGCGTGCAAAGTACTATCTTGACAGAGGACACACCCCCGAAGAGGTAATCAATCTTTTCACCACCGATTATGAGGTTTCGGAGGAAAAGTCAACTCTTTCCGTGGAAACGGCGCTTATTCAGCAAAAAATGCTTGCCGACGTAAGGGAAAACGATTGCGGATTGTACGTTTCGATCCCGTTTTGCCCCACAAGATGCGATTATTGCTCGTTTGTATCGTACAGCAATGCAAAATTGTTTAAGCTTATCCCCGATTATTTGGAAAAGCTAATGCGTGATATACGTGCAACCGGCGAAATGATAAAAACGCTCGGAATGAACGTCCGTTCAATATACATCGGCGGCGGCACACCGTCGATACTCGACCCCGTACAGATAAACCGACTTCTTTCCTGTATTTCCGAAAGTGTGGAGATTAACCCTTCAACGGAATATACTTTCGAAGGGGGACGTCCCGACACTATAACAAGGGATAAACTCTTGGCTGTAAAAGCCAACGGTGTAGGCCGCATCAGCATAAATCCCCAAACCACAAGCGATCTGGTTCTTGAAAATATCGGCAGAAAACACACCTCTGCACAGTTTTTCGAAGCGGCTTCTCTTGCGCTCGGTATGGGGTTTGATTCCGTCAATGCAGACCTTATAGCAGGCCTTCCCGGTGACACCCGTGACAGCTTTTCCAAGAGCCTTGAAGATGTAATAGGTCTTGGATTTTCAAATATAACCGTTCATACGCTTTCAATCAAAAATGCCGCTAATATTCGTTTTATCGGTGACGGATTCTATGACCCTCAGGGCGATTTTGCAAGAAACTCGGTAAACTATGCAAGAGCACGCCTCGGCAGGGCAGGATATAACCCCTATTATCTCTACCGCCAGAAAAATACTGTCGGTAACGCAGAAAATACGGGATATACGTTACCGGGAAAAGAGAATTTATATAACGTTCTTATGATGGAAGAACATTCAACGGTTTTCGCCTGCGGTGCAGGCTCGATAACCAAGCTCGTAAGCCCCTCGAAAGAGGATATATTGCGCCACGCATATCCCAAATATCCCTTTGAATATCTCAGCGAGGACAAGGGGATAGGTCTTGAAGAGGCATTGGAGTTTTTCAATTCGAAAGGATGATTCTGCTTGAAACAAACAATTATCGAAAAGATTCGTAACGACGAACTTGCATACGAATCTGCATTACAAAATATTGCCGAAAGGATCTGCGGTGATTACCAGATAAAAATGGTGCTTATCGCAGGCGGTTCCTGCGCAGGCAAGACTACCACAACGAGAAAGCTTTCGGAGCTTATAGATGCTCTCGGAAGAAAGGCATATACCGTTTCGCTCGATGACTATTACCGTAACGTTGAAGAATCGGCATATCTTCCCGACGGTACACGTGATATAGAATCGATAAACAGCCTAAGGCTCGACCTTATCCACGAATCAATGGAAAAGCTCCTCTCGGGCGAGGAAGCGTCGATCCCCGTTTTCGATTTTAAAACTGCCGTTCGTACCGACGACAGCAAGAGAATAACGCTAAAGGACGGCGACGTTGTGCTTGTCGAAGGACTCCATGCGCTTTCTCCCTTCCTTTTTGCGAAACAGCCCGACCAAAGCGCTGTCTACCGTGTTTATCTTTATGCAGATGCAGGCGACGGAACCGATTGCCGTTTTGTAAGACGAATGGTGAGAGATTCCCGTCACAGAAATTCCAACGCAACCGAGACGTATGCTCTTTGGGATAACGTAAAGAAAAACGAAAGCACGTCTATCGAACCCTTCCGTAAATATGCCGACGTTACGATAAATACGTTTTTCGATTACGAGCGTTCGATCCTTAACGATGACGCTGTCGAGCTTTTGATCACCGTTAAAGAGGATAATCCGCATTACGGTTCGGCAAAACAGCTTGTAGAAATACTCGAGTCTATAGAACCGTTAGGGGATGAATACGTTCCCGAAAATTCGCTTCTTTGGGAGTTTATGTAGAAAAATGAATTCGGAAGTTAAAAACAAAAGCTTTTTAAGAGAAGCCGTAATATTGACCGTTGCAAGCTTTGCCGTTAAGATCATCGGTGTTCTTTATAAAATACCGTTGACAAATATCCTCGGCGACAGCATCGGTGTTTTCACGGCGGCGTATTCGATATATGCAATGCTGTTTATGCTCAGCACAAGCGGTCTTCCCGTTGCCGTAAGCAAGCTTGTTTCTGCAAGCAACGAAAAGGGAAGAGGCCTTGAAGCAAAACGGATATACAAGCTTGCTATGATCGTTTTCGGGCTTCTCGGATTTGTTTTCGCCCTCCTTTTAATAATCTTTGCCCCAAATATTGCCGAAGCTACAAACCATGCGGAAAGTGCTTTGGCGATGCGTGTTATCGCTCCTGCGCTGTTCTTTATATGTATATGCTCAACGGTGCGTGGATATTTTCAGGGGCTACATAATATGTATCCGACGGGAATATCGCAGTTTATCGAGGCATTCTTTAAATTGACCGTCGGTCTTGCCGCAACGATATACGCACGCTCGCAGGGTGCAAGCGTAGAGGTTATGGCGGCTTGCGCAATAAGCGGCGTTTCGGTTGGTACGCTGTTCGCAACAGTATACGTTCTCATCTACCGCCGTTTTTCTAAAAAATGCGTTCCCAACCAGACGGATATGACGGTCGGAAGCAATAAGAGCATATTAAAGCTGATAGTTCTCGTTGCACTCCCCGTAACTCTCACGGCGGCTGCTTTGTATTTCTCTCAGTTCCTCGATACGATAGTTATCGTAAAATGCTTGACAGATGCAGGGGAAGACTTGCGTAATTCAAATATACTTTTCTCTGCATATACAGGGCTTTCGGTTCCGATATACGACCTTCTCCCCGCAACCCTCGTTTTCCCTATAGCGACAAGCATTCTTCCTGCCGTTTCGGGCGCTTTGGCTATAAATAAACAAAACCGTGCATCAAAGCTTACGGCGCAGGCAATAAGAATTTCGGGTATAATCGCTGTTCCCTGCGGTGTGTTCCTTCTTGTTGCGGGCAGGTCCTGCATATCCCTTATTTACGGCGCAGATAACTGGTCGGAAGTTCTCAATATGGCAAACGGAAGCCAAATGACACCCTTGACGGCGGCTTCTGCCTGCCTGGCGATACTCGCTTTTGCGGTTTTCTTCATCTCTGTCGTTTCAACCTGCAATTCGCTTCTCAACGCATACGGCAAGGCACATCTGCCGTTCATTTCCGTCGTGACGGGAATCGTAGTTCTTACAATATCGGAAATAGCCCTTCTTTACAGCCCTGCGGGTATATATGCCGCACCCTTAAGCTCGCTTATATGCTATGCCGTGGTAATGCTTATGGATATATTCTTCCTTAGAAAGAAATGCGGTGTAAGACTTAAATTAATGGGACTTTTTGCACGTCCCGTGTTTTGCGGTGCGTTGTCTGCTTTGGCAACGTGGGCGGTATATAAGGCTGTTTATAGAATGTTTGAATATCCCGATACCCGTGCATCTGCATTCGTGATATTAATGGCTTCGGGCATAACGCTTGTGTTGACCTATTGTGCAACCGTTTTGCTGTTCCGTGCAATAAAAGAAAACGAGGTTAGACTGTTGCCGAAGGGTAACTTTATTGCCGATAAATTAATGGCGATAGGCTGGCTTAAAGGAGAAAACGAATGACAAAACAAGAGCTTGTTTCCAAAACAGAATATGATTTCAACGACCTTGTTGAAGTAATAAGAATACTCCGTGCCCCCGACGGCTGTCCTTGGGATGCGGAACAGACCCATCAATCGATCCGCCGTGAGCTTTTGGAGGAAACCTATGAGCTTATCGAGGGTATAGATAAAAACGATGCTTCTATGCTACGTGAAGAGCTCGGCGACGTGCTTTTGCAGGTCGTCTTCCATGCCGATATAGCTTCGGCGGAAGACGGGTTTGGCATTAACGAGGTATGTACCGACGTTTGTAAAAAGCTAATCGTGCGCCATCCGCACGTTTTCGGTGACGTAACGGTCAGCGGAACAGAGAACGTTCTTGCTAATTGGGACCAAATAAAACGTGAGACCAAACATCAAAAGAGCGATACAGAGGTCTTGCGTTCGATCTCTCCTGCGATGCCTGCCTTAATGCGTGCAGACAAGCTTGGTAAGAAGGCACGTAAGTTCGGCTTTGATTTTGACGATGCCGAGGAAGCAATGCCGAAGATATTTGAAGAAGCAAAGGAAGTAGAAGAAGCTCTCGCAAAGGGAAATAAAGACGAAATAGCCGAAGAATTCGGCGATCTGTTGCTTTCTGTCGTAAACGCCGCAAGACTTGCAGGTGTCGATTCCGAGCAGGCTCTTTATAACGCAAACGAGAAATTTTTGGCTCGTTTCGAACGTGTAGAGGCTCTTTGCCTTGCTTCGGGAAAGACGGTAACAGAAGCAACAAGGGAAGAAAAAGAGTTTTTTTGGCAGGAATCCAAGAAAAAATAAGCAAAAAACCTTGCAAATTAAGGAAAAATATGCAAAAAACCCTTGCAGTAAGGGCAAAATGATGATATAATAACTACAAATTAATAATTTTGAAAGGAAATAATGATATGAACAAATCTACTCTCGTTGAATTTGTAGCAGCTAATGCTAACCTCAAAAAGAAAGATGCTGAAGCAGCTGTAAACGCTATGTTTAAGGCTATTGAAACCGAACTCGCTACCGGCGGTAAGGTTCAGATCGCAGGCTTCGGTTCCTTCAAGGTAAAGGAAAGAGCTGAAAGAGTCGGCCGTAACCCCAAGACCAAGGAAGCTATCACCATCCCCGCTTCCAAGGCTCCCGCTTTCGTTGCAGGTAAAGACCTCAAAGAAGCAGTTAACAAATAAGAACATAAATCGATAAAGGCAGGGGATCTCCCCTGCCTTATTGGTACTTTTGAAATAGTATGCGACTTGATAAATATCTGAAAGTTTCCCGTATAATAAAACGCCGTACGGTTGCAAACGAAGCCTGCGGTGAGAATCTTGTTTCGGTCAACGGCAAGACCGTAAAACCCTCCTATGACGTCAAGATCGGCGATATAATCGAGGTTCGTTATGGAAGCCGTGCCACAAAATTCCGTGTCGTTGCAATAAACGATACGACCAAAAAATCCGAAGCCTCTGAAATGTACGAGGTCGTGGAATAAAACCGTTCGTTCGGACATATCTATAAGTATGTCAAAACGGAGGAACGGTTATGAATACAAAAAAACATTCTCTCTCGCTGGATTCAAGAGCAAGCCTGAATATCACGGCTGTTGACGACGTTGTAAGCTTCGATGAAACCTTGGTAAGCCTTTCCGTCGGTGACGCTGTGCTTAATATAAGCGGAGAATCGCTTTCTATTAAGAATCTTTCGCTTGAAAACGGCGAGATTACCGTAAACGGTGTTATTTCGGCTATCGTCTATTTTGACGACACACCGAGAAAAAAACGTTTTTCAAGGTTCGGTCGCAGTTAAGTGGGGGTAGACTATTCACTTCATACCATTCTTGCGCTTTGGTCTTTGGCTGTGGGTGCATTCCTGTGCGCCGTGTACGACCTTTTCCGTATTACAAGGTTAAGGCACAAACAAAATGCGGTCGTGCTGTTTATAAGCGATCTCGTTTATTGTATCATAACCGCAATCACGATGACGGTGCTGTTTTTTAACCTGTCCTACGGCAGAATGAGAGCGTATGCCTTTGCGTTCGCCCTGCTTGGATTTCTGATATGGCGAATAACGGTAAGCAGGCTTGCCATATCGCTTCTTAATAAATTGATAGACCGTATAGAAAAACTTTTAAATTCGATAATAATGCGTGTGTCTATTGTTATAACAAGGATCGCACGCCGTATATATACCCTTGCATATTGTAATACCGCAGTGAAAAACGCCTCTAACGGATTTTCGCTGTTGATAAAAAGAAAGGAAAACGAAAATGAAACCGACGAGAAAAATCAGAACTAATCTTGTTATAAGAGCCGCTTTCGCTTTTATATTCATCTTTCTTTTTGTTTCGGTAATCAACCTTCAGGTCGAGATGAACGACCTTCGAAAAGAACGTGATGCCCGTGTTGAGCAGGTACAGCACATTCAGGACGAAATAGACGAGCTTGAACTTCGTATCGCAACCCCCGTTGACGACGAATTTATCGAACGTATCGCACGTCAGCACGGTTACCGCAAACCTAACGAGCTTATTTTTGTAAACGATATCGCAAACTAATTAAAATTAAAGGGTGTGCTTTATGCCTTATTCAATAGGCGAATCTGTAAAAGGAACCGTCAGCGGTGTTACCGAATACGGCGCTTTTGTCCGTCTTGAGGACGGCTCAAGCGGTATGATCCATATTTCCAAACTCTCCCGTGATTTCGTTTCGGATATCCACAGCGTCATCAAAAAGGGCGATGCCGTTACGGCAACTGTCATATCCGATAACGGCGGAAAGCTTGCTCTTTCTCTTGTGGGAGAACAGCCCGCCAAGCCCGAACGTGATTTTTCCTTCGGCAAACGTCAGGAAAAGACCGATTTCGAATCTATGCTTTCTTCCTTCAAAACGGCAAGCGAAGAAAAGCTTTCTATGATAAACCGCCGTGACAAAAAAAGAAGATAAAAACCGTCAATTTTGACGGTTTTTCTTTTTATCTTCACGGTGTAGGCACATTTCAAATTCTAACGTCGTTCCCGTGATACATAAAAATCTGTTGTTTCTTTGTAGGGGAGGGTCTTGCACCCTCCCGTACTCAAAATCCATTGTTGTTTCTTATGTCTGTGAAATTACGGAAATATAAAAATGTAGGGAGTAAGCGTCCTCGACGGTCCGCACTCGTAAAAACCTGTTGTTTGTTTCAAGTGAATTGTCTATTCTGCACCAAAAACACCTATCATGATAAAAAATACTTGACATAAATGCTCATATATGGTATCATAAAGACAGGCAAAAACACTTTGTCAAAAAGTTAATAAGGAGATGGCGAAATGAAAATAAGAATCATCACCAAAAAGTTCACTCTTACCGACGACGTACGTGAATGGGTAGAAAAGAAGCTTGCAAAATTTGACAAGTTCTTCTCTGAGGATACCGAAGCTACGGTTGCGCTTATGAGCACGAAGATCGGCGAAAGGGTTGAAGTAACCATCTACCGTAACGGTTCGATATTCCGTTCTGAAATTGCCGACAAGGACTATAAATGTGCTCTCGATACGGCTATGGAAAATATCGAACGTCAGATCAGAAAGAACCGCACCCGCTTGGAAAAGAAGCTTTACGTTAAGAAAGAAGCTTTTGAGAACGAGGTTCTCCCCGAAACCGAAGAAGAGCTTTCTGTTGTCAAGACCAAGAAGTTTGAAATGCGTGCAATGACGGTTGACGAAGCGATCTTGCAGATGAACCTTCTTCAGCATAGCTTCTATATGTTCCTCAATTCCGAAACGGGAATTTACAACGTTGTATATCAACGTGCCGACGGCGGCTACGGCGTAATAGAACCGCTTGAATAAAACCGAATAATAATTAAAGCAGTACGGTTTTTGCCGTACTGCTTTTTTAAGAATAGCTTGAAAAGCTAAAGAAAAATATGTATAATCATTTAAAAAGAATAAGCGGTTTAATAAGGAACGAAATATGGATTTCATCGAACTTTCCAAAATCAAAGACGAAGCTGAACGTGTGAACAAAACATATGATATTTTCAACGAAGATTCAAGATTGAATCATTCCAAAGCGGCTCGTGTTGAATTTTTGACAACCGTAAAATATATAGAAAAGTATTTAAAAGCAGGCGATAGAATTCTTGATATCGGTGCAGGTGCCGGCGAATATAGCTTCTATTTTTCCCGAAAAGGGCATGAGGTTTGTGCTCTTGAGCTTGCAGATGCAAACATTGCTGCATTCCGAAAAAAACTTACTTCGAACGATAAAATAGATCTAATTCAAGGGAATGCATTGGATTTATCTCATTATGAGGATAAATCCTTCGATATAGTTCTTTTGTTCGGACCGCTTTATCATTTGCAAAATGATGCAGATAAGCTTAAATGTATTTCCGAAGCAAAAAGAGTTTGCAAGGACGGCGGAAAGATATTCTTCTCGTTTATTTCCAACGACTTTGTTTTTCTGACTGAATTTGAATATGACCTTAATTATTTCTCGAACGGAGATTATGATAAGCAAACTTTCAAACTCAACGATTTTCCGTTTGTGTTCCATACGGTTGATGCCGCAAGAATGCTTCTCGGAAACGGAAATATAAGAATTCTTCACGAAGTTGCTTCCGATGGAGCGAGTGAACTTATGGCAGAAAGAATTAATGCTATGAGCGAAGAAGACTATGCCCAATATCTCCGATACCATTTCTATATTTGCGAAAAAAAGGAACTTCTTGGTATGACAAATCATTTGCTGTTCGTTGGCGAAAAGATTTGATAAATGTGTAATAAAACCAAAAAGCAGGTCGTTTGACCTGCTTTTTTATATCCATTTTTACGGTGTTACAACGTCACCCGATTCTTCGGGAACGTCGCCGTAGTATTTATAAGATTCGGGGAAATATGCGTTCTTCATGCCGTCGGGGAGAAGGAGCTTAAGCGCAATATCGGATTTTCCGATGTCGGACGAGATATTGCATATCATCTCTTCGTTATCGTATGTAATATCTATACCGTTAATATACTTTTCAAGCATTGCAACGGGGATAAGATATTCGCCTTCCTCGTAAAGCAGAGGTGCGGAAATACGGATAGGGTTGCCGTTAATAACGATAAGCGAGGAATTTTTTTGACATTCAATTCTGTTTTCCGTACCTATAAGGAAAAGCGTAACGTTTTCTCCGTCACCCGCAAGCCCGAACGATGCTATCTCCGAAAGATAGGAAAATGGAACGTAAAGCCCGTATTCGTTGTTTGCGTCCTGAGCGTCAATCTCGTAAAGCTCTTTTTCGTCATAAATAATGCTTACCGAATAAATTTCGCCGCTATCCGACGTGTTGTTGAAGGAATAATATATCAAACCGGCAACAAAAAGACTAAGAACGAGATAAACTGCAAAGAATACAATAAGGACTGCAAAAAATTGGGAAGATGCGCCCGAGCTTTTCCTGCGTTTCTTCTTTTTGACCTGTGCGTTCGCCATATTAAACCTCCTTTTTCGACTTATGTTAAAAGTATATCACATTAAAAACCAAAAAGAAAGGGGCAAATAACCTTTTTTTGAAATTTTACATATTCTGTTATATGTAACCTCGGCTTTTGAAAGGAGATATAATCCGTGAGCGATATAACAAAGCGATTTGCAGAGGGCGCAAGAAGGGTGATAACCGCCGCATTGCTCTCTGCCAAGGAACTCGGGCATAGCTATGTCGGGAGTGAACATCTTCTCTTGGGAATCCTAAAAGAAGGGGAAGGCGTTCCGCAAAAATTGCTTCTTGACAGAGGAGTAAGCTACGAGCTGACAAAAAGAAAAATCGTCGGCATCGTCGGTATGGGTTGCAAGACCGTCCTGTCTTCAGACGATATGACTCCGATCTGCCGTCGAATAATATTGCGGGCTTCGTTTATCGCAGGTGCGGAGGATGCGCCAAACGTCGGCGTAGAGCATCTTTTAATGTCCTTGTTGCGTGAAGAATGTGTTGCGACGAGATTGCTCCGAGAAAGCTCTATTGACCCTAACGAGCTGTTTTGTATCCTTGAAGAATTATACAGCAACCGTTCTTCCGATGAGGAAGAAACAACGGAGGTTTTCGCAGAAAAGACAAACCCCACACCTCTGCTTGATGCAAATGCACTCGACCTGACGGCAAAGGCAAGAAAAGGTAAGATAGACCCCGTCATAGGCAGAGAAAAAGAGGAAGAACGGTTAATATCGATATTGTTAAGACGCTCGAAAAACAATCCCTGCCTTGTCGGAGAAGCGGGCGTGGGTAAAACCGCAATAGTCGAATCGCTCGCAAACCGTATTGCTTCGGGCAACGTACCCGACGAGCTTCGCAATAAACGAATTATGAGTCTCGAGCTTTCCATGGTCGTTGCAGGTACGAAATATCGTGGGGAGTTTGAGGAAAAGATAAAGAATATAATCGAAGAGGTGCGTGCTTCGGGCGACGTTATACTTTTTATCGACGAGCTTCACACTCTCGTTGGCGCAGGCGGTGCGGAGGGAGCTATTGATGCTTCAAATATATTCAAGCCTGCCCTTGCACGAGGTGAGATCCGTCTTATCGGCGCAACGACTCTTAACGAATTCAGAGAAAGCATCGAGCGTGATAAAGCTCTTGAACGCCGTTTCCAACCGATTACCGTCAACGAGCCGAGCGTTGATGAATGTATTTTAATGCTTAACGGATTGAAGGAAAAATATGAAAGCTATCATAATATAACCATATCGAGAGAAGCAATCGAATCTGCCGTAAGAATCTCCGCACGTTATATCTTCGACAGAAGTCTTCCCGATAAAGCCATTGATTTAATTGATGAAGCCTCGGCAAATTTGAAAATATCAAAAAAAGGTATCAAAAAACCGATATTGACCGAAACAGATATTGCAACAGCGGCGGAATTAAGAACGGGTATCCCGATAACTTCAATAAACAAAAACGAAAGTGAAGAGCTTAAGAATCTCGAATCGCACCTGAAAGAATATATAATCGGTCAGGACAGCGCAATTTCTTCGCTATCACGTGCCGTGAGAAGGTCACGTGCAGGGGTAAGATTCGGCTCCCGACCAAACGGTTCCTTTTTGTTTATAGGCCGTGCGGGCGTGGGCAAGACAGAATGTGCAAAAGCTCTTGCAAAGGCGGTCTTCAAGACCGAAAAAGCCTTTATAAGACTTGATATGTCCGAATTTTCGGAACCGCACAGCATCTCAAAAATAATCGGCTCTCCCCCGGGGTACGTCGGATTTGGCGAAGGCGGAAACCTGACCGAGAAGGTACGAAGATGCCCCTATTCGCTCGTCTTGTTCGACGAGATCGAGAAAGCCCACCCCGACGTTCGTGCCCTGCTTTTGCAATTGCTTGACGAAGGTGCATTGACCGATTCATCGGGACTTAAGGTGCGGTTCGATAATACCATAGTAATAATGACCGCTAACCCCGGAACGAACGGAAGCGGAATCGGGTTCGGCAACGACAATAAAGAATCTGCAATAAAGGAAGCTTCAAAGCTTTTTCCCTCCGAGCTTATAGACCGTGTTGACGAAATTATAGTTTTCCGCAGCCTTGACGAAAAAGAACTTTATGCCGTTGCAAAGGCACATCTTGCCGAATTTTCGAAAACACTTTTTGAACGAGGTATAAACGCAGAATTTGCAGAGGACTTCTGCGAAAAGGCGATCTCGCTTGCAAAAACGAAAAGTGCGAGAACCGTGACACATTCGGTTTTAAGACTTGCAGAGGAAGCCGTTGCCGACCTTCTTCTTGAAAATAACGATTGTATTTCCGAATCGGCCCTGCTTTTTATCGAAAACGGCAGAGGATTTGCAAAAATAACGCAAAACACCTATTGACAATAGGGTTTTTATAGTGTATAATACGGCCTGTAAAGAAAAATACTTTACAGGCCTAAAAATTTAAGGGAGGGCGCAGACCGTGAACGGAGATAGGGCATACATCAGCCGTCTTATCGATATTTACGGCAGTGCATTGTCGGAACGTCAAAAGGACGTTGTCGACCTTTATTATAACGAAGACCTTTCCTTAGCGGAGATAAGCGAGAATTGCGGTATAACCCGTCAGGGCGTGCGTGATGCAATACGTCACGGGGTCGAAACCTTAAGATCGCTTGAATCTGCACTCGGGTTTGAAAGAAAACTTAAAAGAATTTCCGATATAGCATCGGAAATAAAACAAAACGGCGATATTGACGAGATCAAACGCCTTGCGGAATCAATAATAGGAGAGCTGTAATGTTCCAAAGCCTTGTTGAAAAGATGTCAAACGCCTTTTCGAAGTTTCGTAACAAAGGCAAGCTTACCGAAGCAGACGTTAAAGCAGGTATGCGAGAGATCAAGCTTGCTCTTCTCGAAGCCGACGTAAACTTCAAAGTCGTTAAAGAATTCATATCACGTGTGTCCGAGCGTGCAGTCGGTAACGAAGTTCTCGAAAGCCTTCTTCCTGCTCAGCATATCGTAAAGATAGTTAATGAAGAGCTTGTCACCCTGATGGGCGGCACGAACCAAAAGCTTAATATCTCTCCGAAGCCCCCCACGGTGATTTTGATGTGCGGTCTTCAGGGCTCGGGTAAAACAACACATTGCGCAAAGCTTGCAATGATGTTCAAAAAGCAGGGAAGAAACCCGCTTCTCGTTGCCTGCGATATCTACCGTCCCGCCGCTATAACCCAGCTTCAGGTCGTCGGTGAAAAGGTTGGCGCACAGGTATTTGAGCGTGGAACGAACGACCCTGCGGAAACCACAAAAGAGGCAATAAAGCATGCTGTAAAATACGGTTTTGATACGGTAATAATCGATACCGCAGGCCGTCTTCACGTTGATGAAGAGCTTATGGCAGAGCTCAAGCGTGTTAAAGAGGTTGCAAACCCGTCCGAGATCCTTCTCGTTGTCGATGCAATGACAGGTCAGGACGCAGTTAACGTTGCAAAAAGCTTTAACGACCTTTTGGATATAACCGGCGTTATCCTAACCAAAATGGACGGCGATACCCGTGGCGGTGCCGCACTTTCGGTTAAATATATAACGGGCAAGCCTATCAAATTTATCGGTACGGGCGAAAAGCTCGATTGTATCGAACCCTTCCACCCCGACCGTATGGCATCGAGAATTTTGGGTATGGGCGACGTTTTAACGCTCATCGAGAAGGCAGAACAGCAGATCGACGAGAAAAAGGCTTTGGAAATGGAACGCAAATTCCGTGAGCAAAGCTTCACGCTGACCGATTTTCTCGACCAGCTTGCAACGTTAAAGGATATGGGATCTATGGATTCGCTCCTTTCGATGATGCCGGGTATAAAGCCGGGTGCGCTTAATAACGCAAAGATCGATGAAAAGGCGCTTGCCCATACAGAGGCAATAATCCTTTCGATGACACCCTATGAAAGAGACCATCCCGACGTTCTCAACTATTCCCGAAAACGCCGTATAGCCGCAGGCAGCGGTACAAGCGTTGAGGAGATAAACAAATTGCTCAAGCAATACGAGCAAACAAAGCAACTCATGAAGCAATTCATGGGCAAAAAAGGTAAAAGAGGAAAGTTCAGACTTCCTTTTTAATAAAAAAATAATTTTTCATATTTTGGAGGATACTCAAAATGGCAGTAAAAATGAGACTCAGAAGAATGGGTGCAAAGAAAGCTCCCTGTTACAGAATCGTTGTTGCGGACTCCCGTTATCCCAGAGACGGCAGATTCATCGAAGAAATCGGTTTCTACAATCCTATGACCGAACCCGCAGAAGTTAAGATCGATGCTGACAAGGCAAAGAAGTGGATCTCCAACGGCGCACAGCCCACCGACACAGTAAGAGATCTCCTCAAGAAGAGCGGAGTAATTGATTAATGAAACAGATGCTTCTCGATATCACAAAGGCTATCGTCGAAGATCCCGAATCGGTCGTTGTGTCCGAAAAGGTTAGCGGCGATACCGTTGTTCTCGAGCTTTCGGTTGCAAAGCAGGATATGGGCAGAGTAATCGGAAAAGAAGGCAAGATCGCAAAAAGTATTCGTACAGTAATGCGTGCTGCTGCCGCAAGAGAGAACAAACGTGTCATCGTCGATATTATCTGATGAGACGCTTTCTTGAAGCGGGACGGCTTAATTCTCCTCGCGGGATAAAGGGAGAAATACGCTTTGAATGTTGGTGTGACAGCATCGAATTCCTCTCCGGCGTAAAATATCTCTATCTCGACCCTGCGGGCAAACGTCCGTTGGAGGTTAAATCGTTCCGAGAAACGGTTTCAACCGTTATATTCGTCGGGTATGAGGATCGGAACAGCGTTTCCGCCCTCACCGGCAGAACGGTTTATTTTGACAGAGAGGAAATCCCTCTTCCCGATGGCGTTTATTATAACGATGACCTTATCGGCTGTAAGGTTTTTGATGAGGCAACGGGAAATGAGATAGGTACGTTAAAGCGTATCGAAGAGGGAATGGCTTCTGATATTTATTATATCAGCGGCGAGAAAGAGTATATAATTCCCAAGGTGGAGCAATTCATCGTTTCGGAAGATCCCGAATCGGGTATAATCGTCCGTCTTATCGACGGGTTTGAATCGTAGAAAGCGTAGGTGGAAGAGATGAACTTCGAAGTACTTACGCTTTTTCCCCATTCTTTAGAACCGATATTCGAATCGAGCATAATCGGCAGAGCAATGCAAAAGGGTGTTATATCTGTCAAATGCACCGATATCAGGGATTATACTCTGGACAAGCACCGCCGTGTTGACGATGCACCCTACGGGGGCGGTTACGGTATGGTTATGATGTGCCAACCGGTCGTTGACTGTATACGTGCGGTTAAATCCCGTCTTTCGGGAACAACAAGGGTGATCTATATGTCACCGCAAGGCTCGCTTTTTAATCAAAAAAAGGCAGAAGAGCTTAAGGAATACGATAATCTGATCCTTCTTTGCGGACACTATGAAGGAATTGACGAGCGTATTATAGAGCTTGAAGTGGACGAAGAGCTGTCTGTCGGAAACTATGTTTTAACGGGCGGCGAATTGCCTGCCGCAATCGTCGTTGATTGCGTATCAAGATTAATAGACGGCGTGCTTCCGTCTTCCGAATGTTATTCGGAAGAAAGCCTTCAAAACGGCTTGCTTGAGCACGCACAATATACAAGACCGAGAGTTTTTGAAGGGCTTGAAGTCCCCGAGGTCCTCGTAAACGGCGACCATGCAAAGCAACGCCGCTGGAAAGAGGAGCAAAGCCGACTTCGCACCGAAACAAAACGACCGGATCTTATGGAGCTTAATTATGAACAAGCTGAGGAAAAGAACTTATAAAAAAGGGAAGATGAAACGGCTCGTAAGAGAGAGCCTTGTTTTGTCGTCTACAAGTTCGCTTTCCTCACGCATTGTTCGTTTTTTTGAATCTGGAATAGCAGAACCGCTTTTGGGTTCGGTGAACGACGTTGAAGATTTTGTGCACGACAGTGTAGAAAAGAATATTACCGAAAAATATAACGTTCGCAAGAATATAACACTTCCCATAAGAAACGGTATTGCATCGTTCCTTTCGAGAAATCCGTTTATAAATGCGCTTAATGATCTGCGTGTTTCCTTTTTGAATATATCGTTGCGCTCTATGGGCGTTATGTTTATGACGTTTGCAATATACGCAACGGCGGTATTGCTTTTGAAGCATTATGCGGCTTCGGTTTTTGGAACGGGAAGTATTGATGACGTTTTCGTTATTGCAATATCTCTTGTAACAGGCTTGGCATTGACGGTGTTCAGCGATAAGAGTATTATAAAATCGCTTGGATCGAGTAAAATTGTCGGTCCGTTTCTTTCGGAGTGTCTGGGTATTAACGATTCGGCAATAGACCGTTATCCCGAAAAACCGTCGGGGAACGCAATCGGAGTAAGCTTCCTTTTAGGCTCTATGCTGGGAATCTTAACAGTGTTTTCAACGCCTGCGAGGGTTTTGTTGACGACATTGATGATCGTTTTCATAGTAACGGTAGTGAATGCACCCGAATTCGGTCTTTTGTTCTCGGTTGCAACGTTTACGTTTCTACCGCCTCACTATTTGGTAATAATTGTCGGCATTACGTTTGCTTCTTATCTTTTAAAGTGTATACGTCTTAAAAGAAATTTCCGCTTTGGTACTGCCGATGCGGTTGCTCTTTTGACAGTAATAGTAATGCTTTTCGGCGGAATGTTTTCCTCGGGAAGTCTGTCGCAGGGTGAATGGTATATAATCTGTGTATCGGGTGTATACTTCCTTGCAAAAAACCTTATATGTTCGAAAAAACTTGTCATTCAGGCGTTCAATGCAATAAACGTGGGCGCTTGTGTGGGTATGGCATTATATATATTAAGCGAATATGCGTTTATGATACCGAACGATAATATTCGTGAAACGGCGTTTTTTATGACCAAAAACGTCCTCGATGCAGACGTGCTTGCGTTTGTTGCTACGTTGTCGATCCCGTTTGTAATTTCATCATTTTCGGGTGTGGCATCAAAAAGATTTTCTTGGGTTTCTGTCTTGCTTGTATTGATTAGTGCAGTTATAACAGACAGTTATATGTTCTATATTATTGCGTGCATAGCCTTTCTTTTGTATTTTGCATTTGCAAGAAAAGCATTTGCGGGAGCAATTTTAAGCGCTTTGATAGTGCTGCCGCCGTTCCTTTGCATTGCAGGCGATTTTTCAAGATCGTCTCTCGTTACGGCAGGTATGAAACGTCTTTGCGACGCGGCTTTGGGCGAGAATCTATATTTCGCAAGCTTCTTTGAATCCTACGGAGCTCTTTTCGGAGCATTTTCGTTGGTGCTGTTCGTAGTTTTAATTGTGCTTTCCTTCCAGAGGATATGCGGTTCGTTGATATTGAACAGCTCTGTTAAGAATTCTATTGTTTCGGGCACGGTCGTTTCGGCTTTGACGGTATCGGTGATAAATATGCTGTTCTTAAATCCTCTTTCGGATATAAGAACAACGGTTATAATATGGTTTCTTCTCGGCTTGTGCGGATCGGTGTATAAGGTCGGAAGAATAACGCAATATAAGAATAAGGAGGTGTAGGAATTGCAAAAACGAAAGTATAAATTAAATGCGCTTGATATTGCAATATTTATAGTTATTATTTGCTCGGTTTTTGTGATTATGTTCCGTGATTCTATAAGCGGTTTTCTCGGAACGAACGAAATATCTATGATAGATATAACTCTTGCCATAGAAAACGATTCCGCATCTCAGAATGTACTCATTTCTACGGGTGAATCTGTCATTTTCGAGCCCGAGGCTTCAACAGATATAAAAGCCGATGCGCTTGTAAAGAAAGCTCCCGAAACCAATGAAAACAGCAATACCGAATTTGTAATAACCTGTACGGGATATAAAAAGTTCGGACGTTTCTTCACCGAAAACGGCGATAGAATATCTATCGGCTCGGATTGTAAAATAAATATTGACGGAACCGAGATGACCTGCAAGGTTGTAACCGTAACGTTAGGATAATGGACTAAACTAACAAAAAAACTTTTAACACCGTTGTGTTTTTTGTCATATTGACGGTATTATGGCTATTGATTTTGATAAATTGATTTGCTATAATGAAGTATACGGAGGATTCGACTATGATTACCAAGAATATTGAAATACAAAACGAAGTCGGTCTTTGTGCAAGACCTGCAACAACTTTCGTTCAAAAAGCAAACTCCTATCGCAGCTCTATCTGGATCGAAAAGGTAGACCGCAGAGTTAACGCAAAAAGCCTCTTGGGCGTACTTTCGCTCGGAATTTATAAAGGTCAGATCATAACGATCCTTGCTGACGGTGAAGACGAAGAAGCCGCAATCGACGGTCTCGTTGCGCTCATTCTCAGCGGCTTTAATCAATAATCAATCAAACAAATTGCCCCTGACCTTGTCGGTTTGGGGCATTTTTTGTAGGTATTATAATGACAAGAGAAGAGCTTTTCGAAAAAGCACGCCTCCTTCCTGCAACACCGGGCGTTTATATAATGAAGAACAGATCCGGACGTATTATCTACGTCGGGAAATCGAAAGCGCTCAAAAACCGTGTTTCAAGCTATTTTGCGCCTTCGTCCGACCATCACGGAAAGACAAGACGTATGGTCGAATCGGTAAACGATTTTGAGGTTTATTTCACGTTGACCGAGCTTGAAGCATTAATTCAGGAAAACCAATTTATAAAGCAATTCCAGCCGAGATATAATATAAAGCTTAAGGACGGCGGAGGTTATCCTTATATCAAGATGACAAATACCGCCTATCCCGAATTTTCGATAGTTTATAAAAGAAGCTCGGGCAACGATAAATATTTCGGACCCTATTCTTCCCATAACGTCGCAAAGCGTATTCTCGAAACCGTAAAAAAGGCATTTTCTCTTCCGTCTTGCTCAAAGGAGTTCCCGAAAGACATAGGAAAGGGAAGACCCTGCCTTAATTATCATATCGGACGTTGCTGTGCGCCTTGTATTAAGGGTAACGTTTCGTCAGAGGAATATAAAGAGCTTTGCTCACGTGCTTCGATATTGCTTAAGGGTGACGGAAAAAACCTTGTCGAACAGCTTGAACGAGATATGGAAATTGCTTCCGAGGGCTTGAATTTTGAGCTTGCGGCAAAATTAAGGGACTGTATTTTTGCAGTCAAGAAATTAAGCGAGCGCCAACAAATTGTCTGCTCTCCCAACGTGGAAACCGATATCATCGGCATCTATGCCGACGATTTGGGAAGTGCTTTGTCACTTCTCTTTGTAAGAGGCGGTGCCATTGTCGATAGAGAAAACTTTTTCTTCGGCGCAGACGAGATAATAAACAGCTCTGCCCTTGTTTCGTTCTTGCAGAGGTATTATGAGCTTCGAGGCTATATCCCAAAGAAGATATATATTGACTATGCCCTCGAGGATGCTGATAAAGATCTTTTAAACGATTGGCTCACTTCACACGCCGAATACCGTGTTTCTATACAAAAACCCGAACGTGGCGATATGCGTGCATTAACTCTGCGTGCTTCCGAAAACGCAAAACAGTTAATTCTGCATAAACGTGCAAGCGAGGATAAAAAGAAGGACTTTCTCGTTTCGCTTGCAAGCCTGCTTGGGCTTGAGGTCGTCCCCGATAGGATAGAATCCTACGATATCTCCCATTCGGGCGGTGATTTTACAACCTGCGGAATGATAGTGCTTGAACACGGCGTGTTTGCAAAACGCAAATACCGTGCGTTTAATATTAAGACCGTTGATGACGGTAACGATCTGGCTGCACTTGAAGAATCGATAAGACGGCGTTTTGCCCACGATACCGACGAGCAGGGCTGGGAATACCCCGATCTAATGCTCATCGACGGCGGTAATACACAGGTTAACCGTGTGCGTTCTGTCTTAAACGAGCTTGGCATTAATATCAAAGTTTTTGGAATGGTAAAGGACGAGCACCATAAAACCAGAACTTTAACAGACGGCGAAAACGAGGTTTCGTTAATAACCCGTCAGGACGCATTTGTGTTTATTTATAAAATACAGGAAGAGGTACACCGCTATTCTCTTTCGGTTATGGATTCAAAAAGACGTGCAAGCGTCAAGAAAAGCAGTCTTACCGAGATTAAAGGCATCGGTGCAAAGAAGGCAAACGATCTGATGCTTCATTTCGGAACGCTTGCAAGATTAAAGACGGCAACAAAGTCCGAATTGACAGAAGTAAAAGGAATAACCGAGGAAATTGCGGAATCGATTATCGAATACTTCGGAAAGGAAAACAATGAGAATAATAACAGGAACAGCAAGGGGAACAAAGCTTAAGACCCTCCCCGGCAATGATACAAGACCCACAACAGAGATATGCAAGGAAGGCGTTTTCTCGGCAATCCAGTTTGAGCTTCACGACAGAACCGTTCTCGACCTTTTCGGAGGTTGCGGACAAATGGCGCTTGAAGCCTTGTCAAGAGGTGCAGAACGTGCCGTTATAATCGATGCTTCACGTGCCGCTTGCGAGGTCATAAAGGAAAACGCACAGAAGACCAAGCTTATGAAACAGTGCCGTGTTGTAACTGCCGATTGGAAGGAATATCTAAGAGGTGCATCGGGAAAAGAAAAGTTCGGACTTGTATTCCTCGACCCGCCCTATACCGAAGGTATCCTTGACGATATCCTTCACAGACTTCAGTATTCCGAGGTATTGGCGAAGGGTGCAATAATCATTGCGGAATCCGATAAAGACGGAATCCCGAACCCCGTTGAAGGCTGGACAAGCAAGCTTTACCGCTACGGAAAGACATACGTAACCATACTTCGTGTTCCCGAGGAGGACGGAGAATGAGAACAGCAATAATTTCGGGCACTTTCGACCCGATAACGATAGGACACCTTGATGTAATAATTCGTGCTTCAAAGCTTTTCGAGAAAGTTGTCGTTGCGGTTGCAAAGAATACCGAAAAGAAATGCCTTTTAAGCGACGAAGTACGCCTTAAAGCCGTAGAAGCCTGCTTGAACGGTATTGAAAACGCAAAAGCCGAGCTTTGCGAAGGCTTGCTTGCCGAGTTTTGCAATAGATATGAAAACCCCGTAATCGTTCGCGGCGCAAGAAACGGAAGTGAGTTCGATTACGAAAGAAGCCTTTTTATAATCAACCAAAACCTTGGCATACCCGAAACGGTCGTCCTTCCTGCCGAAAGCGGAATGGACCATATAAGCTCCACCTACGTCCGTGAGCTTATAAAATACGGCAAGAGCCTGTCAGGCGCTGTCCCCGAAAACGCAATAGCAGTTATCGAAGAATATTTGAAATAACGAAAAAATGAGAGGCATCGCCTCTCATTTTCTATCTCCCAACCTTAATTACAATTTCCAAACCGTCGTCAGATTCTTTCTTCTCCCAAACGGCGTTATAGCCCGAATTTTCAAGCAGTTTGACCGATTTATCAAGCGTGTTGAAAAGAAATTTAATATCACTAAGAAAGCCTTTAATTGAAGGCTTTTTTCTTTTTGTCGGCTTCGGTTTTTCCGTCTTTATCTCTATCGGCTTTTGCGAAAAATATGTATCGATCAATCTTTCTGTTTCGGGTGCGGAAAGCTTGTCCTTGATGATAGCAAGCATTATCGGTCTTCGTTCACGCTCGGTCTCAAGCCGAACCAAGGCTCGGCAATGCCGTTCCGAAAACCCGTTTTCCATCGCCATAAGACGCTCTCGCTCGGATAATTTAAGAAGTCTTAATTTGTTTGAAAGCGTGGGTTGCGAGATTGAAAGTGCCTTTGCAAGCTCGCTTTGCGAACGGTTTGTCATAAGTAATAGCGTCTGCATTGCCATAGCTTCCTCAAAATAGGAAAGGTCGCTCCTCTGCAGGTTCTCAACAAGTGCCATCATTGCGCTGTCCTGCCTGTCTGCTTCAAAGATAATGCAGGGTATGGTCTTAAGTCCTGCCATTTTCGATGCACGCCAACGTCTTTCTCCTGCAATGATTTCATATTTTGCGGTCGATTTCGGCATCGGAAAGGGAAGTGATTCGATTCTCTTGACGGCAATCGGCTGTATAAGTCCATACGTCTTAATGCTGTTCGAGAGTGATTGAAGCTCGTCTATATCGAAGGTCCTTCTCGGTTGCATAGGGTTTGGCATCAATTCCTGAATGGGAATAAAAACCGCCTTTTCCTTCCTTTTTTGCTTTATAACGTTTCCGATATCCAAAAAATCACCTCTTTGAGCAGAACAAGTTTCTCTCGGTCTGAAGAAATAAAAAGAATCTGCTATTATAATAGCAGATTCTTGTGTCATATTTTGTTGTATCGTGTTAGCGGAAGATTTTCTTTTGACGGAAATATTTAATTCCGTCTTCTTCGATTATCTCGCCGAGCGAATAAAACCCGTCTTCGTCGTAAACACGGAACATTTCGCCGACTTCACCGTTAATACCACGTAATTTTGCAAGCTTTATCTTCTCCCCGTGGCTGTAAAGACGGTTGAAGAAAGCGTCCATTCTTGCTTCTCGGTAATGCATAAACATCTTTTCAACGGGAATAAGGTGGGAAAGTATCTCTTCCTGCGTCATACCGTTAAGATCGTCAAAAACGATTGCGTCTTGACGTTTAAAAACGCCGACTTCGCTTCTCTCGAGAGAGCTCATACAAGCACCGCAGCCAAGTTTGTTTCCGATATCCGCACAAAGCGTTCTGATATATGTACCTCTCGAGCATTCCACGTCGAGAAAAAATTCGCCGTTTTTCTCAATAGGATTGCAGGAATAGATATTAACCTTTCTTGCCTTGCGCTCAATAGTAACACCTTCTCTTGCAAGGTCAAGAAGCTTAACACCGCCAACCTTCAATGCGGAATACATCGGCGGAACTTGGTCTATCTCTCCGACGAACGATTTTGCAACGCTCGCAAATTCTTCAAAAGAGGGAAGTGTACCTTCGTGCTTTGTCAGAATATTTCCCGAAATATCCTCGGTATCTGTCGTGATACCCAGCTTTATCCCTGCAAAATAACGCTTGTCGTGGTCAACAAGAAACTCGCTTGCCTTGACAGCCGAGCCGATCATTATCGGCAAAACACCCGATGCCATAGGGTCGAGCGTACCGCAATGACCAACCTTTCGAATCTTTAAAAGATAACGAAGCTTCGAAATGCAATTGTGCGAGGTTATTCCGCTTGGTTTGTCGATTATAATAATACCGCTTGGGTTATTCATACAGAAAGCTCCGTAAAGATCTTGCGTGTCAATTCGATCGCAGAATTAAAATCACCGCTGTAGGTAAAGCCTGCGGCGTGGTAATGTCCGCCGCCGCCTTGCTTCTTTGCAAGCTCTGCAACGTCAATATTTGCATTTGAACGCATAGAAACCTTCACACCGTCGCTCTTTTGACGTATTACAGCCGAAGCGAGCACGCCCGAAATCTCTCTCGGGATAGAGTTGATGCAATCAAAGTCACTTTCAATAGCGTTGCATGCCTTCATCTGCTCCTCGTTTATGGCAACGATAGCAAATTTGCCGTCACAAAGTAATTCAAGGTTGTTGTATGCCGTCTTTGTTAAAGCAATCTGTTCGGGTGTCTTGCTTTCAAACAAATATCTGTTGATAGAGGCAAAATCAATACCCGTTTCAATAAGCCTTGCCGCCATAATATGCGTTTCCGGCTTGGTCGCATCGTATCTGAAACCGCCGCTGTCCGAGCATATTGCCGAATAAAGCGCACAAGCGATATCTTTGTCAAGCGAAACTTCAAGCTCGTCCATTATCTTGAAAATTATCTCACCGCAAGCGATTCTGTCGCTCATAACAAGAAGATTTTCACAATCGATGGTGTTCACCTTGTGGTGGTCGATAGAAAGCACAAAGCTTTTGTTTCTTGCATTACCAAGCATTCTCGGGCCTGCAACGTCAACGCTTATCAATGTGTAATCGCTAAGGTCTTCGGGTTCTGCTTCAAGAAAAATATCTCCTGTGGGCAAAAAGGAAAGCTTGTTTGGGATTCCGTCAACAGAAAAGGCAAAAGCCCTTTTGCCAAGCTTTCTGAGTATTAATGCCAAGCCTATTGCACTTCCGAGAGTATCTCCGTCGGGTGATGCGTGGCAATATATGAGGTAGCCGTCGCATTCCGAAAGGAATGCGGCGGGTTCTTTAATTCCGAATTGTTTCATATCGTTCAATCCTGAATATCCTTAAGAATTGTGGAGATGTGCATTGCACGTTCCGTGTTGTTATCACGGATAAACGCAAGCTTTGGGGTAATTCGAAGGTTAAGCCTTTTTGCAAGCTCGCTTCTGATAAAACCGCTTGCCGAATTAAGCCCCTTTGCAACGCCGTCGTCCTCCCCGAGTACGCTGTAAAAGATCCTTGCCGTGCTCATATCTGGCGCAACGCTTGCGCCGACGATACTGACGAATGATTTTGCAACTCTCGGGTCTTTAACTTCTCTTATAATTGCGGCAAGCTCAAGCATAACCGCATTGTTGAGTTTATCTTGTCTGTGTCCCGCCATTAGCGTTCAACTTCCTCCATAATATATGCTTCGAGAATATCGCCGATCTTGATGTCGTTGAACTTTTCAAGACCGATACCGCATTCGAACGACTGAAGCACTTCCTTTGCATCGTCCTTGAAACGCTTGAGCGATGCAATCTTGTCTTCATAGATAACAATACCGTCACGAACGACACGAACAAGAGAGTTTCTTGTGATCTTACCGTCCTGTACGTAGGAACCTGCAATGGTACCGACGTTGGGAACGTGGATAGCGTTTCTGACCTCTGCGTGGCCGATAACGTTTTCTCTGAACTTCGGAGCAAGCATACCCTTGAGAGCCGCTTCGATCTCTTCAATACAGTCGTAGATGATACGGTAGGTACGGATATCGACCTTATCTCTTGCCGCCATATCGATTGCGTTCTTGTCGGGACGTACGTTAAAGCCGATGATGATTGCATTGGAAGCGTTTGCAAGCATAACGTCGCTTTCGGTAATACCGCCTGCCGCTGCGTGAAGCACGTGAACCTTAACTTCCTCGTTGGAAAGCTTTGCAAGGCTGGATTTGACTGCTTCCGCAGAACCCTGAACGTCTGCTTTGATGATGATATTAAGGTTCTTAATACCGCTTTCGATCTGGGAGAAGAGGTCGTCAAGATTAACCTTAACGCTGTTCTGTTCTTCTTCCTTCTTCTTAGCTTTACGCTGTTCTGCCAAATCTCTTGCCATTCTTTCGTCGGCAACAGCGGCAAAAAGGTCGCCTGCCGAGGGAACCTCGGAAAGACCCATAATTTCAACAGGAACAGAGGGACCTGCTTCGGAAAGCTTTCTGCCCTTGTCGTCTGTCATAACTCTAACTCTACCAACAGATGTGCCTGCGATGATTATATCGCCTGTTTTAAGGGTACCGTTTTGAACAAGGAGGGTTGCAACTGCGCCTCTGCCCTTGTCAAGACGAGCTTCGATAACAACGCCCTTTGCGGCTCTGTTGGGATTAGCCTTAAGCTCGAGCATTTCTGCAGAAAGGAGAACCATATCAAGAAGCTCCTTGATACCCTCTCTCTTTAATGCCGAAATGGGAACACAGATTGTGTCGCCGCCCCATTCCTCGGGAACAAGCTCGTGCTGGGTAAGCTCGGTTTTAACTCTGTCGGGGTCTGCACCCATACGGTCCATTTTATTGATTGCAACGATGATGCCAACGCCTGCCGCCTTAGCATGGTTGATTGCTTCAACAGT
>JAZSOO010000003.1:0-72320 GCA_045536935.1 Eubacteriales bacterium | reverse complement strand
TCAAGCCGAGAAGCGGGTCCTTCTTACCCTTGATAGCTGCTTCGGCAAGAACCTTGGTGGTTTCCTGGAAGGAAGCGGCGGAGAGGAAGGAATCGGTAGAGAGAGAAGCCTTCGTAATACCGAGAAGCTGATTCGTTCCTTCTGCGGGAATCTTGGGAGTTACTTCGGGATGTTCGTTATTATACGCTTCGATGAGCTTGTTAGCCGCGAAGAATTCCGAAACATCAACGAGCGCACCGACGAGAAGGTCGGTATCTCCGCTCGAATCAACCTTGATCTTACGAGTCATCTGACGCGCGATAACCTCGATATGCTTGTCGGCAATTTCAACCGCCTGCAAACGGTAAACGCGCTGAGTTTCTTTGATAATATATTCGTAAACAGCATCGAGACCCTTGATGCGGAGGATATCCGCAGGGCATTCGGTACCGTCGGTGAGCTTCTGGCACTTAACGACCTTAGCACCGTCTTCAACGGCAACCTTGGTAAGAAGAGGAACGCTTGTAGCCTTTTCTTCGCCGGTCTCATCGTCACGAACGATAAGCTGCTTGGTCTTCTTGCTTTCTTCGATACGGAAGGTACCGTCAAATTCGGCAAGAACAGCAGTCTTCTTGGGTTTTCTCGCTTCGAAGATTTCTTCGACTCTGGGAAGACCCTGTGTAATATCGCCGCCCGCGATACCGCCCGAGTGGAAGGTTCTCATCGTAAGCTGTGTACCGGGTTCACCGATAGACTGAGCTGCGATAACACCGACCGCTTCGCCGACGTTAACAAGCTTGCCGCTGGTCATATCTGCACCGTAGCAGTGTGCGCAAACACCGTGTTTTGCACGGCAGTTGATGAGAGAACGTATCTGAACACGTTCAATGCCTGCTTCTACGATCGCATTAGCCTGTTCTTCGGTGATCATTTGATCGTCGCCGACGATAACCTCGCCGGTTTTGGGGTTAACTATCTCGCCGATAGTATATCTGCCGACAAGTCTGTCTTCGAACGGTTCGATAACAGCTTCCTTGCCGCCGGGAAGAACGTCAACGATTCTGCTTACCCAAAGACCTTCTTTTGTACCGCAGTTTTCTTCACGAATGATAACGTCCTGCGAAACGTCAACAAGACGACGGGTGAGGTAACCCGAGTCTGCGGTACGGAGTGCGGTATCGGCAAGACCTTTACGTGCACCACGGGCTGCGGTGAAGTATTCGAGGATCTTCATGCCTTCACGGAAGTTCGCTTTAATAGGCATTTCAATGGTTTTACCGGTTGCGGAAGCCATAAGACCACGCATACCCGCAAGCTGTCTGATCTGCTTGATAGAACCACGGGCACCGGAAACTGCCATCATGTTGATGGGGTTATATTTATCAAGGTTTTTCTGAAGTGCGGTTGCAACGTCCTTGGTACATTCGTCCCAAACCGAAACAACTCTCTGGCTTCTTTCTTCATCGGAGAGAAGACCCTTGCGGTAGAAGTCGGTAATGATATCAACTTTCTTTTCTGCAGCATCGAGAAGTCCCGATTTTTCGGGAGGAATGGTCATATCGTAAACCGAGATGGTGATAGAACCTCTTGTGGAATACTTAAAGCCCTGCGCCTTCATCTTATCAAGCACTTCACAGGTAACTGCGTTGCCGTGGATCTTGATACAGCGGTCTACGATGGAGGAAAGCTCGCTGTTGGTGGTAACAAAGTCAACTTCAAGCTTGAATGCGTTTTCGGGCTTGCTTCTGTCAACAAAGCCAAGGTCCTGAGGAATGGGATCGTTGAAGATAAGTCTGCCGAGTGTGGTTTCGGTAACACCGACACGTTCAACACCGTCGATAACCTTCGTTACACGAACCTTGATCTTTGCATGGAGTCCGAGAACGCCGTTTTCGTAAGCCATGATAGCCTCGTCCTTGCTGCCGAAGAACTTGCCTTCGCCGGGTTCGCCGGGTTTGTCAAGGGTGAGGTAATAGGAACCGAGGACCATATCCTGCGAAGGAACGGTTACAGCGTGACCGTTAACCGGCTTCAACAGGTTGTTGGGAGAAAGCATAAGGAATCTTGCTTCTGCCTGAGCTTCTGCGGAAAGCGGAACGTGAACAGGCATCTGGTCACCGTCGAAGTCTGCGTTAAATGCGGAACATACGAGGGGGTGAAGCTTGATTGCTCTGCCTTCAACAAGGATAGGCTCGAACGCCTGAATGGAAAGTCTATGGAGTGTAGGAGCACGGTTAAGAAGAACGGGATGGTCCTTGATAACCACTTCGAGCGCATCCCAAACTTCGGGATTTGCACGTTCTACACGTTTTTTAGCATCTTTGATATTGGAAGATTTACCTGTTGCGACAAGCTGTTTCATAACGAAAGGCTTGAAGAGCTCAAGAGCCATTTCCTTAGGAAGACCGCATTGGAAGATCTTAAGTTCGGGACCGACAACGATAACCGAACGGCCGGAATAGTCAACACGCTTACCGAGAAGGTTCTGTCTGAAACGTCCCTGCTTACCACGGAGCATTTCGGAGAGAGATTTAAGAGGACGGTTGTTAGGTCCTGTAACGGGTCTGCCACGGCGGCCGTTGTCAAACAATGCGTCGACAGCTTCCTGAAGCATTCTCTTCTCGTTACGGATGATTATATCGGGCGCCTGAAGCTCCATAAGCTTCATAAGGCGGTTGTTACGGTTGATAACTCTGCGGTAGAGGTCGTTAATATCAGAAGTTGCAAAACGTCCGCCGTCGAGCTGAACCATAGGACGGATCTCGGGAGGAATTACGGGGAGTGCGTCGAGGATCATCCATTCGGGACGGTTACCGGAAAGACGGAATGCTTCAACAACTTCAAGACGCTTGATATCACGTACTTTACGCTGACCCTGTGCGGTGAGAAGCTCTTTCTTAAGTCTTTCGGATTCTGCCTCGAGGTCGATCTCGGAGAGAAGCTTTTTGATAGCTTCTGCGCCCATTCCTGCCTGGAAATCGTCTTCATATTTTTCACGGTATTCACGGTATTCGTGTTCCGTGAGGAGCTGGTATTTCGCAAGAGGAGTTTCACCGGGATCGGTTACGATATACTGTGCGAAATAGAGCACCTTTTCAAGAAGCTTGGGAGAAAGGTTGAGCAAAAGACCCATTCTGGAGGGAATTGCTCTGAAATACCAGATATGAGATACGGGGGCAGCGAGCTCGACGTGACCCATACGTTCACGGCGAACACGGCTTGTTGTAATTTCAACTCCGCACTTTTCGCATATCTTACCCTTATAGCGAGCGCCTCTCTTGTATTTTCCGCAATGGCATTCCCAGTCCTTGGTCGGACCAAAGATCTTTTCGCAGAAAAGACCGTCACGTTCGGGTTTAAGGGTACGGTAGTTAATGGTCTCGGGCTTTTTAACTTCGCCGTAGGACCAAGATCTTATCATTTCGGGAGAGGCTAGACCTATTTGTATGGATTCAAATTCGATGTTGTTTTCCATTTATCGCATCTCCTTTAGTCATCAAAATTTTCGTTCTCGTCATAGACGTAAACTTCTTCTTCGGCAATGTCGTCTTCGGGTTCGGACATAGGCTCTGCCGTAAGATCGCTCATTTCGTCGTCGTAAAGAACGTTGTCGGAATCCTCGAGGACGCTCTTGCCGAGCTCTTCCTCGCTGAACTTTCTTTCATCGGGTCCGTCATCATCGTCGGAATAATCCTTGAGAGGAATTTCGTTGTCGTTCTTGTCAAGCACTCTTACGTCCAAAGCGAGAGACTGGAGCTCTTTTGCAAGAACCTTGAAGGATGCGGGAACACCGGGAGTGGGGATATTCTGACCCTTGACGATAGCTTCATAAGCCTTTACACGGCCCTTGATATCGTCGGACTTAACGGTAAGAATCTCCTGAAGAGTATATGCTGCGCCGTATGCTTCGAGCGCCCAAACTTCCATTTCACCGAAACGCTGACCGCCGAACTGCGCTTTACCGCCCAAAGGCTGCTGAGTAACGAGCGAGTAGGGACCGGTAGAACGGGCGTGGATCTTATCGTCAACGAGGTGGTGGAGCTTAAGGAAGTACATATAACCGACGGTAACGGGGTTATCGAAGGGCATACCGGTACGTCCGTCGTAAAGAACGGTCTTACCGTCAACTACCTTAACGAGGTTGTCCTTACGGAGAGCTTCAAACTCTTCATTATTTTCCTGAACCCATTCACGGGTAAGCTTTTCAATATGCTTATCGCCCGTGTCGGGATCGGTAATTTCTTTATAAAGCGCCTTACCTTCCGCAGTTTCGTCGTAACGAAGGTCACGGTAGATATTAGCCTGTGCAAGACATTCTTCAATGTCTTTTTCGTTCGCACCGTCGAATACGGGAGTCATGACCTTCCAGCCAAGCTCTTTTGCTGCACGACCGAGGTGGACCTCAAGAACCTGACCGATATTCATACGGGAAGGAACGCCGAGGGGGTTAAGAACGATATCAAGAGGAGTACCGTCTGCGAGGAAGGGCATATCTTCGCTGGGAAGAATACGGGAAATAACACCCTTGTTACCGTGACGGCCTGCCATCTTATCGCCGACGGAGATCTTTCTCTTCTGTGCGATATAAACTCTTGCAACCTTGATAACACCAGGAGCAAGAATGTCGCAATCGTCACGGGAGAATACCTGAACGTCAACAACGATACCGGTCTCACCGTGAGGAAGCTTGAGAGAGGTATCACGAACTTCACGTGCCTTTTCGCCGAAGATCGCACGGAGAAGTCTTTCTTCTGCGGTAAGCTCGGTCTCACCCTTGGGAGTGACCTTACCAACGAGGATATCGCCGGAATGAACTTCCGCACCGATACGTACGATACCGTCTGCATCGAGGTCACGGAGAGCGTCTTCGCCGACGTTGGGAAGTTCTCTTGTGATCTCTTCCGGACCAAGCTTTGTATCTCTCGATTCGCAATAGTATTCTTCAATGTGAATGGAGGTGTAAACGTCGTCTCTTACAAGACGTTCGTTAAGAAGAACTGCGTCTTCGTAGTTATAGCCTTCCCACGTCATAAAGCCGATAAGAACGTTCTTACCGAGAGCAACTTCACCGTTATCGGTAGCAGGACCGTCAGCGATGATGTCGCCCGCAAGAAGTCTTTCGCCCTTCTTAACAACGGGACGCTGGTTTACGCAAGTGCCCTGGTTGGAGCGCTTGAATTTGATAAGGTTATAAACGTCGGTTCCGCCGTTGTCCTTACGAACGACAACGCTATCGGAAGAAACGCTTTCGACGATACCGTCGTTACGGCAGAGAACAAGAACACCGCTGTCGTAAGCAGCCTTGTATTCCATACCGGTACCGATGATAGGAGCATCGGTGATCATAAGCGGAACAGCCTGCTTCTGCATGTTCGAACCCATGAGCGCACGGGTGTTATCGTCGTTTTCAAGGAAGGGGATCATCGAAGTTGCAACGGAAACGACCATCTTGGGAGAAACGTCCATAAGGTCGATCTTGGAAGCTTCGAATTCCTGAATCTCATCTCTGTGACGTGCAACGACCTTACGGTTGAGGAAGTTGCCGTTTTCGTCGATAGGCTCGTTTGCGGTCGCAACAACGTATTCGTCTTCCGAATCTGCAGAGAGATATACAACTTCCTTCGTAACAACACCGTTACGAACAACACGGTAGGGAGCTTCGATAAAGCCGAATTTGTTTATCTTTGCATAAGTAGCAAGCGAGGAGATAAGACCGATGTTGGGACCTTCAGGGGTTTCGATAGGACACATTCTGCCGTAATGGGTATAGTGAACGTCACGAACCTCGAAGGATGCACGGTCACGGGAAAGACCGCCGGGACCGAGTGCGGAAAGTCTTCTCTTATGAGTAAGCTCGGCAAGAGGGTTCGCCTGGTCCATAAACTGGGAAAGCGGGCTCGAACCGAAGAAATCACGGATCGCAGAAACGATGGGACGGATATTGATAAGCGATTGAGGAGTTACGGTATCGATATCCTGTGTGGTCATCTTTTCCTTAACGATCTTGTCCATTCTCGAGAAGCCGATGCGGAGCTGGTTGAGCAAAAGCTCACCGACGGAACGCAAACGGCGGTTGCCGAGATGGTCGATATCGTCGGTCTTACCAACGTTGTGGTAGAGACAGAAAATATAGTTTACCGACGCAAGAATGTCGTCGATAGTGATATGCTTGGGAATAAGCTCGTCGATAGCCTTATCGCAAGCCTTCTTGAACGCATCAACGTCGGAAAGGCCGACTTCGTTGATGATGCGAACGAGAGGATCGATAGATACGTATTCACCGAAACCGAGAATTTCATCGGAAATACCGGTAACCGCAGAAGCGTCTACCATACGGTTTGTGAATACCTTTACTTCAACTTCCTTATCTTCTTCCATGCAGGTAAGCCAAACTTCGCAAACACCTGCAGCTTCGATAGCTTCTGCTTCGGTTCTGGAAAGCTTTCTGCCTGCTTCAAAGATAACTTCGCCGGTTATCGGAGAAACTGCATCACGGGAGAGAGTCTGACCGGTGATACGTTTTGCCATAGCAAGCTTTTTATTGAATTTATATCTGCCGACCTGAGAGATATCATATCTCTTTTCGTCGAAGAAGAGGTTGTTTATAAGAATTTGCGCACTTTCGACGATAGGCGGATCGCCGGGACGTAATTTGCGATAGATCTCTTTAAGTGCTTCATCAACGGGGTTGGTCATACCGCCCGCCTGAATAACACGGTCAACTTCGGCAAGCATGGTATCCTTCTCGAAGGTCGCCTTCAAGAGAGGTTCATCACCGAATTTTTCAAGGATCGATTCGTTAGAGCCCAAACCGAACGCACGGAGAAGTACGGTTATCGGGATCTTACGGTTTTTATCGATACGAACGTAGAATACGTCGGAGTTATCGGTTTCGTATTCAAGCCATGCGCCACGGTAAGGAATTACGGTAGCGGCAAGGAGATTCTTACCCGATTTGTCATCGATTGCTTCATAATATATACCGGGGGAACGGACGACCTGAGAAACAACGACACGTTCCGCACCGTTGATAATAAAGGTTCCGCTGTCTGTCATAAGCGGGAAATCGCCCATATAGATCTCTTGCTCTTTAACTTCGCTGGTGATCTTGTTCGTAAGACGTACGGTCACCTTGAAGGGGGTAGCATAGTTGAGATCACGTTCCTTGCATTCTTCAATGCTGTACTTGGGAGTTTCATCAAGAGAATAATCGACAAACTCGATAATAAGGTTGCCCGAATAATCCATCATAGGCGAGATATCTCTCAATACGTCGCCGATATCACGCTCTACAAAATCTTTGAAGGATTTTTTCTGCACTTCAATAAGATTTGGGATTTCGAGAACCTCATCGTTCTTGGAAAAAGACATTCTGAGGGTTTTTCCGAGAAGTCGTTCTTTTACCATTTAACCAATCACTCCATTCTTTGTTCTTCGCCTGTGAACATCTGCTTTGTTCATTGTCCTATGCGGAAAATCGGCTTTTTTGTCGGTTAACATAACCTCAAAAACGGCATAAGTTCCGCATTGTAGTGCAGTTTAATATAATAACACCCCGTCAAGCCTTTGTCAAGAGTTTTTTACTATTTTTCTTGTAAAATTTAACAAACCTGCATTTTCAAGCTTTCGCCACGATTGACTTTTGTCTGTATAGGTTTTATAATATAATATATATGGAAGAAAAAAACCGAGAGGAGCGATTCTATGGCAAGGTCGTCAAACCAAAAGAAAAAGCTTTCCCTTCTGCGTTCGATCCTGCTTGAGCGCACGGGGCCCGATCACCCCATATCTATGAAGGAAATCATTTCCGCACTTAATGCATACGGTGTTTCTGCAGAACGCAAGAGTATTTATAACGACCTCGAGACCCTGCGTGAGCTTGGCTTGGATATTCAAACCGTCAAGGGCAGGTATTCCGGCTATTACGTCGGCGAGCGTGAATTCCAGCTTCCCGAGCTTAAATTATTGGTCGATGCGGTACGTGCTTCAAAGTTTATAACCGAAAAGAAAAGCGCAACGCTGATCAAAAAGCTTGCTTCCCTTGCCAACGAGCACGACAGAAAATCCTTGAACCGTGCCGTTTTCGTTTCCAACCGCAAAAAATCCGACAACGAGGATATTTATAAGGCAATCGATATTATCCACGATGCCATAGAAGCAGATCGCTGCATATCGTTTGCCTATTTCTCTTGGACATCAGACAAGAAAAAAGAGCTTCGCAACGGCGGAAAGCGTTACGACGTTAGCCCTTGGTCGCTCGTTTGGGACGACAGTAATTATTATCTTGTCGGATTTGATAACGATAAAAAAGACATCCGTCATTACCGTGTTGATAAAATGCTTGAAACCGTTCTTTCCGAAAAAGAAAGAATCGGCGAAGAAGAATTTAAAAGGTTTGATATTGCTTCCTATTCCGGCTCTGTATTCGGAATGTTCGGAGGCAAAGCCGAAAGAGTTACCCTCTCCTGTGCAAACCGTCTTGCCAACGTTATGCTCGACAAATTCGGCAGCGATATAACGATACTCAACGACGGTGACCGTTTCCGTATACACGTTAACGTCGTACCAAGTCCCGTTTTTCTCGGTTGGATCATGGGATTCGGCAACGATATTGAGATCATCTCCCCCGACAGCGTAGCAGAAAGTCTTGAAGAACTTTACAAAACGGCAAAACTTTTTTAGTTTTCATTTAAGGTTAGAGTAATAGACTCTACCCACTAAATCGGGATAGGAGGTATTTTATGGCGGATATTTATACGTTCAAGCGAATCGAAAAGAAATACCGCATAACCAAAGCAGAAAAAGATGCCTTGATAGCACGTTGCTTTGAATATCTTATCCCCGACCCTCATAAAAACAGTACCGTTTGCAGTCTTTATCTTGATACGCCAAGCTTTCTTATAATAAGAAACTCGATAGAAGCAAAGACCTATAAGGAAAAGTTACGTTTGCGAAGCTACGGCACACCGAACGGAAAAAACAAGGTCTTTTTGGAGATAAAGAAAAAATATAAGGGTGTTGTTTATAAACGAAGGATCTCCACAACACTTGAACAGGCAATGGATTATATCGAAAACGGTGCAAGACCCGAAAGCTCGCAGATTATGAACGAGATCGATCATGCGATGAACTTTTACGGCAGACCAAAGCCGAGAATGCTTGTTGCATACGAACGTGAAGCATATTACATAAAAGATATGCCTAATCTGCGTATAACCTTCGATTCCAACGTAAGATACCGAAGTGATACGCTCGACCTTGCAAAAGGAACAGAAGGAAAACGGGTCATCCCGAACGGGGAATATATCCTCGAGATCAAGACCGACGGAAGTATGCCGATATGGCTGTCACATATTCTTGACGAGCTTACGATACTTCCCTCCTCGTTCTCAAAATACGGCAGATCCTATCTTGATGCAACCGGACTTTCCCCTATAAATATCAAATCGACCGAAGGAGAAGAAAAGTATGTCTGCGCTGTTTGAATCTGTATTAAAGGACGGTTTTTCCGTCGAAGCATATTTGATATGCATTGCCTGTGCGCTTGTTTGCGGTATTATAGCCGCAATCTCGGCAAGCATACGTTCGATGCCTTCAAAGAGCTTTATAATATCTCTCATTTTGCTTCCGATGATAGTTTCAACCGTTATAACCATGGTAAACGGCAACGTCGGAACGGGTATTGCCGTTATGGGTGCATTTTCGCTCGTTCGTTTCCGTTCGGTACCGGGCAAGGCAAAGGATATCGTTTCGATCTTCCTTTCAATGACGGCGGGCTTGGCTTGCGCAGGCGGTTACGTTGCTATTGCAATACTTTTCTCGCTTATCGTCGGTGCGGTGCTTTTCGCCCTCTCGTTCATTCCGCTTGGCTGTGACGAAATGATGAGCCTTAACATCACCGTTCCCGAATCCTTGAATTTTACAGACGCATTTTCCGACCTTTTCAAAAAATACACAAAATCCCACAAGCTTGTCAAAACAAAAACCTCAAATATGGGCAGTCTTTATAAGCTCTCCTACAAAATAAAGCCAAAGGACAGAACGCTCTTGAAGGAATTTATCGACGAGCTCCGCTGCCGCAACGGCAACCTTGAAATCTCAATCTTTGAATCTGCAGAAGAAGGTGAATCGCTTTGAAAAAGCTTTTGGCTTGCTCCCTCGTTTTTGCACTCCTGCTTTCGTTTGTAAGCTGTGATAATACCGAAGAACCTATTGATACTTCAAAAGACGTTTCCGTTTCTACAGAATCGGAAAACGCAAACACAGACGTATCTTTTGTTGATACAGCGAATATGGATTTTGAATTTTCAAAGCGTGACAAGGAAAATTCTTACGACCAAAAGGACGTCAGAACCCCTGCCGAATCCGAGAATTCCATTGATATAACCGCAGAAGGAACCTATATCTTCACGGGCGACATTAACAAGATGATAACCGTTTCCGTCGGCGACGAGGAAAAGGTCCAGATCGTCCTCGACAATGCAAATATAACCAACGAAAACGGTCCTTGTATCTATATCAAATCGGGCGACAAGGTGTTTATAACCCTCAAAGAAGGCACAAAGAACAAAATCTCCGACGGAACGGGATACAGCCTTCAAGACAGCGATACAAATATCGACGGTGCCATATTCTCCCGTGCCGACCTTACGATAAACGGCAAGGGCGAGCTGACCGTTAAGGGCAATACAAAGCACGCTATAGTTTCGAAAGACGACCTTAATATCGTTTCTGCAACACTTCACACGATATCCATAGGGGTCGGTCTTAACGGCAAGGATTGTGTTAAGATCTCCGATGCAAATCTAATTCTCGATGCAGGCAGCGACGGTATTCGTTCCGACAACGAAGAGGACGCAGACCGTGGTTTTGTTTATATCGAAAGCGGTAAGCTTGATATTACCTCGGGCAACGACGGTATTCAGGCAGAAACGGTTTTGAAGATAGACAATGCCGAAATCAACGTCGTTGCAAACGGCGGTTCTTCCAACACTGTCGGAAGTATAAACAGCGAAGAATCGTACAAGGGTTTAAAAGCCGTTCTTGACGTTATCATCAACAACGGCAAATTCAATATCGATTCGATGGACGACTCTATCCACGCAAACAATTCTATCCTTATTAAAAACGGTGAATTTGTTCTTAATAGCGCTGACGACGGTATCCACGCCGATACCGACCTTCAGATCGCAAACGGCAAGATAATCATTGAAAAATGCTATGAAGGTCTTGAAGCAAGCAAAATTATCGTTTCGGGCGGTGATATTGATATAACCGCTTCCGACGACGGTATCAACGCCGCAGGCGGTAATGACGGCTCGGGCAACCAAAACCCCAACTTCGGCGGTCAACGTCCCGACCAAAACGGTCAGCAAGACCCCAACCTGCAAGGTCAGCAACCCGGTCAAATGCCCCCCGAAGGCTTTGACGGTCAACAAAATCCGAATCAAAGCGGTGGGCAACCTCCCCAAAAGCCCGACGGTAACTTTAACCCCGGCGGTGGCGACCACGGCGGCGGAGCAGGAGGTCAAAGACCCGGCGGTATGGGCGGAGATATGTTCGGCAACGGCGTTGGTGAAATTATAATTTCGGGCGGTAAGATAATAGTTGATGCTTCGGGCGACGGTATCGACTCCAACGGTACGGTAACCGTTAAAGGCGGTGTCACCCTTGTAAGCGGTCCTACAAACAACGGTAACGGTGCGCTTGACACCCAATCGGGTGCAACCGTAACGGGCGGTGTGTTTATTGCACTTGGAAGCTCGGGCATGGCGCAGGGATTTTCGAATGCAGAAAACCAAGGTGCAATATACAGCACCTTCCAGACCTGCAACGGCGGAACCTCGTTTGCTCTTTGCGACAGCAACGGCAAGGCAATAGTTTCCTTCACTCCCAATAAAACCTATTCCTCTGCGGTAGTTTCCGCACCCGAGATTCAGGCAGGCAACACCTATACTCTCGTAGCAGGCGGAACGGTTGACGGTGCAGACGAAAACGGATATGCACGAAATACCTCCATCGAGGACGGTGCAACACTTTCACAGATAGAAATGGTAACCCTCGTCTTCGGCTCCGGCGGTATGAGCGGAAGACCCGGAAGACGATAGTTTTCTTCCGAACCGACAAAATGAACAGCAAAAAACGGCATCGTTTTGATGCCGTTTTCGTTTATTGCGAGAGGCAAACTTTTGAAAAAGTTTGCCTCTCGCAATCTCTTTTCAGAACTTTTTATCTATTTTAAATAAAACCGTCCACCGTCCAACGAATTCTTTTTTCTGTGTAATCTGCAATATACCACTCATCTTCCATTTTAACAGCAACAAAATTATAAGGCCCTTCTTCATAATTCTCACCATCAGAATCAGTGATAATAAATTTCATTTTAAAAGAATAGGCGTTAGATATATTTTCATAGTTTATGTCATCTCTTTTTTCGAGTCCTTCTTCAACACGTTCGCATTCGTCTTCGGATAACTGTGTGAAATATGTTATTTCATACTCTACTTCTTTTGGCAGTTCGTCGTCTCCGCTTCGCTCTGTTTCTCCCTCTCTTTCCATATCATCAAACAGTTCTTCCAAATCTCCGTCAGTATAGTTATCTGCCCAACTTTGCCAAAAATCCTCCGGTGCTACTTTCAATAGATTTTTTTCATTATATTCATAAAAATAACACACATCATTAAGAACATCAATAACTTTTTCTATGCTTCTTCTATCATTTGCTTCGCTACTACAGGCAAATAAAGAAACGCACATTGTGAGAGTTAAAACTACAATTAAGATTTTTTTCATTAAAATGCTCCTTTTTTTAAAATAGTATAATTTATTATAGACATTTTTTGTCTATTTGTCAATAGAAAGTTTTTGTCTATGGTAAATTATATATGGGTGATGAAAAATGAAATTGACGTTCGGGGAAAAGCTCCGAAATTTGCGAGAAGAAAAAGAATTGAACCAAACCGAGCTTGGCAAAAAGCTTGGAATGACGCAACGCAAGCTCTCGTATATCGAATGCGGAAAATGCGAGCCAAGCATTGAAGACATTACAGCAATCTGTAATTTTTTCGCTGTTTCTGCCGATTATATGCTTGGACTGCCGAAAGACTTACAATACAAAAACTAAAACCGATTTGATTGGAATTGACCTTTCAAATCGGTTTTTTATTGTCACGTTTTAGGTTGGTTTTTAGTTCCTGCGTCGTAGCCATGAAACATAAACAGAAGTGTCATTCCGAGTGTTTCGAAGGAACACGAGGAATCTCACTCAGGAGAAGGTAAGGGTGATTTAACATAGACAGAAGAAACAACGAATTGAGATTCTTCACTACAACACCCCACAAAACAAGTTTTGCGGGGGCCCCATTTCCGTTCAGAATGACAGGTTGGTGGTTTGTTGTTTGTGGGCATTTGATTATTGTAGGAAGTAAGCGTCCTCGACGGTCCGCTACGTAAGAATAAATATAAGATTATGTCTGTTTGAATAACAAAATCAACATAAACAACATAACCTTAACCCTCCGCAAAACGACAAGGAAACGGACCGTCGAGGACGCCGGTCCCTACACCCGCGAATTTCGTTTTTATACAGACATAAGAATCAACAAATAATTAGGGTTCGGGAGGGTTTATTACCCCAAAAACGCAAGCGTTTTCAGGGACCCCGTAGACCCTCCCCTACATTTTCTTTATTTCGTTTTTATACAGACATAAGATATAACAGAATTGCAAAAGCAAAAGGGCATCGCTATGATGCCCTTTTTGTTGTTTAATTATTTAACCAAGCATATTAAGCATTGCGGAGTTCGTAAACATCGCATAGCCGTATTTATCGGTAACAACACAATAGATCTGTCTGCCTGCACGGGCCTTTGTCATAGTTACGGAATAGGTATCACCTGTGAAGGAGGTAGTAAGAGTGAATGCGGTTGCACCCACGTCTTTGAAATACCATTTATAAGTCAATTCTTCGCCAAATGCTTTAACAGTAACCTTTGCGGTCTTTCCGTTTGCAACAGTAACGGTTTGAAGCGGCGCAGTGATGCTTAAACGCATACCAAGCGTTACAGTTTCGGTAGTTACGCTGTTGCCGTATTTATCGGTGATAACGCAATAAACCTGACGGGATGCACGGACTTCGTTCATCGTTACGGAATAGGTATCGCCCGTAAAGGATTTTGTAAGATAGAACTTACTGTCACCCTTATCCTTGAAGTACCATTCATATTTTTTACCTTCGCCCGATGCCGATACGGTCACGGTTGCGGTTGCTCCGTTGGAAACGATAACGTCGGCGGGCTGTTTTGTTATCTTTACCGCCATACCGAGAGTTACGGTCTCGGTCGTTACGCTGTTGCCGTATTTGTCGGTAATTACACAGTACACCTGACGGGAAGCACGGGTACCGTTCATTTCGATATAGTAAGAATCGCCCTTGAAGGAGTTTGTGAGGGTGAACTTGGTTGCGTTTTTATCTTTATAATACCATTTATAAGTTTTGCCCTCGCCCGAAGCGGTAACGGTAACTTTTGCAACCTTTCCGCTTTGTGCGGAAACGTTAACGGGCTGTTTTGTGATCTTGACCGCCATGCCGAGAGTTACTGTCTCGGTCGTTACGGTGTTGCCGTATTTATCGGTGATAACGCAATAAACCTGACGGGATGCACGGGTACCGTTCATTTCGATAGAATACGTATTGCTCTTATAGCTGTTGGTAAGGCTGAATTTGCTGTCACCCTTATTCTTGAAATACCATTTATAAGTCAATCCTTCGCCAAGTGCTTTAACGCTGACTTTTGCCACGGTACCGCTTTGAACGGCGATGGATTCGGGCTGAGAAACGATCTCAGCGGTAATATTAAGGGTTGCGATCTCGGTTTGTACCGTATTGCCGTATTTATCGGTGATAACGCAATAAACCTGACGGCCGGCACGATTTGTATCCATTACAGCGGCATAATAGTTGGTCTTCGTACTGTTGGTGAGCATAAAGAAATCGCTGTTTGCGTTCTTATAATACCATTGATACGTAAGTCCTTCTCCCTTTGCCATTACGGATACCAATGCAATCTCTCCGCTTTCTGCGCAAACGGAAATGGGCTGATAAATTATTTCGAGTTCCTCTCTGGGTTCTTCAGAGGGTTCCTCAGAGGGTTCCTCGGAGGGTTCCTCGGAAGGTTCTTCGGAGGGTTCCTCGGAAGGTTCCTCGGAAGGTTCTTCGGAAGGTTCTTCGGACGGTTCTTCGCCGGGTTCCTCGGAAGGTTCTTCGGAAGGTTCTTCGGAAGGTTCTTCGGAAGGTTCCTCGGAAGGTTCCTCGGAAGGTTCTTCAGAAGGTTCGTCAGAAGGTTCTTCGGAAGGTTCTTCAGAGGGCTCTTCAGAAGGCTCTTCGGAAGGTTCTTCGGAGGGTTCTTCGGAGGGTTCTTCGGAGGGTTCTTCGGAAGGTTCTTCGGAGGGTTCTTCGGAGGGTTCCTCGGAAGGTTCTTCAGAAGGTTCCTCGGAAGGTTCTTCGGAGGGTTCCTCGGAAGGTTCTTCGGAAGGTTCTTCGGAGGGTTCCTCGGAAGGTTCTTCAGAGGGTTCTTCGGAAGGTTCTTCAGAAGGTTCTTCGGAGGGTTCCTCGGAAGGTTCCTCGGAAGGTTCTTCGGAAGGTTCGTCAGAAGGTTCCTCGGAAGGTTCTTCGGAAGGTTCCTCAGAAGGTTCCTCGGAAGGCTCTTCGGAAGGATCTTCGGAGGGTTCCTCGGAAGGTTCTTCGGAAGGTTCCTCGGAAGGTTCTTCGGAAGGTTCCTCGGAAGGTTCTTCGGAAGGTTCTTCGGAAGGTTCTTCAGAAGGTTCCTCGCTGGGTTCTTCGGAGGGTTCCTCGGAAGGTTCTTCGGAAGGTCCCCCGGAAGGCTCTTCGCTGGGTTCTTCGGAGGGCTCTTCGGAAGGTTCCTCGGAAGGCTCTTCGCTGGGTTCTTCGGAAGGTTCTTCGGAAGGCTCGTCGGAGGGTTCTTCGGAAGGCTCAATATAATTCGGGTCTGCAATAACCAATTCCGAGCCATTGCCTATGCATTCGAAAAAGTCGTCGGTAGAATTGGAAGCGCCGTCAACCTCAGGAATATATATCTCGATATCGCCTACCGCAGTATCCTTGACCTTAAAAGTGAACTTCAAGATTACGGAATCGTCGGCAACGGCAAAATTCCTCTTGTTTGTATTGACGGTAGCGACCGCAAATTCAACCCAACCGCAGTTTGTGGGTGTTGCAAGATATTCGTCTTCGTCAAAGATATGCTCGGTGTTAGAAAGGTTTTCCCAGTTTGTTGCAGGAACCTTTTCAACACACATAACACCGTTTTCGTCGTCTTCATCAAGGTCATTCGTAAGCTCAAGCTTGGTCTCGTCGTAATACAATATACCTTCAATGAGCGCAAGACCAACGTCTGTTCCGTTGGAAGCAGTTATATTCTTAACCTTTGCGTAAACCTCGATCTCGTCGCCTGCAACGTAGGTTTCGGGCCCTTCGAGAACGAAATCGAATTTTGCTTCGCTGTCAGAATCCAATGCCGAAACGGGCAAAGCCAAAACAGCAAGCATCATCGCAAAGATAACCGCAATTGATACGATACGTTTCATAATTTTCTCCTTAGTCAATAATTTCGGTCTAACGGATTCATTATAAATCTTCCATACCCAAAAGTCAACGGGAATGTTGCGATTGGGAATATATACATATGAAGCACTCGCTTACGCTCGCATGAAGCATTGTGCAAAGCGCAACGTGAAGCAAAGCGTTCCTTTTTGTGTAGGAATCAATGGCGAAGCCATTGTATATCATCAATTTCGCAGAAATTGTATATCATCACGGCTATGCCGTGCATATCATCATTGCAAAAGCCAAATTTGATACAGTCGTTCTGCGAACGACTGATGAGATACAACAACGGTGTTGCCGTTGTTGATGATATACACGCTTCGCGTGATGATATGCCATTGCTTTTGCAATGGATAAAAAAATCCAAGTCCGAAGACTTGGATTTTTTGGTGTGGATGAATGGACTTGAACCAACGACCCCTTGCATGTCAAGCAAGTGCTCTAACCAACTGAGCTACACCCACATATTTTATTGCGCTCGGTTATTCTATCATATCAAATCACAAAAATCAATACCTTTTTTCGTTTTTATCATAATTCTTGACAAACACCGAAAATTGCAATATACTATAAAAAACAATTTAAGGTGATATTTTGAAACGGATTAATATATTAATTGCAATAATCTTAATATTATCAACACTTTTTTCAATCACAGTTTATGCCGCACCGGTCATACTTCCCGACGACCCGTTGCACGACGGAATCTCGGGCGACGTTAACGAAAACGGGGTTGTTGACACGATGGACTATATTATGGTCAAGCGCCGTGTTATGGGAACCTACGTGTTCTCCGCTGCAAAAGAAAAACTTGCCGACGTTGACGGAAACGGTGATATCACCGTTGTCGACTACGTTATTATAAAACGAAGAGCTATGGAACAGTAAAATACAATATTTATAAGAAAAAACCGATTTGACTTAAAAAATCAAATCGGTCTTTTTGTCGGGGTACCCGAGAAGTCGTTAGACTTCTTGGGGTAATTTTATGGTTATTTTTCAATTGTAAGAGTTCCGAAGAATTCGGGACGGTGGAAATCGGGGTTTTCGGTGCCGACGGGCGACCACATACCGAAATGGGGTATTTCGGTCTCGTCACCGCATTTATAGAAATTACCCTTAAAGCTCTCTCCTCTTTCGAAAGAAGCTTTGCCCGAGGTCTTTTCGATAAAGTCGAGCGAGAAGAAGGTTTCAACACCCCAGAATCCTTCACCCTTGAAGGGTTTAACCTCGGGAAGGGGCGCAAGCTTGTCGATCTCGGTCTTGTTCTTGCGGTCGGTACGAACGGCAGAAAGGAAAGCACCGTTTGCGTTCATTTCAAAGTTCATATATTTGCCGTTATCCTTATTGAAGCTGACGAAAAATTCAAGACAGCTGTCCTTATAAACGGGCTCGTCATATTTGGTGTAGATTGCCTTGGGGTTATCTTCACAAGCGGTCATACGAAGAGCAAATCCCTTGTTTTCAACGTAGATAAGCTCTGCGAAAGCCTTGGGTGCATAGCCCTCGACCCATTTATAGTTTGAGATCATAGCCTTTTCGGCACGGTCAAAGTTAATTTCATTTTCAACGCGGATAACGTATTCCATAATCAATTCCTCCGTTTGGTTTATAGGTATATTTTATTCTATCGCAAAGCGTTTGTCAATATCAATAAAATTTTTGTATTTTTAATAAAAAAATCGATTAATCTATTGCATTGTTGCGGAATTAATAGTATAATAATTTAACACGTTAATGTATGAAATGAAATTTTTATATTAATTTTCAGGAGGAACTTAAAATGTTAGAAAAAATCAAGGATGCTACCACAGATAAGCTTGCTGCTGCGATAGTTTGCGTTAAAAACGTTGACGAAGCATACCGTTTCTTGAGCGACCTTTGCACAATAAGCGAAATTACCGAAATGAGCAAGCGTCTCACCGCTGCAGAAATGCTCCGTGACGGCAACACCTATAACGATATTGCAGAAAAGACCCATCTCTCCACCGCTACCATCACCCGTGTCAACCGTGCTCTCCGTTACGGAAGCGACGGATATGCAATGGTTCTCGACAGAATTTCGGAATGAGCTTTACTACCCTTGCCGATATTTACGACCGCATAAACGGTAATGCGTATAAGCCCTATGCGGAAATGCTTATGTCCGACTTTCAAAAAGCGGATATAAAGGTTAAAGAGGTTCTCGACCTTGGCTGCGGTACGGGCGGTATTTGCGCTATCCTTGCCGATAACGGTTACGATATGGTTGCGCTTGACATCTCTCCGGAGATGCTGAACCATGCCCGTGAACGTAACTACGGCAAAAACACGCTTTTGCTGTGTCAGGATATGCGTGAATTTGAGCTTTACGGAACCGTTCAGGCGGTCTATTCGTCTTTCGACTGTCTTAATTATCTTACCGAACGTTGCGACCTTGAAGAGGTCTTTTCGCTCGTTCATAACTATCTTGAGCCGGGCGGTGTGTTCATCTTCGACGTGAACACCGAATACCGTTATAAGGAAATAATGGACGGGCAGAGCTACGTTTATGAATTCGACGATTCGTTCACGGTATGGAGAAGTGTTTTCTTGGAAGACAGCGAGACCTGCGAATTTATGATCGACACCTTTTCCGAGCTTGAGAACGGGGACTATTTCCGTTCCTGCGAGCAACAGATCCAAAAATTACACAAAAAACAAGATATTCTTGCCGCCGCAAAGGGATTTTCCCTTGTTTCTGTAACGGGCGGAAAGGGCTTTGACGGTTGCGCCGAGCCCGAAAAGGAATATTATATTTTTAAGAGGGATTAAAATGAAGATCTCCGAAATACTTAAAAACAAAGAAATAACGATATCCTGCGAGATTTTCCCGCCGAAGTTGGGTACAGAGCTTGACCAAAGCCGTCAGGTCGTTGCGGAGATTGCAAAGCTCTCTCCCGATTTTATAAGCGTAACCTACGGTGCGGCAGGTACGACGGCATCGTTCACGACAGAGCTTGCCGAGGAAGTTGAAAACTGCGGTGTTGCTTCTCTTGCACACGTGACCTGCGTTTCTTCCGACGAGGAAACTCTTGACGAATATCTGAAAACGCTTAAAGCGAACGGTATTGAAAACATACTTGCACTCCGTGGCGATATGCCCCAAGGCAGAGAGCCGAAGAAGGTTTATGCCCACGCAAGCGATATTGCGAAGGCTATTAAATCCAAGGGCGATTTCTGCGTCGGCGGTGCTTGCTATCCCGAGGGACACCCCGAATCTGCAACCGTTTCCGCAGATATAGATAATCTGAAGATAAAGGCTGAAAGCGGCTGCGAATTTTTCACAACGCAGATGTTTTTTGATAACGAGGTTATGTATTCCTTCCTCTCCAAATTCCAGAGAAAAGGTATTAACATTCCCGTTATTGCAGGTATTATGCCGATAACCAACGCAAGACAGTTGCAAAGAAGCGTTTCGCTTTCGGGTACAAGCGTGCCGAGAAGCCTTCGTGAGATGGTCGAGCGTTTCGGTGATAACCCCCTTGCGATGAAGCAGGCAGGTATTGCGTTTGCAACGAACCAGATCATTGACCTTATCGCAAACGGTGTTAACAATATACATATCTACGCTATGAATAAACCCGATATTGCAAAGGCAATTATGGAAAATCTTTCGGAGATACGTAAATGAGCATTTTCGATAAATTCTCGGGCAAGCCTCTCGTTTTCGACGGCGCAATGGGCACAATGCTCCAAAATGCAGGGCTGACGGCAGGCGAATTGCCCGAAACACTTAATACAACCAACGAAGAAGCTGTTCTCAACGTCCACCGTGCCTATATAAAGGCAGGTGCAGACGTTATTTCGTCGAACAGCTTCAGTTCTAATAAAACAAAGCTGACCCCCTTCGGTATGGACAGCTATGACGAAGTCTACCGTGCGGTTTCGCTTGCGAAAAAAGCGGCAAGCGAGGCTGACAGAGAGATTCTCGTTGCCGCCGACATCGGACCTACGGGAAGATTGATGCACCCTATCGGCGATATGGATTTTGAAGAAGCGGTCGATGCTTTTTCTGATTCCGTAAAAGCCGCCGAGGACGCAGGTGCGGATTTGATCTTTTTTGAAACAATGAGCGACCTTTACGAATGTAAAGCCGCTTTTATTGCAACGAGAGAGAATTCAAGCCTGCCCGTTGCGATCTCTCTTACCTTTGATGAAGGTATGCGCACGCTTACGGGCGCAGATGCAGAAACGGTTGCCGTTTATCTTGCTTCTCTCGGCGTTGACGCTATCGGAGTTAACTGCGGTCTTGGCCCCGATGCTATGGAGCCGATCGCAAAAAAGCTGGCTTCAATTTCGGGACTTCCCATAATCGTCAACGCAAACGCAGGTCTGCCCAAGCTTGACGAAAACGGTAATACCTATTTTGACGTTAAGCCCGAAAGGTTCTATGATTTTGCAATTTCGCTTGCTGAGTCCGGCATTTCCGCCGTTGGCGGTTGTTGCGGTACTTCTCCCGAATATATCAGACAGGTGTCGAAAGCACTTGCCGATAAAAAGATAAAAAAGCTACAAGGCGATTACAAAAACGCAGTTTGCTCGGGTATAAAGGTTTGCCGTCTTGGAAACAAGACCGCCGTTGTGGGCGAAAGGCTCAACCCGACGGGCAAGCAAAAGCTTAAGGATGCACTCAAAAACGGCGATATGGACTATCTTTGCACAGAGGCTGTTTCGCAGGAAAACAGCGGTGCGGATATTCTCGACGTTAATGTTGGTATCCCCAATATTGACGAGCCTGCCGTTTTGAAAAACGCAGTTCTTGCCGTACAAAGCGTCAGCTCTCTCCCCTTACAGCTCGATTCCGCTTCTCCCGAAGCATTATCTGCTTCTGCAAGGATATATAACGGTATTCCGATAATAAACTCGGTCAACGGCAAGGAAGAAAGTCTTAATACCGTTTTGCCGATAGTTAAAAAGTACGGCGCATATTGCGTTGCTCTCCTTCTTGACGAAAACGGTATTCCCGACAGCCCGAAGGATAGATTGAAGATTGCCGACAAAATAATCAAACGTGCCGAAGAAATGGGTATTTCAAGGGACAGACTTCTTTTCGATGCCTTGACGATGACGGTCGCAACCGACAAGGAAAGCGGAAACAAGACCCTTGAATGTGTTGAAAATCTCTCAAGCAGAGGCTTGAAAACCGCTTTGGGTGTTTCAAACATCTCCTACGGTATGCCCGACAGAGAACGTATTAATGCTTCTTTCCTTTCTGCTGCGTCGGCAAGAGGCTTGACTGCGGCGATAATCAACCCTGCCTCCGAAACGGCAAAGACCGTGCTTGCCGACGAAAACCCCTGCCGTGATTTCACCTTCGATACCGAAGGTTCGGGAATGGAAACGGCTGTAATATCCGAAAATAAGGATATTACCCTTTACGAAGCCGTATTTTCGGGACTATCAAAGAAGGCTTTCGAATGTGCAGAGAAACTTCTCGAAACGAAAAAACCTCTTGAAATTATCGAAGAAGACCTTATCCCTGCGCTTAATGCGCTTGGCGACGGATATGAGAAAAAGCAGATTTTCCTTCCCCGTCTGCTTGGCGGTGCGGATGCGGCAAAATCGGCTTTCAATGCCGTGAACAACGCTCTTTCCGAAAACAGCCGTGAAAAAGGTATGAAGATCATCATGGCGACGGTCAAGGGTGATATACACGATATCGGAAAGAATATCGTTTCAACGCTTCTTTCCAATTACGGCTTTGACGTTATCGACCTTGGCAAAGACGTTCCGCCCGAGAAGGTCGTTGCCGAAGCAAAATCAACAGGTGCAAGGCTTGTCGGATTGAGTGCATTGATGACCACGACCGTTCCCGCTATGACCGAAACGGTGAAGATGCTTAAAGCCGAGCTTCCCGATATTACGGTTATGGTCGGCGGTGCGGTGCTTACCGAAGAATATGCCAACGCTATGGGCGCAGACTTCTACGGCGCAGACGCTATGGCATCGGTTAAATATGCACAGGCGATTGATAAAAGATAAATACAAAACCCGAAGGAAAATTTCCTTCGGGTTTTTTGTCGATATTTTTGCTTTGCAAAATCGATATATTTACTTCGTAAATTCGATATATCCTCGTTAACCTCGGATTCGATATGATATAAATCCCTTCTTGCCCATCAGGGCATATCGAGCATTTTGCATATCGAACGGCTTTGCCGTATCTCGAAAATCCCGTCAGGGATTTATATCGATGTATTGTGCGAAAGCACAATACTATTCTTGTATATCGTAATAGCTCATACTGTCGGGAAGGAAATATAAATCCTTGCTTCCCGTGAGGCTGTTAAGCTTTACAAGGTTGAAGCCTTCGTAGTGGTATTCAATGCTTCCGTCGGGATATTCGGTAAACTTAATATCCTCGTTTTCGGCATCGGCAGAAGCGGATTCGAGAATTGCCTCGACGGTGATCTCTCCGTCGTGCAATGCCATTTCAAGCATTTTCGATTTGCCGTCAACACTACACATCATCAAACCGCTTACAACGTAGACGACACATTCATCGGTGTAGAAAATATATTCCTTTTTACCGTTTTCGTCAAAATTGAAGGTGAGCTCGTATTCGTTTGCGCTTGAGCAAGCCGAAAGCGGAAGCAGGCAGGCAACAACAAGAAGGATACACAAAAGCTTTTTAAGCATTGGCTTCTTCCTCCTTCTTGGGTTCGCCGTTAAGCTTAAGCTCGGCAAACTGTTCACGGGTTATAAGTATACTGCGTTTTTTGGTTGCGGCATCAAATTCACCGATATAGCCCTTGCGTTCCATTTTATCAATAATTCTTGCAGCACGGGCATAACCGAGCGACAGACGGCGTTGAAGCAAGGAGGTCGAAACGGTATTGCATTCGATAGCAACCTCGATCGCATCCATAAGCATCGGATCCATCTTTTCGTCACCGTCATCGGCGCCTTCGGCAGCAGCGGCAGCACCACGTTTGCCCTTCATACCGCAGAGCTTTGCTTCCTGCTCGATCTGCTTCATAATAGATTCGTCATACTGAACGTGCGCCGCATCTCTGATAAATTGGGTAACGGCGGCAACCTCGCTCTTACCGTCAACGAATGCGCCCTGAACACGCAAGGGCTTCATCGCACCGACGGGGTTATAGAGCATATCACCCTTACCGAGAAGCTTTTCCGCACCCGTCATATCAAGGATAGTACGGCTGTCGACCTGCGAAGTTGTGGTAAGTGCGATTCTCGAGGGGATATTTGCTTTGATAAGACCTGTGATAACGTCGACCGAGGGACGCTGTGTACCTATAACAAGATGCATACCTGCGGCACGTGCCTTCTGTGCAAGACGGCAGACCGAGGTCTCGACGTCGTCGGGAGCAGTCATCATAAGGTCGGCAAATTCGTCAATGAAAATTACGATCTGGGGAAGGAGCTTTCTTTCGGGGTCGTCTGCGACAGCGGAATTATAACCCATAAGGTCACGTGCGCCGACCTCTTGTATAAGACGGTAGCGGTTTTCCATTTCGGTGCAAGCCCAATTAAGCGTACCTGCCGCATTTTTCGGATCGTTAATAACGGGAACGAGAAGGTGGGGTATATCCTTATAGTCCGAAAATTCAACGGTTTTCGGGTCGATAAGTATAAGCTTGACGTCGTTGGGGTGGTTGCGATACAGCAACGAGATGATAAGCGAGTTTATACAAACCGATTTACCCTGTCCCGTCGCACCTGCAACGAGAAGGTGGGGCATTTTTGCAATATCGAGATATACGGGGTTGCCTGCAACGTCTTCGCCGAGTGCAGTAAACAAACGGCTCTTGTTTTCCTTGAATATCGGGTTTTCGATAAGACCTCTGAGTCTTACCGTAGAAACGTTGCGGTTGGGTATTTCAATACCGACAGCGGCTTTACCGGGGATATTTTCAATACGGACTGCCGTTGCGGCAAGGTGAAGCGCAATATCGTCGGCAAGGTTGGAGATAGCCTTAACACGCACGCCAGTTTCGGGTTGGACCTCATAACGGGTTACCGTGGGACCGTAGGTGCAGTTTATAACCTTTGCCTTTACGTTAAAGCTTGCAAGAACCTCTTCAAGCTTTCTGCTTGTACGCTCAACGTCGACTTTCGTCGGACCGCCTACGTTGCCTTCGTCTGCCGTAAGGAGAGATATGGGCGGGATAACGTAGGGGGTGTCTTCAATAGGCTCAAGGCAAAGTTCTTCGTCATCTTCCTCCAAAAGCGGAGAAAGCGGAGAAAGTTTTTCTTCGATAGGTTCTTCTTTTATATCAGCAGTATTCTCTTTTTGAGGTTCTGCGTTGTATTCGGGAATTATGAACAAGCCGTCGTCGAACGGTTCCGTATTTTCTGCGGCAGCAGGGTCTTCGGGAAGTTCTTCGGGCTGTATGGGCTTTTTTTCAACCTTTTTCTTGGGAACTTCGGGGATATTGTCTTCTTCGTCGATAGTATCGTCTTCTTCCGCCCGAGCACGTGCTGCGCTGTTACGAAAATAGTCGACAATAGCTATAACCGTATCCTTCGGCGTTGCGCCGCAAAGCAATACGGTTGCGATAAAGATGCCTAAAATTGCAAGGATCATAGAAGCAGTTGCGCCGATGGTGGATATAAACATCATCGCCAAAGAACCGCTTATAAGTCCTGCGCTTTCAAAATTCATACCCGTCGAATAAAGCGAGGTTATGGGCATAGCGTCGCCGCCTGCGACCGCAACCTGAACAACGAGGGAAATGAATATAAATTCCAAAGCATATAAGAAATATTTGGTTTTTGCGCAATTACTCTCACGGTCACGGCCCCAGCTTATATCAACGATAAGCATCAAAAAGGGAACGACGTAATACATCGGACCGAAAAGTCCCTTAAGAAACCTTGTTATAGCTTCTCCGAACCAACCGCTGTTTATCGCAGGGAAGAACGTGAGTATTATAAAAAATGCGAGAAAGCCGACCGCAAAACGAACAATCTCGGAGCGATCGACCTTTATTTCTTTTTGACTTCTCTTTGAAGCAGATGCCTTTTTACGTGTGGTTTTAACGGCTCTGCTTTTCTTTTTTTGTGCCACTTGTTACTCCTTTATAGCCAATGACGGCTTTTAGGGGGTGTTTTTTAATTAAAACCAATTAAAACGCAAGGTCAACGATTATTGCGCCGATACCGACGATAACCGAATAGACCGCAAAGAACGTGAAGCTCTTGTTTTTGGTAAGATACTGCAAAAGCTTTATCGCAAAGAATCCGACAACAGCCGCAACGACCGCACCGACAAGAACGGGAGTAAACATATCCATAGAGAATCCCTGCTCGAACATATCGGGGAGCTCGAAAACGCAAGCGCCAAGGATTGCTGGGATAGACATAAGGAAGGAAAATCTTACCGCTTCTTCACGGGTATAACCGAAGATCTTACCGCCGGTTATGGTAGAGCCCGAACGGGAAATACCGGGAAGGATACCGACCAACGCCTGCATACAGCCAACGCCGAGCGGGCGGAGGAAACCGCCGTTTTCGGCGGTGGTTCCTCTCGCTGCAAGGCGGTCGCTTATGTAAAGCATTGTTCCGTTGATTATAAGGAGCATGCCGATAGCCCAGCTGATACCGCTTAGAGCTTCGACAGACTCATCAAGACCCAAAAGCTTGACGGGAACGAGGGGCAGGGTTGCGACGCAGAGCATCAAAAACAATTTTTCACCCTTATCAAGTCCGTCCTTAAGCTTTCCGGAGAAGAGCTTTTTGACGAGAGAGAAGAAACCTTTTATAAGGTCGAGCACGTCTTTGCGATAAACCACGCAGACCGAAACCAACGTTGCAAGATGAAGTGCAATGTTGAAGGTGAAGTTTGCGCCGGAATTGATCTCTGCGCCCGAGAATTTCTGTGTGAAATTCTGTGCCAATGCAAGGTGGCCCGAGCTGGATATGGGAAGAAATTCCGCAATACCCTGAATTATTCCGTATATTATCGCTTCGAATATACCCATAAGGAGTCTCCTTTCCGCAAAAAGCGGAGTTATCTTTTAATAGATATGCTTATTTGATCTTGTTAAGGAATTCTTCAAGCGCCAACTGCGATTTAGCATAAACGCTTTCGAAACGGGATGCAACGTTGGGATCGAGGTTCATATACTGACCGAGGATACCGCCCCAACCGTTTGCATCTGCGCCCCAGTTGAATGCTGCACCGAGGTCGAATGCACGGGATTCAAAGATGAGGTCGAGCATTTCGCCGGAATCATCGTCTCTTGCATCACGGTATTTAAGCTGGATATCGTAGAATTCGGGAGTAACTTCCTGCTTCGAAAGTTCGCCGAGAGCAGAAATTACAAGACCGATGTTGTTAAGGTCTTCTGCGGGAAGAGATGCAGGAAGGAACATTACGCTTGCGTTGTTGTGGGAAACGGTGTGGTAATATCTATCCTGGCTTGCGCTGTTCTTAGGAATGGGAAGAATACCGAATTCCTGACCTTCAGCCATATCACGGAGAGATACGAGGTTGAAGAGACCGCCCATGTAGAAGAGCTCACGGCCTTCGATGAATGCCTTGTGAACGGTTTCGTCAAAGGGATTGTAGGTACCCCAAGGGAATTTAGCCGCATAAGTGGGGCTGTCTGCGATCATAACGGTGTTTTCATCGTTATAGAATTCAAGGATCTTGGTGAGTGCGGTATAGGTGGTCTGTGCTTCGGTGGAAACGGTGAGGTAGGGAAGGTCGGTAACTTCGTCCTTGTTAGCGATCTTCATACCTGCTGCAACGAGGTGAACGTAGATGTTGAAGCTTTCGCCGCCGTATGCCCAAGTATCGAGCTCGTCGAGAGCGTTATCACCGTTGGAATCGTGAGTGACCTGATTCTTGGTGCAGATCTCAACAAACTTATCGTAGGTCCATTTATTGTCACGAACGAGCTGATAGAAATCTTCTTCAATATTCTGCTTTTCTTTCAACGATTTGTTGAAGAGGATGACCCAAGTACCCTGGTCGTCGAAGGTGTTGATATCGCCGCAGGTGAAATAGTTCTTACCGCCGATAGAAAGGTCGGCAACTGCGTTCTGGTCCCACCAAGCATCTTTAAGGTTGATGCCGGGAACGGTGTTAAGGTCGAGAATGAACTTTTCGAGCGCAAGGGTAGAAGCCTGTGCGAGGTTATCAAAGCAGATATCAAATTCGTGGTTGTCTGCCTGAACCTGTTCCTTAACGATAGAGGGAATGGTTTCGTTAGTGTTGGAAGTGAGAGTGCCGACGATCTTACAGTTGTAAAGTTCCTGTACACGTGCAACTACTTCCTTCTTTGCCAAGTCGACCGAGTTGGAGCTGTTTTCATCGTACATAATTTCGCCGGTGTAGCCCTTGATCGATTTGTTACCGGTACCGAAGTCCCAGCAAAGAACGTTGATCTCTCTGCCTCCGAGATCGACAACGGGAGTGGTCAACTTACCTGTGCTGTTGCTGGGGCCGGCCTTGCTCTGGTCGTCGCTGTCGCCGCTGCAGGCAACCGCAAAAGGAAGCACCATAAGCAATGCGAGAAGACAAACTAAAAGCTTTTTCATAATATCTGTCCTTTCTTGTTCTCGGCGGTAGGTATACTCCGCCTATATTAACTACCATATTATACTCCCATTCCTGTCGGTTGTCAAGAAGTATAATTTGATTGACAAACCTTTATATATGGTGTATAATTATACGAATAAAACTTTCAAGGAGATGAGAACTTGTCTTCCGCACTCAAAAACTTTCTAATTACGTTTGTTATAAGCTTGACCGTCTTTCTTTTGATAGGTCTTAACGTCATCTCTCCCTGGCTTTCCGAGATCGTGGCTCTGCCCGACCCGAACGGAGAGAATTCGGGCGACGTTTCGCAAGGTGATGTTTCGGACACCTCCGATACAGAAACCTCCTTCCCCGAGGTCTCTGACGTTGAATATGACGAAAAAGGCGATATTTTCACGGCTGTTATATTCTGTGTGGATTCCGAAAACCGTGCGCTTGAAACCTTCTTTATAGATTCAAACGGCAAGACAAAGCAGTTTATCAAATGTTCTATCCCCAAAACAACGAGAGTTACGAACGAGATAGGCGTTGCAGTCCCTGTCGGTGATCTTTTCGGTATGATCTCCTCGGAGTCGGTATGCCAGCTTGTAAGCACCATGACGGGCATCAAGACCGATTATGCTCTCTGCTTTGATAAAAAATCCGTTAAAACTCTTGCAAGGCTCATCGGAAGTCCCACTGTCGATGCAGACGAGATCGCAAGCACGATAACCAAAGAACCCATATCTATTATGAATCCTGCCTATAAGGACGTTATCTTCCCCGAAGGCGATTCCAAGCCGTCGGATTACTATTTCAATCTCACGGGTAAGATTAATCTTAACAAATCGGTTCACGGAAAGACATATCTTGAATGGCTTCTCGAATATAATCCTCACGGCGATCAAAGCTCCGGCGGGGATTACAACTCGGTATACGCATACGTGTTTGCTCAATTGATCGATCAGTTCTTTAAGAATGAATCGAATCTCAAAAACGTCAGCTCTATGACAAAGCTCATCTCTGCTTGCGATACCAACCTCACCGCAGACCAAGCGACAGAGCATCTTGAAACTATCTTCTCGTACGACGATTTCCAACGTCACGAGGTCATCTATCCGAGCAACTGGGTCGACGGCGTAAACCTTCTCCGCAAGCTCGATAAAGGCGAATCCGAAAAATAAATTATAAAAAACAGGTTGATGAAAAATGGAAAAGAACTACTCCCCTGCCACAAAATGTATACATTCGGGATATAGCCCCGAAAACGGCGGCCCTATGGCTCTCCCGATATATCAAAGCACGACTTATGCTTACAGCTCTCCTTCCGAGATCGGCAAGCTTTTCGACCTCACCGCCGACGGACACATGTATTCCCGTATTTCCAACCCGACGGTTGATTTTGTCGAAAAGAAGATCGCAGACCTCGAAGGCGGTGTTGCGGCACTCTGTACAAACTCCGGTCAGGCGGCATCCTTCCTTGCGGTTACGAATATTGCTTCCGCAGGCGACGAGATACTCGTTTCTTCGAAGATATACGGCGGAACGACAAACCTCTTCTCCGTAACGTTAAAGCGTTTCGGCATCGATTGCACCTTCTTTGATCAGGATATTTCCGGCGAAGAGCTTAAAAAGCTTATAAAGCCGAACACAAAGCTGATCTTCGGCGAAACTATCGCAAACCCTGCGCTTTCGGTATTTGATATCGAAAGAATCGCCGCCGTCGCTCACGAGGCAGGCATTCCGCTTATCGTTGACAACACCTTTGCAACGGGCGTTCTTTGCAGACCTATCGATTTCGGTGCGGACATCGTTGTTCTTTCCACCTCAAAATATATGGACGGACACGCAGTACAGCTTGGCGGCTGTGTTGTTGACAGCGGTAATTTTGATTGGACTCAAAATGATAAATTCAAAGGTCTTTGCACCCCCGACGAATCCTATCACGGTCTTGTATATACCGAATCCTTCGGCAAGCTCGCATATATAACCAAAATGCGTGTTCAGCTTGTACGTGACCTCGGTGTTTATCCCACCGCACAGGCAGGATTCCTTCTTGACCTCGGTATGCAAACGCTTGACGTTCGTCTTGCAAGACATTGCGAAAACGCTCTTACCGTTGCAAAGTTCTTAAAGGACAGCGGTTATGCGGAATACGTTAATTATTCGGGACTTGAAGGCGATAAATATTATGACCTCGCTCAAAAATATCTCCCGAAGGGACAAAGCGGTGTTGTTTCCTTCTGCATCAAGGGCGGCAGAGAGACCGCAGTTAAGTTTATGAATTCGCTTTCCCTTTTCAAGAATGCGGTTCACGTTGCGACGGTCCATTCCTGCGTGCTTCACCCCGCAAGCTCAACGCACCGTCAGTTAAGCGACGAAATGCTTGTTAAGGCAGGTATCGATGCAGGCTTGATACGAATTTCCGTCGGTATCGAGGACATTAACGACATTCTTAACGACCTTAAGAGTGCATTGGAAAAAACTTTTTGTTAATTCTTTGTTTTTCAATCAATTTCCTATTGAAATTAAAAAATATTTATGATATATTTTAATCAATACATACTTGGAGGTAAATGTAATGGCTTATATCATTAACAACGATGCTTGCATCGGTTGCGGCACTTGCGAGTCCGAATGCCCCGTAAGCGCAATCTCCGTTGCTGACGACGGCAAATACGTTATCGACGCTGAACTTTGTCTCGACTGCGGCGCATGTGCAGGCGTTTGCCCCGTAGACGCTCCTCAGGCGTAATTTTTGGGTAAAAACCTTAATGCGTTCACAATTTGATTGTGGACGCATTATTGTTTTATTTATGTGAATTTCAGGTGTTATCTATGTTTAACGGCTTCGAAACGAAAATCAATGCCGATATCAAGCTTAAAGAGCCAAAGGGCGGTATCCGTTTTGGCACGGATGCTCTCCTTCTTGCCGATTTTGCCCTTGACGGTTGCAAAAAAGGCAGAGGTATCGACCTTGGTACAGGCTCGGGCGTAATTCCGCTGCTTATGCTTGCTTCGGGTTGCAAATGTAATTTTACGGGTTTGGAGCTTCAGGAAGAATATGCCGATATCGCAAGGCAAAATTCCGCTGAGAACGGTTTTTTGGACCGTTTCAACGTCATTTGCGGTAACGCCGAGAATTATAGATCCATTTTCGAAAGCGGACGTGCCGATTTTGTTATAACGAATCCGCCGTATATGCGCAAGAATTGCGGAAAAAGCAACGAATCTCTCCCGCTTGCTATTGCAAGACGTGAGATTTCGGGAGGGGCTTCACTTTTCTGCGAAGCGGCGTCCTGGGCGTTAAAGAGCGGCGGAAGCTTTTTTGCCGTCTACCGTCCCGACAGACTTGCAAATCTTATTTGCTCTATGAAAAATAACGGTATAGAGCCTAAAAGGCTTCGTGCCGTTTTCCCCTCTTACGACAAAAAGCCCTCTCTTGTCCTCGTCGAAGGCAGAAAAGACGGCGGTGAGGGACTTATATACGAAAACAACCTTTATATCTATACCGATCAAACGCACACCGTCCAAACCGACGAGATGCAATCAATATACCGCCGTTTTGACGGCAGAAACGAAGAACCCCGATAGATGAAAAAACGCCTCCTTTCCCTTGTTTTAACATTTTTGATGATACTCCCCGTTGTGCTTACAGCAGGGAGTGTTTTTGCTGTTCAAATACAGAATCCGTTTGAAGACGATGCCGTTTTTTCGGAAGATACGGGCAGATATATCGTTAAATTCAAGCCGGATATAACCGAAGAAGAAATCGGTTTTGTTCTTGATAAAGTCACTTATAAAGCAATTTCCGAAAGCGCATTCCGTCTTTATTCGGTCATTGCAAACAAGGAGTTTTTCAACAGATACGGCTCTTTGTTTGAATATTACGAGCCCGATGCTTTAAGAACCGCACTCACAACCACGAACGACCCCATCGAGATCCCTGCTTATGAAAATCTCTCGGTCTATTCCGCATGGGATATAACGTTCGGCAGCACCGACGTTATCGTTGCCGTTCTCGATACGGGCATCGACCGCACGCACGAAGAGCTTCAAAACGCAAACATTCTTTCGGGATATGATGCCGTGACGAAAACCGAAGGTATCGATATCGATACGGTAGGACACGGTACGGGTGTTATCGGTCTTATTGCCGCAACGGCAAACAATACCCTCGGCTTTGCAGGTATTGCAAACGGCGTTTCGATACTCCCCGTAAGAATCTCCGAAAGCGGAACCGATATATATTCCTCCGACCTTATCGACGGTATACGTTATGCCGCCGATAACGGCGCAAAGGTCATCAATATGTCTATCGGCGGATATGCTTCTTCGCAGGCAGAGCAGGAGGCTATCGATTATGCCGTTTCCAAAGGCTGTATTCTTATTGCGGCGGCAGGCAACGGCGGCGAGCTTCCCTATGCCGACCAGAAATGCTATCCTGCCTCTTATAACGGTGTTATCTCGGTTGCGTCCTGCAACGAAAACGGCAAGAGAAGCAGTTTTTCACAGTATAACGATGCCGTTGACGTTGCCGCTTACGGCGAAGAGCTTCCTATCGCATACGTCGAAGACGGTGTTTCTAAATACAAGACCGATTCCGGCACAAGCTATTCCTGCGCATTGGTAAGCGGAATTGCAGCACTTACCGCATCGCATATTGACAAGGGAGCAAGATTCGACAACGAAGAATTTCTTGCGCTTATCGTCGAAACCTGCGGACAGAAACGCACGAATACTCTCGGACACGGCATTATCGACGCACAAAAGATATTGAAGGCTTCAAGGCTTCCTATAATCACGGGTGTTTCAAACGGCGGTGTTTATACCGACGGTGTGACTATCAGATTCAACCGAGGCACTGCTCTCCTCGACGGCGAGCCTATCGAAGACGGCGAAACGATTATTACCAACGGAAAACACACTCTCACAGTAACCGACGGAGAAAACAGCAAGACGGTCAAATTCAACCTCAATTACGACCCCCTCTATTACGATTACAGAGAATTCCCGACATATTCCTATTTTGAATTCGAGCGTGGCACGGCAACTCTCGACGGTTTCCCCTATAGATCGAAGGACAAAATAACCGCCTCGGGCAAACACACCTTCGTTCTCTTCGACGGCGACGAACGCAGAGAAACCGAAATTTACGTTCAGTACGCACTTCCCACCGTTTACGGTGTTAAGGACGGCGGAAAATATACCGACCCCATCAATATCCACATCATCGGTGACGGCAGAGCAGAGCTTGACGGAAAATCGGTCTATGGCGAGATCGCCGTTATGACCGAAGGAAAACACACTCTTGAAGTATTCAGCGGTAACGAGGCTGTTTCGAAGAAATATTCCTTTGAGATAACGTTCCCATACGCAACGGTTTATGAAAGCGATTACGGCAACGCTACGGCTGCTATTGACGAAGAAAAAGGATATTTCTTCGTTTATAACGATTCTCTTATCGGTACGGCAGTCTATGATATGACCAAGCCCGAACAATATTTGCATTTTCTTGAGATCGGACGTGTTTATTCGCACATCTTCACCGAAACAGACCTTCTTCTTTTCGGCGACAACGGCATAACGGTCATCGACCGTGAAACCGCCCTTGAAGGCGAAACGGCGATAAAAGAGACCTTCGTTTATGAAGGTGCAGAGCTTTATATCTTTGCCGAAAATAACCTTTTCGTTTCCGTAAACGGCTTTCTTTCAAGGATCAACCCCGAAACGCTCGAAGCAGAACCGATTCTCGAGCTTGGCTTTATCCCCGAAAAAGCAATTTACGACAAAGGAAATCTCTGTTTCATTGCTCCTTCTTCCGATAATACCGTCAGAATACTTGACCTGACGACAAATCTGATCACGGAATTTGATACAAACTTTGCTCTCTACGGCAAGAAGGTCTGCTTTGCAGAAGGCTATTTTGCCGTCGGAAACCGTGTTTACGATATAACAAACGGAAATCTTGTTCTTGAAACAGCGTCAACTTCTGCGGTTATGATAAAAAGCGGTCTTTTCTATACCGACAACCGCATAACCGAGATCGAAACAGCGAAGGAAAAGGGTGTTTTCCCTTCGCCCGTTTCGGAAATAGTCATCGGCAGAGAAACGATGTACGTTTTCGGTGTCGAACCCTATTACACCTTCATAAAAAGCGGTCCGACGGGCGTAACCCGTTTCGGTGCGGCAAGAAAAAATGAAAAGGCTTTCGGCACAACACAGACGGTTAACGAATTCCGCAAAAACCTCTTCTATGACAAATATTCTCCCGTGATATCCACGGCAGCCTCGGGCGAAAACGTATATCTGCTTTTCAAGGGTATGAATTCGCTTTACGGATTTGCGTCTACCGATCTTTCTCTTATGCCGCCCATTCCTTTGAAATATACCCCCTCCGAAATCATCGTTTCGGGCGGATATTCGGCGGTTATGTTCGAATCGGCAGATAAGATATTCCTCGCACCCGAAAACAATATTGAAAACGGTGCATACTTCGACATTTCGGGCAAATGCAGTTCGATGTTCGTTCATAACGAAAATATCTATGCGTTGATCAACGGAATTTTAACGGTTTATCCGCTTGATAATACCGAACCGACCGTGACGGAGATAAAAGCCGAAAAAATCGCAACCGACGGAAAATTCATCTATGCGCTTGAAAACGAAACTCTTTCTGTTATCGGATTCGATTTTGCAAAAATAAGAAGTGTTGACGTTAACAGCAAGGATTTTGTAATATCCTCCGTTATTTCGGCAGGTAAGAACATTTATGCCCTCGAAACTCTTGAACCTATGCAATCGTTTGATTCCAACGTATTGGCAATAAAGGGTAATACCGTCGTCACCGAAAACGGCGTTTACAGCCTTGAAACGAAGGAATACATCGGCGACCTCGGCGTTACCGAACCCGAACAGGCAATTATCACTTCGGATAATTCCGTCGTTGCATTTTCAAAGGCTATAATCTCGGTCTCCTCGTCGGGCAACGGTTTTGAAGTTGTTGACACCCCCGAGATCAGCGGTGTTTCAGATTCCTCCACGTTCCTCGGCAACACGAAGATAAGCTTTAAAAACGGCATCGGATTCCTTAACGGAGCACCCTTTAAATCGGGCACGGCGGTTTCCGAGATCGGCGACCATAATTTTATGCTCGTTCTCCCCTGCGGAAGAAATATAATCTATAATTTCTCGATCCAAACGGCACTTTCGGGAATAGAGTTTGTTTCTCCTCAGAGAACCGTTTCTATCGGAGAATCGGTCACGCTTAAGATCAAATATCTCCCTGCAAATGCGCCCACCGTCCCGATAACCTTCAAATGCGAAAGCGACGGCATTGAGATCGGCAAGAACGGAAGGATAAAGGCGGTCAAGGACGGCAAGCACATCGTTATTGCCGAAGCCAAGACCGATTACGGTGTTTTCAGGGCAGAATGTGTTATAACCGTCGTTAATACGCTTATCACGCCGAAACCCGACAGTAATCTGCACGTCGACCGTGACAACGGTTTCCTTCTCGGTATACTTCCCGATACAACGGTCGATGCTCTTAAAAACAGCCTTAACCATTCCGAAGATATCCAAATACTTACAGAAAACGGCGAAGAAGCCATCGGAAACGTCGGCACGGGCACGGTAGTCCGTCTTGTAAAAAACGGCATCGTAAGTGACGAGCTTAAATGTGTATTAACGGGCGATATCGACGGAGACGCATTCATCACCGCATACGACCTTTATCTTATCGAGCAGATACTTCGTGGAAAGGAATATCCCCTCGAAGCAATCTCTGCCTCTGACATTAACGGTAACGGAACGCTCGGCGACAACGATTACCGTGCATTAAAGAATATAATCCTCAAAAAGACCGAAGCAAACGTCGGCACGCCAACCCTTAACCTCTTCGGCAAGGCGTACGGTCAAACGGTCTCCAAGGTTCATAACGGCGATTATATCGACGTTATCCTATGTCTTGAAAGCTGTAAAAACGTTCGTGCTCTTTCGGGTATTTTGGGATACGGCAACGGTCTTGAATTTGTAAAAGCGCAGACTATCGGTTGGAAAGCCGAAGTCCGTGATTTCGAGAATAATCTGTATTTCTATGCATACGACAGCAACGGTGCGGAGATCAAAGATGCATTCACCGCAGTTATAAGCCTGCGATTCCGTGTTAATGCACCCGGCGGTGAGAGTACGAAGATCATATCCGAAAATATGACCGCCGTTTTCACCGACAGATGCGAAAAAATAATCTACAAGCCCACCGATATCATTCTTTCGGAACAAAGCTTTGGTGATTTCAATATTGAATTTTTCAATGCATATTCCTTCAAGTTCGATCCCGAGATCAACCAATACAAAGCAACCATACCCCACAACAGTGCCTTGGCGGATATAAACGTTACAAGTCCCGAAGACGAGCTTGTTACGATAACCTCGCTGACCGTTCCCGACGGAACGAAAACGACGGTATACATTACGTATACGAACGAAGACGACGAAACCTCGACCTATTCTATCGAGGTCAAGCGTGACAAAGCACCTCGATTCGATTCCAACTGCCGTCTTTCCAAGCTCGAAGTTGAAGGTTTCCGATTGACGCCGTCATTCAACCCCGATATTCTGCACTACGCCATATCCGTTCCCTTCGGCACGGAAAAGGTTAATATCTATGCCGTAGCGCAAAACGGCACTGCAACAGTCATTATCGGCAACACGGCCTTGAACGGTGAAAAAACAAGGATCCCGATAACCATCGGCGCTCCCGACGGTGAGGTTCTAAGCTATTCCTTAACGGTTACAGTCCTTCCCGACGAAAGCAAACCGCAAACCGAACCGACCGATTCTGACGGAAGCAACAATATCGGTACGACAGTTGCTGTTATAGCGGTGTTTATGTCGGTCTTCGCATTCATCTTAATATTTATTCAAAGTAAAAAAGAACCGTTCGTAATGCCGAAAAACAGCAATAACGAACAGGTTGAATAAGAAACGATCAAACAAAAGAGCTCGGTTTAAAAACCGAGCTTTTTTATCTTCACGGTGTAGGCACATTTCAAATTCTCACGTCGTTCCCGTGATACTTTTTTATCTTCACGGTGTAGGCATGTTTCAAATTTCTGTGTCGTTCCCGTGATACTTTTTTATCTTCACGGTGCAGGTTGGTTCAGTATAACTGTCATTCTGAACGAAATGAAGAATCTCAATTATGGAGAACCGTGTCATACTGAACGTATTGAAAAATAGAAGTGTCATTCTGAACGAAGTGAAGAATCTCAATCAGAAACAACCTTCCGTCTTTGACAATTAACTTTTCGTTATACTGTGTGAGATCCCTCACAATACAAAACAAGGTTTTTCAGTATGCTTGATGTGCATAATAATTACCCCAAGAAGTCTGACGACGGGTTCCCTGCAAAACAAAGTTTTGTAGGGGTATTAAGGGGACCCCGACAATAATTACCCCAAGAAGTCTAACGACTTCTCGGGGGGCCCGACAAAAAAACGAGGCCACTTAAAGTGACCTCGTTATATTATTGATTATTGATCAATTATGCCTTTTTCTTCTTGAAGTAGAAGAATGCGCCTGCGCCGCCGCCGAGAACAACTACAACGCCGAGGATGATCCAGATGAGAGCGCCGTTGCCGTCGTCGTCTTTATTGTCATCGTTGGTGGTGTTAGTGTCAGCGGTTGCATCGTCTTCGGAAGCTGCGGGAGCTTCGGAAGGTTCAACAGAAGATTCATCTTCGCTTTCGAAGGTGTTGCCGAAATCTTCGGATACATCGTTAGAACCGTCGGAAACGTCGCCGGAAACGTCATCAGAAACATCGTCAGAAACTACATCGGAAGGATCTTCGGAAGTGGGTTCGTCGGAAGTGGTGGGTTCGTCAGAAGTTGCGGGATCCTTAGAAGGTTCGTCAACAGGATCCTTAGAAGGTTCGTCAACGGGATCCTTAGAAGGTTCGTCAACGGGATCCTTGGAAGGTTCATCAACGGGATCCTTGGAAGGTTCGTCAACGGGATCCTTGGAAGGTTCGTCAACGGGATCCTTAGAGGGTTCGTCAACGGGATCCTTAGAGGGTTCGTCAACGGGATCGTCAACTACGGGAGCCTTTGCTTCTTCGATAACGTAGAACATCGAGTTGCTGTAAGTACGTTCGTTCTTAGCAAGGTCTACACCGAAGAGACCGAGCTTGCTGCCGGGAAGAAGTCCGGAAAGGGTGTTGTACCAACCTCTGTTAGAATCGGCTTCACCTGCGTGTACGCCGATAAGAAGCATGCCTTTTTCAAACTTGTTGGTGAAGGTTACGGGAGAACCGAGACCCATAAAGCCTTCTACGAGTTCATATACGCCTGCTTCGGAAGTCTTCTTAAGAAGTGCGGAATATGCCCAAGTGAGAGAATCGAGCGACATGGAAGGATCGGTGATAAGAGTACCTTCGTTACCGTTTACGATACCTTCGTTAACGTTGGAAATACCGATCTGGGGCTTGCCGGTTGCTGCGGAAGGAAGAGTGCCGGAAGTAAGGGGTTTGTGGTAATCAACTGTGCCGCTGAAGTCAGCGCCGGTAAGAGTTACGATAGCACATCTGTTGGGGAATTTGGTGGTAAGAATAGCGTCCTGCCATTCGATCATAGCCATTTCAGCACGGTTGTCTTTGTAGTAGTATTCCTGAGCGCCTACTGCATAAGCAAGACCGAACTGAGCGTTGTTACCGATCTGGTTAACGCCTGCATATTTCCAGGGAATTGCAATTTCGTAAGTGGTGGTCTTCTTAGCTTCGTCTCTCTTTGCTACAGCAGACCAGTCGTTAAGGTTAACTTCGTCCAACTGCATGCTGGTGGGAACCTTCCAGATCGCTCTCTGGGTAGTGCCGGTAACGTCTTCACAGAAACCAACTTCGAGGTAGTTTGCGGAATAGTCAGTGCCCTGGTTGGGAGCACCGGGAGTGATGATGAAGGAAACGTGGGAATAGGTCCACATGTGCTGCGATGCCAATTCAGGGTTATCGCTGATCTTGGTTCCTTCAATAGGTTCACCTGCGTTTGCAGGAGCTTCTTTGAACTGTGCATTGGGAAGTGCGCCGTGAGCTTCGGATTTAACTACCCATGCCATGTAGAGGTTGTTCTTATCCCAAGTAGTGTAGAAATCTACGTCCCACTGACCGACGAGCTTGTTATGTTCTCTGTCTTTGAACTGGGATTTGCTGGTGGAATAAGTATGGAAAGGAAGTGCGGAGCCGTATTCGTTAGTCTTTACGGTACCGTCGATCTTCGGAGCGGACTTGGTGTACTTGAATTTTACTTCATAGTTCTTGTTGTCCGCCGCAGAAGAGGGCAAAACAAACAATGCGCAAAGCATTGTTGCTACGAGAAGAAACGCAAGAATTTTCTTCATTTTTAATATTTCTCCTTATCGAAAAATTATTTTGGGCGCAGGGCCCTATCTTGGTATCACTATTATAAACGAACGCTCTTCAAATTGCAATAGGAAATTATAGGTTTTTTGTTTTTTTGATTAAATTTTTCTTACGTCGACAAATATTTTTGTGTAATTCGGAGCCGTTTGCAAAATATACGCCGTATATATATTTTTATGTAGAATTTATGGGTGTAACGCTTGATTTTTGCTACGGTTTTTATTATAATATATCTATTATGTGTACGGAGGGACTTGTATGGAGAACAAAAAGACCTATCTTGAAATGAGATCAAAGCTTTTTGATAAATACTTTTCGTTTCTCAACCCCCGTCAGCGTGAAGCGGTCTATCATACCGAAGGGCCTCTTCTCGTTCTTGCAGGCGCAGGAAGCGGAAAGACAACGGTCATCGTAAACCGTATCGCAAACATAGTTCTTTTCGGGTCTGCCGCAACAAGCAATACCGTCCCCGAAAATGCAGAAGAATTGCTTCCGCTTATGCAAGGGATCCTCGATTTCGGCAACAGGGACGAGATCAAAAGTATTTTAAGACGCTGTGCCGTCAATCCTGCTTTCCCTTACAAGGTTCTTTGCATAACCTTCACAAACAAGGCGGCAAAGGAATTCAAGGAACGTCTTTCGAACGCTCTTGGAGAGCAGGCGAACGATATTTGGGCAGGCACGTTCCATTCGATATGCGTACGGATACTCCGCAGATATATTGACAGGATCGGTTATAACAACAATTTCGTTATATACGATACCGACGATTCCAAAAAACTTATAACCGAGATACTAAAAGAGCTTAACATCGCAGAAAGCGTGCTTCCGCCGAGAACGTTGATAAATGCTATCTCCAAAGCAAAGGAAAACGACCGCACACCCGACGATGAAGCGGCAGATGCGGGCAGAGATATGCGTATGATCAAGACCGCAGAGGTCTATAAACGCTATCAAGCCCGTCTTAAATCGGCAAATGCGCTTGATTTTGACGATATAATAATGCTCACAAACCGTCTTTTTGAATCGAACCCCGACGTTCTTGAAAGATACAGGGAGCAGTTTGAATATATCCTCGTTGACGAATATCAGGATACCAACCCCTCTCAAAGCAGGCTTATCGCAAAGCTTGCAGGCAAACGCCGAAACGTTTGTGTTGTGGGTGACGACGACCAATCGATATATTCATTCCGTGGTGCGACCGTCGACAATATTCTCGGCTTTGAACGTGAATACAGCGGCGCAAAAGTCATCAGACTCGAACAAAACTACCGTTCGACGGGAAATATACTCAAGGCCGCAAACGGCATTATCCAAAACAATATCGGCAGAAAAGGCAAAGAGCTTTGGACCGCTGCCGGCGACGGAGAAAAGGTTCAGATAAAACGTCTTTTCACCCAAGCGGAAGAAGCTGCGTTTATCTGCGATACGATAAAGCAAAAGGTCGATTCCGGTGCGAAATATTCGGATTTTGCGGTTTTGTACCGTGTGAATGCACTTTCGAACTCGCTTGAAACGATGTTCGTCAAAAAGAAGATCCCTTATAAAATATTCGGCGGCATAAGATTTTATGAGCGCAGAGAAATTAAAGATATACTTGCCTATCTCTCCGTCATCGTCAACCCCGACGATACGGTAAGATTGCGCCGTATAATAAACGTGCCCAAGCGTGCCATCGGCGAAGCAACGGTCGAAAAGGTCGCTTCTCTTGCGCTTGAATACGAAACATCTATGTTCTCGATAATCGAGAACGCAGACAGATATCCCGAGCTTAAACGTGCTTCTCAAAAGCTTTTGCGTTTTGCAGAGCTTATAAACAGTCTGCGTGGATTCGCAAAGGAAAACACACCGTCAGACACCGTTTCCCGTGTTATCGAAGAAAGCGGATACCGTGTTATGCTTTCCGAGGAAGAGGACGGCAAGGACAGAGAGGACAACGTTCTCGAGCTTGTTTCCTCTGCAACGCTTTTCGAAGAAACCGCAGAGGAACCGACTCTTTCGGAATTTTTAAACGAGCTTTCCTTGGTCAGCGACCTTGATAATTACGAAACGGGCACCGACGCCGTCGTTCTTATGACGGTACATTCGGCAAAAGGGCTTGAATTCCCGACGGTATTCATTCCCGGATTTGAAGAAGGTCTGTTCCCGAGCTCGCAATCGGTCACCGAGGGCGACAAAGGTCTTGAAGAAGAACGCAGGCTTGCCTACGTTGCCGTCACGAGAGCAAAGAACGAGCTTTATCTTCTCAATACCTCTTCGAGAATGCTTTACGGCAGGACCGAAACAAGACAGATGTCCCGATTCGGCAACGAGATACCGCAAGAGGTTTGCGAGCGTGAGGTCGTACGTGACAGCAACGGTCACACCGCCGCACCCGTCGGAGCATATTCCGCACGTTATTCGGAAAGCAGAAACAATTTCCTTGAAAACATACGTGCGTCTTCCGAACCAAAGCCCTGTTGCGAAAGATTTGCTTCGGGCGACAGAGTTTCCCACGCAATATTCGGCGAGGGCGAGATCGTTTCCGCAACGGATATGGGCGGAGATATCCTTTACGAGATAGAATTCGTGAACGGAACGGCAAAACGGCTTATGGGCAGTTTTGCAAAATTAAAGAAGTTATAAAAATTTATTACATATATCAGGAGAATCATTTTATGGCAGTTATAAAACCTATCAAAGCCTTGCATTTTACCGAAAAAGCAGGTAATATTGCAGATTGCGTATGTCCCCCTTACGATATAATCGCACCTGCGGAAAGAGAAGCACTTGTAGAAAAGAACGAATATAACGTCGTACGTCTTGAGCTTCCTCTCGGCGAAGACAGATATGCCGAAGCAGGCAAGACTCTAAATTCCTGGCTTAACGACGGTATTCTTGAACGTGAAGAAAAGGGCGGTATCTACGTTTACCGTGAAGAATTTGCGGTCAACGGCAAGGACTATTGCCTTACGGGCATAATATGTCTTGTCAAGCTTTGCGAATTTTCCGAAAGAATCGTTCTTCCCCACGAAGAAACTCTTACAAAGGCAAAGCAGGACAGACTTAACCTTATGAAGGGTACGGGCTGTAACTTCTCGTCCATCTATTCGCTCTATTCCGACGAAAGCGGTACTATCGAAGCAGAGATCGCAAAGAAAACTGCCGAAGCACCCATACACCGCTTCACCGACGATGAAGAAGTTACACATTCTCTCTGGAAGATAGATTCCGAAGAAGGCGTTAACGCAATCGTAAATGCTCTTGCCGATAAACAGCTCTTTATCGCAGACGGCCACCACCGCTATGAAACTGCTCTTAACTTTAAAAAGCAGAGCGAAGCTATCCCCGAAGGCGCAGATTACGACCATATTATGATGACTCTCGTCGATATGGACGATAAGGGACTTGTCGTATTCCCGACCCACCGTCTTATCGTAGACCGCAAGGTTGGTCGTCAGGAAATTATCGACAAATGCGCCGACGATTTTGATATGTGCGTCCGTCCCCTTTCCGAGCTTAACAAGGCTCTCTCCGACGGCGAAGACGGAAAGACCTATGCTCTCTACAACGGCGGAGACGATTTCCTTCTTATGACCTTCAAGCCCGAAAAACAGAGAATTATCGACAACAGAAGCGAAGCATACAGCGACCTTGACGTTAGTATACTTCACTCCTTCGTTCTCGAAAATGCTCTCGGCATTGATAAAGAAAATATGGCAAACCAGATAAACCTCCGCTATACCCGTTCGCTTGACGACGCTATTGAATCGGTCAAGAACGGTGCTGCCGATGCGGCGTTCCTTATCAACGCAACCAAGGTCTCGCAGATAAAGGCCGTTGCTCTTGCAGGCGACAAGATGCCCCAGAAGAGCACCTATTTCTATCCGAAGCTTAAGACCGGACTTGTTATGAATATCCTTAAGAAATAATCGAGGACGTTATGAGAAAAGAACTTGAAAAGAAATATAACCCCGCCGAATTTGAAGAAAGACTTTATAACGAATGGGACGCAAAGGGCTATTTTGCTCCCTCGGGCAACAGCGAGGCAGAAGCTTTCTCTATAGTTATGCCCCCTCCCAACATTACAGGCCAGCTCCACATGGGCCACGCACTTGACAATACCTTGCAGGACATTCTTGTTCGTTACAAGAGAATGTGCGGTTTCGAAACTCTTTGGCTTCCCGGTACCGACCATGCATCTATCGCTACCGAAGCAAAGATAGTTGAAGCTATGCGCAAGGAAGGTATTACCAAAGAAGACCTCGGAAGAGAAGGCTTCCTCAAGCGTGCTTGGGAATGGAACGATACCTACGGCGGAAGAATATGCGAACAGCTTAAAAAGCTCGGTTCGAGCTGTGATTGGTCGAAACGCCGTTTTACTCTCGACGACGGCTGCTCCGATGCCGTTAAAGAAGTATTCGTAAACCTTTACAATAAAGGTCTTATCTACAGAGGCACAAGAATTATTAACTGGTGTCCTCATTGCTGCACTTCTATCTCCGATGCAGAGGTTGAATATAAGGATATGGACGGCCATTTCTGGCACCTCCGTTATCCCGTTAAGGACAGCGACGAATTTGTTTATCTTGCAACCACACGTCCCGAAACCTTGCTTGGCGATACCGCAGTTGCAGTTAATCCCAAGGACGAAAGATATGCACATCTTGTGGGCAAGACGCTCATTCTTCCCCTTGTCGGCAGAGAGATTCCCGTTGTTGCCGACGAATACGTTGAAATGGACTTCGGTACGGGCGTTGTTAAGATCACTCCTGCGCACGACCCGAACGACTTTGAAGTCGGTATGCGTCATGATCTTCCCCTTGAAAATATGCTCACCGACGATGCAAAGGTTACCGAAAACTATCCCAAATATGCAGGTATGGACAGATACGAGGCTCGCAAGGCTATCGTAAAGGACCTCGAAGAGGGCGGATTCCTCGTTCGTGTTGAGGACATCAAGCACAACGTCGGCACCTGCTACCGTTGCGGTACTACAATCGAGCCCAGAGCTTCGCTCCAGTGGTTCGTTTCGATGAAGCCTCTCGCAGAGCCTGCTATTGAAGCAGTTAAGAGCGGTGAAGTCCGTTTCGTGCCCGACAGATTCTCTAAGAACTATCTCCATTGGATGGAAAATATCCGTGACTGGTGTATCTCCCGTCAGCTTTGGTGGGGTCACCGTATCCCTGCATTCTATTGTGACGATTGCGGTGAGATAGTTGTTACAAAAGACAATACCGCAGTTTGTCCCAAGTGCGGTAAAGAAATGCGTCAGGACCCCGATACTTTGGATACTTGGTTCTCCTCTGCACTCTGGCCCTTCTCCACAATGGGTTGGCCCAACGAGGACGCAGAGCTTCTCAAGCGTTTCTACCCGACCGATACCCTCGTTACGGGTTATGATATAATCACCTTCTGGGTTTCCAGAATGATTTTCTCCGGTCTTGCTCACACGGGCAAGAAGCCCTTCTCCGACGTATTCATACACGGTCTTGTACGTGATGCGCTCGGCAGAAAGATGTCCAAATCGCTCGGTAACGGTATTGACCCGCTTGAAGTTATCAAGAATTACGGCGCAGACGCACTCAGATTCACTCTTGCAACAGGTAACAGCCCCGGAAACGATATGCGTATCTCCGACGAACGCTTTGAGGCTTCCCGTAACTTCGCAAACAAGATATGGAATGCGGCAAGATTCGTTATGATGAACCTCGATCAGGACTGCGACACCGATAATATCGATACCGCAAAGCTTGCAGAAGAGGATAAATGGGTCCTCTCGCTTTACAACCGTTTGGTTGGCGAAGTTAGAGACAATATCGACAGATACGAGCTTGGTATTGCCGTTTCGAAGCTTTATGACTTTATCTGGGACGTTTTCTGCGATTGGTATATCGAGCTTGTAAAACCCCGTCTTTCCGAAAAAGGCACACAGACCAACCTTGCAGCGCAGGCAACGCTCACCTACGTTCTTTCGAACACCTTAAAGCTTCTCCACCCCTTTATGCCCTTCATCACCGAAGAGATTTGGCAGTCGCTCCCCCACAACGGCGAAAGCATTATGATCTCCGATTATCCCGCTGTTAAGGAAGAGCTTAATTTCCCCGATGCAGAACGCAATATGGAAATTATGCTTACCGCTATCCGTGCAATAAGAAACCGCCGTGCAGAGATGAACGTTCCTCCTTCCAGAAAGGCAAACGTCATTATCGCAACTGCGGAAAAAAAGCTTTTTGCGGACAAAGAGCCCTATTTTGTACGTCTTGCTTCGGCATCGGGTATATCCGTTGTTGATTCCTGCGACGACGAAGGCACCGTTCGTATCGTTACAAACGCTTGTGAGATATTCCTTCCCCTTGCCGACATCGTAGACCTCGATGCGGAAAGAGAAAGACTCTCTAAAGAGCTTGCAAACGCAGAAAACGAGATCAAACGTGCCGAAGGCAAGCTTGCAAACGCAGAATTCGTCAGCAAAGCGCCCGAAAAGGTCGTTAACGCAGAGAAAGAAAAGCTTGTTAAGTTCCAAGAGCTTGCGGAAAAGCTCCGTGCTTCGATTGCTTCGCTTTGATTGCTTCGCTCTCCCCAAAAATGCAAGCATTTTCGGGGATCCCATACTCGCACGGCGAGGTTTGCGAGATTCGTTCATTCGCATCTCGCGCCTCGTGCGTTGCACTCGACACTCGCGAATCTCTATGGTATATTTTTCAAGGCGCATGTCCTTGAAAAATATAAAAATCAAACAAAACGAAAAACGGACTCGATCGAGTCCGTTTTGTTGTTTATATTGGTTTTATCGTAGGGGAGGGTCTTGCACCCTCCCCTACACCGTTGGATTTTGTTTTTGTGCAGACATAAGAAACAACGATGTTTTTCAGGCGGACCGTCGAGGACGCCGGTCCCTACATTATAATTATTTTGTTTTTGAACAGACACAAGAAACAACAAAAAACGGGCTCGGTTTTTTCCGAGTCCGTTTTGTTATTTTATGATGCTTTTGAAATTGTCGTGCCTTGATAATAAACGTTGAGGATATATTTGAAGTTATATCCGTCCTTTGCAAGCTGTTCTGCGCCCCATACCGAATAGCCAACGCCGTGGCCTGCGCCCGAGCCGTTGATCTTTACGGTTTCGGGTTCGATAGATTCGCCCATAACGGTCATATAGCTATCGCCAAAGCTTTCAAACGGCTTATATCCGTCTGTGGTCATAACACCCGTGATCTTCTTTGTTGTAACCTTACCGTCAGAGCCGAGAACCTTGACTTCGGTTGAATATTCAATATCGAAGTTTGCACTCTTATAGCCGATAGCCACACGCACGTCCTCTGCACTCTTAACGTCAACGGTGTTGCCCTTGCCGTCGCTGACGGAAAGGTGGGTTATAAAGTCGGAACCGTAAGGGTCGGTGCTGAGGATCTTCATCGAAAGGTTTTTGCCCGACAAGGAAGAGAACGCTTTTCTCGATTTGAGGTATTCGTAAAATTCCTGCTTGGTATAGGTGTGCTCCCATTTAATACCTTCCTTGTCTTCCTCTTGGAAAACGGTCGTAAGATAGGGAACGCTTCTGCTTCCCCATGCTGCAAGCGCAGAGCAGGTCGCACCGCCGTTGGAGATATGGTACTGTGCGGAAATGGGGCTGCCGTTATAAGTCAGATACATACCTCTGGTTGCATCGACGATAGCGTTGTTCGATTCGCTCATACGGTAGGTTCCGGGATAGACCTGACAGCAGGTTGTGGGGCATACGTTGAAATCACTGCCGTGTTTGCACGCCATAGCGAAGGTTCTGACCAAAAGCGAGAACGCCTTGCGGTTTTCGGTGGAGAAGTTTGTACCTATCTCGACCGACATAACGCATTTTGTATACATTTCAAGCGGAACGCAGTTTATCATCTTAAGCTTGCCGCCCGAAACAGAATATTCGAAAAATCCGTAGTAGTTTCTAACGGTAGATTCACCCGTAGGCAATGCAACCGTACCGCCGTTTCTTGCACGGAGTGCAAATCTGCGGGAAGTGTCTTCGACGGTGAAGAGAATCTTTCCCGTGTTTGAATCGAGAACCGTTAAACCGCCCGAAACGGGTGCGGTCACGATACCGTTATTGCTTTTTTCGATAACGGTTTGTGCGTTGGTCGAAGGGAATCTTCTTGCTTCAAAACCACCCTTGACAACGGCAACGAATCCGTCGGGGAAAGCGCTTGCGGCAGTACGTGCGGAGTTCCAATCGGAAAAAGCACCGATAACTGCGCTGTATGCGCCGATATTTCCGTTTTCGGAGGGAGAGCCGTTGCCCGTCGAAGAATTAACGCTTGCATTAACGTGGGGGAGAATTACTATCGATTTGGAAGAAACCGAAAATGCCGTGCTGAAGTTATTTCCCGAAGCAAAGCCGATATCAAAGCCTGTCGACGAGGTGTTCTTCGCAGAAAAACGTCTTGTGTCGATAAGGCTTGTCGAAACGTACATACCGACACGCACGATCCTGTCCTTATATCCGCCCTCTGCGGAGACCTTTTTAATTGCAAGTGAAGCGTTAAACGTGCCGATGCAGAATACGATTGCAAGCACGAACGCAATCAAACGTCGATTAGCCAATCTCATAATCACCTCTCACGGTGAAATAGGCTTTATTGCCCGTCACAAGAATAGCTTTTGTTGCTTCGGAAGCAGAGGAATGATAGATATGTCCGTATTCAAGAGGCATACCCGAGAATATCTCGGTATTTGCCGACATATCGGTGATTCCTTCGGTTTGTCCTTCCGAAGAGGTTATTGCGATAGCTCCTCCGCCACGATAGATGATCTCGCTATCGGGGGAAAGTATCAAAAGTTCGCCTTGGTTTACGCAAATATCATTATAAGTGTTCTGAACAGAGACGCCGGTATCAAGAAGTTCCGCAACGATCTCCTGTCTTAATTCGTCCTTGATCTGTAACAACATACCGTAAGTAACAAGAGTTTCGTCGGGGATCAATGCATCGCTGTTCGATTCGGTTGCGGTTTTGGTTTCGCCGTCCGTAGTTTCCGCCGAAGATTGCATTGTGATTGCAGAGAAAGTCATTACAAGCAAACACAAAAGCAACAGCGGAACGATGAATTTTTTCACAGATTATTCTCTCCTTAAATTTTTCTTCGCCATTATTAATATCTATGCGAAGCTTTTTAAAAATATGTCTGTTTTTCAATCTTTTTTCACGTTTTTGCAAAAAACGCAATATCGTCCAAATACTATTATACCACACCTTGTCAAGTCCCATAGAATGTGGTTTGCGTATATACGTTTCCTATATATTGTGCAATCTGCAAAAAAGCAAAAATCGGATTTTGTCAAATTTTACGGTGGGCGAATATATTGAAATTGGTGATGAATTATGTTTGAATACGATACCCTCTCGGTGATCGGGGAGGGCGAAAATCCTTATGAGGATTCTGTAAGCTTTCCTATCTTCCAAAGCTCCACCTTCGGCGGCGGAAAGGAATATTCCTACTCACGTTGCTCAAACCCAACGAGAAACGCTCTCGAAAAAGCTGTTGCAAGGCTTGAAGGGGCACGGTTCGGCTTTGCCTTTTCATCGGGGCTTGCATCGATAAATTCTGTGTTTTCTCTGCTTAGATCGGGCGATACGGTTCTTGTTTCCGACGATCTATACGGCGGTACATATCGGCTTATAACGAAGATATACCAAAACTACGGTATTAGATTCGTTTTCGTTGATATGACGGACGCAGAGAATATTGCAAAGCATCTCTGTAACGGTGCTTCTATGGTATTTGTGGAATCACCCACGAACCCGATGATGAAGATCGCCCCTCTCGAAGAGATAGGCGCTCTTTGCAAGGAAAAGGGTGCTTTGTTTGTCGTTGACAATACCTTCCTTTCACCTTATTTCCAAAATCCAATTAAATTCGGCGCAGATATCGTTATCCATTCGGCAACGAAATATCTTTCCGGCCATCACGATACCCTCTCGGGTATTGCCATAACCGACAGAGAGGATATTGCCCAACGTTTGAATATTATTGCAATGACGCTTGGGAACTGCCTTTCTCCGTTCGATTCCTGGCTTGTCCTCAGAGGTTTGCGGACGCTTCCGATGAGAATGGAAAAGCACGAGGAAAACGCAAGAAGCATTGCCGAATTTCTAAAAACTCTGCCCGAAGTGGAAAAGGTCTGCTATCCCGGACTGCCCGAACATTCGGGGCACGAGCTTTGCAAAAAGCAAGCCCGTGGCTTCGGCGGTGTGGTTTCCTTTACATTAAAGGAGAAAAAACACGTGCAATCCTTCTTAAAGGGCGGAAATATAATCAAATTTGCCGAAAGTCTCGGCGGTTTTCGAAGTCTTGTGACCTATCCGCTGACGCAGACCCATTTTTCCATACCCGAGGAAATGCGGGAGCATATTGGCATTACCGACAGGCTTTTGCGGTTATCGTTGGGGTTGGAAAGTGATAGGGATATTAAGGAGGATATAATGAAAATTTTGCGTGATTGATTATGTCCGACGTAATGAATGGCTGTCGTTACGAGTAATCAATTCAGTATAACCTGTCATTCCGAGTGACATCGTCCCTTAAAACGCTTGCGTTTTTGGGGCGATATAACGAGGAATCTCACCCAGGAGAACGAAAAAGATACTCGTTCAAAGACAAAAGAAACAACAACGATTTAAGAGCACGGGAGGGTGCAAGACCCTCCCCTACACCGTTGGACTTTGTAATGTCACAGACATAAGAAACAACTTTCTTGAGATTCTTCACTTGACACCCCACAAAACAAGCGGGTGTTCCCTGCAAAACGAAGTTTTGTAGGGTTATTAAGGGGACCCCGTTTCCGTTCAGAATGACAGCTGTATTTTTTCCTTGCGTTCAGAATGACACTTCTACCCCCGTTTCCGTTCGGAATGTCACTTCTTTTTAACCTATTCTCTTTAATACAAAAACTGCCATGAGACTAACTCACGGCAGTTTTTATAATTAATTACATAGGAGAACCGTCTTTTGCACGGCGGATCTTGTTTGTGGTGGTCTTAACAAAGGGGGTTTCACGGATTATGATCTTTGTGATCTGCTTATAAGTGGGAAGATCTTTAAGGGTTTCGTAAATATCGTTTCTAAGCTTGGTTTGAAGCTCTTCACGGGGAGTATTTTCCAAAACCTCGGGGTCGATGATACACTGGATAGCAAGCTCTGCTTCCTTACCTTCCTCGTCACGTGCGCCGTAAACGATGCTTTCGGTAACGTATTTAATACCGCCGATATAGCCTTCAAGCTCTTCGGGATAGATATTCTTACCGTTGCCGAGAATTATGATATTCTTCTTACGTCCGGTGATGATGATCCTGCCCTTTTTGTCAAGCTTGCCGTAGTCACCGGTATGGAAATATCCGTCGTCATCAAATGCTTCGTTCGTTGCTTCGGGGTTTTTATAATAACCCATCATAACGCTGTCGCCGATAACGCAAATTTCGCCTTCGCCGTCCTCGTTGGGGTCATCTATCTTGACCTTAACACATTCAAGCGGAACGCCTACGGTTGCAGGGTCGTTGTCGGTATCGAGGTTTACGGAAACGAGGGGAGAACATTCGGTGATACCGTAGCCGTTACAAACGATAACGCCGATATCGTCAAAGAATTTGCCTATTTCTGCACGAAGAGGTGCGCCGCCGGACACGATCTTTACGAGGTTTCCGCCGAATGCCTGATGGACTTCTTTAAAGAGCTTACGGCGAAGGTCGATACCGATATAACGGAGAGCGTTGCTCAATTTGATCGCAAGCTGAATAGTCTTCGTCTTGCCCTTTTCCTCGATGCTTGCGTTAACACGTCTGTAAAGTATCTCGACAAGCGCAGGAACAACGTACATATAATCGGGCTGATAAAGCGCAAGGTTCTTTACAACACGCTTAAGGCTGTCGTTGATGCAGAGGGTTCTGCGGTCGTGCATAGCAACGAGAATACCTGCAACGGCTTCATAGGAATGGTGATAAGGAAGGAGAGAAAGGCCTACGGGACGTATCGTTGCAATATCAAGTCCGTAATGAACCATCGAGCAAAGGTTGTGCTCGGAAAGCATAACACCCTTTGCAAGTCCCGTTGTGCCCGAAGTATAGATGAGCATTTTAAGCTCTTTGGGATCACGGGTGAGGGAGAGGAAATCCTTGTTGCCTGCTTCGTAAAGTTCTTTGCCTTTTGCCATAAACTTTTCGAAGGAAAGATATTCGTCCTCGTCTTCTTCTCTGTCGAAGCAAACGAAATATTTAACCTTGGGGATCTCTGCACGAATGTTTTTGAACATTTCTTCATGTCTTTTGTCACAGAAGATTATATCGTCGTCGCCGTTGTTGATGATATTGACAAGGTCGCTTTCGGGAAGCTCTTTGTCGATAGGACAGAAAACACCGCCGCTTTGAAGTGCTGTGAAATAAACGGTTATCCAATTATAGCTGTTTTCCGCACAGCAGCCGATATGTGCACTGCCCATACCTATATTGCAAAGCGCAGTACCAATATAATGGGTGTTTCTCTGATGCTCTGCATAAGTAACGTCTTTAATGCCGTCTTTTGTGCGGAATCTGTATGCTATCTTATCCGCAGAATCGGTTGCGGCACGGTTTACAAGCTCTTTGATGCTGTTAAAGGGCTCGTGTTTGTTGGGGTGTACTGCAATACTGTTTCTCTTTTTCATTATTTTTCCTCCTCATTAAGCGGTGAGCCGTCTTTTGCACGGCGTATCTTGTTTGTTGTAGTTTTTATAAAGGGAATTTCACGTATCTTTACGTTTTTTATCTGTTTATACGTAGGAAGCTTTTCAAGCGCCTTGAAGATATCGTTCTTAAGCTTTGTAACCTTTTCTTCAATGCTGGAGCCTTCCATAAATTTCGGGTCTACGATACATTCTGCGCAAAGCTCGGATTCGTGTCCGATCTCATCACGGAGCGCATAAACAACGCTTTCGAGCGCATAGGGAATGTTTCCGATGTAGTTTTCAAGCTCTTCGGGATAGATATTCTTACCGTTGCCGAGAATGATTATATTCTTCTTTCTGCCCGTTATAAGAAGCTGTTTCTTTTCGTTGACCTTGCCGTAGTCGCCGGTGTGGAAATATCCGTCTTCATCAAAGACTTCGGCAGTTGCTTCGGGGTTTTTGTAATAACCGAGCATTACGGTATCGCCCTTAACGCAAATTTCGCCTTCGCCGTCTTCGTTGGGGTTATCGATACGAAGGTCGATACATTCTATCCAACCGCCGACGGTTCTGGGGTCGTTTTCGTAATCGGTATTACCCGAAACAAGGGGCGAACATTCGGTAATGCCGTAGCCGTTCGTCAAGAGGATACCGATATCGTCGAAGAAATCGGCAACTTCGGGACGGAGCGGTGCGGAACCGCAGATAAGCTTTTCAAGATTTCCGCCGAATGCATCGTGAATTTCTTTGAAGAGCTTTCTTCTTGCATCAATGCCGATAGCACGCAGGAAACGGCTTAGCTTAATTGCAACCTTAATAAGCTTGGTCTTGCCCTTTTCCTCGATGTTCGCAATGATCTTACGGTACATGATCTCGACGATCGCAGGAACGACGAGCATGTGGCCCGGCTTGAACACCGCCATATTCTTAAGAACACGCTTTAGGCTGTCGTTAACGCAAAGCGTGGATTGATGATGTATTGAAGCAAGTATACCTGCAACTGCTTCGAAGGAATGGTGATAAGGAAGGATAGAAAGCGAAACGTCACGGAAGCTTGAAAGGCGGAGTCCGTAATAGATAAGACTGCAAAGATTGTGCTCGGTAAGCATAACACCCTTTGCAATACCCGTCGTGCCCGAGGTATAGAGAAGCATTTTTAATGCGTGTCTGTCCTTGGTCTCGAGGTCCAAAAAGCTTCTGTCGCCCGATTCGAATATTTCCTTACCCTTCTGAACCAATTTCTTAAAGGAAAGGAATTCGCCTTCGTCTTCTTCTCTGTCGAAGCAGACGAAATATTTAACCTTGGGAAGATGTTCACGGATATTCTTAAAGATGCCTTCACGCTTTTTGTCGCAGAAGACTATCTCATCGTCACCGCCGTCGATGACGTTGATAAGGTCGCTTTCGGGAAGCTCTTTATCGATAGGGCAGAAGACACCTTCGGTCTGCAATGCAGAAAGATAGGTCATTATCCAATCATAGCTGTTTTCACCGCAGCAGCCGATATGGGCGCTTTCCATACCAAGCGATTTGATTGCAGTGCCAAGCCAGAAGGTATGCTCCTGACACTGCTTATAGGTAACTTCAACAATTTCGTTTCCCGAACGGTACTTAAAAGCAGCCTTGCCGCCTGCTTCGGCAACGGCGATATTGATAAGATGCTTTATACTTTCGGGTTTTGTAAGGGGACGTGTGGTTCTTGCGAGGCTGTTCTTTGCCATATTGCAAAAATCTCCTTTTAGTTTATGAAGACATTATACATAGTTTTCAAAACTATGTCAAGAGGTGTTGCGAATTATTTTAACCAAAAACACGCCCGATTCTTGCGATTTTCTATACTAAATGATTGACTTTGATGCTTTTTAATGATATATTTGATGATGTATTATCAATAAAAAACCTATTAAGAGGACAAAAATGATTCCAAAAACCGAAGAGCTTATAAATTTCCGCCTGCCCCGTTATGAAGAATTTCCCGTGTTCGAGCTTTATATCGACCAGGTCATCTCCTTCATATCCGAAAGCCTTTCCGTATTCAACAAGGGTGACGAACCTATCATCACGCAGGCAATGATAAATAATTACGTCAAAAACGGCGTTATCCCTGCGCCCGTTAAGAAAAAGTATAACAGAGAACACCTTGCGAAGCTTGTCGTGATATGCGTTTCCAAGCGTATGCTTCCCCTCTCGTATATCTCGGAAGCAATAATGCTTATGTCACGTTTTTTCGAGATCGAAGAAGGATATAACATCTTCTGCGACGAAGTGGAATACGAGATCAAAAGTACGGTAAAACCCGAAAAGTTCCCCGTCCGCACTATTTCGGAAGCAGGGTCGAACAAGGTCGGTGCAATGCGTTCGCTTGCGTCGGTGGTTGCAAAGACCCTTGTTTTTGATAAATTTATCGAACAGCGCCGCCGTTTAAGTGCCGTTGCCGAAAGATTATTGAAGAATTGAATAATATGAACCCGAAATTCATTTTTCGGGTTCATTTTTTATTAACGAAAGGGACAAAACCTATTGCAATTTTATTGGGGCTTTGTTATAATTAAGGAAGAAAATGCATAATAATGCAAATACCCTATAACAATGCAGGAGAATATTGAAATGAAAGCTATCATTAACGGTAAAATCATTTTAAAAGACCGCATCGTTGAAGGAAGCGCTTTGCTTTATTCCGATGTGATCGAAGGAATCCTCCCCGCAGACAAACTTCCCGAAGGCGTTGAAATCATCGATGCGAAGGGCGGCTACGTTGCTCCCGGTCTTATCGATCTACATATTCACGGTTATCTCGGAAAAGACGTTTGCGACGGCGAAGAAGAAAGCATTCGCACCATTTCCAAGGGTCTTCTTGCTAACGGCGTAACCGGTTACCTTCCCACGACCATGACGGTCGATATGAAGGTCATCAAAAAGGCTCTTGAAGTTTGCCGTGCTCTCAAGGAAGAAAGCAAGACTTGGGACGGAAGTGCAATTCTCGGTTGCCACGCTGAAGGTCCTTTCATAAGCGAATCCAAGAAAGGTGCGCAGGACCCGAAATATATCCTCAAGCCCGATGCAAAATTCGTTAAAGAATATGCTGATATTATAAGGATCATCTCGCTCGCTCCCGAAACCGATACCGAAGATTTCGAAGCACTCCGTGAGATCCGCCGTGATACCGACGTTATAATGTCTATGGGTCACACCAGCGCAGATTATGAAACCGCAATGAAGAGTACCGAGATCGGTGTCCGCCACGCAACCCACCTTTTCAATGCGATGACTCCTCTTGCTCACCGTGCTCCCGGTGTTGTTACTGCGGCTCTTAATTCCGACGTAAGCTGTGAGCTTATCGTTGACACCTTCCACGTCAATACGGCTCTTTACGATATGCTCTTTAAGATAAAGGGCAGAAAACTCTGCTTCATTACCGACTGTCTCCCTGCAGGCGGTCTTCCCGAAGGAGAATATACTCTCGGCGGTAACAAGATCATTTACAGAGGCATCGTTTGCCGTCTTGAAGACGGTACCGTTGCAGGCAGCGTTCTTCATCTTAACAAGGGTGTTTGGAACGTTTATACCAATTCTACGATTCCTCTCTGGGAATGTGTAAACGGCGCATCTCTCAACCCTGCAACCACGCTCGGCATCGACAAGACCAAGGGCTCTATCGAAGTCGGCAAGGACGCAGACATTATTATCACCGACAATGAATTCAATGTACAAAAAACTATAATCGGAGGAAACACAAAGTATGAAGCTTAAAGTTAACGCTAAGCTCGACCCCCAATTCACCCCGCTTTCTCTCGTTTGCCGTGAGATGCGTGAAGCAACCAAAGACGACGGTCAGGACATCGTCATCGGCGTTGAAAGAAACAAAGGCTACACCACCGTTTACAAAACAAGAGTTTTCCGTGACGGTACCGGCCACGATGAAGAAAACTTCAACTTCATCGAAAGAATGGCAAAGGCTCTCCTTTGGGTTGCAGGCGGTTTCAAGATCATTATCGCAGGCAGCGAAGTTATCGGTAACAAGATCAAAGAAGCTTATACCGACGGCGGTCTTCGTGATTTCGACGTTCACTTTATGGAACGTGTATACGAAACCAAATTTGAAGTAGAAGTTCGTTCTCTCGAAAACGCTCCCGTCGAAGTTTCCGGCGCAGCTCCCGTAGGCAGACATCTTGACGGCTGCCGTATCGGCTTTGACGCAGGCGGAAGCGACAGAAAGGTTTCTGCTGTTATCGACGGCGAAAGCGTATATTCCGAAGAAGTTGTTTGGTTCCCCAAGGTTACCGCAGACCCCGATTATCACTATCAAGGCATTCTCGACGCTATGAAGACTGCTGCTTCCAAAATGCCCCGTGTTGACGCTATCGGTATTTCTTCTGCAGGTGTTTACGTTGACAACCGTATCATGGTTGCTTCTCTCTTCCTTAAGGTTAGCGACGAAGACTTTGATAAAAAGGTTAAAGATATGTACATCAACGTTTGTAAGGAGATCGGCGAAGATATTCCGATCGAAGTTGCAAACGACGGCGACGTTACCGCTCTCGCAGGCGCTATGAACCTTAACGACAACTCCGTTCTCGGTGTTGCTATGGGTACTTCCGAAGCAGTTGGTTACGTTGACCCCAACGGTAACATCACCGGCTGGCTTAACGAGCTTGCATTCGCTCCCGTTGACTACTGCAAGGACGCTATGGTTGACGAATGGTCGGGCGACTATGGCTGCGGCGTTAAGTATTTCTCGCAGGACGGCGTAATTAAGCTTGCTCCTTATGCAGGTATCGAGCTTGACGAAAACCTCTCTCCCGCAGAAAAGCTTAAGGTCGTTCAGGGTCTTATGAAGGAAGGCGATCCCCGTGCTGCTGCGATCTATGACACCATCGGTGCATACTTCGGCTACGCTATCGCATTCTATTCCGAATTCTACGACATCAAGCACGTTCTTATCATGGGCCGTGTAACCTCCGGCGACGGCGGCGCACTCCTTCTTGAAAGAGCACAGGAAGTTCTTGACGTTGAATTCCCCGAGCTCGCAAAGAAGATCCAGCTCCACATTCCCGACGAAAAATCCCGTCGTGTCGGTCAGTCTGTTGCTGCTGCATCTCTTCCCAAAATCGGTTAATATGTGCTAAGCACAATAACGCAGAACGCACAAAAAGAATTTTTATAATTAATATCTTTGATTATAAGGTAAATAAAACGGACTCAATTGAGTCCGTTTTATTGTTGTATTTTTTGTGCTATGAACGAACAGAACCGCTCGCAGTAGGTTACTACAGCTTCGGGTTCTGTTCGTCCATTCTGCGTCATTCTGCTACGCACTTTTCTTGCGTCGTTCTACATTGAATATAAAAGGTAAAAACGGCATCAAATGATGCCGTTTTATATTAAAAGTTTTTTGGGGTTTTAGGGGACTTTTTTCAAAAAGTCCCCTAAATAATCACAAATTCTTAATCTATAAAATCCTTCAAAAGCGAACCCTCATAGTTTTCAAGCTCTCCCTTGTCGCAGAGGTGTGCGAGAGTCGGGTCGATAGGAAGCTTTGCGACCTTGTTGATTCCTTTTTCGGTTGCGACAGAATCAACCTTGCTTTCGCCGTAGATGAGGTGCTCCTTACCGCAATCGGGACATTTGAACGAAGAAAAGTTTTCAACGATACCAAGTATCGGAACGTTCATAAGCTCTGCCAAGCGAACCGCCTTACCGACGATCATAGAAACAAGGTCCTGAGGGCTGGTAACGATAACCATACCGTCAACGGGAATAGACTGGAACACGGTCAACGGTACGTCGCCCGTTCCGGGAGGCATATCGATGAACATAACGTCGTTTTCACCCCAGTTTACGTCCGTCCAGAACTGTTTAACACAGCCTGCGATAACGGGACCTCTCCAGGCAACGGGGTCGGATTCGTTAGGGAGAAGAAGGTTTAAGGACATAACCTTAATACCCGTCTTGCTTTGGGGAGGAGTCATAGCTTCTCCATCACTGTAAACACCGCCGTTCACACCGAAGATCTTCGGTATGGAAGGACCTGTGATGTCTGCGTCGAGAATCGCAACCTTCTTACCGCTTCTCTGGACATCAATAGCCAAAAGCGAGGTTACAAGCGATTTACCTACACCGCCCTTGCCGCTGACAACGGCAATAACCTTTCCGATCTTGCTTCCCTCTCTGAGAGGTTCTATCATACTTTTTTGTGCCTGATCCCTGCTTGCGCAATTCTGGCTGCAGGTCGAGCAATCGTGTGTGCATTCACTCATTTTTAAAAACCTTCCTTTATTCTAATTCAAAAGCACCCGTATACAAACGGTAATATTGACCTTTTTCTTCAATAAGCTTTTCGTGGTTTCCACGTTCGATGATCCTTCCGTCCGACAAAACCATTATAACGTCGGAATTGCGTACCGTGGAGAGTCTGTGAGCGATAACGAAGACCGTTCTGCCCTGCATAAGACTGTCCATACCCTTTTGCACTATCGATTCGGTACGGGTATCTATGCTCGAGGTCGCCTCGTCAAGAATCATAACGGGCGGGTCTGCAACGGCGGCACGTGCTATTGCAAGAAGCTGCCGCTGACCTTGCGAAAGTCCGCTTCCGTCGCCCGAAAGAAGAGTATCATAGCCTTCGGGGAGAAGCTTTATGAACGCATCGGCATTGGCAAGCTTTGCCGCCGCAATACATTCCTCGTCGGTCGCATCAAGTCTGCCGTAACGGATATTTTCCATAACCGTACCCGTAAATAGATGGGTGTCCTGCAAAACCATACCGAGCGATTTGCGAAGGTCGGACTTCTTGATCTTATTGATGTTTATGCCGTCATAGCGGATCTTGCCGTCGGCGATATCGTAGAAACGGTTTATAAGGTTCGTTATCGTCGTTTTACCTGCGCCCGTTGCACCGACAAAGGCAACCTTCTGGCCGGGCTCGGCATAAAGAGTTACGTCGTGGAGTACCGTTTTTTCGGGAGTATACCCAAAATCGACCTCAAACATACGCACGTCACCGCAAAGCTTGGTATAAGTCAAGGTTCCGTCGCCGTGCGGATGCTTCCAAGCCCATATCCCTGTTCTTTCATCGGTCTCGGTCAATTCGCCGTCAATATATTTTGCGTTGACGAGGGTAACGTATCCTTCGTCTTCTTCGGGGATCTCGTCCATAAGCTCGAAGATACGTTTTGCGCCCGCAAGCGCCATAACAACAGCGTTCATCTGCTGGGAAACCTGGTTTATGGGGTTTGTAAAGCTTCTTGAAAGCTGTAAGAAGGCGATAACACCGCCCGCTGTGAGCGAATCGGTGGTTATTGCAAGTATGCCGCCGAGCATCGCTATGAGGATATACTGCAAATGTCCGAGGTTGTTGGTAACGGGTCCTAAGATATTTGCAAATATGTTTGCGCTTTTTGCGTTTTCGCAAAGCTCGTTGTTAAGAGAATCAAATTCCTCTTTGGTCTTTTCTTCACGGCAGAATACCTGAACGACCTTCTGCCCGTTGACCATTTCTTCAATAAATCCGTTTATCGCACCGACCGACCTTTGCTGACGAACGAAATAATGTCCGCTCTTACCGCCTATCTTCTTAACGACAAACATCGTTGCGAGCGCAGTCAAGACAACAAACGCCGTTAAATATACGTTCGTCATAAGCATCGCAACGAATACCGCAATGACCGTGAAAAGCGAGGACGCAACCGAGGGTATGCTCTGCGATATCATCATACGGAGAGTGTCGGTATCGTTGGTGTATCGGCTCATCGTATCGCCGAAGGAATGGGTATCGAAATACTTAACGGGGAGCGTTTGCATCTTCGCAAACATTGTGTCACGAAGGTTTTTGAGAACCGATTGCGACACCGTAACCATAATTCTGTTATAGAGATAAGCGCAGGCTGCGCCAAGCGCATAAACGATGCCGACGGTTATAATTTCCCTCAAAAGTCCGTCAAAGTTCGGATCATTGTCAAGCATAAGAGGCTTGATATAATCGTCAACAAGGGTCTCGAGGAATTTAGAACCGTAAACTCCTGCAAGCGAGCTTATCATAATACCGATAAACACGAAAGCAAGGTGCCATTTATATTCGAAAAGATATGAAAGGACACGCTTTACGGTTTTCATATCCGCTTTTTGTCCCGGAAGGCGCACGCCTTTCATCGGGCGAAGGGGTTCTTGTCTTTTAGGTTCGCTCATTGTTCGTCGTCCCCCTTCATCTGAGAATCATAAACTTCTCTGTATATCGTATTTGTTTCCAAAAGCTCTGTATGAGTACCGATACCGTTAATTTCTCCGTTATCGAGAACGATTATTCTGTCGCAATCACGCACGGAAGAAATTCTCTGTGCAATAATTATCTTTGTCGTTTCGGAAATACGGTTTGATAAGGTCTCACGGAGCATTGCATCGGTCTTTGTATCGACAGCCGAGGTGGAATCGTCGAGAATAAGTATCTTCGGCTTCTTCAAAAGCGCACGTGCGATACAAAGTCTTTGCTTCTGACCGCCCGAAACGTTCGTACCGCCCTGCTCGATATAAGTATCGTAACCGTCAGGGAAGCTTGATACAAATTCGTCGGCGCAGGAAGCAATACAAGCCTCTTTGATCTCCTCGTCGGTAGCGTTTTCGTTGCCCCAACGGAGATTTTCCTTTATCGTGCCCGAGAAAAGAACGTTTTTCTGAAGCACCATAGCCACGGAATCACGCAAAGTATGTATATCATAATCACGAACGTCTCTTCCGCCGACCGAGACCGAGCCGTCAACGACGTCGTAAAGACGGGGGATCAACTGAACGAGCGTTGATTTTGAACTGCCCGTTCCGCCGATAATACCTATCGTTTCGCCCGATCTTATCGAAAAGTTTGCGTTCTTAAGACAGATCTTGCCCTCGTGATAACCGAAATTAACGTCTTTAAATTCAATACTGCCGTCTTTGACTTCGGTAATAGGATCTTCGGGATTTCTGATAGTGCTTTCTTCATCAAGAACCTCGCAAACACGTTCGGCAGACGCACGTGACATTACGATGGTGACGAATATCATCGAAAGCATCATAAGGCTTGACAATATCTGCATTGTGTAATTAAGCATCGCAGTAAGGTCGCCGGGGGACATTTCGCTTCCCCCCGAAAGAATTATTATCCTTGCGCCGAACCAGCAGAGCAACAGTATGGAAACGTATATCGTCATCTGCATCAACGGCATATTAAATGCAAGTGTTTTTTCCGCACGTACGGAATCGGTTGCAATTTGGTCGGAAACACTGTTGAACTTCTTAATTTCCTCGTCCTCACGCACGAAAGCCTTAACAACTCTTATACCACGAAGATTTTCCTGTACGACACGGTTAAGACGGTCGTACTTCTTGAACATACTCATAAATATCGGGTGGACCTTCGTCATAATGAGCGTCAGACCCGTAACGAGGACCGGAACGGCACCGAGGAATATCAAAGAAAGCTTCGGGTTCATTCTGAACGCCATAACGAGCGAGAATATCAGCATGGAGGGGCTTCGCACCGCAACACGGATTATCATATGGAAGGCTTCCTGAAGGCGGTTTACGTCGGTAGTCATTCTTGTAACAAGGCTTGACGACGAAAATTTATCGATATTCTTGAAGGAAAAATGCGAAATACGGGTAAAAAGGCTTTTTCTGAGATTCTTCGCAAAGCCCGTTGCCGCAATAGCCGCATATCTGCCTGCCGCCGCACCGAAAAGGAGCGATATAACGCAACAAACGGCGATAGCGATACCGATATAGAAAATATACCTTAAATCACCCTCGCCGTTGTTGCCGTCGATTCCGTTATCTATCAACAATGCGAGAAGCGTCGGGATTATAACTTCCATCAATACCTCGCCCATGATCAGTATCGGCGAGAGTATCGATGCTTTATAATACCCCTTAATATTTTGAGAAAGTTTCTTTAACATAGTGCATCTCCTAATTATTTACATTAAGGATTTTTGCACATTAATTCAACTTTGTCAATACTATTTAACGCATTGTTTTGTAAATATTTATAAAGTTTTTATCAAATGTCTGCGCCAAGTGCTTTTAACGCATTTTTAATATCATTCAGTGCCGAATTTGTGTCCTGTGAATAGGTCAATTCGACAACGGCACCCTCGTTTTCGGTCTGTGCCGTCATCGTCGGGTTTACCGAAAGGAATTCCAAAAGGCCGTTCCCGTCGGAAGTATATTTTTCCTTCGAATATGCCTCGTGCCCGCTTCTTACCGAGCCAAGCTCGAGCTGAAGTGAATAAACACCGTTCAATACAGTGCTCCCCTTGGAAAGTGTTCGCTCGATATAGACTCTTTTCAAAACTCTTTCACGGCTTTTATCGCCAAGATTGGAAAGCACTACCGTTTCGTCTGTGTCGGGATAGTATATTTCGGATTTGTAGGAGCCGTTTTGTATTCCGTCTTTTAACATCGAAAGAGTATAAACCTTCCCTGCCTTCAGCACAGCACCTTCGCTTTCGCCGTTTTCGTTGAGAAGCGCAAGGTCGAAAACCGTACTCACAAAAGAACTTTCCGCACTTCCGTCGACCGTAACCGTACCGTCGGGATTCGGTGTTACAGCAAGTCCGTTTATAGCTTGGCTTTTCTTTAACGGCGGAAGAAGATTCTTCCCAAAGACAAAGCAAGAAAGATCTCCCGTTTCTATAATGGGTGTATAGGGAGTTGAAACAGAGCCGATTTCAAGCTGGGGCTTGATTATAAAATCGTTAAGCTCCAAACCGCTTGAAAGTCTTATTGTAAGCATACCTATCTCGCTTTCACTCTTGAAGGTATACGTCTTGTTTACCGTATCGGGTGTTACCGTACAAAGCGGAGCACCTGTTTTGCCGTAAGCAATAACACGTATCATCTCACCGCCGAAAACGTAAGGGTTGTTCATTGAAAAGGTATACGTGTTTGCAGGGAGCGATAACGGAATCGTGAAAGACGTATCTGCGCTTGCCGTACCGCTTATAACGATCCTGCCGTCACCGAATACCGTAAATAACACCCCGTTAAGAGTTTTTGTCGGCATGATCGGAAGAAGGTTTTTACTTTTGACAGAACCGTTGATATTCTGTATCTCGGGAATCATATCGTCAATTCTGACAACACTGCCCAAGACGGTTTTTCTGACGGCATTTGCAGGTATACCGTTTACAGAATTGTCCTCGGCAAGCTTCCTTGAAAAATCCTCTTCACTTCCCGTAAAACCGCCCTCAACGGCATATTCATAGGCAGATTTGCCGTCTTTGCCGTCTTTGCCGTCTTTGCCGTCGAACGTACCGCTTTCCTTGGCATCGGCAAGCGCATTTTCGATGATCAAGGGGACCGTTTTTGCGTTGTTGTCCTCTTTTCCGTTTGCAGGTACGGCAGAGGACATATTTTCAATAAAGAAAATCTCTGTCGAGCAGGTCTTTGCAATACCGTTTTCAAAAAGGGTGCAATTCACGTCGCAAACGATCCTTCCCGAAACCGAAAGAGAATTTTCGGTAAATTCGAAAAGATATTCGTAATCACCCAAACGATTGCCGACAAGCTCGAATATTGTCGAATCGGGCTTCGTTCCTCTTAAAACGACGACCGACTCTTCGGGAATCTCCTTCCCGAACCGTACCGTCAGGGTACGGGTCAAGTTATCAAACTGCTTCGAGGATACGCTTTGCGGTGTTTTAACAGCGCTTATATCGAAGGACAGATTGATCTTTGCGTTTGTTTTCATAGAACCTCCAAAATTTTTACTGACGAGGGAGGTACGGCGGATACCCAATAAAACTTTACATTATACAAAATATTTTTTCATCTCAAAATTTTCCCACCAAAATCCCAAAGAATGAATTGTATAAAATTTGTTAAAACAGTACGTCCGCCCTTGATTTTGAAGAAAAAAACAATTATAATTATTGAAAACAAGCAAAAGGAGGTAATATCTTGACCGTTTCTCTGCCCGAACCGCTTATAACCTTTGCGGGATATAAAGGCTCGATACAAAACTGCTCTGCGCTTACCGTCAAGGAATATATCAACGATATTCTCCTCTTTTTCCGCTATATCACCGTCATACGCAGAGGTGAAAATCCCGACCGTGTAGAGATGAAGGACGTTGATATCTCAAACCTCGATTATGCTATGGTTGCTTCGGTAAAGACCGAAGAGGTCTATGCCTTTATGCTCTATCTTGCCTCTGTTCGTGGCAACGGTGTTCGTATCCGTGCAAGAAGGCTTTCTGCGCTTAAGGCGTTTTATAAATACCATACGGCAAAATCACGCCGTATTTCCGAAAATCCCGTCAAGGATATCGACAGCCCGACGGTCAAGCCCGCTCTGCCGAAATATCTTTCGCTCGAAGAGAGCATACGCCTTTTGGAAAGCGTTCCCCGTGATTGTCCGAATTTCGAGCGTGATTATTGTATTTTGACCCTCTTTTTGAATTGCGGTATGCGTCTTTCGGAGCTTGTTGGCATCGACCTTTCGCATATCGAGCACGATATGTCAAAGCTTGTCGTTACGGGTAAGGGTAACAAAATGCGTATCGTATACCTAAATTCCGCCTGCCAAAGCGCACTTTCCGACTATCTTGCCGTACGTCAAACAAAGGCAACACAGTTCGGTCAGCCGATAATCGATAAGAATGCTCTGTTCTTAAGCTCTCGCCGAACGAGAATTTCAAACCAAATGGTGCAGACGTTAGTATACCGCTATCTTGACGCAGCAGGTCTCGGCGGACGCGGTCTTTCGGTACATAAATTGCGTCATACGGCGGCAACTCTGCTTTATAACGAAGGCGAGGTCGACGTTTTGACCTTGCAAAATATTCTCGGGCACGAACAGCTTACGACAACACAGATATATACCCACCTTTCCGACAAAAAACTTCAGGAGGCAGCACAGGCGAATCCGCTTGCGAAGATAAAAAAATAATGTTAGAAACAAAGATCTCCGTCAAAAGCTATGACGTTTTCCCGAACAGCACCTTAAAGCCCTCGGCTCTGCAGCATTATATGCAACAGCTTGCACGTGAGGATTGCGACGAAATGGCTTGCACTTACCAAATGATGCGCAGCGTTAATATGGTGTTCGTTTTAACAAAGCTTGGTATAAATATCAAGAAACCCGTCTATGCTTATGACGAGCTTACCGTTCGCACCTATAACAACAAGGTTTCGGGTGTTTCCTTCGAACGTGAATTTGAATTTTACCGTGACGGTGAGGAGATGATCCACGCAACAACACAATGGGTCGTCGTTAAATACGACAACCGCCAAATAGTCCGTCCCCGTGATTTCCCCTTCCCGATAGGAGAAGCAAACATAGATTGCGACACTATCGAGCTTCCCCGTTCGATAAAATGCGAAAACAAAGAGCTTTCGGGGGAACGCACAGTCCGCCTTTCCGACCTTGACGAAAACGACCATCTTAATAATTGTGTCTATTCGGACATAGCTCTCGATTTTCTTCCCTTTGACAGAAAAGAGGATTTCGTATCGGGCGTGAGAATAATCTTCCGTCACGAAGCGGTCATAAACGACAAGCTTCTCGTTTCTGTCGGCAAGACCGAGAACGGTTTCGCCGTTTTTGCCGATAATTCAACAAAAGAATCGGCTTGCTTTGAAGCAGAATATATGTTGGGTAAAATTGATCATTGATTTTTTACCCTGTTTATAGTATACTTCTTTCGTATCGCAGTCGAGGACTTGAAACCTTGAATAAACCTACATTGCGGAGATGGAAATGGATATAAAACGAAATATAGCGAATAACAAAGCCGCATATCACGAATATTTCGTCGTTGATACCTTTGAAGCCGGCATCGAGCTTTTCGGCACCGAGGTCAAATCTCTGCGTTGCGGAAGGGTGAACCTCAAGGACTCGTTCTGCCGTATAGATAACGGCGAAATATACGTTTACGGTATGCATATAAGCCCCTACGAAAAGGGCAATATCTTCAACCGTGACCCTTACAGAGCAAGAAGACTTTTGATGCACAGACGAGAGATCGACCGTCTTTTCGGGCAGGTCGGACAGCAGGGGTATTCGATAATCCCGCTTTCGATGTACTTCCTGGGACGCTGGGTCAAGGTCGAGATAGGTCTTTGCAAGGGTAAAAAGCTTTACGATAAACGTGCCGTCGAGGCAGAAAAAACCGCAAAACGTGAAATGGAACGTGCGGATAAGGGTAATTACTGATGGCAACCTGGCTAACTCATCTCCGTGTTGCGCAAAAGATCGCTCAAGCGATAGATATTCCCGATATAACGGCGTTCTACGTCGGCTCGATTGCGCCCGACAGCGGAAGAATGATAAACAATTTTACATATATCCCGACAAAAGACGTTTCGCATTGGAAACGTGAAGGCGTTACCTATGAGCAACGATTTGAGGATAATGCAGAATTTTATAAAAAATACTGCGAGAACGAGCTTGACCCCTTCAAAAGGTCGCTCTGTTTGGGATATTATGCCCATATTTTGACCGACACTGTCTACGTTCGTGATGTTATCCACCCGTATATGCATCTTCACGGAATGGATTTCTGGAGAGCAAACATAACCGATATACGTAACGGCTGGTACCAGATAGATTATCGGTTCTTGGAAGAAAATAAGGACTTTGAACCGCTCACAACACTCAAAACTGTTGAAAGGTTCGATAACCTCTATTTCGACTATTTCACAAAGGACGATATAACCGAACGTATCCTCTACGCCGTTCATCTTTACGAAAACGGAAAGGCGGATAGGTCTGTCCCCCTGCTCACGCATAACGAGGAAGAGGCAGAAAGGTTAATATGTCTTATGACCGAAACGGTCTTGAAGATTTTTAAAGAAAAACATAATATATGACCGTTTATCGGTCTTCATGGGGCCGTAAAGGTTTCGACGGGGATCTTGAAACGGTGTAAGCGAGCAGAAGCGCATAACTTCCTAAAAATGTGCAACTTAAAATTAAACGCTAACAATAACAAATTAGCAGTAGCTGCCTAATCGCAGCTTCCGTCGCACCGAGGAGTACCACGGCCTCGATTGCGGCGTCACTTAGTGGTGAACGTGTGTCGGGCAAAGCTTTGAGCCCTTCCATGAACTAATGAAGCTACCGTTTGGCTTTGCCTGTCTGTCGGCATAGCCAAAGGGGAATCCCAAAGACAGACTGCGCTCGGAGAAAACGCCGTGGACGGGTTTTCGGACAGGGGTTCGATTCCCCTCGGCTCCACCAAATGAAAATAAGCCGAACCCATTTGGGTTTGGCTTGTTTTTATTTCCTGGTTAAGTTGGGGGAATCGAACGGGTCGGTAGTGAATGACGTGCCGGGGGCACGTCAGAGCCGACCCTGACCGAGCCCGCAGGCGAGAGCGATTCCCCTCGGCTCCACCAATACTCATTAAGGTTGATTCAAAACGAATCAACCTTAATTTTTTGTGTTTTTTCGCCTGTTATCAGCACTTTTGTTTGTATAAGGCGCTGTAAAAAAAGGACTTTGTACTAAAATTGTATCGGGGATATAAGGTTACCGCACAACCGAAAAACACCCAAAATCAGCATTTTCGCCCTCTCCCCGCCAATGAATATTCGCTCCCGTCAACGAACAAATCTGCCGTAAACGAGCAAACCTCCCGTAAACGAACACCAAAAACATAACAGGATATAAGTTTGAAAATATGATTAACTTTCAAAAATAGAATTCCACCTCCAAACAAAGTGGAGGTGGAAACATCAAAGATTATATTGTACTCTGTTTTTGTTATGTTGTCTCTCTAACTTAAAGTGCCACTTAAAATTACCTAACATTTTCGAAAGCCTTTAAATCAATCCATATACACGGTCTTATACCACCTGTATGGTCGCCTGAAAACACATGATAACAACGCCCCTTGCTATCTATCGAACCAGGAGCGTAATGATAGCCAACATATCCGGAAAATTTTGATTGGTCACGGGTATACCAACTCGCCCAACCATTTGAAACATCGTCATCACGGTCATCCTGTGCTTTTGCATAGTCCGTAACGGTAGGATGATTAATTCCGTTTATAGACTTATAATTATCAAATTCATCTTCGCTCATAATAAATACATAATCTCTACAACTACTGCTCCCATAACCACTGTCATTTGTTTCTACTTTAGACAATAACACGCTTTCTTTTTCCTCCGAATTGAAAGCAATATTATAGAAAGTCTTATTCAGCCAGTTTCTCAGTTTTGTCTTAGACCATGGTGTATATGATTGTGTGTTATAGTCGAAAACTTGACAGTCCAAGACCTTGGATGACACCAAAAGAATCTTATCGCCATCATTTTTGACTACTATCCAGGTAATGTTTTCTTTACCATTAGAGGTATCGTTGTCTTGCTCATATCTGCCAAATTCAAAAGTATATCCGGGCGAAGAAGATTTTAACAAACCAATATTACATTTTTTAACATAGTCTTGTGAATCCTCGAAGTCGCTCAAATATGTAAATTCGGCAAGTGCTTCATTATATTGCTTAGCATCATACAAGTCTATTGCATGATTATAGCGTGACTGATTATATTCTTGTGTACAGTTGGGCAAATGCTGATAACACTCAGCTGCTTTAATATACTCTTTGGCTTCAAAATAATAATCCGCTTCTAATCGTTTGCTATCTTTATATCCATCTAACTCATTCATTGCTTCAGCGGCGGCAATATAATTACCTTCTGCATATAAAGACTTGGCGTTTCTATAATTACTTTCTGGAACGATATAGGAAGAATAAACAATTGCAGACACAATAAATACAGCCAACAAGGGTAATACGATAGCTGTAATAAGTTTTACTCTTTTGGAACGTTTTTCTTCTTCAATTCTTGCTCGTTCAATGCATTCATTGCATAACAGAAGTTTATTAGCACTATCTTCCCAACCATCAAGTTCTTCAAATAATTTAATTGCATTTGTATATGAGCCATCTTCCATAAAGCGACAAGCGGTCTTATACTTATTATCTTTTTCTAAAAGGATAGCTCTGTCTGATGCTTCTTTTTGATATAAAGAAAAACGAGTTTTAGTTTCTTCATCCGCAAATAATAATAAACTACGGTAGTTGATATTGTCGCCAAAATCAACGCTACACCGCGACAATTCATACTCATTACGAATTTTTAAATCGCACAGTAGTTTTCCAAGTAATACTTGAGTGTTTTTAGAATCTTTTTGAGTTGCTCTATTCAATAATTCTCGCGCCTCGTCATAAGTTTCTGACGATAATAGCTCAAAAACTCGAGAAAGTATCTTTTCCAGTGTATCTTCAGTAATTAAATTTTTGGCAAGTAAAATATCGGCACCGCAGTAACCGCAGAATTTCGCACCATCCTTGATAACTTGATTACAGTTAGGACAAATCATTCTTTCTTCCCTCCGTACGTTGTTTTACAGGTGATACAAAAGATATAATCAGCCTCATTCTCTGTGCCACAATTAGAACAGATCCAAGGCAAAGATTTGTTGGTTTCAGCATGAGGCTTTCCGCACTCGGAACAAAAAGCCATATCCGGAGGATTAGCATTTCCACATTCACAAATCCAATCGGTTGCAGTGGTTGTGTGTACGAATGCAATTTTTTTCTTTCCACAGTGCATACAGTATTTGCTTGCTTGTGGATTCAAGCCGCCACAATGCGGACAAACTATAGATGTTCCTTCTTGTTTCTTTGCCAAAGGTTCACCGCATTCCATGCAAAATTTGCTTTCTGGTGTAACGGATTCCCCACATTTTTTGCAAGTAAGTGCCTGCCCTTCGATCATTTGCGTGTTATTTTTATTTTCCTTCATATCGCTTGAGGGGGTTGATTCTTCTTCATTTTTATTGACCGAAACAATTACACCTATTATCAAGAGAGCAAAACCAACAACTAACAGCAGAACACCAAATGTCTCGTAGGTGGAACCAGGATTTGAAATACCGTCATTAAATATACTTTCCATTTGAGCGTCAAGATCGTTATTAATGGTATTTCCATTAAAATATAAAATCCCACCGAAAATAATTGCTATAATACCTAAGATAATCATGTGGTTTTCCCACTTTCTTTTGAATTTTCAACTTTACTGCACTTATAACTGAACACTATACCGACAATAATAGTTATTATAATCACAAAGAAGCCTATCGAAACCGTTCTAACAGTATTCAAATCGGGTAAGTTATCGTATACATATATTGGATAGACTATCATTGCACATAATGCAATTAGAAAGCAAAACATTGTACCCTTGTGTTTTCTTTTATAGGCCAATGCAATATTCGTTATTGATGTTAATGCTAAGCATGCAAATACAATAGTATTACATCTTATCAAAGGTTCTTCAAATGCTATTCCAAAGTGGCGATCGATTTCCTTAAAACCTAGCAAAAAGATTGAAAGTTTAGTACCACCTTCATAATAATAAATTGGCAGAATTAATGCCGATAGAAGCATTATAACTGCACAAACAATTAATCCTTTATAGGGAGTAAAACTATCAACTGCCGGTTTTTCCGGTTCTTTTCGAGCAACAATTCCTTCTGTTTCAACACTTGTTTCCGGTGTGCGAACTATTTTTGTGCCGCATTCTGAACAATACACACTGTTATCTAATATCTTTGTTCCACATTCAGGGCAAAACATAATATCACCTCTAAAATTCATATTAGAAGTTGGCCATTAAATCAATGATTAGTGCTACTATTTATACGTCTCAATCCGTATCTACTCTTTCTACTATATTCATCATTATAAACCATCTCGAAGCACTTTTCAATAGTTTTTGTCGATATGTATGATGAGAAACAGGTTTTGAGAAAAGTTATAGGGATGACCAAAATGTTGCATTAATCATTTTGCTAATTAACATTGATTTCATTGGTTATTGATATCTTGGTTCACAATAATTTATCAATTGCCGCGTCTACTTATAATAGGCGCGGTGATTTAGTTTTTTGGGAACTTGACTTTTCGGAAATTTTGAGCATCTTTATTAAACCAAGCCGCAAGGCTAATATTTTGAAAGAGGTGCTTTTATGAAAATCCAAATGCCATTGCCGGGAATGACCCTAGAAGAAACCGAAAGACAGCTCCAATATATGAACGCTGTCATTATGTTCAAGATGATGCACTCCCGTGGCATCATCAATGAAAAAGAACTGCATTTATGCAAGAAGGAGATGCTGAAAAAGTACAAACCGCCCCTTGATCCGTACAAAGATGAGGTGTGAAAACGGCCAAAAAAGTACGTTTGCACCCTCTCGGGTTAAAAAACAGGCATTTTGCACCCAGCACCCCCAAAAATCGAGCAAAATGCACCCCCTCCTGATTTTTGTATCAAAATTAGCCGTCATCTTCAAATTGGAACGCAAGTATTGATACAATACACACGTTCCTTTCCTTTTTGTCCAAAACCGCTTGAAATAAGGCTTTTGACACTTTTAAAAATGAGATTCGTTATATTGTATCAAAATTGACCACACACAAGTCGAAGCAGAGAGACTCCTACCCACCCCATTTTGGAGGCACCAAATCACAATGAAACTTTTCTCATAAGATTAGTTTCATTGTGGAGAAAATTTTCAGTGTTAATTAGAATAGTTTCATCGCAAGAAAACAGCCCCTACTACCGATTGAGTAGTACACAAAGACAACAGAATAACATTCCGATTCAAGAACGGAACGGACATCGAGGTTGGGGGCAAATAAACCCCGCCTTTTTTGTTTGGATGGAAAAATTCATATTTATGTGATATAATCTGTTCGATAAATAAGAATTTGACAACAAGGAGAACAGATAGATGATTCGAATATCATACACATCAATGGTGGTGTTCATAAGTATCATTTGGTGTTTGGTAAGAGTGATATGTGCAATTAAAACCAAGAGAGCAAATTGGAAAAAAGAACTGAAACTGCTTTTAGTATATGTCTGCATTGTCGTTGTTGCTCGTTTTACCTTTTTCCCATTTTTTAAAGTGAATGGAGAAATACAACCGCTTGTTTATGAAAGTGCAAAAGCATATCCGTTTCGGATAAATTGGATTCCGCTTGTTAATTTGTTTGATTATCCCGAAATGAGAGACATTTTGATAAATGTAATTGGAAATACAGCAATGTTTATTCCATTGGGAATTGTT
>JAZSOO010000035.1:0-43713 GCA_045536935.1 Eubacteriales bacterium | reverse complement strand
CGTCTTGCTCATTCTGAACAAAAAGTTCAATTTCAAACAACCTACGGCGAGGTAGTTTCGAGAAGAAATTTTGATTTTGAGCGCAGATATACTATCGTATATCAAGAGAAAAAGCGAAATTTATGCCGAAAATAACCGCCGCAGGCATTGCGGGTTCGATTCTTTTATGCTATAATATCCAAATCATAAAGAACATAAAAGGGAGTTTTAAAAATGGAAAAGAACATTGTTTTTGTAAACGAACCCATAAAGCTTGTTGATAACGACAAAATACGTATTAAAGGACGTTATACCGTTTCCGACGGATACCTTGCTTTCGACTGGACGAACAGCGGTTTTGCGTTTGCATTCAACGGAACCGGCTTTATCCTTTCTCTCGGTGCATACACCGCAGATATTCCCGCTTACGTAAAGATCACCGTTGACGGAAAGCTCCGTCAGAGAGTTGCCGTTGTAAACGGCTCCGAAAAGCTTATCGTTGAAGGTCTTTCCGATAAACGCCACCGTGTTGAAGTTTTGAAGGTTACCGAAGGCGATGCAAAATTGCTTTTCGATACCATAACCCTTTTCGGTCTTAACGCATCTCTCCGCAATCCCCCCTTCAACAGCCCCAGAAGAATTGAATTCATCGGCGACTCTATGACCGCAGGCTACGGCGTTCTCGGTTCAAATACAGACCCCGATTATCAAACCTTCCAGCAGGACGGCACCTGCACCTATGCATACCTCACCGTGCAGAAATGCAATGCCGATGCAAGATTCATCTGCAATTCGGGCAAGGGCATTGTTTGTAACTGCAACGGCGACCGTGAAGACGTTAAAGCAGGCGAATATTATAACTATCAGACCCGTCTCGGCGGCGAATGTAACGACGGTTGGATTCCCGACGTTGTCGTTATAAATATCGGTACAAATGACTGCGGCGGACCTGCAACCGATGAAGAATTTACCGAAGCTGCAAAGGACCTTATTGCAAAGGTACGTGCACGTTATAACGATGCTCATATAATTTGGATGTACGGTATGATGAGCCAGCTTTACAAAGACGTTTTGCGTAAGCTTATCCGTGAGGTTTCCAAGACCGACGAAAAGGTTCATTTCCTCTTTGCAGATACGATAATCGGCAACGATGCTGAAAACGGCGCAAACGGACACCCCAATATGCGTGCAAGCGTTCGTTGCTCCAAGCTTCTTTATAAGAAGATACGTTCTGTAACGGGTTGGAAAAACGACGTTGTAATTCCCGACGAAGAATAAAAAACCAAAACGGACTCGCTCGAGTCCGTTTTTCTATATTTCTGCAATATTGATAACCGTCTTTTTTGTCTTTTTGCCTTTTTTGCATATTTGGCGGCACCTCCGAAATCTGCTACGACGTAAGTTATCACGTATTCCGAACGGTCAAGCATATATTTGTTTCTGTAATCAATAGCAAATCGCTTGGGAACTTCTTCGATCCCTTCGGGTAATAAAGTGTATTCGTCTTCAATCATAGACTGTTCTGTGGGGAAATAGGCTAACATTACGCAAATATCAATGTCGTATAAATAGTTTTGCAACCCCTTAAGAACTTTCAACACAAGACGGTCAAAATTTCCGGAATCTCCTACATAAAACCAAGTAACGCCTTCGTGTTTTATGAGCCATTCTATCGTGTCCCATAATTTTTTCTCAATATTATCGGGGCAATCTCTGTGTCCAAAAAACGTACAGCTTTTCATAACAACTCTCCTATTAATATGGGATATATCGCAATTATATCACATAAAAACAAAAAATACGATATATCCCACACGATTTGTCGTAAATTTGGGTAAACTTTTTACGATATATCGAAAAGGAAGGGTTGTTATGAACGCAAAAACGGCTGTTGCGGAACGAATATTGCAGCTTTGTCAAGAGAGAAATATCGCAATCAATGCGTTGGCAAACGTTTGCGGTTTACCGCCTTCGACTATATACAGTATGCTTAACGAAAAGAGTAAGAATCCCGGTATTGTAACCGTAAAGAAGATTTGCGACGGTTTGGAGATAAGCATAAGAGAATTTTTCGACAGCGATATATTTGATGACCTAGAACAAGAGATAAAGTAAAAAACGGACACCGAAGTGTCCGTTTTTTTACTGTTATAGATGCAGTTTTTTTATTTCTTTTCATTCTTTCGCTTTTCAAGCATATCGATGGCACGCAAAGAGATCTCCTCTGCGGTTTCGGAATCAACGGCTTCTGCAACAAGGCGGAACCGTCCCGAGGCACAGGCAAAAACACTGACTCTGCCTTCACCGAAGTCAAAGCCTGCACTTCGCCCGTTTCCGTTTTCCTCACGCAGGCGTGCAATTATCGAGGTCATTTTGTCACGGTCGGTAAATACGTTTCTTGTCGATACCGAAAAGGGAGGGAGCTTGTCTGCGATCTCACCCAGAGAAAGACCGACTTGCTCTGCGATCCAAGCGGAGGTCAATGCAAGAATAATACCGTCACGGGGGAGTCTGTCACTGCCTGCAAGACGGCGTTCTTCGGAATCGCTGTCGCTGTAAAAGGCAACGTCGATAGAATGCCGTTTAAGGATCCTTTCAACGGTGTTGGGCGTGTCACGGGGGAGGATAATACCTCGTTTCCTGCCCTCAATACAGCAAAGCGTGAGCAACTGCCAATAGGGGATCTCACGTCCGTCTTCAAGCACTGCAAAAGCACGTTCGCCGTTGTCGGTAAGATTAAAAATCGGAGCATGCCCGTCAATTGTAATGCCCAATTCTTCTGCGCATTCACGGAAGAATGCATTTTCGTTTCCGTCGGAGATATTAATTCTTTTCGGAATCTTTCTGCTTGCCCTCAGCATAAGAAGATAACGCTTGACAAGCGCACCGTGCGGAAGAAGATAAACGCTTCCCGCCTTCTTTGAAGAAACGGCGTTCATGCCCGATAATTTACGAAGCTCCTCTCGTGAAAAGGGCATACCGTCTTTTGAGAAAAGACGTATTTCTGTACGTCCGTCAATATGCTCTATAAAGGCACAGTTCTGACCGTATTCCATAGCCGCAAAAGAAGCAACAGAGGCATTCCCGCCCGAAATTACCGTGCAGGAATTTCCCGATTCCGAAACACCGCAGGCGATCTCGCAAGCCTTCGGTAACGTTGTGTCGCTGCCTTCGGCGAAGGCGATCATAGAACCGATACTTCCCAAAACACGCCCAAGACGAACGTAATATCCGTCGTCACCGTCGTCGGCGATAATAGAATCATCGTCAAGAACCAAGGTCTGCTTCGGACGGGGAAACATATCGACAAAAGCCTCGCCCGTAACCGTATTGCCCGTTCCGACAATACTTCCCGGAGAAAGCGAGCTTCCGTCACGCAACTCGGCATTGGGCCCGATAACACAACCGGGAGGGATAATACAATCGTTGCCGATAACAGCGCCCTCGCCCACAATACAGCCTCTTAAAGCGCTGTTACCAACGGTGCAGTTATCGAAAATAACGCAATATTCAATTCTTGCGTTGGGGTGGATAGAGGTGTGCTTGCCAATACAGTTTTCTGCATTGTTTATCCACATATTGCAACGGTGATATTCGGAAAACGAGCCGATGTCAAACCACATTCCCTGCGGTTCGATACCTGCTATCGAATACCCCTTTTGAAGCAGGAGCGGAAAAAGGTCTTTTGCAAAATCGAACACCGTATTTTCGGGTATAAGGGTCAAAACCTTTTTGCGGATAAAATAGATTCCCGTGTTGATAAGGTCGGATAACGTATCACGCACGGAAGGTTTTTCGCAAAAGCCGGTAATTTTACCGTTGTGAACGCAGACCGACCCGTATTCGCCCGAATCCTTGGTTCTGCAGAGAACAATTCCTGCATCGCATTTGCTTTTTAAAAATTCTTCTTTTGCACTTTTAAGGTCGTAATCACAGATACAGTCCCCCGAGATAACCAGCAAACAATCGTCAATATCGTTTTTAAGCTTAGAAACGGCACCTGCACTGCCGAGAGGAGTTTCTTCCCGGAAATATTTAATATATCCCTGCTCGAATTTAACAGATTCTATCTGCTCGGGAAGATACATTGTTGTAACTGCGGTTCGGTCAAAACCAAAACGCCGAAGCATTTTAAGATTGCGTATAAAAGCCGATTGTCCCGCAATGGGGAGCATAGGCTTTGGAATGGTATCGGTCAAAGGCGAAAGCCTTTTACCAAAACCGCCTGCAAGAATGACTGAATCGAAATTTTCGCTTTTCGTATCGTTCATTATAACACCCGTCCTTGTTTTTGAATTATTATCGGCAGTAATTGTGAAATTATACCTTCTTGGATTGACAAAGGAGAGGAAAAAGGGTATTATATTGATGTTATGAAGAATGAAAAGATTTTTATCGAAAATATATATATTCCAAGCCAAGTTTCCGAACAAGGCTCGGTGGTTGCCGTCGGTAGCTTTGACGGTGTACACCTTGGGCATAAGGCTATGCTGAATGCACTTTCCGAAGAGGCAAAAAAACGCAATTTGAAAGCCGTCGTCGTCACCTTCGACGTTGAGAACAGCCCCAAATCGGGCTTGGGCTCGCTTGCCGATGAGGAGAAAAAGAAAGAGCTTCTTTTAAAAAACGGCGTGGATCATATCGTGTCACTGCCGTTTTGCGAATTAAAGGACGTTTCTGCTTTTGATTTCGCAAAAAAGGTTCTTTTTGAAAAGCTCGGCGCAAAAGCCTTGGTCTGCGGTTACGATTTCAGGTTTGGCAAGGATAGGGAAGGCAATATCGACTTTTTAAAAGAGAACCTTTCGTCTTTCGGGGTTGAATTTATAACTCCGAAGGCAGTTATGTCCGACAATACCCCTATCAGCTCCACGATGATAAGAAATGCCGTTACAAACGGCGATTTTACATTTGCCAATAGCTTGCTCGGGCACGAGTTTTCCTTCAAAGCGGAAATAATAAGCGGACGGCATCTCGGCAGAACGCTTGGGTTCCCTACAATAAACCAAAAGTTCCCAAAAACGCTTGTCGTTCCCAAATTCGGTGTTTATGCAGTAAAGGTATTGCTTTGCGGAAAAGAATATAACGGTGTTGCCAATTTCGGCATAAAACCCACGATAGCAAACGGTTTAGAACCGATATGCGAAACCCATATTTTCGATTACAGCGGTGATTGCTACGGCGAGACCGCACAAATATCCTTTGTTTCTATGATAAGGGAAGAAAAGAAGTTTTCTTCTCTTGAAGAGCTTGCGATGCAGGTGGAACGTGATAAAGCTTCCGCCTTGAATATCCTTTTAAACGGAGAATGATATTATGAGATCAACACGCATAATTGCATTTTTGCTTGCGTTTTTAATAGCAGTACCCCTCTGCCTGACTGCTTTTGCAGAGGAAGAAAGCAAAACCGAGATTCCCGATGATCCCGGAATAACCTCGAATAACGCTGTCGTTGCCTATTCTATCGACGATGACCAGATCCTCTATTCCAACCGTCTTGACGAACGTGTTGCCCCGACAGTTATAACAAAGCTTGTAACCTGTATGGTAGTTTCCGATATTCTTAAAGAACGTGGACTTAAATCGTCGGACGTAAAGGTGACGGTAGAACAGGCTGCGCTCGACAATCTTCCCAATTTCATCGATGCACGTGTTCCCACGATGGGCTTGAAGGTCGGAAACGAATATACGGCAAAAGACCTTCTTTCCGCAACGCTCGTTGCCTGTGCGCACGATTCTGCATCGGTGCTTGCCTATTATTTCGGAGAAAAATATCTCGGCGGTATCGGTGAATTTATAAAACGTATGAACCAAAAGGTAGAGTCCCTCGGTCTTACGAATACAAATTTCGTCAACCCTGTCGGTATAGATTCGCCGAATCAATACACGACCCCCCGTGAAGCAACTCTTATCGCCGCTGCATTTTATAAATATAACGAGCTTGCAAACCTCTCCAACGTCGAATCCTTCCTTTTTAACGGAAAATCGACGGTAAGAAATAAGAACTACCTTAAGAGCAATTACTACGTAAACGGATTCCTTAATAAAAATGCGATAGGATTTATCGCAGGTCAGCTTGATAAAAACGGAAATTATTGTCTTGTGACCGCAAGTCAAAAAGAGGGCAGGACCTATATTTTCGTCGTTATGTGCGCAAGCGGTATGGTCGTAACACGTGACGAGGAAGATAAGGTCGTATATTCCTTTACCGAAGGTAACGCTTATGACGATATAAATAAGCTTATCAACTGGACACGGAATTCCTTCAAGCTTATCTCCGTTGCAACCACCGATACGATAGTCGGCGAATTGCGTGTGAATTTCGGAAGCTCTTCCGATCACGTTATGATCGTTCCCGAAAAAGACGTTGAAAAGCTTGTGCTCGACGTTGAAGGCGGTACTCTCGAAACAAAGCTTGTTTACGACAGCAACAAGGTCTATAAAAAAGAATTCAACGGCAAGGAATATGACACTATCGACGCACCCGTAACCCACAACCAAAAGGTCGGCACGATAGTTTACAGCTTTAACGGAAAAGAGATCGCAACCGTTAACGCCGTTACAAAAGAAGGTATCGAAGCCGATAATATGAAGGCCTCGCTGAACGGCGCAAAGAATTTCCTTTTCGGAAGCGTTATGAAAACGGTTATGTATATCGTCGGCGGACTTATCGTATTTTACATTGTCATAAGCATCGTTCTTGCAACAAGACGTGGCGTAAAACGTGTCAGAAACCCCAAGAAAAAGCAAAAATCGGTAAAAACCGTAAAGAAACACGATAAAAAGAGTGATACACGAGACTTCGGATAATTATGAATAAATTATTAAATTTTCTCGTGAGTATTGAAATTTATAAATCTGTGTGGTAATATTTAGTTTAGCGTCTAAAGACGTGATATTGGTATTGAAAGGAAATAATTTAAAATGACACTTGAATACATTCTCGGCGGCATACTTGGCGTTCTCGCAATAGTACTTATCATTCTTATCGGCAAACAGCAGGGTAAACGCCACGGTCTCGGCAATTCTATCGCAGGTCAGGGTGCTTCTGAATCCTACCTTATGAAGAACCACATCGGCAGCAAGAACAAGTCCTATCAGAAATGGACTCTTATCGTTGCTATCGTGTTCGTTGTTCTCGTTCTTGCTCTTTATATCGTAGGTTCTATTGAACCCACAAGCAATCCTACAGGCACAACCTCTACAACTCCCAACACCAACACCACCAACACAACTTCCGAAACCGTTTCTGATACCGTTTCCGACGTTGTTTCCGATGTTGTTTCCGATACCGCTTCGGCTGACGTTTCCGAAACCGTATCTAAATAAGAATTTTCAAAAACAGAAGCCGAAGCATTGCTTCGGCTTTGTTTGTTTTCGGGGTCCCCAAAAGTCGTTAGACTTTTGGGGTAATTAGGGGTAATTAGGGGTAATTCAGGATAATTTTGGTGATAGAATGGAATATAAAGATATAAACGCTTGGAATAACATCATCTTCGAACGTTTGTCGCTTCTTTTGAATAATAAGCCCGATTTTATAACGAAAGAGATGATAGACGAAATGACCGAGAATTTCGGTCTTTCTCAAACAGAAGCATTTTCACTTCTTCTCTGTGCGGCGCTTGGCTTTGATACCGAAATCGAAAACGACAGAAAGCTTTGGTCGGCGTATGCCCCCTTTATGATACACCACCTTGACGAAACCCTTTTCACGTCCGACCCATATTATTCCGCAATCCGCTTGAATAACGGTAAAAAGCTTGACAGTTGGGAACTGCGTGAGGACAAGCTTTCCCCGTATACAGCTTTCGTCTGCGACGACCCTATGGTTCTTCCCGACGGAAGGATAATACCGCAGATCGGCTTTTTCGATTGCGAATTCCGCTTTTTAAGCGTTCTTCAGAACGAAAGAGAATGGATGACGATGATGCCAAACGAGCTTGTGACCCAGCGTGAACCGATAAAGCGCGCAAAGGGCAGAGTTGCAACCTACGGTTTGGGATTGGGCTATTTTGCATTTATGTGCGCAAGAAAAGATAACGTTGAAAGCGTAACGATAGTTGAACGTGACGAAAGTGTAATATCGCTCTTCAAAGAGCTTATATTGCCTATGTTCGAGAACAAGGAGAAAATCAGAATCGTCAATTCCGATGCCTTTGATTTTGCCGAAAATATTGCTCCGAAAGAAAACTTCGACTATATCTTCGCAGATATATGGCACGACCCTTCCGACGGCGTGGATTTGTATAAACGCTTCAAATCTCTTGAACACCTCTGCCCGAATACAAAATTTGATTACTGGATAGAAAAAACCTTAAAACTGTATATGTAAATTATCCCCCAACAAAAAATGCTTCGTGCTGAAAACACGAAGCATTTTCTGTTATTAAAAATTCCTTCTGTTATAAAGACCTGCGTAAATTCCGTTTGCGTTCAAAAGCTCGTCGTGCGTACCACGCTCGGCAATACCCTCGCTCGTCATAACGAGTATTTCATCGGCATTCTGTATCGTAGAAAGCCTGTGTGCAACAACGATAACCGTTCTGCCCTTTGCAAGCTCCTCAAGCGATGCTTGAATTTGCATTTCGGTAACGTTGTCAAGTGCACTCGTTGCCTCGTCAAGAATAAGTATGGGCGGGTTTTTAAGGAACACTCTTGCAATAGAAATTCTCTGCTTCTGACCGCCCGAAAGGTTAATACCTCTTTCACCGACGACTGTGTCATAGCCCTTTTCAAGATTCATAATATAATCGTGGATATTAGCCTTCTTCGCTGCCTCGATGATCTCATCTTCCGTAGCATCAAGGTTGCCGTATGCAATATTTTCACGGACAGTACCCGAGAAAAGGAAAACGTCCTGTGCAACGATACCAATGTTTTTGCGGAGCGAATAACGTGTTATATCGGTTATATCGTGCCCGTCAATGGTAATTCTACCGCCGTCAAGCTCGTAAAAACGGGGAATAAGGTTACAAAGCGTCGTCTTACCTCCGCCCGAAGGACCGACAAGCGCAACAGTCTTGCCCTGCTCAATGCTGAGCGAAAGCGATTTTAAAACACCCTTTCCCGTATCACCGGTGGGATAGCTGAAGCTTACGTCGTCAAAAACAATGTCACCCTTAATACCGTCAAGCGTGATTGCGTTCTCGGAGTCGGTTTCGATGGGCTGTTCTATAATTTCACGGAATCTCGCAAATCCCGTCATACCGTTTTGAAGCTGTTCAAAAAGCGAAATAAAACGGTTTATAGGCTTCAATAGCATAGCCATATAGAGTATAAACGCCGCAAATTCACCGCTGTCTATCGAGAAAGCGCCCGTCGGGTCTCCGTAGCCGTTATAGAAGAAGATACCGCCTGCGACGAGAGCCGCAAGATAGAGAAAATCGGTAAAGAAGGTCATAACCGAATGGAACTGCCCCATAGCCTTGTAGGCGTGTCCACGTGCGATCTTGAACCTTTCGTTGGCATCGTCAAACTTTCTGTTTTCGTGGTTTTCGCTGGTATATGCACGGGAAACACGAATACCCGAAATTGCCGTTTCTACGTTTGCGTTGATCTGTGCAACCTCTTCACGGGTTCTTTTAAATGCGTCCTTCATACGTCTTCTCATCAATACCGAGAATAGAACGACAAAGGGTATTAAAGCATAGATAATTACGGTAAGCCAAACATTTATCGTCGAAAGCGCAATAAACGAGCCGATAAACATTATTATCGAAAGGAAAAGGTCTTCCGGCCCGTGATGCGCAAGCTCCGAAACGTCCATAAGGTCGTTTATAAGACGTGACATGACCGTACCCGTCTTGTTCTCGTCAAAGAAAGAGAAGGGGAGCTTTTGAAGGTGACGGAACATATCCTTTCGCATATCACCCTGCAATCGAACACCGACAACGTGACCCCAATAGGAAACAAAATAGTTAAGCCCCATTTTTGCAAGATAAAGCACCAAAACCACCGCCGACCAAGTAAGCACAAGCCTTAAATTGCGGTTGGGAACGTAATCGTTAATAATGTTTTTGGTAATAAGCGGATAGAAAAGGTCGGTAAGTGCTATCAAAAAGGAACAGCACATATCAAAGAAGAAGAGCTTCTTGTGCGGTCTGTAATACTTAATAAACTCTCTGATCATTTTTTCTCCTTCTGTCATAGATAGCTTCGGCAACGATAACGATTATAAATACCAATACAGCCGTGCCGATACCTGCAAAAACGTCAAGAACCGAATGTTGCTTGATAAACACCGTGGAAAGCGAGATCATAACCGCCCATATTCCCGAAAATGCTTTAAAAATATAGTTTTTCTTAAAGAACTTGCTTTTTATCACCGCAAAGAACATCGCAAACGATACCGAAACGTGCATAGAGGGCATAACGTTTCTCGGGGGCGAATCGGCAGCATAGATAAGCTTGACAAAGAAGGTTGCAATATTCTCTCTGCCAAGCGTTTCAAAATTCGGACGGAGGGCAATATCAATACCGTTCGGCACAAGCGTGCAGAATATCATCGGAAGCACCATACAGCCCATAATAAGCCCGTTTACACGGTAGAATTCACGCCTGCCCTTGTAAATGGAAAATACCGTCAAGCCTGCAATGCAGAGATACCAAGAAACGTATGGAATGATGAACCATTCGCAAAAGGGAATCTTCGCATCAAGCGGACTTTCGATCAAAAGCACCTGCGAATCTGCAGTAATAATACGGATTGCCTCGTAAAGAAGCCCGTGAAACGGCCAATATAAAAGCCATAGACAATATCTGTTGTTTTTTATGTAATCAATAAGCTTTTTCATATAAATAACCTCACCATAATAATATATCACCTTTTGTCGCATTTTGCAATAACAAAAAGAGAACGCATATAGCGTTCTCTTTTGTAAAAATCTGTGATTAGTTAAGACCCAAAGCACTCTTGAACTTGTCCAACTGCTGAAGTACGATGATGTCGCATTCTGCACGTTTGCCGTCGGTGAATTTGATCTCATATCTGAGGCTCTTGCGTTTCTGGTCACCAACAGCAATATCCATACCGTCGCCAAGAAGATTGAATTCTGCAATATTTTCTTTTTTGAAAACATAGTCGTCTTGGCTTGTGCTGTAAATTACGCCACTGTCGCCGGAAGGTTCGATGTTGAGGTATGAACCGTAAACAAAGTCGCCGTCTTTAACCTTGACGTTTACGTTACCGCAGAATCTTGCTCTGTCGTTCATGCGCTTCATGGTAGCACCGAAGTTTTTGTTGTTCTCCTTGATTTCTTTTGCTTTTTCCTTGATTTTGTCAAAAAATCCCATTGTTTGAATCTCCTTTATATATTATATTTTTTTAGGACGGTAGGAAGCGCAATTACCTCTGTTGGCTTTTCTTACACTTACGTAACATTCATTGTATCTTGCACACCAGGTACACTGTCTTCTGCCTGCGCTTATTGCTTGCTGTTCTGCTGCGTTTGCTTGCGCTGCCGAATCTTTTGCCTGTGCCGAAGCGATAGCTTGTGATTCACGGTTTTGTCTTTCGATTTCACGGTTATGACGTTCGGTTTCCTGAATCTGACGTTCCTGCATACGCAGCTGTTCCTGCTGTGCGGCGAATGCCCGTGCTTCTTGCTCTGCTTCAACCTGCTCGCGTCGTTCAACTTCGGTAACAATACGTACAGCTTCGCCTACGTCTTTTGCCGCACCGTCGTTTAATAACGTGATGATGCGCGGAATACGAGGATAATTCACCGAAGAGATTATAATATCATCATATTTTGCAATCTCATCGTTAAGAATCGGTATCTGTTTTTCCGCTTCGTCAAGCATTTGTTTAACTTCCGAATAAGCAAGTCCAAAATTCACTGCAGACTCTTCAAATTCTTTGAAGGCTTTTTTCTTTTCCTCGTCAATTTCCGAAATTCTTTTGGAGCGTTTTTCGTATTCGTCATTGAATTTCTTGACTTTTTCGTTGTGTTTCATTATTGAATTGTTAACCGATACGGCGGACATAGCCGAATTCTTTTTGCCGTTGTAAACGGAACGCAAAAAAAGCATAGCTAACAAGGAAATGATAAAAGGTACATTAAATGCCTGCCCGACATCTTCAAGACCAATAAAAATAAAGAATGCCTCAAAGAAAAATATTACCGCCGTAAGTAATGCGCTATATACGTAATAGCGTCTTGCGGATAAAATACCTTTTTGTTCTTCTTTTGATTTTTCGATTTTTTTGCGTACGTCAGAACTGTTCGGGAACTCGGAAAGTGAAACGCTGTAAAAACACTCTAAAAACGAAGGTGCGGCGATAGGAAAAGTACAGCCGTGTTCGACCATTTTTTCTGTCGCTTTCAGCCTATACGTTGCACCTTTGTCACGCAGATCGATAAGAGAAGCTCTTTGCTCAATTAAAGAATTCAGTTCTGTAAGTTTTGTGATAAGTTCTTTTCTGTCCATAATTCACTCCAATATAATTTGATCAAGCCAACTCAAAAGCATCAAAAGAAGAGTTTGAAGCTCATACTTCTTGCCGTCGGGGTCGGAATTGAATTTGAGTGACGGATAGTTTGGTATTGCATCACCGTCTTTACCTGCTTTTAAGTTGAACGCTATGCTTTCGGTGCAACACGGGTCAAATTCCGAACCGTCTTTTTCGTGCATCGACGTTAAGGTGTTTGTTATCCATTTGCGGGTACTGGCAAGAAATCTGTAAAGTGCTTTTGTGCTATCGGATCCTGAAATTATAAAATCTCCTATCATACCCCCGTCAATAAATTCGGCAATAAACGACGGTAACGGCGTTTCATCTGAAGTCATCAATTCCTTGAGAGACAGTTCGGGATAAACACTCACAAAAATTGCGGCGATCTTGAAATAAAGATCGGTGGTGTAAACTGCATCTGCACAGTTCGCAACGAGCATCGAATAGAGGATATTGTTTTTCTCCAAAACCGATTTTGCATTTGCGTATTCTTCAGAAGCAGAATCGGTGTTGAACCATTCTTTGTCTTTTTCGCCGCGAGGAAAGAAAAATTTCGGTTTTTCGACCTCTTGAATCTCAAAATACACCGGATAAAAAGACTTTTCTTCTTCCGACCCGGGCTTCGTCTTGATCAGAGCCAAGGCGTTTTTGGTACGATCAATAAAACTCATAATTTCACCTCTGCAATAGTTTTTATGTATAAGTTTACATTATTTTAACCTATTTTAGGTTATTTGTCAATACTCTGTTTCAGGTTAGGGTATAATTTATTAAAATGATACGGGGGTAACGATATGTATAAAAGAATACGTGATTTGCGAGAGGATAAAGACCTTAACCAAACCGAGGTTGCAAAAATGCTTGGTATGTCGCAAACGGGTTATTCAAAATATGAAACGGGCGAGAATGATATACCCACCGCAATTCTTATCAAGCTTGCAAGATTCTATAACACCAGCATTGATTATCTACTTGGCGAGACCGATAACAGTGATAGGAAGTAGTGTTTTATTCATTAAACACTGCTTCTTTTTTTGTTTTCAATATCCTCAAAATCGATACCGTGTTCAATTGCAAATTTATGTGCATATGAATTTTTGGGTGCGACAATTGTTATCGGGAACTCTATAGCCGAAGGCAATCCAAGAGGAGACGCCTTTATGTTAGTGATGTTATCGTCAAAGTAATATTTCGTCCCTTGCTTCTGCCCGACAAACGTAAAAACCTCAACCGTATCTGCTATATAGGGCATCATTTCTCCGACAGAACCGTTGTGAACGGCAATGACGGTTTTTGTTTTTGTATCAACAATACAATCGCTTTCGGTGACGTATCTTTCCGAAAGGGAATGAAGTCTGACACTTTTCAACTCTTTGCAACCCATAAAAACGCCGATGCCCATTTTTTCCACAGAATAGGGGACCGTAAAACGGCTTGAATTCAAACCGATTCGTGTAAGCATAAACGCCATAGAACCGATTTCCTTTAAGCCGTAAGGAAGTTCTATATCCGTCAAACCGCTGTCGGCAAAGGCGTGATGCTCTATAACCTCAACGCTATCAGGTATTGTAATATTAGTAAAGATATTTCTATCTTCAGATTCTATATCGCCTATACCGATAAATGCGTGATGACCTATGATCTTTATACTTCCGTCGTTGGGGATAACGCTGTTTTTGCACCCAAGAACGATTTTTTCTTCGGCTGTATCAATAAGGCAGTTATCCACAGCCTTGAATTTTACGTTGCCGTTTTCAACGGTAATGCGTTCTCTTTCGTTTGCGGTAGCATAAAGGTCGTCATAGGCTCTGTCAGTTAGCCCAAGACAATCTCTTGGAATGACAACGTGTTTATAATCATCAAATTCTACAACAAGCCCATCATCATTTAATAAAGTCTTCTCTGTCATCAAATCACCCCTTTAAAATATAATACCTATCTATAGTGCAAAAGTCCTATGCTGACAGCATAATTGACAAAATTCGTCAACTTTGTTATACTACCCTCAAAAGAGGTGGCACGGTATGAAAAAAGATACGGGAAAGATCGTGGAAGAGCTTGGACTTTGTCCCGATTTTAAAAGCTTTTATAATGAAAATAAATCATATATGGTCACGGAATCGTTAAGCTCGCTCCTTAACGGTCTTATCGAAAAGAGGGGCTTGAAGAAATCAAAGGTGATCAAGGAAGCAGAGATGTCCGAGGTATACGGGTATCAGATCTTTTCGGGCATACGTGTCCCCGAACGCAACAAGCTCCTTTGTCTTACCGTTGCGATGAATTTGAACCTTGACGAAACCCAAACCCTGCTTAAATGCGCGGGGTATTCGCCTCTGTACGTTAAATTGCCGTTTGATAGCATCGTTATTTACGGCATTTGCAAGAATATGAACGTCGTTGAGATAAACGAGCTTTTGTATGAATATGGGTTGGAGACCTTGGGGTAATTTATGAAAAAATGTCCTTTTTGCAAGGCAGAACTGGAAGAAAACGCCCGTTTTTGCCTTTACTGTATGGCACAGCTTGACGAAAAAAGCATAGTGCTTGCAAAGAACAAAAAGAAAAAGACGCTCATCACCGTTATCACAGCATCGGCGGTGTTGTTTTTGGCGTTGTTTTTTGTATTTTGTTTTTTGGGTGATAAAAACGGAACCGAAACAGAGAATTCTTCCTTTGAGGACAGCTCGTTTGTTGAAACAGAAAGCAGTTCGCAGGAGGCTATTGATAATTCGGAGGATATATCTGCCGAAAGCCTTGATTTTAGCGATAGTATAAGCCTTGATGAAAGTATAATCGACTTTTCCGACGAAAATATAAGCGAATCCGAAAGTAAGGAAGAAAGTAAGGAAGAAAGCAAAGAAGAAAGCAAAGAAGAAAGCAGAGAGCCCTCAAAAGAACCTTCGGAAAACCCCTCGGAAGACCCCTCAAAAGAACCTTCGGAAAACCCCTCGGAAGACCCTTCGAAGGAACCCTCGAAGGAACCTTCGGAAGAACCTTCGAAAGAACCTTCCGAAGAACCAAGCACAGAACCAAGCACAGAACCAAGTTCAGAGCCCTCGGAAGAGCCTTCTGAAGAACCAAGTGAAGAACCTTCCGAAGGACCAAGCGAAGAACCGTCTTCGCCTTCAAAAAACATTGTATACAAATACAGAGCATCAACTCCCAATGATGAATTTGCCGGCTTGAGCGTTGAGAATGCCGTTACTATAATAGGTGTGGAAACGGTTTCCGAAGACGGTATTTACGTTATTCCCGAAACCATCGACGGCAAAAAGGTTTTTGCTATTGAGGAATATGCTTTCTGCGAGGAGCATATCAAGGACAGCGTAAAAGCGGTTTACGTCCCCAAAAGCGTAAAGAATATTGATAACTATGCGTTTTATAAGTGCTATAATATGACCGATATTTACCTTTGCGGTGAAGCGGTTGCAGGATACCCGGAATATTTCCTTCCGCCGAAGGAAAAATGCTTGTCAAAAATCATTCTGCATGCTTCTGCCACGTGCCACGACAGAAATCTGAGAACGTATAAAAGTATGTATTCCTATGAGGAATGGGCAGGCAACAAAATCGGTTGGATATTTGAAGAATGGAACGGCTTGGAATGAAACGTGACGAATATATTGAAAATATCCTGAAAACCTATTCTCTTATAAAAGTATTGTCGGAAAAAAACGGTTGTAAGGTGTTGCGCCTGCGTCATAAAACGCTTGGCAAGGATATTGTTCTTCACAGCTTTCCGGAGTCGATCCCTGCCTACGAAGAGCTTTGCGGGTTCAAACACGATCATCTTCCCGTAATCTACGATTCGATAGATCTTGAAGACGGGCAAATCGTCCTTGAAGAGTTTATAGACGGTATAACCGTTGCAGAGATACTCGAAACGGGCCTATACCGTTATATCGGCGCAAAACGTGTTATATCTTCAGTCTGTAAGGCGCTTGGATTTCTTCACGGAAGGGGAATAGTCCACCGTGACGTAAAGCCGGAGAATATTATCATCAGCCGATTCGGGAAAGCAGTTCTTATTGATTTCAATGCATCACGCAGAATCAATAACGCAACAAGGGATACGGTCATTATGGGTACGGTAGGCTATGCATCACCCGAACAGCTTGGAGTTACCCAAAGCGACCCAAGAACCGATATATATGCTGTCGGCGTGCTGCTTAACGTTATGCTTACGGGAAAGCACCCCTGCGAACAGCTTGTAAAGAGAAGACCCGCAAGGATAATTAATAAATGCACGAGAATAAATCCCGACCAACGTTTTCAAACCGTTGAAGAGCTTATCATAGCATTATAAATTAAAAACGGACTCAATCGAGTCCGTTTTGTCTTCAATCGAGAGCGTCAGCGACCAAGTGCGTAGCAGAATAGGTAAAAAAGAACGACATCATTCGATGCCGTTCTTTATATACAATAAATTTCATACAAATCGGCGACATGTGCGTCGATTTGTATACCTATGATGTTCGAGAATTCGGACAAGACCGAAGGTCGCGCACGAATTCTGCGCGAGCGAACGGACATCTAAATCCGATTGAAAACTTGTTTTCAATCGAGAGCGTCAGCTCTTAGATCTTATTAACTTTCTTCTGGAAATATGCCTTAGGATGCTGGCAAACGGGGCACATTTCGGGAGCCTTCTTACCAACGTGAACGTGACCGCAGTTGGTGCAGATCCACATGCAAACTTCATCGGAAATGAAGATCTCTTCCTTGCCGAGCTTGTCGAGAAGAGCACGGTATCTTTCTTCGTGATCCTTTTCGATCTTGCCTACTGCTTCGAAGAGATATGCGATCTTGTCAAAGCCTTCTTCTTTAGCGGTCTTTGCAAATTCTGCATACATTTCGGTCCATTCATAGTTTTCGCCTTCTGCTGCGTCAAGAAGGTTGGTCATGGTGTCCGGAACCTTACCGTCGTGAAGGAGCTTGAACCAAAGCTTTGCGTGTTCCTTTTCGTTGCCTGCGGTTTCTTCAAAAATATCTGCGATGAGGGTATAGCCTGCTTTTTTAGCTTCGCTTGCATAGTAGGTATACTTGTTGCGAGCCTGCGATTCGCCTGCGAACGCTGTCATAAGATTCTGTTCTGTTTTGCTGCCTTTGAGTTCCATTGTTGTGTTCTCCTTTTATTGTAAATTTTTATTTTTGCAATTCGGGCAAAGCCCGTAAAAAACCGTTTCCTGACGTGCTATCGAAAAACCGCTTTCGTTTTCGATATTCCGCTTTAAAGCATCGTTGACGTCATTAAAAAAATAATCCTCAAACCTTCCGCAACCGTCACAGCAGAGATGATAATGCGGACTTGTATCACCGTCAAACCTATCGGGAGAATTATTGACCGAAATACGTCTGATAATACCGCTTTCGGCAAGACGGTTAAGATTGCGGTATACGGTTGCAAGACTAATGTCGGGACAGGTATTTATAAGCATTGCATGAACACCGTCTGCCGTCGGGTGCGTTTTAACAGACCGCAGGGCAGAAAGTATAAGCGACTTCTGCTTTGTGTTCCTTTCCTTCATAGCCACAACCTCTTATTGATAATTATTATCAATAAGAATATAGCATATCCAAAATCATTTGTCAAGTATCTCTTTACTTTTTCGTTAATGAATGATAAAATAAAGAGGATAAGAAAAAGGAGCTATTTCTATGCCGTTTTTACCGATTTTTCAAAATGAAATAGATTACCAGCCCGATTTTGTGATAGTAACGGGTGATGCATACGTAGACCACCCCTCCTTCGGCACGGCGATAATTTCCCGTGTGCTTGAAGCAGAGGGATATTCTGTTGCTATTATACCGCAACCCGACTATAAAAGCAAGAACGATTTTATGCGTTTCGGCCGTCCGAGATTGGCGTTTTTGGTCAATTCGGGTAATATCGACTCGATGGTGGCGCACTATACGGTTTCTAAAAAACGCCGTAACGACGATTATTATTCCCCCGGCGGAAAGATGGGCAACCGCCCCGACAGAGCCGTTATCGTTTATTGTAACCGAATCCGTGAGGCTTTCGGCGACGTACCCATAATAATCGGCGGTCTTGAAGCATCAACACGCCGTTTTGCGCATTACGATTATTGGAGCGATTCTGTACGCAGAAGTATACTTGTCGACTCACGTGCAGATATGCTGACCTACGGTATGGGCGAAAATATCCTCCGCCGTGTCGCATTCCTTCTTGATAAAGGCGTTCCGATAAAGAAGATACGTGACGTTCGAGGAACCTGCTTCCTTGAATCACGTGATTTCAAGCCTCATTTTGAATATGAGGAATGCGGTGAATTTGACGATATAAAGACCGATAAACGTGCATTTGCAAAGGCTTTTAAGGTTCAATCGGATAACCAAGACCATATCTACGGACGTGCAATTCTTGAAGGCTACGGCGAAAAGGTGTTGGTTCAGAATCCCCCAATGCCGCCTTTGACAAGAAAAGAGCTTGATGCGGTCTATTCACTTCCGTATATGCGAACCTACCACCCAAGCTATGAAAAGCAGGGCGGTGTCCCCGGTATAGAAGAGGTTAAATTCTCTGTAACGCATAACCGAGGTTGCTTTGGCGGTTGTAACTTCTGCTCGATAGCCTTTCATCAGGGAAGGACGGTCACCTCACGTTCGATCGCTTCCTGCGTTAAAGAAGCCGAACAGATCGCCGCAATGCCCGATTTCAAGGGATATATCCACGACGTTGGCGGACCGAGCGCAAACTTCCGTACCAACGGGTGCGAAAAAGCAAAGAAGTACGGCGTTTGTAAGGGTAAAAACTGCCTGACACCTTCGGTTTGCAAGAATATGAACGTCGACCATACCGAATATATAGAGCTTCTAAAGGCAATAGAATCGGTCAAGGGCGTTAAAAAGGTGTTTGTCCGTTCGGGCTTACGGTATGACTATATCCTTGCCGACAAGAACCTTAAATTCTTCCGCAAGCTTGTTAACGACCACGTCAGCGGTCACCTTAAGGTAGCTCCCGAGCATTGCTGTAACGACGTGCTTAAGCTTATGGGCAAACCGCCCATTGAGGATTACGATAAATTCAAAGAAAAGTTTGCAGTCTTGACAAAAGAAGCGGGGAAGGAACAGTATATCGTTCCCTATCTTATCTCTTCCCACCCCGGCAGTACGCTTGATTCGGCAATAGAGCTTGCGTTGTATCTTAAACGCAATCATCTTAATCCGGAGCAGGTTCAGGACTTCTATCCAACACCAGGCACGGCTTCAACCTGTATGTTCTATACGGGAATCGACCCTGCAACCGGCAAAAACGTATACGTTGCGCGCGATTATTCCGAAAAGCAAATGCAACGTGCTCTGCTTCAGTTTGCCCGTCCTGCAAATGCGCCTATCGTAAGAAAAGCGCTTATAAAGGCAGGCAGGGAAGACCTTATCGGCTTCTCAAAGGATTGCCTTGTCCGCCCCGAAGTCCAAAGAACGTACGGCAAAAAACCGAACAAGACTTCAAAACCCCAAAGACCGAAACCCCAAAAACGCACCAAAAGAAAATAAATCAAAAAAAGAAACGGTTTATCCAATCGGATAAACCGTTTTTCATTTCATTAACCCGCAGGAACTGCAGGTTCTTCGGGGGTATCGGGTTCGTCGGGATCGTTGGGGTTGTCGGAAACTTCGGGATCGAGAATATCATCGGGAAGCTCGGGCTCTTCGGGCTGGTAATGCTCAATACAAACTCTGTTTGCAGGCTTGGAGCTTGAGTAGCCGAAGTTCAGATCCTCCGGTAGTGCATTCTGGAAGAAGGGAACTGTCTTGCTTGTCGGGTATTCGTAACCGTCGGGAACGTCCATATAAATATACTGTGCGTCGCCAACGCTTACCTTGCCGTGAAGCGCACGGTCTTCGATGGTAAGCTTTCTCAAACCGACTTCGATAACGTCGGATTCGGGACAAGCGCATCCGTCAAGACAAAGAGCGTTCGTCTTCTTATCGTATTTGACCATAACGTGAACGTCGCAATATTCGGTAGGCACGTCAAGCTTGTTGAACATACCCTTTGCAATACAGCTCATACCGCCGTTTTGACGGTAGAGGTCTTTTCTGCAGGCTTCTGTGGGAAGCTTGCCCGAAACGGTACAGTATTCGGAGGTTACCATAGAAGAAGGATATTCAAACTTCTTGGTGTAAGAAATACCGTTTGCATCGTAATATTTGTAGATCTCGGCAAAAACGCTGTTCCAAAGCGAAGCTGCGCTGTTGCCTGAGGTGGTTATAACCTGGTTAAGGTCATATCCGTACCAACAGCAAGCAACAAAATCGGGGGTATAGCCTGCAAAGTAAACGTCCTTCTTGTCGTTGGTAGTACCCGTCTTACCTGCAACCTCAACACCGTATTTCTTGTAGAAATTGATTCTCGAAACAGCAGTACCGTAAGAGCCGTTAACAACGTGGGTAAGGAGATCGGTCAAAATTGCCGTCGTGGTCTCCTTATACATAACTCTGTGTTCTTCGCTGTTGTCGAGGATGACCTTGCCCGTGCTGTCACGGACGACGGAATAGGTACGTGCTTTGGAGGTGACGCCGCCGTTTGCAAGAGTTGCGTATGCCTGGGTATGTTCACGCACACTTACACCGTAGGTCATACCGCCGAGCGCCAAGGGGGAGGTGTTGATATCGGAAACGACGGTTCCGTTTTCAAGCGTCTTGCTGTCGACAAGCTTTTCGTAACCGTAGGATTTAAAGTTTTTATAAACGTTTTCAACGCCCATCTTTTCGCAAAGATAAACGGGAATCGTGTTCAAGGACGACTGTATCGCATAGTCGAGCGAAACAAGCCCTCTGTATTTACCGCCCGAGTTCTTCGGCCAATATTTTCCGCTGTCCTCATAATAAACGGGAGGTACGTCGTCAACGGGCGTTCCTGCCGATATATATCCGTTGTCCAAAGCGTAAGCATAGATAGAAACGGGCTTTATCGAAGAACCGCATTGACGCCAGCTGTTCGTTGCACGGTTAAGTCCACGGCTTTCCTTTTTCTGACCGAGACCGCCCACTATCGCAAGAAGATTGCCGTTGTCGGGGTCCATAACGCAGATCGCCGATTGCGCCTGCATACCCTTTGTCTGGGGCCACTGTGTACTGTCGGTGAACACCTTTTCGGCACATTTTTGTATTGCAGGGTCCATACAGGTTACGATCTGCAGACCGCCCGAATAGAGAACTCTCGATGCCGTCGCTTCGTCATAACCGTATTCTTCCATAAGATCGTCGATGACGTCGTCCATAACGGCGTCTATATAATAGGAATGTATCGTTTCGGTATATTCCTCGTCACTGCCGTCAGCCAAGGTTATCGGTGCATCGTAATATTCGTCGAATTCTTCCTGCGAAATTTTGCCCTGCTCAAGCATAAGCTTGAGGACAAGATTTCTTCTTGTAAGATTGTTTTTCGGGTTGGAAATGGGGTCGTAATGTGCGGGCCATTTACCGATAGAGGCGATCGACGCACATTCCGCAAGGTTAAGCTCGCTTAATTCCTTTCCGAAGTAGGTTTGCGCCGCAACACGTACACCGTAGGAATTGTGGGAGAGGTATATCGTGTTGAGATACATTTCAAGTATCTCGTTTTTCGTATATTTACTCTCAACGTTAAATGCACGGAAGATCTCCTGAACCTTACGCTGAATGGTGGCTTCGTTTTCGCCCGTGACGTTCTTGATAAGCTGTTGCGTTATTGTCGAACCGCCGCCGTAATTTGCGCTCGTCGGCACAAAGAAGTTATAAATAGCCGAAGCGGTTCTCGTCGTGTCAACACCGCTGTGTTCACGGAAACGCTGGTCTTCAACTGCGATATATGCATCGATAAGCTGTTGGGGGATCTCGTTATAGTTCGCCCAAAGACGGTTTTCACTGCTCGCAAGGGTGTCCTCTTCAAGCAAGACCTCTTTGCCCTCTGCATCGACGTAATACATCGTTGTTGACAGTGCCGAGTCGAACTTCAGATTATCCAATCCCGTAAAGTTCGGGTCGACGTAGTTCTTGATATAAACGATAAACGCAATAACGACGACCGTACCCGTAATAATACCTACAACGAGAACGGTAAGAAGTATGTTCATAAGGTATGTCAAAACCTTGCGTACAATAAACCAAACACCCGAAAGCGTGGTCTTTGCCGCACGTGAGGTTTTTGTTTTATTCTTACCCGTTTTTTTGCTCTTTTTCGTTTTTTTGTTTACTGCACCGCTGTCCTCGACCTTGTCGAAGGTTCTTGTGCTGCCTTCGCCTTGGGTCTTGGTGTTAACAGGCGTAAAATCTCTTGTTGCGTCAGCGTTTTGCTGAACAGAGTCGTTATTCTTGTTGAAATTTTCCTGCATAACGATTGAAAATTCCTTTCGTATTATTTAACGGCAATGTTTTCCTTGCCCATGATCTCTCTTAATTGATTCAAGATCCGTTCGGACACGTCGGTGGTTTTACCCTTGACCGCACAAAGCCGTTTTTCGGATTCGAAATAGACCACGATCCTTGCATTTCCGTTGGTTTGCGAAGCAAGTGCAATTGCATCGTCAAGACGGTGTGCATTTATATCCGTGACCTTGATATACAAAGAAGCCGTTTCTTTTGCTTCCTGCTTTTTAACTGTTTTCGGAACACTTTCCGAACTCATCGCCTCTTCCGGCGTGAGGACAGATTTTAACAATATCGTGATATTGTCCTTCGATTCATCACCGTAAGCCTCTTTGATCTCGGGCGAGCCGATGAAAACGTAAACCTTGTTTTCGGATATCAAACTTCCCGATTCTTTATAAAGCGATGGGAACATGATTATTTCCGTGCTTCCGTGCTCGTCCTCTGCGGTTACGAATGCCATTATATCATTCTTTTTCGTAACTTTCGAGCGTTTTTTTGTTACAAGACCTATAAATTTTATCCTGTCGGTCTTTTTTAGAGTTCCGTTTTCAAGTTTCTCACGGAGCTGTTCGGTGTTCAAAGCACCTATATTTTCCGCCAAGTCCTCATATCCGTCAAGCGGATGTCCCGAGAAATAAAGCCCCGTCATCTCTTTTTCGCCGGAGAAAAGCTCGTTCCGTGTAAATTCGGGGAGATCGGATTTTGGGAATTCAAAAGCACTTTCGTTTTCGACCATACCGCCGAAAAGACTAATTTGCCCAACGCTTGTACGGCTTTTATCGTGCGAAACGGTCTCCAAGGCAGTAGAAAGCCCTGCGACCATTCTGCTTCTCGGTATATTAAAACAATCGAGCGCACCTGCGATTATAAGCGATTCAAAGGATTTAGAGCTTCCGAACGAATAACATCTCGAAATGAAATCCTCGATGCTCGTAAAATTCCTTCTCAATCGCTCGTTAATAACCTTATCGGCAAAAAGCTCGCCGACGTTTTTAATAGCGGCAAGACCGAAACGCAGGTCGTTACCCTCGACAGAAAAACTGCCAAAGCTGTTGTTGACGTCGGGCGGGAGTATTTTCATACCCATTTTTCCGCAATCGGCAATATATTCGCCGACCTTCTCGTTAGAGCCCATAACCGTGTTCAAAAGGGAACACATATATTCTCTCGGATAATGGCATTTAAGCCAGGCGGTTCTGTATGCAACAACGGCATAGGCGGCGGCGTGGCTTTTGTTGAACGCATATTTTGCAAACTCGTTCATTTTCATAAAGACCGATTCCGCAACCTTCCCGTCAACACCGTTTTTGACTGCACCTTCAATGAAAACACCCTTTTCCTTTGCCATGACCTCGGTTTTTTTCTTTGCCATTGCACGTCTTACGATATCTGCTCTGCCGTATGAATATCCTGCTAGCTTTCTGCAGATCTGCATGACCTGCTCCTGATAAAGCAGAACACCGCAGGTTGTGGAGAGAATATCCTTAAGACGCTCGTCGTCATATTCTATTTTTTCTGGGTTTAATCTATTCTTTAAAAAGGTATCGATAGAAAGCGCAGGACCGGGACGGTAAAGCGATATGACCGAAATAACGTCTTCCAAATTCCTTGGCTTCAGCTTTGAAAGAAGATGACGCATACCCTCGCTTTCAAGCTGGAAAATACCGATAGCGTTTCCTTCGGAAAGCATATTATAGGTCGCTTCATCGTCAAGAGGAAGTGCTTCCGCAGAAAAATCGGGGATTGTTTTCCTAATCTGCTTTTCCGTACTTTGTATTATAGATAGAAACCGAAGCCCCAAAAAGTCCATTTTAAGAAGACCGAGGTCGGCAACGGTGTTCATCGGGAATTGAGTAACGATTGTGCTGTCGTTGATCGCAAGAGGAAGATAGTTTGTAAGCGGTTCGTCGGTTATAACAACGCCCGAAGCGTGCGTGGACGCATTTCTCGGTCTGCCCTCAAGCTTCGATGCAAAATCAATAAGCTTCTTTGCCGCAGGGTCGTTATCGTAACGCTGTTTAAGCTCGGGGTTTTCCTTTAATGCCGATTCAAGCGTAACGTCCAAATATCTCGGTATCATCTTTGCGATCTCGTCAACGGACGCATAGCTCATACCAAGCGCACGGCCCGTATCACGAACAGCCTGACGGCAGGCAAGCTTACCGAAGGTTATAATCTGTGCAACGTGCGCACGGCCGTATTTAGAAGCAACGTATTCTATAACCTCGCCTCGGCGTTCATCGCTGAAGTCGATATCAATATCGGGCATGCTGACTCTTTCGGGGTTCAAAAACCTCTCGAAAAGAAGCCCAAACTGTATCGGGTCAACTTGTGTAATACCAAGCGAATAGGTGCAAAGACTGCCGACGGCACTGCCCCTGCCCGAGCCAACGGGAATACCGTTTTGACGGGCATAATTGACAAAATCCCAAACTATCAAGAGATAATCGTCAAAGCCCATATTGTGAATGACCGAAAGCTCGTAATCGATCCTTTCACGGTATTTGGTAATATCGTCACAAAGACGGTTCTCTCTTTCAAGTCTGTCAATACCCTCGTCACAAAGCTTTTTAAGATAGCTTTGCGCCGTATAAGGAGAGGGGGTCTTGAAAGCGGGGAGGTGCATATTGTCGAAATCAAATTCGAAATTGCACATTTCTGCAATTTTAACCGTGTTTTCAACAGCCTGAGGTACGTCACGGAAAAGGACTTCCATTTCCGAAACGGATTTTATATAATGCTCGCTGCCTTCCATGCCAAAGCTTGAATTATCAAGCGTGTTGCCCGTGGCAATAGCAGAGAGAAGCTTTTGTATCTGTGCGTGCTCTCTCGAAATATAGTGAGCGTCGTTGGTGGCAACGAGAGGGATATCAAGTTCACGGGAAAATCTGATAAGCGCACGGTTGACTTCTTCCTGACCTTCGATACCGTGACGTTGAAGCTCAAGATAGAAATTATTTCTTCCGAATATACGGTCGAAAACTATAATACGTTCTCTCGCAAGCGACATATCGTTTGCAAGTATTGCCTTCGGGATACTTCCCGAAATACAGCCCGAAAGCGCAATAAGCCCTTCGGAATGCTTACTTAACATATCTATATCGGTTCTCGGCTTTTGGTAAAATCCCACGGTGAACGCCTTCGAAACGATAGCCATAAGGTTTTTATACCCGGTTGCGTTCTTTGCCAAAAGGACAAGATGCGAAAAATCGGAATCCAAAAGCCTGTCCTTTTGCTCCATAGAGCGTGGAGCAACGTAGACCTCACAACCGATGATAGGACGGACCCCTTTTGCCACGCAAGCCTTGTAAAAATCAACGGCACCGTACATAACGCCGTGGTCGGTAATTGCAACGGCATTTTGACCTGCGTTTATGACGGCATCGGGAATTTCGTTTATGCGGCATTCACCGTCAAGAAGGCTGTATTCTGTATGAAGATGAAGGTGAACGAAGCCCATAAGTGTCCCTTTTTCAAGTTTTTTGAAGCATTTCTGCAATCTCAATAAGTTTTCTGAATCTATGGTTCAAACCCGATTTGCTGACAGGCTCACGAAGCTTTGAAATGATCTCGTTTAAGCTAATGTCGGGATTTGCAAGTCTGATCTCTGCGCATTCACGAAGCTCGGGGGCAAGATTTTGCATAACACCGTATTTTTGTATGATCTTTATTGCCTCGCATTGCTCTGCGGCAGCACGTGCAATACGGTCGAGATTTGCGGTCTCTGCGTTACATATCCTGTTTGCCGTGTTTCGCACGTCGCTCATAATTTTTGTGTTGATAATATCGAGCGCCGCCTTAACACCGCCTATATATGAAAGTACGTCTTCGATGCTCTCGCTTGCTTTATAATAAAGCAACGGCTTGTTGCGTCTGACCGAGCGTTTCGGAGGCAGACCGACCGATTCAAGCATTTCTTCGATATAATCGGCATATTCATCGTCGGGAAGCACGAAGGACAGCATAAAATTGCGTCCGGGTGCGCTTACATTGCCGCATTTCAGGAACAGACCACGCAAGAAACAACCTATATCCTTGTCGCAGTTTGAATCAAGTCTGCCAAACGCTTTTCCGTTTTCAATATTTTCCTTGCAACAGTCCTTTTTGGGGATATTCGACAGAAGCTGTTGCTTTATTTCGGAGGAAAAAGACATTTTACCACCTATGATATTTACTCATTTACTCAATAATTCTGATCTCGGGTTCAAGACGAACTCCCGTTTTTTCAAAAACGGTGTCGGAAACGAGATTCAATAAATTAATAACGTCGGTTGCGGTTGCATTGTTTTTGTTGATGATAAAGCCGGCGTGCTTTTCCGAAACCTCCGCGCCGCCGACAGAAGTACCCTTCAAACCGCATTGCTCGATAAGTGCGCCTGCAAAATTACCCACAGGACGCTTGAATGCGCTTCCGCAGCTTGGATATTCAAGCGGTTGAGTTCTTTTTCTTTTAGCCATAAGTTCGTCCATAAGCGAACGTATCTCGTCCTTGTTTCCTTCTTGTCCCTTAAAGGATGCAGAAATGAGGATCAATCCTTCAAAAGCCATTCTGCTTTTACGGTATCCGAAATCCATTTCTTCCTTGGTGAGAGTTACTATCTCAAGCGATTCATTAATAAATCTACCGCTGACGAATATATTTGAAAGCTCTCCGCCGTATGCGCCTGCGTTCATATAAACACCGCCGCCGACAGATCCGGGGATACCGTAGCAAAATTCAAAGCCCGTTATGCTGTTTTCGCAAGCCGTAGTTGCAAGCGAGGAAAGAGTTTCTCCGCACATTGCGGTGACAATACCGTTTTCAACGGACATACCCTTCATAGAGCAAGCCGAAATGACGGCTCCGTCAAATCCGCTGTCGGGGAAGAGCAGGTTCGAGCATTTTCCGACGACGATATATCTTTCGCCGATAGCTCTGAAATATTTCAAAGCATATAAAAGCTCGGCTTCGGTCTTCGGTTCGACAAAATATTTTGCGTTTCCGCCCGCCTTCATAGAACAATAGGGGGCAAGATCAACGTTTTCGGATAATATAAAAGAAAGTCCGCTCATCGGCAAAATCCTCTCCGCTATATAATAATGTTACCTATATACATATATATACATAATATTTCATCGTCATTATACTATATAAATTCGTGAAATACAATAAAATTTCCAAATATCTTCAAAAAAAATAATATTTTTTTGTGTATTCTATTGACCTTTTACAAAAAATTTGATAGAATCACAATTGAATATGTATGTTTGATGTAATATGAGGAAGTGTTGGTTGCTTTTTCGGAAAACCAAAATTGATTTTCTTGTATTCAATAGACTATGATTTTCGGTACAAAAAAACGTTTTAGCAAACCACTTCTCATAACGCTCGCTTCGCTTTCGGCGATTGCCGTTCTCCTTGTATTGCTGTTTGGGATCTATTTGAATAACAATCCGTTGGTAAACGTTGTTTCCGCTTCATTGAAAACAACGGAGGATTCTTTCAGAATAAGATCTGCAAAGACAACGTTACAAAACGGTTTTTCGGAAGAAACCGAAACCGAATATGTTTTCCCCAAGGATTTCGGAAAAAACGGTTTTGCGGAGATTACTGATAAAGAATATATCTACCGCACGAAAGAACATATTTATACAATAGACCTTCTTGACGGCTCGGAAAACTTTTCAAAACGAGAAAGCAAGACCTTGTTAGAAACCTTGTTCGAGGCATTGGGACTGCTCGTTGACAACGACCCTTCGGGAATCGCAAGGCTTTTGAACGAAGAAGTTTTTGAAAAAGACGTTTTCGATGAAGAAGAATTCGGCCGTGCCTTAAGAAACGTCATTTTCGACGTTGCAGACGAAGATTATCTTATAGAAAATCTCGGTTTTTCGAAAACGGAATCGGGCGGAGTTAAGACATATTGCTTTAAGAACGACCTTAGATCATTATCACGCCTGGCACACAGCATTGTTTCGGAATCGGAATATGCTTTTGCCGATAAGGAATATCATAAACAGCTTTTAGAGCTTTTCGTTATCGCCTCGGAAGTTAAAATAGAGCTTAATTTCGAGCTCAGCGTCGTTTTGGAAGACGGATATATAAAGAGTATAGATCAAAAGCTCTCCTCCGATAACAGCGTTATAACCTATAATTTTGAATTTTCCGATTTCGGAAAAGCTTGGGTCAACGAAGAGGTTTTAAAAGCTTTCGAAAGATTGAAAAATACAGAAAAAGAATAATCGAAAGAGTTAAAATGCATTATTTAATACTTTTTCTAATAAGTATGTTCCCTATAGTGGAACTGCGTGGCGCAATACCGTACGCCGTTGCAAATGATCTTAATTTGCTTTTAAGCTTTCCGCTTTCGGTAATAGGAAACCTTCTTCCCATACCGTTCCTTCTTCTTTTCGGCGGAAAGGTTTTAAGATATTTCGCAAAGTTCGATAAGATAGGCTGGCCCTTCAGAAAGATTCTCGAGCTTGGTGAAAAAAAGGTTACCAAAAAGATAACCTCAATGAAAAAAAGCTTGTTTTTGGGATTGCTTGCGTTTGTTGCAATACCGCTTCCCGGTACAGGTGCTTGGACCGGCGCTTTGGTTGCAATAACCTTGAACCTCAATTTCAAAAAAAGCTTTTGGCCCATCGCATTGGGCGTAGTGATCGCAGGATTTATAATGGCGTTCGTTTCTGTCGGCGTCGATGCGATCGTTCAATCAATCGTTTAAAAAAAATTACAATAAAGGGAGGACTCTATTATGAACACAAAGAAAATCATCGCATTCTTGCTCGCATCTCTTTTCTTGGTCAGCGTGTTTGCGTTTTCTGCTTCCGCAGCAAGCGTAACCTTCAAGCCTGAAACAAGAAACGGAAAAATCTACGGTGTTCCCGTAGGCTCTACCGTATCCGTTCTTAAGAACGCATACTACAACACCGCTGTTCAGGTTACCAATGCAAACGGTGTTTCCGTTGCAAACAGCGATCCGATCGGTACCGGTTATACCGTAAAGCTTAACGGCATTTCGTTTACCGCAGTTGTTTTCGGTGACGTAAACGGCGATGCACAGCTTGCAGCTTCCGACTATATCACCATCAGACGTGTATGCGCAGGCACCTACACCACCACCAACCTTGCTCTCGAAGCAGCGACTGTTGACGTTGAAAACGGTGAAGTAGCTACGGCTATGCACTATATCAAGGTTAAGCGTGCGGTTATGGGCACCTATGATTTGAATATGGATTATAACTGCGATCCTTACGATCCTGCACAGGACGAATCCGGTTGGACCCCCGGTTGGGTATAATACCAACAAGAGCGAATAAGAAATAAAAAATCTCCTGCTTGAAAGCAGGAGATTTTTTTGTTCATTTATTTCAATTTATGTATTCAAGCTTAACTCTGTGTTTTAACGAACAGAGAATTTCATAATTGATAGTGCCCATAGTTTCGGCAAGGCCGTTAATGTCGTCGCTCGATTCAAAAATGATCGCCTTGTCGCCAACCTTGCAATCAAAATCGTTGCCGATGTCGACCATGCACATATCCATACAAATTCTGCCTACGGTAGAAAATCTTTTGCCGTTGATCTTTATAAGCTCTTTCCCTGAATAAACTCTCGAAAATCCGTCGGCATATCCGATAGATATGACCGCAACCTTCGTATCACGCTCGGCACGGTAGGTGCAACCGTAGCTTACGCTGTCCCCTTTGTTAAGCTTGTGCACGGCACAAACTCTTGCCGAAAGCTTCATAGCGGGGAGAATGTTATCGTCTTTAACCTCGTTTGAAGGGAAAAGACCGTATAGGATAATTCCTGCACGCACCATATCAAGATGCATTTCGGGATATCTGAGCGTCGCTGCACTGTTACAGCAATGCTTTGTTCCGACGTTGATATTTCTGTGTTCAAGCTCTTTCAGAAGAGCGGAGAAAACCGAAAATTGAGCTTCGGTAAATTCTCTTGTGACACCGTCGCTGTCTGCGAAATGGGTGAAGATACCTTCAATTCTTACGTTGCCGAGAGAAGCGATTTTTTCAATTTCGTCGGCGGCGGATCGAACGTCTTGCTCGGAATGACAATATATACCAAGCCTTGACATACCCGTATCGACCTTGATGTGAACACGAACTTCTCTTGTCTTTGAAATATCGTGCGCATATTCAAAGCTGTCTGCCGTCTGTATGAAATCATTATCGGCGATCTCGTCGATAAGCAAAGCATCCGTCGGGCCGAGAATGAGGATATTGCCGTCAATTCCGCTTTCACGCAATTCCAAAGCTTCGCTGAGGCAGGCAACGGCAAAATCGTTACAGCCTAATAACGAAAGACGTTTTGAGACCTCGTTCGCACCGTGGCCGTAGGCGTCAGCCTTGACAACAGCCATGACTCTGCTTGTTCCGACAAGCGATTTTATGTAATTGTAGTTTTCAGCAATACGGTTGAGGTCAACCTGTGCCTTCACTCTGTGTTTCATAAAATTCAAGCCCGACGACGTCAAAGCAAAAACGCCGTCCGCTTTCCTCCGTTTCGATGCGTTTTATCGCACCTTTATCTTTATCATAATACACCATTATAACCGTTTCGTCAATAGTATACTTTGTTCCTTCTTGAGAAGCAATAAATTCTCCGTTTGCTGCAAGTTTGCGTATTGCATCAATAAGCGATTCCTGCGCAGGGAAGGTGTTCTTTTTAATTTCTCTTTCAAAATCACCGACTTTTGCGGTATTTCCTTCCTCTCGGAATTTAAGAGCGACGTTTTTCAGTTCTTCGGGGGATTCAAAAATAATATCACAGCCCTTTTCGGATATATCCGCCGTGAAGACTACGTCTGTGCCCGAAAGCTTTGCGCCGATCTTCAAAGGCAGCGAGAATTTAGGACTGCTTTCCTTTGCCGAGCAGGACAATAACAGTAAAGACAGGAAGGTTAAAATTAATATCGGGATTCTCTTCATTGTTTTTTTCCTTTCGAAGAAATATTTTTATCTCCGATAAATGAATATGAGCAAGAATGAAAAATTATGTTCCCTGCGGAAGTGACAGCATCCCGTTTCGGTATATCGGAATCATCCTGTTGTAAATATAGTTGTTGCCGAAAAGCCCGTGTATTTCGTTATTTTCGGAATATATAAGCATTCTTAAGGTGTGTCCTCTGCCGAGTATTGCACTTTGAGTAATACCGTTTTCCGAAACCGAGATCGTACGGATATTCCCCTTAACGGAACTGAAGGCATAAAGCTCTTGCCTTGGATTGATAAAATCGGTAAGAAGCTCTCCGCAATCCGCTTGGCATATCTTCGTAACACGGTTCCCGTTCATATCAAAAAGACAGGCCGTCTTCGGAAACACCCCGACGATATATGCTTCGTTATCGATGCAGGTCAAAGAAGCATCTATAAGACTGACCTCCCCGCAGGATAAAACGTCACCGTTTATTGAACAGTTACAACCGCAGCCGCAACCGCAATTTTGTTCCGTACTGCAAGAGGAATCAAGCTCGACAAACCCTCTTTCCAAGAAATTTTGATCGATAAAATAAATTCTGTTTTGGTTACAGCAACCCAAAGCCGTCATCATTTCAGAAGTTCCGTATGTTCGAAGTCTGCGATATGGACGCAGCGTGCAAAGGGTGTCAACCGCCGTTCCGTCGCTTTCAAAGGTATGTATTTTACATTCAATTCCGTCGGTTGCATATATCCTTTCGTTTTGCATCATTGCCGATACGGCGGCATAAGAATTAGGGAGGATAAATTGCGTGTATTCAAAAGCGTTCAAAATTGATCAACTCCTAAAAGATTCCGCTTGATTTTTTATGTAGTTTATTATAGTATATAATATATATGTGCGTATGTTTCTATATTCGAGGTATAACGATGAAGAAATTATCAATAATGCTTTCTCTGCTTCTCATAATATGCCTGCTTGCGCCGATTATGTCGGTTTTTGCGGAAGAAAGCGAAATTAACCTTGCAAAAGGTGTTAAATATACAATAACCACGGGAGAACCTATAACCCAGTCATATTTAAGCTATGAAGAAAACGGCGAAAAGCTTGAAATAGATAACGGTCAGCTTTCCGACGGAAATATTGCAACCGAATCTGCCGAAGATTCTGCATGGTACCGTGCGTATCGTGGCAGAAGCCGTATCGTCGTTTTCGATTTCGGCGATAAGGTTGCCGTTTCTGCCGTTAAGGCATCGTTCTTGAACGATAAAAGCAAAAAGATCACAGCGCCGAGATATATCAACGTTTTCCTTTCGGAAGACGGCGTGAGATATGCCCATGTTTCCGATTACGAAACTAACTATAAAACCAGCATCAACGATGCAAAGCACGCCGAATTCAATATAAAGCTCGGTAAAAGCTACGGCGCCCGTTTCGTCAAGATAGAATATTCCGTGGAAACGTTTTCATATTGTGACGAGATCGAAATTATCGGCAGAAATACGTTGAACGGCAAGGAATCTAAAATACGCCCGACCTCTGAAACACAGCCCTTGGGCTATATAAAATCGGTTGCCGACGTTTCGGATACCGTAACGCTTTATAACGGATACAGCACGTCGTCATTTTCAAAAGAAATGCTCATGCCGTATGTTGCGTATATCGGCATTAACGGCGCCGTTTCGGGAAAGATGTTCGATTCTGCGGTAATAACTCCTCACAATACCGTATATCCCTCGGGAGGTTCTCTCTATTCCGACGGCGAGCAGGGTTCGCTTATGTCCGATTGGGAACTTTATCTTGACTATCTCTTCAAAAAAGGCGGAGACCTTTCTGTTTTAGACCAAACCGTCGGCGAGGTTTATTCAACGCTTGGAATTAAAGAAAAATTCAAGGTGTTTCTTGCGTTGCCTTATCCAAAGATCATAAACCGTCCGTTCGGAGATATTGATTCCGACGGCTTGGACGAATATTGCAATACTCTTTCCGAAAGAGTTGACGTTGCAAAATGGTATATCAACGAATGTATTTCGATGTTCTTGAATAACGAGTATAAAAACATCTCGCTTGTTGGATTTTCGTGGTGCGGTTCGGAGATAGATGCATCTTATGCAGAACAAGAAATACAGTTTGTTAAAAACGTAAATAAGTACATAGAGCAAAAGAGGATCGTATCGCTTTGCTCGTTCGGCTATCTCTATCCGGGCTTTGATAATTGGAAGGATTTGGACTTTGGTGCCGCTACTATGAAATCGGGCTATGCGAATTCGGAAAACGGTTACGGTAGGGAAATGCTTTCCGAATATGCTTTGTCGGCTTATAACAATAATTTGGGTGTTGAGATAGAACTTTGGAACCAATCCTCGTTCGATTCCGATTCCTACGCCGATGCCGCAAAAAATTACGAAAACCAGCTTTTCGCTATGTATAAATCGGGCTGTATGAATTCGTTTAAGATATTCACGGAAACCGATAATAACGGCGTTTTCGGAATGATATCAAAAGCCGAGATAACAACCCCAAAGGGTATCAACCTTCGCAGACTTTACGACCTCACCTATCAGTTCATTCACGGAACGTACAAAAATAACGCACCCGTCGTTTTCGTTCCCGATATAGAATTGATGTACGGCGAAGAACGTGTTACTGCGGAAATAACTATCGAGGATAACGATTCCCACTGGGACGATATCGTTATCGAATTCCCCCAAAAACCGCAACACGGAAACATTACCGTGTCTGCCGATAAACAAACCTTGATATTCCAGCCCGAAAAAGGATTTTCGGGCGAGGATAGCTTTACCGTAACGGTAAGCGACGGATTTAATAATTCCGAAGAAATAACGGTTGCGGTAAACGTTATCAGTAACGACGTTTCTTCAGAAGATGCTTCGGCGGACACAAGCGAAGTAACGGAAGAAGAACCCGAAAAAGACACGGTTGCGATCCCGCCGTGGCTTATGATAATCGTTCTGATTCTCGTCGGTGCGGTCGTTGCCGTTGCCGTAGTCGTAATAATCAAATCTCTTAAAAAATAAAACAAAAGGCTGTTTTGAATTTCGCTTCAAGACAGCCTTTTAAATTTGCGTTAAGTCAGACCAAAGCTGATACCGATTGCGCTGTTGACCTGTTGCATCGTGCGCTCGTCGAGAGTTCCCATACGCTCCTTAAGACGGCGTTTGTCGATAGTACGTATCTGTTCAAGCAATACGACCGAATCCTTTGCCAAACCGCAATTTCTGTCGCCCGAAACTCCCTCTTTGGCAGAGATGGCTATGTGCGTCGGGAGCTTTGTTTTGTCGGTCTTGCTTGTAATAGCCGCAGCGATGACCGTCGGGCTGTATTTGTTTCCAAGATTGTTTTGTACTATCAAAACGGGACGTACACCGCCTTGCTCCGAGCCTACAACGGGGCTTAAGTCGGCGTAATATATATCTCCTCTGCGTATTCCTTCCTCGCCGTTTTGCATCTTCAATGTTAAACACTCCTCAATATTGTTAAACTTGCTATCAGCTTATGCAATTTATGCCTGCAAGGTTAGTTTTTCCATTTGGGGAAACTTTATTCGATACAACAAAAAAACAGCAACTCTTTTTTCAAAAAGAGTTGCTGTTAAGTTTACATAATTTATTATTGTGCAGAAGTGAATGAAGCGAAATATTTGTTGAAAAGCTTTGAAGTGCCCGTTGGTATAAGCTCGAATTTATATTCCGCAAAGTCCTTTCGGTAATTGCCGTTAAGGGTGATCGAACGGGAAAACCAAATTCCGTTGTTTGCGCTCGTACCCGTTCTGAATACGATGGAAGAATAGTTGATACCCGATTCCGAAACAGCCTCGTAATATCTGTCAACACGGTCAAAAAATTCGGGAACACTTTGTATTCCGTATAAGGTGATCTCAAAATCAATATTTCCGTAAAGCCCGTCGCCACCTGCCGAAAAGATATTTTGATTCGGCAAAAATACAAACCGTTCAAAATCAACGCTAAAGCTGTCGGAAGGGAAGGAATGTCTTAAAACATCTGTAAATTCAAGGACAAACGGCTCTGCTGCCTTAACTTCAACAATGCTTTTGAAACCGTCACGGACAACTCCGTCCTTGTAAGAGAGCGTTGCAACTTCCGTTGGGAATTTACTGCTTTTTGCATCTTTGACATAGGTCTTCGTTTTGAAATTATAGTATATATCCGAAAATTCAAAATTACCGAAATATTCGTCACTTTCGGGATAGATCGAGTCTGCATATCCGTCTATCTCGTTCTTTGCGGTTATTGCGGAGATCGGGTTGCCGACGAAAATGAAGGAAAGCAAAATACAAACCGCAGCGCTTGCAGATAGAATTGCAATTCCTCTTTTTTTATTCTTTTTGATATGCTTTACGGCATATTCAAAAGCAATACAGGCGAGTAGACATAATGCGGTAAATATTATAACGGGAGTTTTGTCGGTCTGCTCGACGGTGTTAAGCCAAAAAACCGTCACTCCAAAGCAAATATATTTAATCTTCGCATCAATGCCTATAAAAGCGCTTATCCCGCAAAACACCAAAAACAAAGGTGTCATTGCAAGGATACCGACAGAAGGCCTGAAGCATATACCTGCGAGAAACGCCAATATTACAACAATGGCAAGCTTTAAAAGAGGCAAAAGAGAGTATCTTATGTTCTTTTTGCCGTTTGTTTTTTCGGAAGCCATCAATATTCCTCCAGATTGTAAGGATTAGTAAGCTTTATAAGGAGTGCGGTATCGTCGTCGGACTGCATCTTGTTGTTACGCTCCGCACCGCAGACAACACATTTATGAGTTATAATAAACCCCTTCTTTGCGTTGACGGTAACTGCGCTCGGCTTCATAAGACCGCCGCAGTCGGACGCACGGTCGCCGGGGTTTATATCAAGATGACGTGAATAAAGACAGAAGGGACAATGGTTTCTCGAGCTGTATCCAAGCGGCGGAACCTCTTTGCCGCAATTACCGCAGATAAAACCGCTGTCGTTTTTTGTAAATACCTTGTTCTCCATAAAACTAAATTCCTAAAAACGATTGTAAACTTTTCTAAAAGGGGTTTTATTTTTGATTCGAATATAGTATAATACAGTTTTGTAAGAAAATCAACCGCAAAAGGAGCATAAATATGGATAAAAAAGAACAAACACCCGAAAATATATCCTGCAATTCAAAAAGACGTGGCGCTGTCGGCGGTCAGGCTATAATCGAAGGCGTTATGATGAGAAGCAAATCTCATACGGCAATAGCCGTTCGCCGTCTTGACAATAAGAAGATAACCGTTTCGAGAAAGGATAATTCCTCGATATCCGATAAATTCAAATTTCTCAAATGGCCCATAATCCGTGGTGTCGTTAATTTTGTCGAATCTATGATACTTTCCTTCTCGACAATAACCGAAGGTACGGAAATGCTCGGTCTTGACGTAGAGGAAGAAGAACAGTCGAAGTTTGATAAATGGCTTGAAGAAAAATGCGGTGAATGGATAATTCCCGTTGTTTCGGTTGTTTCGGTCATTTTGGGCGTTCTCTTGGCTGTGGGACTCTTTATATGGCTTCCCACGTTTGTCGGAGACCTTTTCTTCGGAACCAGCCGTGTTTCGCAGGGATTCGGCGCAGGCGCATGGCGCAGTATCGTTGAAGGCGTGCTTAAGGTTTTAATTTTTATTGCGTATATTTGGTTAACAGCGCTTATCCCCGATATGAAGCGTGTTTATATGCATCACGGCGCAGAACATAAAAGCATTTTCTGTTACGAGGCAGAGCTTGAGCTTACCGTTGAAAACGTAAAGAAGCAATCCCGTTTCCACCCCCGTTGCGGAACCTCGTTTATGTTCTCGATGATATTGCTTTCTATCGCAATCGGTATAATCTTCCTTTGGGCGATAAAGACCGTTTGGCTCAGAAGCTTGTTAAAGTTGTTGCTTCTCCCCTTGACTGTCGGTATTGGATATGAATTTATCCGCTATGCAGGCAGACACGATAATGCACTCGTTCGTGCACTTTCCGCACCCGGACTTTGGATGCAGAGATTAACAACAAAAGAACCCGATGACGAAATCATCGAGGTTGCAATAACCGCACTCAAATCTGCTCTTCCCGAGGATTTCCCGAACTTCTACGAGGATTTCAAGGCGGCATACGAAGCCGAAGAAAATGCAAATAACCCTGAAGAATCCGAAGAATCCCAAGAATCCGAACCCACCGAGGAGGCAGAAATTGAAGCTTAGAGATTACAGAAACAAACTTCGTGAAATACTAATAGAGATCTCCCCCGAGGAAGGCGACGTTATTGCCGATATGCTTCTCTGCGAAGCACTTTCGATGGAAAGAGGAACTCTCCTTGCAAGACTTGACGATGAGGTTTCACAATCGATCGACCCCTTCATTAGCGGTGCCGTGTTCCAGCTTTCTCTCGGCAAACCACTGCAGTACGTTCTCGGTAAATGCAATTTCTACGGCTACGATATTTTTGTCGGTGACGGTGTTTTTATTCCGAGAAGCGATACCGAGATAGGTGTAAAGGCGGCTTTGGGTGTTCTTAAGGACGGCGACCTTTTTGCCGATATATGCAGCGGAAGCGGTTGTATTGCAAAGGCAATAGCGGCAGAAAAACCAACTGTCAGCGGTTATGCATTGGAGCTTTCGAGAAAGGCGTTGCCCTATACCGAAAAGAACCTTGCAGAGCAGAAAAACGTTTCCGTGCGCCGTTTCGATGCTCTTGACGAAGACGATTATATAGAACTTGCGTCAATTCTCGAGCGTCCCTTGGACCTTGTGATCTGCAATCCGCCGTATATCCCCACAGAGGATATAAAGACCCTCTCGCCGCAGGTTGGCTTTGAACCCGAAACAGCGCTTGACGGCGGTGAAGACGGGCTTAGATATTACCGAACGGTGACGGCGCTTGTGCCCCATATTCTTAAAAAAGACGGCATTCTCATCTATGAGATCGGTATCGACCAATGCGAAGACGTTTCACGTATTTTGCAGGAAAGCGGTTTCAGCGTTGCCGTGTTGAAGGATTACGGAAAAATAGACCGTATACTTTTGGCAAAAAAATGTTGACAATATGATAAATCCGTACTATTATTATATATTATATAGTAGTACGGATTTTTTTGCTGTATTGGTGAATATGAAAAGAATCGAATCTCGCAATAACCCGACGATAAAGAATATAACTGCTCTGCGTGATAACCGCACACGAAAGAAAGAACGCCTTTTCTATTTTGAAGGGGTTCATCTTTTGGAAGAATATCTCCGTTCGGGAAATGTTCCCGAAATGCTTTTTGTAAGGGAAGACGTAATTGAACGTTATTCCGATCTTATCGAAAAAGCAAATTGTGAGGTATATGAGGTTACAGAATCGGTATATGATAAATTGACCGATGAAAAAGCTCCGCAGGGAATCTTTACCGTTTCCCGTTTTTTGGAAAATATCGTTTTTGTTGACGATGAATCTCTTGCTGATTTGCCCGAACGTATAGAAGGCAATTCGATAATGCTTTGCGACCTTCAGGATACGGGAAACGTCGGTACGGTAATAAGAACCTCGGCGGCAATGGGATGCGACGTTATCCTTTGCGGTAACTGCGCCGATATCTATTCATCAAAAACCGTTCGTGCAACGATGGGCGCAATGTTTATGAACGGTGTTTATATTTGCCCCTCTGCCGAAAAGACGATAACTTCTCTCCGTAACGGAAAAAAACGTGTTATCGCAACTGCGCTTACAGACAAGGCGGAGATATTGGGTGAGTTTGACGTTTTGGAAAGAGATTGCTTCGTTATCGGTAACGAGGGCAAGGGCTTAACGGAATCGGTCATAAGCGCTTGCAATTTCACAACGGTAATTCCGATGTCGGGCAGAACGGAAAGCCTTAATGCCGCTTCCGCTTCTTCAATGATACTTTGGGAAGCAAGAAGGGGGAAACGGTCTTGAAGGACGAGATACTCTATATATGGCTTCAACAGGCGGTAGGAATTTACAGCCGTCTGCCAAGCGAGATATTTCCGAGATTCAAGAACATTTCGGAAATTTATGAATGTAACGATTTTTGCTTTCTCGGAGAAAAACGTGAAAGATATATATCACGTCTCGGATCAAAGGACCTTTCCCACGCTTTTGAGGTCATGAAACGCTGTCAAATGATAGGCGTGACCGTCACGGGATATTATGACGAGCTGTATCCAAGCTCGTTAAGGAAGATTCAAAATCCGCCCGTTGCATTGTATTCGATAGGCAAATTCAAGAATCTAAACGACCTTCCCTGTATCGCAATCGTCGGAACAAGAAAGATGACCGATTACGGAAGGGAAACGGCAGAGAATTTTGCATATAACTTTTCAAAAAGCGGTGCTGTCGTAGTAAGCGGTCTTGCAAAGGGTGTTGATACCGCCGCCCACCGTGGTGCCGTTATGGCAGACGGATATACTATCGGTGTTTTGGGTAATCCTATCGGAGATATATACCCGAAGGAGAATAAAAAAGCGTTCGAAACGCTATATCAATGCGGTTTGGTGGTAAGCGAGCTTTATCCCGGCGCACCGAGGACAAGGGCAGATTTCCCCAACCGTAACAGAATCATCAGCGGAATAAGCGATGCCGTCGTCATTGCCGAAGCAGGCGAAGGAAGCGGTGCGCTGATAACCGCAAAGCATGCGCTCGACCAAGGCAAAAGCATTTATGCCGTACCTGGTACGATAGGCGCAGAAAACGCAGGAACCAATCAGCTTATAAAGCAGGGTATCCCGATAGCAACAGACCCGTATGACGTTTTGTCCTCTCTTTCGCTTGAATATCCCGAAAAGATACACGTTTACGAACCCTCGGTCACGGCAAATCTCCGTTCGTACGGAAACGTAATATCGAGAGCAAAGGATAAAGAAACACAAAAACAAATCATTCTTGAGGCAGAACAAACCGAACCGATTTCGGAAAAGGAATCGTTATCGGGAGATATGTCCGAAAGGATAAAAGAATTGCTCAAAGACAGCAAACCTCTCACCGCCGATGAAATAGCACTCGACCTCGGGATCGGCGTTTCTTCGGTAATGACCGAACTAACGCTTATGGAGATCGACGGAAGCGTAACCGTTTCCGTCGGCGGAAGATATACATACAGATAAACAGTATAATTGGAGATAATTGATGAACACACTCGTAATCGTCGAATCGCCCCACAAAGCAAATACGATAAAAGGCTTTCTCGGAAAGGGCTATAAGGTAAAGGCGTCTAAGGGCCACGTGCGTGACCTTCCGAAAAGCAAATTGGGTATCGAGATCGAAAACGATTTTGAACCGCAATATATAAACATTCGTGGCAAGGGCGAACTCATTAACGACCTTCGTAAGGAAGCAAAGGCTGCCGACAGAGTTTTCCTCGCAGCCGACCCTGACCGTGAAGGCGAAGCAATAAGCTGGCATCTTGCAAACGTGCTTAACGTCGATCCGTCAAAGGTAAAACGTATCACCTTTAACGAAATAACCAAGAACACGTTGAAGGAAGCAATAAAACACCCCAGAGATATCGATATGAACCTTGTCAACAGCCAACAGACAAGACGTATTTTAGATAGATTGGTCGGTTATAAAATAAGCCCCTTCCTCTGGAGACATATCAAAAACGGTCTTTCCGCAGGCCGTGTCCAGTCTGTAACGACGAGAATCATCGTTGAACGTGAACAGGAGATCAATGATTTCATTCCCGAAGAATATTGGCTTATTTCTGCGCTTCTTAATACCGATAAGAACGAATCCGTAAACGTTAAGTTCTACGGCAAAAACGGCAAAAAGCTCGATTTAGCCAATGAAGAACAGGTTAAAGAGGTTCTCGCTTCGGTCGATAAGAATAATTTCCGTGTAGAATCTATAAAACGTGCCGTCAAGCAACGCCGTCCCGCACCTCCTTTTACGACTTCCACGCTTCAGCAGGAAGCAAACCGAAAGCTTTCCTTCCAATCGCAAAAGACGATGCTTATTGCGCAGGAGCTTTACGAAGGTGTTAATATCGGTGAAAAGAACACCTACGGTCTTATAACCTATATGCGTACCGATTCTCTCCGTATCTCCGATGAAGCAAGAGAAAGTGCAAAGAAGGTTATCGTTAATAACTACGGTGCGGATTATTATCCCGCAACGCCCAATAAATATAAGATCAAAAAGAATTCCCAGGATGCACACGAAGCGATCCGACCGACCGACCCTTCCATAACCCCCGATATGATAAGAGGCAAGGTCACGAACGATCAATATAAGTTGTATAAATTGATTTGGGACCGCTTTATTGCTTCTCAAATGTCCCCCGAGCTTCGTGATACCGTCACAGCGGATATCGTTTCGGGCGGATATATCTTCCGTGCAAACGGTCATAATATCAAATTCCGCGGCTTTGCCGCAGTATACGGCGATATTGCCGACGATGCTTCCGATGAAGAAAGCGGAACGATGCTTCCCGAGCTTTCGGAAGGCGAAGTTTTAAAGGCATCGGAAATAAATCCCGAGCAGAAATTCACTCAACCGCCCCTTCGTTTCACGGAAGGCTCGCTTGTAAAGGTGCTTGAGGATAAGGGAATTGGCAGACCGTCAACCTATACCCCCACCATAACCACGATAATTTCGAGAGGATATATACGCCGTGAAGGCAAATTCCTTGTTCCGACAGAGCTTGGTGTCGTTACAACGGATATGATGAAAAAATCCTTCTCCCATATCGTTGACTATAATTTCACGGCAAATATGGAAGAAGATCTTGATAAGATAGAAGACGGCACGTCTGAATATATCGGCGTTCTCCGTGAATTCTATTCTCAGTTTTCTGCTCAGCTTGAAGAAGCTGAAAAAACCTTGGGCAGCGACCGTGTTGAAGTTCCCAAGGTGGAAACGGGAATAATCTGTGAAAAATGCGGTGCGGTTATGATAGAGAAAACGGGACGCTACGGCAAATTTGCCGCTTGCCCCAATTACCCCAGATGCCGTAACACAAAACGTCTTGACGAAAAGCCCGAGAAGGAAGACGAAAAGAAAGCTCCCGAAGTTATCGCAGACGAAAAATGTCCCAACTGCGGAAACGATATGGTGCTCCGCAAAGGACCTCACGGCAACTTCTTTGCCTGCCGTAACTATCCCGACTGCAAAACGACGATACCCTATCGCCGTGACAGCGGAATCGCTTGTCCCGATTGCGGCAAACGTATTATGATAAAGCAAACCAAGAGCAGAAAAACCTATTATGCTTGTGAAGATTATCCGAAATGTAATTTTTCGTCTTGGGATTTACCGACCGAGCGTAAATGCCCTGTCTGCGGTGCTCCCGCTTTGAAGAAAAAGACACGCGAGGTTTATTATTGCAAGAACAACTGCGGTTGGAGCGAGGGTGAATAATCGATGAAAATTACCGTAGCAGTCGATATAATGGGCGGTGACAATCCTGCAATCGAACTCGCAAAAGGCGCAATCGATGCCGCAAACGAGTTTGCAACCGAGGGGTTGAATTTAATTCTCGTCGGAACAAACGACGCTATTGAATTACTCACGAATCTGCCCAATAACGTAACAACCTGCGTTGCCGAAAGCGTTGTCGAACTGACCGACGAACCCGGCATCGTTATGAAAGAAAAAAAGAATTCCACGCTCGTCAAGGCGTGTGAATTGTGTAAAAACGGCGAAGCAGATGCCGTTGTAAGCGCGGGTAATACAGGCGCGCTCTTTACTGCCGCTTCGCTCATTATCAGAAGAATAAAAGGTATCCGCCGTGCCGCGCTCGGCTCGGTCATTCCGTTGACACAACCATTCGTGCTTTTGGATTGCGGTGCGAACCTTGACGCAACCCCTGAGGTTATGTTGCTCTATGCGAGAATGGGTTCGATTTATGCCGAAAACGTGCTCGGCGTTGAAAATCCGCGTGTTGCGTTGTTAAATAACGGAACCGAAGCGCATAAGGGCATACCTTTGTATACCGAATCGTACGCGCTTTTG
>JAZSOO010000031.1:0-2825 GCA_045536935.1 Eubacteriales bacterium | reverse complement strand
GAATTTGTAAGGCTGAACTTGGTGTCGCCTTTATTTTTATAATACCATTTATAAGTCTTTCCCTCTCCGGAAGCGGAAACGGTGACTTTTGCTTGTTTTCCGTTTGCAACCTTGACAGATACGGGCTGTTCTTTTATCTTGACCGACATACCGAGCGTTACGGTTTTTGATCTTGCGGAATTGCCGTATGCATCGGTCGTTATGCAATAAACTTGTCTGCCTGCTCTTTCGGCGTTCATAGTTACGTAATAGGAATTGCCCGTGAAGGACGGTGTATATCTGAATTCCTTTGCGCCCTTATCCTTGAAATACCATTTATAAGTCGTTCTTGCATCGGGCTGTACGGTGACCGCAACTCTCACTTGTTCACCGCTGTGCGCCGTAACGACAGACGGTTGGTTTATTACGGTTTCGAACATATAAAACGTGAAGATCTTTGACTGAACCGATCTGCCGTATTTATCCGTGATAACACAATAGACCTGTCTGCCTGCACGGTCGGAATTCATTTCGATCGAATAATCGTTATCAAAGCAGGATTCGGAAAGGAAAAATCCCGTGCTGTTTCGATTTTTAACGTACCATTTATAGGTTAGACCCACGCCGACAGCCGTAACCTTCGCCGTTGCGGTCTTTCCTGCATTTACTGTAAGGGGACCTGTCTGTTCAACGATAGTTACGTACATAGACAGAGTGGCAGTATCGGTCGTTACGGAATTGCCGTACATATCGGTTATAACGCAATAAAGCTGTCTTCCCGCACGGTCGGGTGTCATCGTTACGGAATAATCGCTGTCAAAACAGCTTTCGGAAAGGAAAAATCCCGTGCTGTTTATATTCTTGACGTACCATTTATAAGTCAATCCGTCGCCTATTGCAGAAACCTTTGCGGTCGCCTTCTTTCCGTTTTGGGCAACGACAGATTCGGGTTGTGCGGTGATTTCGACGCTTGTGGGTTTATGGTTCCAATGAACTGTTGCGTGATAGCAGACCACGTTCCAATCAATATCCCAACCAGCGGGCTTCGATTCTGCCTCGCAATATATATCGGTTAGTTTATAGCCGTAGGAAAGCCCTTTATACCCGATATTTTCCACGCTTTTGGGAATGAACGCACTTCTTGCATTTTCGCAATATGCAAACGCATATTGCCCTATCGTTTTCACGCTATTTCCGAGCAAAACTCTTTCAAGGCTTTCACAACGAAAAAATGCATAATCGCCTATCGTTACCACAGAATCGGGAATCGTTACGTTTTCAAGAGCAAAGCAACGGGAAAAGGCATAACCGTTTATCACCGTTACAGAATTCGGAATCGTTACATTTTCAAGAAAATCACATGCAAAAAACGCTCTTATGCCGATTGCTTTTACGGGTAAATTATTATATACGGAAGGTATAAAAACGTCGGTTTCGGTTCCGTTATAGTCGGTCACCGTATAATAAGTTCCGTCGTCGCTTAATTCATAGACCAAACCGACCGTTGGGAATTTGCAACCCCAATTGATCGCCAGATAATAATCGGCGTTCCATTCATCGTCCCAGCCCGAAGGCTTTTCTTCTGCCTCGCAGTTTATTCTTGTCAGATCATAGCAAAAGGCGAACACCGCCGCACCCATGCTTGTAACGCTTTTGGGGATATTCACAGAGCTTAGGCTCCAGCAATCTTGGAACGCAAAAGATCCTATTGTCGTTATACTGTCGGGAATTTCAACGCCTGTAATATCATGACTGTCCCTAAAAGCGTTTTTACCGATCTCTTTAACGGGCAAGCCGTTATACGTCGAAGGGATAATAACCTCGGTTTCTGTTCCGTTATAGTCGGTGACGGTATAATAGGTCCCGTCGGAACTCTTTTCGTAGACAAAGCCGGCGTTATCTGTCGCAAAAACCGTTATAGGCATTATTGCAAACAATATCGCAAACGTAAGCATCAAAGAAATAATACGTTTCATATTTATCCCTCCTTATATTAAAATTATACTCTGCGTTCAATATATTGTCAATGAAAAAAGAGAGGCGCTTAAAACCTCTCTTTTATTTTTATTATTTCTTATTCAACGTAACCGTGTTCGTCTTTACGGAATTGCCGTATTTATCGGTGATTATGCAATAGACCTGTCTGCCTGCACGTGCATTGGTCATCGCTACCGAATAGGTTGCGCCCGTAAAGGACGTGGTCAAGGTGAATTTAGAAGCACCCTTATCTTTATAATACCATTTATAAGTCTTTCCCTCGCCCGAAGCCGAAACGGTAACTTTTGCGGTAGAACCGTTTGCAACCGTGACACTGGTCGGCTGTTTGGTTATCTTAACTGCCATACCGAGAGTTACGGTATTCGTCTTTACGCTGTTGCCGTATTTATCGGTGATCACGCAATAGACCTGACGTCCTGCACGTTCGCCGTTCATCTCGACAGAATAGGTGTTCGACTTATAGCTATTGGTAAGGGCAAACTTGCTATCGCCTTTATTTTTGAAGTACCATTGATATTTCAAGCCTTCGCCCGATGCCGAAACGGTAACTTTTGCCGTCTTGCCGCTTTGAGCCGAAACGGTGGTAGGCTGTTCGGTTATCTTTGCAGCCATACCGAGCGTTACGGTATTTGTCTTTACGGAATTACCGTATTTATCGGTGATAACGCAATAGACTTGTCTGCCTGCACGGGTTGCGTTCATCGTTACGTCATAAGTATTGCTCTTGAAGGAGTTTGTCAAGGTGAATTTACTTGCGCCTTTATCCTTGAAGTACCATTTATAAGTTTTTCCTTCACCCGAAGCCGTCACGGTGACTTTTGCCGTTTTTCCGCTTTGAACCGAAACGT
>JAZSOO010000017.1:0-62955 GCA_045536935.1 Eubacteriales bacterium | reverse complement strand
GAAGGTTCTTCAGAGGGTTCTTCGGAAGGTTCTTCGGAAGGTTCTTCAGAAGGTTCTTCGGAAGGTTCTTCGGAAGGTTCTTCGGAGGGTTCTTCAGAAGGTTCTTCGGAAGGTTCTTCGGAAGGTTCTTCAGAGGGTTCTTCAGAAGGTTCTTCGGAGGGTTCTTCAGAAGGTTCTTCGGAAGGTTCTTCAGAGGGTTCTTCAGAGGGTTCTTCGGAAGGTTCTTCAGAGGGTTCTTCGGAAGGTTCTTCAGAGGGTTCTTCGGAAGGTTCTTCAGAGGGTTCTTCGGAGGGTTCTTCGGAAGGTTCTTCAACTTCTTCAGCTATGATAATGTAAGAACCGTTACCTTTGCACGGGAACATGTTGTCTGTAGAGTTGGTAGAGCCATCAACTTTAGCGTGAGGAATGTATACGGGAATATCGCCTTCTGCGCCTTCAATTACGTCGAAGGTGAGAGTGAAGATGATGGAATCGTCTTCAACAGCGAAGTTTCTCTTGTTGGTGTTAACAGTTGCGAGACGGATGTTTACAAGACCGTCGTTAAGAGGAGTTGCAAGATATTCGTCTTCGTCAAACTCGTGAGCTACGCTGGAAAGGTTTTCCCAGTTAGAAGCGGGCTGCTTGGTTACACATACAACGCCGTTTTCATCATCTTCGTTGAGGTCGTTGGTGATGAAGAGCTTGGTTTCATCGTAGTATACCTTGAATTCTACGAGGGTAAGACCGGTATCAGTGCCGTTGGAAGCAGTGATGTTCTTAACCTTGATGGTAACTTCAATGCTGTCACCAGCCTTGTAGGATTCGGGACCTTCGATGATCATATCGAATTTAGCATCAGCGTTTTCTTCGCCCATAACTGCTTCGATATCAAAGCCGGGTTCAACGGGTTCTTCGGAAGGTTCTTCAGAGGGTTCTTCGGAAGGTTCTTCAGAAGGTTCTTCAGAGGGTTCTTCGGAAGGTTCTTCGGAAGGTTCTTCAGAGGGTTCTTCGGAAGGTTCTTCGGAAGGTTCTTCAGAGGGTTCTTCGGAAGGTTCTTCGGAAGGTTCTTCAACTTCTTTTTCAACAACGCTGAATACAACGCCGGAAACTTCAGAGTAAACGTCTTCGATCTCGCCGGTAAGGGTGAGGTAATCACCAACCTGAAGAGCGTTAACGTTGTCTCTGCTGGCAGTATCAGCAACTTCAGCGTGAGCAGAAAGAATAACTTTGCCTTCGCCGAGAGTCCAAGAAGCGTAGTCTGCAGGATCGCCTGCAGCGTCAACTGCGGTTACTTCGTAAACGCCGTCTTCATTGAGTTCAAGAAGAACGTGAGTCCACCAAGTAAAGCTGGTCACACCTGCAGCTGCAGAAGGATTGTAGACGGTTTCTACAGTCTTGGTAGCATCCGAGGTAGCCCAAGCAAGAATCGTAACGGAAGGATAGATGTTAGCTGCGCCAACGGTAATATCCGCACCGATAGGATTGTAAACGGGTGCGTCGGAAACGTCTTCGGAAGGTTCTTCGGAAGGTTCTTCAGAGGGTTCTTCGGAAGGTTCTTCGGAAGGTTCTTCGGAAGGTTCTGCTGCGGTTGCAGAAGTGATGGAAACACCGGAAAGTGCAGTATACTGGTCTGCAATATCGGTGAAGTCACAGGACAAAGCAAAGGTATCACCAACAGCGAGAGCGCTGAAAGCGGTGAAGTTTGCGCCTGCGGAGTCGTGGCAGGTGAGAACGATTCTGCCTTCGCCGAGAGTCCAAGCCTGGTAATCAAGAGTCATACCGGTGGTCTGAACTACTTCATAAAGGCCGTCTTCGTTAAGCTCTAAGAGAGCCTTATACCACCACTGGAAAGTGGTAGCAGCTGCATTGCCGCCGTACATGGTTTCTACAGTAGCGGTAGCATCAGCGGATGCCCATGCGATAACCTGAGAAGCGTCAGCGCCGGTGTAGTAGTTAGCATAACCGATGTTAACAACTTTCTCATCAGCCATTGCGGGCACTACGAGAAGAGCAAGCACCATTGCAGTAGCTACAACAAAGCTTACAATTCTCTTGAGAGAGAGTCCTTTCATGTTTTCCTCCTAAAAATTTTCGCCCTTAGATCCCCTTAAAAAACCCAAGGAAATCGCAGAGCTATTTTGTTTTTGCCGACAAAACGCCGACTTTATACACGACATCATACTATCACAAATTATTTGCAATTTCAATAGTTTTTTTGAATTTTTTAATATATTTTTTTCCAAATAATATAAAAAGTGTAAAGTCCGACAAAATCGGGCAAAATAACAAAAATCTCGCATTTTTAAAATTTCGTTCATATTGTGTTTCAAAACATTTTATTTAATATATATAGTGTTATACGACGCTTACTCTTGACTTGAACACGAAATAGTATATAATATATAATGTAATAAGTAATCGGCTTTAAGGAGGAAAAATTTATGCCGTTCTTAGCAATTTTGGCAATAATCATTGTTGCCGTTATTCTCGTAAACATCAAGATCGTTCCCCAAGCGCACGAATACGTTATCGAGCTTCTCGGTAAATACAAGACGACCTGGTCGGCAGGGCTTCACGTTAAGATACCCGTTATCGAAAAGGTGGCAAAGCGTGTTACCCTTAAGGAACAGGTTCTCGACTCTCCCCCTCAGCCCGTTATCACCAAGGATAACGTTACAATGCAAATTGATACCGTAATCTATTACGCTATCTACGATGCAAAGCTTTACACCTACGGTGCCGTCAACCCTATCTCTGCTCTCGCAAACCTTGCGGCAACCACACTCCGTAACCTCGTCGGCGAGCTTGAACTTGACGGAACGCTCACGTCACGTGATACGATAAACTCCAAGATGACCGCTATCCTTGACGAAGCGACCGACAAATGGGGTATTAAGGTACACCGTGTCGAGCTTCGTAACATCATTCCTCCCGCAGAAATACAGAATGCGATGGAAAAACAGATGAAGGCAGAACGTGACCGCCGTGAAACCATGCTTCAGGCAGAAGGACACAAGGCTGCGGCTATCACCCGTGCAGAAGGTGACAAGCAGGCAATGATTCTTGCGGCAGAAGGTGAACGTGATGCAAGAATCGCACGTGCGGAAGGTGAAGCAAGAGCAATATATCTTTCCAAGAAGGCGGAAGCAGACGGTTTGACTGCTCTTAAGGAAGCAGGCGTTGACGAAGCAGTGCTCCAGCTTAAGAAGTTTGAAGCTCTCATCGCCATGGCAGACGGCAAGGCTTCGAAGATCATCGTTCCCACCGACGCTGTCGAAATGACGAAGACAAACGTTTTGTTCTCCGAAACCGCCGGCTTGGGCGACGTAACAAAACCTGCACCCGAAGCAAAGAAACCCGCAAAAAAAGTTGATCCCTGTTGCGATTGATGCCCCGAAGTCGCTATCGCTCTCCATTGAAAACACACGGTTTTCAATGGGTTTGGAACATTGTTCGTTCGCGCCTCGTGCCTCATACCGTAAACGGCATTCGACACTCGCAATGTTCAGAGGTATAAAAATCGACGCACATGTCGCCGATTTTTATGAAATTTTTATTGTATCCCACAAAACAAGTGAATAACAAAAGAGCAAGAACAGAAGGATAACTTCTTTTCTTGCTCTTTTTTTAATGAATTGATGCTAACCTCACAGTTGCTGTTCATTGCGTTGAAAACGCAATTATTCCGCTCTCTTGCCGAGATAATAGACCTGTTCTTCCTTGAAGGATTTCCAGTTTCCTTCCATAATTGCGTTGCGTATCTTTTCCATAAGCTTATTATAGAAATAAAGGTTATGAATGACGCAGAGGCGCATACCGAGGAGCTCTCTTGCCTTGAAAAGGTGACGGATATATGCTCTCGTATAGGTCTTGCAAACGGGACAATCGCATTTTTCGTCGATAGGACGGGGGTCGAGAAGATATTTATTGTTATTCAGGTTCATAAGGCCGTCGCTTGTAAAGAGGTTGCCGTGACGTGCGTTACGGGAAGGCATTACGCAATCGAAAAAGTCGATACCTCTGTCAACGGCTTCAAGAATATTAACGGGAGTACCGACACCCATAAGATACCTTGGCTTTTCGGTGGGATAAAAGGGCAATACCGCATCAAGCACCCTATACATTTCCTCGGCAGTTTCACCTACGGCAAGACCGCCTACGGCATAACCGGGAAGGTCGAGCTTTGCGATCTCCTGAATATGTCTTACACGGATATCCTCATAAACGCCGCCCTGCCCGATACCGAAGAGAAGCTGATCCTTGTTTATCGTTTCGGGAAGTGAATTAAGACGTTCCATTTCCGCCTTGCAACGGTAGAGCCAGCGTGTGGTTCTGTCAACCGAGTTGTTTATATATCTTTTGTCGGCAACCGAGGAGGGACATTCGTCAAAAGCCATTGCTATCGTTGACGCAAGCTTTGATTGAATCTGCATGCTCACCTCGGGACTCATAAATATCTTTGCGCCGTCCATGTGCGATTGGAAGGTTACGCCGTCCTCGGTTATATTGCGGAGCTTTGCAAGCGAGAACACCTGAAATCCGCCGCTGTCGGTAAGAACGGGCTTGTCCCAATTAAAGAATTTATGAATACCGCCAAGCTGATAAACAATATCCTCGCCCGGGCGAACGTGGAGGTGGTAGGTGTTCGAAAGCTCGACCTGACAGCCGATATGCTTTAGATCACCCGTCGAGATACCACCCTTTATTGCGGCACTCGTGCCGACGTTCATAAAAACGGGGGTCTGAATATCACCGTGAACGGTTTTGAATGTACCCGTGCGGGCATTACCGCAGGTCTTATGTATAGTGAAGCTCATATTTTTCACCTGTCAAAATATTTTTCTATATCCCTTTTGGGGAGCTTTTTAATAAACGGTCTGCCGTGAGGGCAATAACGAAGATTTGGGTTATCGGCAAGCATTTTCACAACGTTTTCATCGTCCTCGGGACGGTTTTTTACTCTTGCCTTGAGCGCCGCTTTGCAAGCGACGGTATAAAGTGCTCTGTCGCAACGCTCTGCAAACGAAAGTCCGTTTCCGTCGGAAAGCGTGCGTGCAAAGTCCTCGAGTATTGCCGAAAGACCTTTAAGATTCATCAACGCCATCGGAACGGTACGCACGATTATGCTTCCCTCTCCGAAATCCTCGATTCTGAATCCCTTTTCTTCAAGGAAATCCGCATTTTCAAGAAGTATCGCCGATTGTTCTCTGCCGAGAGCTATCGGGACACCCGAAAGAAGCTCTTGAATATGAAGCTCTTTGTTTGCGGCAAGCTTTTCATAAAGGACACGCTCGTGTGCGGCGTGCTTATCTATAATAAGAACGTTTTCCTCTGTTTCAACGAAGATATAGGAATCGTAAGCCTGACCTATCATTCTCCAAGAGGGTGCTTGGGGAGCAATAGTCTGCTGAACCGGCTCGTCGATAATAAGCTCTTCGGGTTCTTTAATGGGATTGCTGTCGTTAAGGACAAATTCCGCAGGGGGAGCAATCAGATCGTCAATGCCGATGTCGGCTTTGAAGGTTATCTTTTTATTTTCTTCCTCAACGGGCGGTATTAACGTTTCGGAAACTATACGCTCGGATTTTGAAACGGGAGTTGCAAAGCTTTCGAGCTTTTTGAGGTTTTCTTCCAAAAGGCTGTTTTTCGTTTCGGGAACGGTATTAGTTTCTATAATCTTTTCTGCCGTGTCGTTGGTGAGAAGATTTTCCTCGGGTTCGGCTTCGAGAGCAGATTTTACAGCATAGTATACCGCACGGAACACGTCACGCTCGGACGCAAACTTGATCTCCGTCTTTGCAGGGTGAACGTTAACGTCGGTAAGAATGGGATCAAGGTCGACAAAAATCACACAGCCCGGATATTTCCCTCTCGGAATGAAGGAACGGAAGGCTTCTTCGAGAGCTGCCTGAACGGTTTTGCTCTTAACGTATCTGCCGTTGACAAACATCGTCTGCATTGCACGGCTTCCGCGAACGGCATCGGGAAGGGTTATAAAGCCCTTTACGTTAATACCCATAAGGCTGTAATCGATCTCTATAAGCGATCTTGCAAATTCTCTGCCGAACACGTCGTAAACGGCAGGATAGAGCTTTCCGTCGCCCGAGGTTTTAAACTTGCGTTCCCCGTCGTTGATGACCGAAAAGGATATTTCGGGGTGTGACAGAGCAAGTCTTTCCGCCGCAGAAACGCAGGAGGCGGCTTCCGTACCGTCACGCTTTAAAAACTTCTGTCTTGCAGGGGTATTGTAGAATATATCACGCATAACGACGGTGGTTCCGTCGGGCACGCCTGCATCTTCCATAACAATACCGTCTTCATCGGCAGTAAGGCGAGAGCCGATATTTTCTTCTCTGCTTTTGGTTATAATTTCAAGCTTCGATACAGACCCGATAGCCGCCAAAGCCTCTCCACGAAAGCCGAGAGAACGTATACCCGAAATATCGTCACCGCATTCAATTTTGCTTGTTGCATGGCGGAGGAGTGCCTTCGGAATATCCTCACGCAGAAAACCGCAACCGTCGTCGGTAACACGGATATAGCTTCTGCCGCCGTTTTTGATCTCAAGCGTAATATTTTTTGCGCCTGCATCTATTGAATTTTCGAGCAATTCTTTTACGGCAGACGAAGGTCTTTCGACAACCTCGCCTGCGGCGATAAGGTTCGCCGTTTGCGCATCAAGAATATTTATTCTGCCCAATTAATCCAACTCCTTTTTAAGCTCGTACAAAACGGATATCGCTTCGTACGGGGTCAAAGTGTTTATATCAAGGTCTTTTATACGTTCGATAACACGGTTTTCCGAAATAGATTCAAAGCTGATATTATCGTTTTCGGCAACGGTATTAGCCTTGCGGGGTCTTGAATCATTCTCCGTAAGGCTTGCAAGGACCTGCTTTGCACGGTTTACCACCGTTTCGGGCACACCTGCAAGATGTGCTACCTCTATACCATAGCTGTCGTCGGCGGCACCCTTGATTATCTTTCTTAGGAACACAACGTCGTTCCCACGTTTCTTTGCCGCAATATTATAGTTTACAACGCCGTCGGTCTCGCCCTCAAGCGCAGTTAATTCGTGATAGTGGGTTGCAAAAAGTGTTTTTGCACCGATCTTCTTTGCCGTATATTCAACAACGGCACGTGCAATGCTCATACCGTCGTAGGTTGATGTACCTCTACCTATCTCGTCATAGATGATAAGGCTGTTTTTGGTTGCATTCTTAAGAATATCCGCAACCTCGTTCATCTCCAGCATAAAGGTGGAATTACCCGAAGCAAGGTCGTCCGATGCGCCGACACGGGTGAAGACCCTGTCAACAATGCCTATCCTTGCCTCTGTTGCAGGAATGAAGCAACCCGATTGCGCAAGGATAACGCAAAGCGCAACCTGACGCATATAGGTTGATTTGCCTGCCATATTCGGGCCCGTTATAAGCATCATTCGGTTTGCACCGCAGTCAAGCATACAATCGTTGGGGACGAAATAGCTTCCGTCGAGGAAGCGTTCGACAACGGGGTGACGGCAGTTTTTAATATTTATCTTGTCCGAACGGTCAATTTCGGGACAGACGTAACCCTGCTCTCTTGCAACCTCTGCGTTCGAGCAATATACGTCAAGCTCTGCAAGTGCGTTTGCCGCAAGCTTTATTTTGTCAAGCGATTGAAGAACAAAATCACGCAGCGAAACGAAAAGCTCGTATTCAAGCGCATAAAGCCTGTCCCTTGCGCCGATAACACGGCTTTCTGTTTCCTTAAGCTCGGGAGTGACGAATCTTTCGCCGTTTGCAAGCGTTTGTCTTCTTATATATTCCTCGGGAACTTGGCTAAGAGCCGATTTCGAAACCTCGATATAATAACCGAAAACACGGTTGTATCCGACCTTTAAGGTCTTGATTCCCGTTTTTTCACGTTCGTATTCCTCGATTTTCGCTATCCAAGCCTTTCCGTTTGTGACCATATCGAAAAGCTCGTCAACGGCGGCATTACAGCCACGCTTGATAATTCCGCCTTCTTTAAGAAGTGCAGAGGGTTCTTCGGCAATAGTATCTCCGATAGCCGTTGCAACCTCGGTTAGCGTATCGATCTCGGAATCTATTCGTCTTATAGCTTTAGAAGAGGCATTCTTAATAAGCTCCTTGACCGACGGGAAAAGACGTATTGTCTTTTCAAGCGATTTAAGGTCACGTGCGTTTGCCGTACCGAAAACAAGTCTTGTTGTAAGACGTTCGATATCGGTGACGTTTTTGAGTATCTCACGAAGCTCGTTACGCAAAACTCCGTCACTGTGAAGCTCGGAAACCGCTTCAAGCCTTAAACGGATAGAATTTTCGTTGACAAGCGGTTTTTCAAGCATACGGCGCAAAAGACGTGCGCCTGCGCTTGTTTTTGTTCTGTCGATTGCCCAGAGGAGCGAGCCCTTTCTTTGCTTACCACGCATAGATTCGGATATTTCAAGATTTCTTCTCGATGCCGAATCGATGCCCATAAATTCATCGCAAAGATAGAAATTGATCTTTTTAAGATAGGTCAGATCGATCTTCTGGGTTCTTTTTATGTAGGAGAGCAATCCCCCGACAGCACGGAGAGAATGCTCGCTTTCGGTATTTGCGTTTTCGCCGTAGATCGAGAAGATGGAATCCCTTGCGGTTTCTATACCGAATGATTCAATGTCCGATTCCGAAACAAGGGTGTTAAAACGTGAAGTGAAAAGAGCCCCCGTTTCCTTTGGGAATCCGTCATGGCAGATAAGCTCGCTCGGGACGTATGCCGCAGCCTCGGAAAGCGTACGTGCCGTTACGTTATCACCGAGTATCTCCGTTGCATTAATTTCACCCGTTGAAATATCCGCAAAAGCAATACCGCAACCGAAATCGTCGTTATATGCGGCGCAGATATAGTTATTCTTTTTCTCGTCAAGATAACCGCCCTCTGTGACCGTACCGGGAGTTATAATACGGATAACGTCACGCTTTACAAGTCCCTTTGCGGTTGCAGGGTCTTCGACCTGCTCGCATATCGCAACACGGTATCCGCGTGAAACGAGCTTTGCGATATATCCGTCGGCGGCGTGATGAGGTACACCGCACATCGGTGCACGCTCTTCAAGTCCGCAATCCTTGCCCGTGAGAACCAGATCAAGCTCTCGTGAGGCGGTCTTTGCGTCTTCAAAGAACATTTCGTAAAAGTCACCGATACGGCACATCAATATACAATCGGGGTGTTCTTGCTTGACCTCGAGATATTGTTTCATCAACGGAGATAATGCCATAATAATTTACCTCTTTTTTTATTTTCACGGTGTGGGTTTTTTTATTTTCACGGTGTGGGTTGGGTTTTAGTTTTCTACGTCATACCCGTGATACGTTTTTTCATTGTCGCAATGTGGGTTGGTGTTTGTTTCGTCGTCGCCGCGATACGTTTTTTTCTTCACGGTGTGTTTTTTTATTTTCACGGTGTAGGTTGGTTTTAAATCCCTGCGTGATTCCCGTGAAAGAAATAAATTTGTTGTTTTTATTATCTTTGTTGTTTATATTGGTTTCTTTGTAGGGGAGGGGTTTATTACCCCATTCCCCTCCCGAACTCAAAATAGTCCGTTGTTTCTTATGTCTGTGTTATATGCCATTAAGGATTGTTCGTTAAGATTATATACAACAAATAATCACGGGTACGGGAGGGTGCAAGACCCTCCCCTACGGTCATAATTTTTTGTCATTGCACAGACGTAAGGCAAAATCAAATTCCTGCCTTGCGGACCGTCGAGGACGCCGGTCCCTACAGTCATGATTTTTTCATCATTTCACAGACACAAGGTTTATACAATAAATTTTCTTTTTCAACAAAACACGTCCGTGTCCATTAAGTTCAGAACGGAGAGATTTTCAACAAATACAATTAAATTTCCATATTTTTCGGGGACATGCGCCTCGAAAAATATACCTATGATGTCCGCAATCTTGGACAAGCCCGAAGGGTGCGTACAAGATTGGCGAGAGCGAACGGACATCCAAATCCCATTAAAAATCACAGATTTTTAATGGAGAGCGAAGCGTTCTTGTTTCATTGATTGCAGAACAGATGCAGAATGGACAAACAAAACCGTGTGACGTGTCCATTAAGTTCAGAACGGAGAGATTTTCAACAAAACCGAGCGACGCTGTAGAAATCTACTGCGAGCGAGGTTTTGGAAGAAAAGAATTCGTTCTGGGCTTAATGGCAGCCGCCGCAGGTGGAACAATCGTGAGTACAGTTCGCTGCTTCGGGTTCGATGGTGAAACGAACGGCGTCGTTGATCGCATTTACGATCTCGGAAAGAGCCATTTCTGCTTCACGCATATTTGCAAGAGATTGGCTTGCGCTTATCTCGTCATAGCATTCACGAAGTCTTGCGGAGATCTTTTCAACAAGCTTGGTATCACGTTCATTTTCGGGCTTTCTGCCTTCGGTTTCAAGAAGTGCTGCCTGAACGTTATATTCATTGATGAGGGTTGCGATATTTTCGTCGGCATCATAAGCAGCCTTTGCTTCGTTATATGCCTTGAGCTCTGCACTTTCGGAAAGTGCTTCTTTGATCATTTCGATTGCTTTTGTCATTTTTTCGTTCATTGTTTTTTATTTCCTTTCAAAATTATACAATTTTTCCGCAGAGCATATATGCTCCCGCAGATTCTATCAAAACGTCAACAAACGTTCCCGCAGTAACAGGTCTATCAAACGTAACGATCTTATTTTGCGTACTTCTTCCGCAGGGGATTCTATTTTTATTAAATCCGTCGGAAAGAACACGTACCGTCTTGCCTATAAATTGCTCGTTAAGCGATTGTGCGATCTCGTTTTCGATATCCGAAAGGAGCGCAAAACGCTTGTTTGAAACAGATTTTTCGATCTGACCTTCCATTTCCGCCGCAACGGTGCCCACACGGGGAGAATAGATGAAGGTATAGATCATATCAAAGCCAACCTCTTTTACGAGCGACACGGTATCGGCAAAATCTTCTTCGGTTTCCGTCGGGAAGCCGATTATTATATCGGTCGTTATCGATATTTCGGGAATCTTACTTTTTATTGCTTTGGCACGCTCGAGATATTTTTCCCTGTCGTATTTGCGGTTCATCAGCTTTAAAATACGGCTCGATCCCGATTGCACGGGAAGGTGGAACTGCTTTGCGATCTTTTCGTTTGAAGCGATCGCATCGATAAGCTCGTCGCTTGCGTCCTTCGGGTGGCTTGTCATAAAGCGAACACGGTATTCACCGTCGAACTTTGCACATTCGGTAATCAATTCCGCAAAGGTGCAGCCGCCCGCATAAGAATTTACGTTCTGACCGAGCAGGGTTATATCCTTATATCCGCTTTCGACAAGAGATCTGACCTCTGCCAAAACGTCTTCTTTTTTTCTTGAGCGTTCGTGTCCTCTTGCATAGGGAACGACGCAATAGGTGCAAAAGTTATTACAGCCGTACATAACGGGAACCCAAGCTTTATATCCGCTTTCACGGCGGACGGGCATACCCTCGCTGATAACGCCGAACTCGTTATGCGGTTTTTCGGTGATAAAGCTTGTTCTTTTCTTTGAAGAGAGAGCTTCTTTTATAATTTCGGGTACACGGTGGTGCATATCCGTACCGAAAACAAAATCGACGTAAGGATAGCTTTTATAGATCTGCGCACGGCGGTGAGCCTGCTGTGCCATACAACCGCAAACGCCGATTTTGATACTGCGGTCCTTTTCCTTTCTGCCCTTAAACTGACCTGCCTCCGAAAGCGCACGTATCTCTGCGTGCTCACGGATAGCGCAGGTGTTTATGATTATAAGGTCTGCCGTCTTTTCGTCGTCGGTTATCTCATAACCGCACATTTCCAAAGCTCCCGCAATACGTTCGCTGTCGTTTTCATTCTGCTGACAGCCGAAGGTTATAACGCACGCCTTCTTGCCCTTGGTCTGCTCTCTGAGCGAGAAAGCTATTTCTTTTTGACGTTCAATTTCAAATTCTTCAATATAAACCATTAAAATGCCGTTCCTGCACAAATATAAATTTCTTTTAGTCTTTCGTTCAATTCTTCAACGGTAACCTTCCCTCTTAACGCAGAGGAATGTACTATCCTTCCGTCGCCGAGATACAAAGCCATGTGTCCCTTGAAAAAGAGTAGATCTCCAGGCCTTGCCTTTTCAAGAGGGATCTTCTTTAAATTATCGGATCTATCAATATCCGCATCACGCCAGATATTGATTCCGTTAAATCGGTATGCATTAAAGCAAAGCCCCGAGCAATCAATTCCGTTATGAGTTCTTCCGCCCCAACGGTATTGCGTACCAAGGTAGGACAATGCCGTTTTTACTATCAATTCACGGATATCTTCTTTTATTGAACCGATCGGTCGGATATGTTCTTTATGGATATAATAGATATTTCCGTCAAAAAACTTAACCTTTGCATATCTTGAACCGAGCTCCGTAACCTCTATCCTTGCCCCTTTCGGAAGGGTCATTGCAGGCTTGTAAAAATACCTGTCCTCAAAAAGAAGGTCGGCAAACGAATTGTTTACGATATAATTGGGTTTTAAATCGTTTTTTGCGATGTTTTCTTTTTTTATCCAACCGATATAGTTATAATCGGTCTTTATTTTATAAAAACCGCCATATTCTTCAAGAATCTCCGCACCGTCGCCGTAAATTACTTCATCGATATGCTCCGACATCAAATCATGAGAAGCAAAAAGAGAAGCAAACGGGACACGAACAACCATAAATATCACCCTTTAAGTTTTACAAATTTTTATTAGAATATATATTCTATATTCCGAAAAAATAATCTTGAAAGGAGTTGTTTTTTTGAAATTCAAGAAATTTTTATTAGCGTCGTTAATAGGTCTGGCAATAGCTAATAACCAAGTCTTTGGCGTTCAGGCAGAAAAGATGAATTGGTTTTTCAAGCCGAAAGGAGATAATCTCCAACCCGAGATACTCGGCGGTAATGATATCGCAAAGGAATACGGTGCACTCTATCTCGGCGATAAGGGCGACAAGACGGTCTATCTTACCTTCGACGCAGGATATTCAAACGAAAACGTCGAGCGTATTCTTGATATACTTCAAAGCCAAAACGTCAAGGGTGCATTCTTTATTCTTCCCGGAATTATAAAAAACAGCAAGGAAACCGTAATGCGTATGGCGGAGGAAGGTCATCTCGTTTGTAACCATTCAACAAGCCATTGCGATATGTCAAAAATAACCGATATCGAGAAGTTCAAGAAAGAATTGAACGGTGTTGAGGAGCTATACACAAAAGAAACGGGGTTCACAATGGAAAAATTTTTCCGTCCGCCGGAGGGAGCTTTTTCCGAAAAGACGCTTGAATTTTGTCAAACGCTCGGATATACCCCTGTTTTTTGGTCGTTTGCGTACGCAGATTGGGACAACGGAAAGCAACCTGATACCGAGAAAGCAAAGCAGAAGGTCCTTAGCAACGTGCACGACGGAATGGTATTGCTTCTCCACCCGACAAGCAAGACGAACGCACTTATTCTCGATTCCGTGATAACCTCTCTCAAGGAGCAGGGCTACACCTTCGGCACGCTTGATGAGCTTAAAAATCAGTCCCGATAGATATTCAGTATATTATAGCAAAAAACAACGGACTTTTCAAGTCCGTTGTTTAAAGTAATAGGTAAAAAGTAATAGTGAATAAGTAAGGAATTTTTCGCAAAGCGAAAAAAGCTATTTCATTTCCGCTTTTATCTTCTCGATTGCGCTTTTCTCGATACGGGAAACGTAGGAACGGGAGATATTGAGCATATCGGCAACGTCACGCTGGGCATAGCAGAACCCATTCTTATTAAGTCCGTAGCGAAGCATTATGATCTTCTTCTCTCGCTCGGTGAGGGCGGTTTTTATTGCGTTCCCGATCTTTTCAAGCTTTATCTTTCTGTCTATCGAATCGACAATATCATCGGGGGATGCGATTATTTCAAGATACGTTAACGGATTTCCGTCTTTGTCAACGTCAACGGGGTCGTTTATCGAGGTTACGTTTGAATGCTTTTTCTGCGCACGGAAGTACATCAATATCTCGTTTTGCAGGCATTTTCCTGCGTATGTCGCAAACCGTGTTCCGTTCTCGGCGTTATAGCTGTCGATAGCCTTTATAAGTCCGATCGTGCCGACGGAAATAAGGTCGTCTTGGTCACGGGCGGTGGTGTAATATTTTTTCACGATATGTGCGACGAGGCGCAAATTATGCTCGATAAGCTTATTTCTTGCATTGATATCCCCGTTCCTTGCGAGACGGAAAAGACGGTTTTCCTCTTCCTTCGGAAGCGGCGGCGGAAATGAATGGGTGTCGGACGTGCGAAGCAGCAGACAAAAGCATTTTGAAACGACCGACAAAAGAAAAGATAACATTATTATCACCTCTTGACACAATATGCGAATTGACAGGTGATAATTCTTTTTCAACAAAAAAACTACGCTTCTCATAAACAGAAGCGTAGTTGTTTTTGTATTCATTTTTCTTTCAAGCACGTAAAGAACGAGTTTGTCTTCTCTCTGCAATTATTTTACAAGCATCGTACCGAGAACAGCACGTTTAAGAGCAACGTAATCGAAGAAGAGGAGCTTGCCGTCGGGGTCAATGTCGCCTGCCGTGAAAGTATTGCCCTCGAGATAGTTCAAATTCATAACGTGACGTCTTACGACAACGTAGTCAAGGCTGTTCATCTTGCCGTCGCAGGTGACGTCGCCCATTATGATGACTTCGTAGGAATCGATAACCTCGCCTTCATAGAAGAGCTTGATGACCGAATTCGTACCGACGAGATCGTTATTGCCGAGCTTTGTATCACCGTTATAAACCGCAACGGTACCGCCTTCACCGCTCACTTCGAAGTTATTGATAAAGTCCGAAACCTTTGTTTCTGTCGAAACACCCGTAATCTTGCCGTTTTTCATTGTATATTCGTCAGATCTTATTTCGGGTTTTAGATCGGGAGAAGCGTAGATCTGAAGTGTTCTGCCGGAGCTGATTCCGTTGGTTTTATGGGTGATCCAGCCGTATACTGTAGAACCGCTTATCTCACATTTTGCATAAAGCTTGGTGTTACCGTTTTTATCCGTTTCTATCTTTGAGACCTCAAAGATAGAAGATACGGGAAGCCACCAAGAAGCAGTGGTATCGTCACGTTTGAAATATACGTCAACACCGCTCATCGGGTTGATATAAAGACCGGGCGTGGGGTTTGCGCCCGAATAGTCAAGCGCGGGAAGGTCGGATACTGTCTGGTAAGGCAATCTGCCGTAGCCTGCAATACCCGAAGACCAAAGGTCATATCTCTTGAAGAATACACCGCCGCCTTCGGAAACAACCGTAGAACCGCCCGAGGTGTTACCCTCTATGGTATAAACGTACTGACTGTCTGCATATACGACCATACCGATATGGTCTTCATCAAGGGGAGTGTAGTAATAAGTAAAGAATACAAGGTCGCCGGGCTGAGGCTGATAAGAACCGCCGTAATAATAGCTGTATTGGTATCTTCCGTTTCTGTTGAGCATTTGGCTCCAATAAGGAACGTAGCATTCCGACCAATAATAGCCGTATCTTGCCATATATGATTCCGTACCTCTCGTTGTGGTACAGCCTGCAGTATAGAGAGCCCAGGAACAGAAGGAAGCACACCAAGCGGCGCCGTTAACGCCGGTATATGCGCCGTATTCGGTATAGTTGGAAGAGCCTGCTACTGCACCCGACTGGGAAGAGGTGGAGTCGCCTTCAAGATAGTTTGCCTGCGACATAGCAACAGCAACAGCGTCTCTCGCACCGTCGCCCGTGAGGGGGATCTGCGTTAGGTTTTTGTAATACTGACCGTAGGTATAAGAAGAAGACCAATAACCGCCGGCATATTTGGTTTCGGGCACGTTATCCCAAGTTATTGCAGAAGCGGTAACCGAAACGCAAGCAAAGATCATCGCAAGCACAAGAGAAAGGGAAACAAGTTTTAAAACGAGCTTTCTCATAAAAAATCTATCCTTTCAAGAATCAACAACACGTATACATACTGATTATATCATACTGCAAGACAATTTGGAAGTGACTTTTTGATATTTCCGATTGTGTGTTCAAACGAAATGTTTTTCCCCTTTTTGGCTTGTTTGCACAGTTTGGCTTTAATCACACTTAAAAACCGCACACAAAAAGAGAACACAAAAGCTTGTGTTCTCTTGATTGTTATTGGAAATTATTTCTTATCTTATTTTAGTGTATATGTGCCCAAAACAACTCTCTTCAAGGTAATATAGTCGCTCGAAGTAGGCGAAGTACCGCCGTTTACGGCAGCCGCTTTCTTATATGCGCCCGAAAGGAGCGAAACGCCCAAAACCTGACGTTTTGCGAGCATATAGTCCATACCCGAGATCTTGCCGTCGCCGTTTACGTCACCCTTAACAACGATGTCGTAAGAGTTGACTTCTTCGTTGCCGTCAAAGATCTTAACGGTCATACCTGTTGCAAGTTTTGCGGTGTTTGCAACAGCAACGTTACCGCTGTAAACCTTAACGGTTGTTGCAGAATCGCTGGAAGAAACGCCCGAGAGGAGTGAGGAAGCGGTTGCGCCGGGAAGGATACCTGCAACGGTGTTGTCTGCGCCGATCTCGAAGGTGTTGGATTCAAGCTCGGGAGTTGTATCGGTTGCAGCATAAATCTGGAGAGTTTTACCGGAATAGGACGTGTCGTGAACGATCCAACCGTATACGGTAGTTCCATCGATCTCACACTTGGAATAGAGCATTGTATAGCCCTGATTATCCTGTTCGATCTTCAAAACTTCGAAGACAGAGGAAATGGGAAGCCACCAGGAAGCAACGGTATCGTCACGTTTGAAATAAACGCTCTTGCCGCACATGGGGTTGATGTAAAGACCGGGGGTGGGGTTTGCGCCGGAATAGTCGATAGCGGGAAGATCGCTTCTTTCGCTGTAAGGCATTCTGCCGAAGCCGCCGAGAGAAGAAGACCAAAGGTCGTATCTCTTATAGAATACACCGCCGCCTTCGGGGTCAACGCCGGAGCTGCCGGAGGTGTTACCTTCGATGGTATAAACGTAGGTATCGTCGGCATAAACTACCATACCGATGTGACCTTCATCGAGAGGAGCATATCCTGCGGGGAAGAATACAAGGTCGCCGGGCTGGGGATAGTAGTTACCGCCGTAATAGTAGGAATATTGATATCTGCCGTTATCGTAAAGCATGTTGCTCCAATAAGGAACGTAACATTCTGCCCAATAATAGCCGTTTCTTGCCATATAGGATTCGGTACCACGGGTGGAAGTACAGCCTGCGGTATAGAATGCCCAAGAACAGAAGGAAGCACACCAAGCAGCGCCGTTAACGTTGGTATATGCGCCGTATTCGGTCATATTGGAAGAACCGCCGGTTTCGCCGTCCATACCTGCAGAAGAGCTGCCTTCAAGGTAGTTAGCCTGAGACATAGCAACCGCAACGGTATCTCTTCTCTGGTCGCCCGTGAGAGGAATCTGAGTTAAGTTTTTGTAATACTTACCGTAGGTATAGTAGGAAGACCAATAACCGCCGGCATACTTCGTTTCGGGAACCTTATCCCAGGTTATCGCAGAAGCGGTAACCGAAACGCAAGCAAATATCATTGCAAGCACGAGGGACAGAGAAACGAGCTTTAAAACGAGATGTTTCATAAAAAGTGTATCCTTTCTTAAATTAATCGAATTTACTCACGAGTACATTATAGCACACAAAAACGATTCTTGAAAAGACCTTTTTCATCAGCTTTTCAAACGAAATTTCTTTACACTTCTTGGCAATTGTGCACAATTTCCCGTTCGTACGTGACGTTTTATTGCTGTTTTGATAGAATTTTTTAAGGTTCGTTTAAGGTTCGGCAAAAGAAAAACGGCACCGATTCCGATGCCGTTTTTTTGATCAAACGTAATTACTTTAACGTATAAGTGCCGAGAACGATTCTCTTTAACACAATATAATCGTTCGAAGAAACGGAAGCATTGCCTGTTACAGCTGCCGCCTTCTTATATGCACCCGAAAGGAGCGAAACGCCCAAAACCTGACGTTTTGCGAGCATATAGTCCATACCCGAAATAATGCCGTCGCCGTTTACGTCACCCTTAACAACGATGTCGTAAGAGTTGACTTCTTCGTTGCCGTCGAAGATCTTAACGGTCATACCGGTTGCAAGCTTTGCAGTATTTGCAACAGCAGTGTTACCGCTGTAAACCTTAACGGTGGTGTTTTCGCCGGTGGAAGAAACACCCGAGAGGAGAGAAGAAGCGGTTGCGTTGGGAAGGATACCCGAAACGGTGTTATCGGAACCGATCTCGAAGGTGTTGGATTCGAGCTCGGGGGTGGTTTCAACTTCTGCGCCCGAAGCATAGATCTGAATGGTTCTGCTGCCTACGTTCAAAGGAATCCAACCGTTAACGGTAGTGCCGTTAATTTCGCACTTCGAATAGAGCATTGTATAACCATAGCTGTCCTGTTCGATCTTTGTTACTTCAAAGAGAGAGGACATAGGAAGTGTCCAAGTCGCCGTTGCGTCGTCTCTGCCTTCATAGACCGAAACAGAGCCCGTTGCGGTAACATAGATACCGGGAGTGGGGTTTGCGCCGGTGTAGTCGATGGGAGGAAGGTCGGAAACGCTGTTAAAGGGCATAGAACCGAAACCTACAAGACTCGAACCGTAAAGGTCGTAAGATTTGAAGAATGCACCGCCGCCTTCGGATTCAACCGCAGTGCCGCTGGAGGTGTTACCTTCGATGGTGTAAACGGTAGAACCTTCGGTATACGCAACAAGACCGATATGTCCTTCCCATGTGGGATAGTCGCCGGAAGCGGTATAGAAGAATACAAGGTCGCCGGGCTGGGGAACGTAAGATGCATCGTACAAATAACCGTATTCCCAGTCATTTCTGAACTGATATGCGGTCTTGTATCTGCCCTGATTTACAAGATAAGTACTCCAGTCGGGAACGTAGGTATCTGCATAGATATTGCCGCCGTTGGTGTCGGTCATACCGCCGTCAACGTTGGTAACTTCTGCGGTATAATAGGACCAAGAACAGAAAGCCGCACACCATGCACCTGCGTTACAGCCTGCATAGTAGCCGAATTCGGTATAGTTGCCCGAACCGCCGTCTTCGCCGTTTTCTTCGGAACGGCTGTCGCCTTCGATATAACCAACCTGAGAAAGAGCAACAGCAACGGTATCTCTTCTGCCGTCACCGGTGAGAGGAACCTTTGTCATGTTGTTGTAGAATTTACTGCCGTAGTAGTAGGAAGACCAATAGCGGGAAGCATACTTGGTTCCTGCAGGAACGTTGTCCCAAGTTATTGCCGATGCACAAATTGCAAAGCAGGAAAAAACAAGGATCAACGCCAATGCGAGAGAAACGATTTTGGAAAAACGAATTTTCATATATTATCCCCTTTCTTAAATGAATCTTAAACCAATTCAAAGACATTATAGCATACTCCGTGTTTTTTTGTAAATTGACACGGAAAACAAAATGTTTTCTTAAAAACTGTGCATACTGAACAATTTCACATTCGAACGATATGCATTTTGTTGCTTTCTGCGGTATTTCGTAAAAAACATATTTTTATAAAAAGCAAAAAATACCGTTGAAGATCTGCAACGGTATTTTTGCGTTTTATTTAAAACTTACTTATTATATACGTTCCCAAAACGTGACGTTTGAGAAGGATATAATCGTTCGTGCCGACAGAACCTCGTGTAGTAACAGCGCCTGCAGTTAAAAATTCGTTCTTTAAGGTATACGTACCCTGAACGTGACGCTTTAAGAGGATATAGTCGGCCGCCGACAATTCGCCGTCGCCGTTTACGTCACCCTTAACTACGATAGTGAGTATTGCAACGTCCTCGTTCTTATGATAGATTATAAGTTTCATACCCGTTGCGACGGGTTCGGTCTGGCTTATACCGCCGATGCCCTTGAACACGATTGCCGACATATTGTCGCCGACGTTTATATGCGACAAAAATTCTTCGACCGTCGTGCCTGCAAGAACGTTTTCAACGGTTCCGTTTTCCGTAAGGTCGTATTCATCGGAGCTGTATTCTATAACGGGTGGTTCGGCATAGATCTGAACGACGGGGGTATATGCATTGGTAAACGAACCGTTTACGATATAGCCGTATTTAGTCTCGCCGTTGATCTCACATTTAATATACATCATATCGTCGCCGACGGAATCCTCTGCGACAGACAATACCTCGAACATCGAATATTGGGGAAGATAATCGTCAACAACCGTTGCGCCGAAATCGGCATAGAGAGTTTTATCCCCGCTTGTTGCAACATATATACCGGGAGTGGGGTTATTGCCGCTGTAGTCGATGGTTTCGGTCTTTTTGGTTTTATAAGGAAGAACACCGTAACCGCTTATGCATTCATAGTCGATGTCATAGCTCTTAACGTAAACACCGCCGCCGTTATCGACAAGACCTTCCTGGTCGCTCGTGTTACCTTCGACAGTCCAAACGGTACTGCCGTCACAATAGATGACCATACCGACGTGGTCTTCATCGTACGTAAGGCTCGACCAGCTGAAAAAGATAAGGTCGCCGTATTGGGGGATATAGTTTCCGCCGTGGTATGCGCTGTATTTATACATACCGAAATATCTCAACTGGTTTGTCCAGTTACCGCAGCCTATCTCACGCCAGACGTAGCCCGATTGATACTTGTTTTCACGGCACATATCGTCCCAGGTTCCGTGGTCGGTCGCACCCGATTGGTAGAGAGAGAAGGACATAAACGCCGCACACCAGGAATAGTCTCCGCCGTAGCCGGAGCCGTAGTCGCCTGCGTTATAGTTGAATTCGGTATAGTTAGAATATCCGCCCGTCGTGCCCGAAAAGCCTGCTTCGCTGTTACCTTCGGTATAGCCGACCTGCGACAATGCAACGGCAAGAGCGTCGGTCCTTCCGTTGCCCGTTTTGGGAACGGAAGTCAATTTTTCATAAAATTCAGCTTCTTTATAATAGCTTGAAACACCGTTTTCGCCCGTACGGTAGGTAACGAAATCTTCGATCGTTATATTATCGTATGTAAAAGCCGAAACGGGTATTGCCGTTAAGGAAAACAGCAACGCAACCGAAAGAATAAACGCAACTGCTTTTGAAATATATTTTTTCATATTATGTACCTTTTACGCATAAACTGCGCCGTTTTTAACCATTATTTCACGGACTTCTTTTCCGTCAAGCTCTCTCGGCAAGATTCCCTTTTCAATAGCAAGAGCAGCGCCGATACCTGCCGCCTCGCCCGAGGAACGGACGGAATGCTGAACACGAAGACTGCTTTGCGCCAAAAATTCTGCGCCCAAGCATCTGCCTGCAACCATAAGGTTATCAAATCCCTTAACAACGAGCGAACGGAAGGGTATCTCGTACCAAGGCTTGCCGTCGTCGAGAGGCTGAACACCGCTTGGGTCGAAATCGAATATACCGCCGTGGATATCAACGGGATAGTTCGATTGACAGAACATATCGTCAAACTTCTGTCTTCTCAAGAGGTCCTCTGCCGTAAGTACGTATTCGGTCTTTACGTTTCTGCTTTCACGTATACCGACTAACGAAGCAATATCCGAAACGTATGCGTTTTCAAAGCCTCTTAAATATTTCTTGCAGAAGGCAAGCTGACGTGCGATAGCCTTTTTGCCGTTTATCTGTGCTTTTGTGAGATGTTCGGGGTTCGTGCCGTCGGTATCGACAAAGAATTCGGGGTTATTGAATGCAACGCAGCCTCTTCTTCCCGTTACCGAGAAGCCCTGCCAATATGCTTTATCCTCGGGGAGAAGATCGCCGTTTTCGATAGCCTTAAGGAAGATATCGTTCAATGCCCAATCGTCGCCGACACAGCAAGCGGCATAGATCACGCCTTCGCTGTAGCAAGCCGTGCCCCAAAGTCCGGTTCTGCTTGCTTCTTCATTTAACTGTCTGCCGAATTCGTCCTGATCGACGCCCGAAACGATATATCGAAGCGAGATTGGCTGGTTCTTGCCGTTTTTGGGGTTGCCCTTTGTATATTCTGCGCCTGCACGAACGCAAACGTCGGCATCGCCCGTTGCATCAATAAAGGTCTTTGCACGTATTCTGCCAAGACCGCTTTTGTTGGCAACGACAATGTCGGTAAGCTTGCCGTCGGAAACGACAGCTTCGGCGATGAAGGTATTGTAAAGTATTCTCACGCCCGATTCAACGCACAGTTCTTCGAGAACCGTTTTTAACATTATCGGGTCGAAGTTTGCGCCCCTCTCGTCGATCGCACCGACGGACAAAAGTCTGTCACGGACGAGATTGCTTACGTACGAGCATTGAGGTTCGCCTTTAATATGGGTTGACATTATGGGCAACACAAGTCCGTTTGTCGCCGTACCGCCGAGCGAGCCGAGCGATTCTACAACAAGAACGTCTCTACCCATTTTTCCTGCGGAAATTGCGGCAAATGCACCTGCCGTACCGCCGCCGCAAACAACGATCTCTGCTTCTGCAAAAAGGGGAAGTTTTGTAAAGTCCATAATCATTCCTCCAGCATATTTAAAAATTCTTCTTCGTTTATAATTGTAATACCAAGCGATTGCGCTTTTGTTAATTTACTTCCTGCGTCGCTTCCGCAAAGGAGATAATCGGTCTTTTTGGAGACCGAGCCCGATGCATTTCCGCCGTGCGCACGTATTAATGCTTCGGCTTCGTTTCTTTTAAGCGTCGGGAGTGTACCCGTTACTACAACGGTCTTGCCGTTCAAGGCGTTGCCAAGCTGTTTTTCCTTACATTCAAGAGAAACACCTGCCGCAACAAGACGGTTTACAAGGTCTTTTATATTGTCATCGGCAAAGAAACGTACTATCGAAGAAGCACTTTCTTTTCCGATATCGTCAATAGTTAAAAGCTCTTCTTCGGTCGCAGACATAACTGCATTTATATTTTGGAAGCGTTTTGCAATAACCTGCGCCGCTTTTTCACCTATATGGCGTATACCCAAGCCGAAAAGGAGCTTTTCAAGACCTGCAAAACGGCTTTTGTCTATCGCCTTTAAAATATTGTCTGCGCTCTTTTCGCCGAGACCTTCGAGAGAAGCAATATCTTCCTTTTTAAGATAATAAAGATCGGCACAGTCCTTGATTAAACCTTTATTTATAAGCTGTTCAACGATGCTTTCGCCGAGGCTGTCGATATTCATCGCATCACGGGAAACGAAATGGATTATATTCCTGAGTGACCGGCTCCTGCAATTCGGGTTGACACACCTTACCGCCGCCTCACCCTCAACACGGAGCACTTCTTCTCCGCAGGAAGGGCAGATCTTTGGCATTTCAAAAGGTTTTGCACCCTCTTTTCTCTTTTCAAGGACAACGGAGATTATCTCGGGGATAATATCCCCAGCCTTACGCAAGCGGACGGTATCGCCGATACGAACGTCACGCTCACGGATAAAATCTATATTATGCAGCGTTGCATAGGAAACCGTGCTTCCTGCAAGATGAACGGGCTCCAATACCGCACGGGGAGTTAATACACCCGTCCTGCCAACCTGAATGTCAATATCCTTAAGCACCGTTTCTGCAATTTCCGCAGGGAATTTATATGCGATAGCCCAACGGGGTACACGGGAAGTACTTCCCAGCATATCACGCAGAGCAAAGCTGTTGACCTTTATGACCGCACCGTCGGTATCGTAAGGAAGGCTTTTTCTCGATTCGCCGATAGCTCTTACGGCAGAAACGACCTCTTCTGCTGTCTTGCAGTCCTTAACGTCGGGAGAAACGGTAAAACCGAGCGATTCCATAAAGGAGAAGGTCTCGAAATGCGTTTCGGGCATATCGTCATACTGCTGAAGGTTGAAAATAAATATCTCCAGCCCTCTCTCTGCGCAAAGCCTTGAATCAAGCTGTTTTAACGAGCCTGCGGCGGCGTTACGTGGGTTTGCAAAAGGCTTTTCGCCGTTTTCGTCACGCTTTTCGTTAAGACGGGCAAAAACCTTTCTCGGCATATAGACCTCTCCACGGACGAGAAGGTTTACGTCCTTTTTAAGCTTTAAGGGTACGGATTTTATGGTTTTTATATTTTCGGTAACGTCTTCACCGAAAACACCGTCGCCCCTTGTTAAACCACGCTTGAAAACGCCGTTTTCATATTCGAGCGAGACCGAAAGTCCGTCGAATTTCTTTTCAACGGCAAAAACGGCATCGGGATATTCTTTTTTTATCTTATCGACGAAATCGTATATCTCTTCTTCCAAGAAGATATCGTCGAAGGAGTCCATAATTACGCTGTGGCGTACCTTTTCAAACTTTTCGGAAACCTTTCCGCCGACACGTTTGGTTGGGGAATTTGGGTTTACAAGCTCGGGATATTGCTTCTCCAATTCTTGCAGACGGCGGAAGATCCGGTCATATTCCTCGTCCTGCATTATAGGGGAATCAAGCTCGTAATAAAGCCTTGAATTGTATTCAATGGTTTCCTCGAGGGAACGCATTTCACGTTCTATCTCTTTTATTTCTTTTTGCATATTATTGCAACCCAATCGTTTTTCTCTTTAAGGTCGATAACTTCAAAGCCGTTGTTTTTAAGCGCATCGAGAACAAATTCTTTTCTCGGGGAGATTATGCCCGAGCAGACCATACGTCCGTCAGCCTTCAAGCAGGAATCAAAAAGAGGGAGCATATCGCTGATGATATCTGCAACGATGTTTGCAAGAATTATATCGTATTCCTCTTTTGCAAACCTGTCCCAAAAGTCTTTATCCGTAAGCACGTTTCCGCAGAAAACGTCCATTTTTCCTTCGGGAAGACCGTTCTTAACGGCATTTTCCTCTGCAATACGTGTTGCGACCATATCAATATCGACAGCGTCGATATGCTCTGCACCCAAAAGCGCGGCGCCGATGCCGAGAATACCGCTTCCGCAGCCCATATCAAGAATATTCTTGCCTTCGGGAGAGAGTGTTTCGACAGCTTCAAGGCAAAGTGCAGTCGTTTCGTGTCTGCCCGTTCCGAAGGAAGACGCAGGGTCGATCTCTATGACCGTTCTGCCCTCCTCCTCTGCCTTTTCCCAAGAGGGTACGACGAGGAATTTTTCACCTATCTGCAAGGGGTGGAAATACTGCTTCCAGTTGTTTTCCCAATCCTTTTCATCGGTAACGGCAAGCTCTGTTTCAAGCGTTCCGAGCCATTCTTCATTCATAGCTTTAAGCTTTTCAATACCTGCAAGGATACCTTCAAGCTGGAGTGCGCCCTGCTCGTTTTCTGCAAGATAGACACGAACCAAAACGTCGCCGTCCTCACGCAAAAGACCGTCCTCTACGTAATCGAAGGGTACGTATTTATTCTCCAGCAATTCCGCAAGATCACGGGGATCGTCAACCGAAAAGCAGGTTATGCCTTCGTTGAAAAGCACGCCCGAAACGACTTCGCTTCCTGCGGTGGTGGTGTGTATCGTAACTTCGTTAAACTTCATTTTTTAACCTCTCAAAACGCTTTCGTAAATAGATTTCATCGTCAATGCGTCATCGGACTGTGTTCCTGCCGATTCACAGATTATTGTGGGAGAAACGCCAAGCTCGACGATTGCCTCCGCAAGGGGAAGAAATTCGGGGCCGTATATATCGTCTTCAAACGTCAGATGCTTCTTTTCGCCCATTTCGGTATACATTATCTTTGAAAAATGGCAATGCAGGTTTTCTGCATATTCTGCGCCCAAGGTGCTTGATATTTCATCAAAAATACGCTTGAAATCGTCTTTTGTACGCAAAACACCTCTGTCACGGGCATTTAAGTGACCGAAATCCACAACGGGTGCAAAACGTTTGGATATCTTACAAAGCTTTAATACCTCGGAAAGCGTTCCAAGCTGGTTTACCTTGCCCATAGTTTCAATGCCGACAATGGTTTTAAAGCCGTTATCCTGCATCATCAAAGCAACACCGCTTAAGGTCTCGCTTGCGTACATCATTGCTTCTTCACGGGTTATCTTTGCGCAAGAGCCGCAATGAACGACCATAGTTTCTGCGCCCAAAAGTGTGCTTACTGCGGCGCTCTGACGGATATATTCAATACTGTTGTCACGTTTTTGCTTTTCAACCGAGGAAAGCGAGATGAAATAGGGGGTATGGAAGGACATTTTAATATTATGCTCCCTTGCCTTCTCGCCGATGTTCATAAAAAGCTCGGGCGAGCCGGTTATTCCGTTACCTGCCTCGTATTCATAAGCATCAAGACCGATATTCTTTACAAAGCCGGGTGCCTGAAGGGTCGACCTTCCGCCTGCCTTTTTGAATGCTTCCGAGTTTCCGCCGGGACCGAATTTTGCGCTCATACCTTATTATTCCGTTTCTTTAGGTTTTTAATTTTAGTTTTTACGTCCTTCGCCGCAAGCCAATCAAGACCACGGACAAAAGGTCTTTCAAGATAACGCTTTGTTCTGAAGAAAAGGCTTTCTCTGGGTTGTATCGGCTTTACCATTGCAAAACGTATTCCTGCACGGTGGGCGGCAAGGCAATCTGTGAATATCTGGTCGCCGACGGCAATGACCTCCTCCTTAGGAAGCCCGAAATGCTGTATACACCTCAAAACACCCTTCGGTGACGGCTTGCCCGCCTTGCAGACGTAATAAAGCCCCAAGCCCTCGTTGAAGACCGAAACTCTGTCACCCTTGTTATTGGAAACAAAAGCCATTTTTATTCCTGCTTCACGCAATGACGCAAAATATTCGTTCATCTTCTCTGTCGGGCGTTCTATCTCGTAGGGGGCTATCGTGTTATCTATATCGAAAACAACACCCTTGACCCCAAGCTCGGACAGAACCTCGGGAGAGATCGTATATACCTCGTAAAACGCCATATCGGGACGGAAAAATTTCTTTGACATAAAGACTCCGTATAGTTGAGTTTATTTTCTTGCTATAGTATATCAAGCGATTAAGTGATGTTTTGCCCTTTTGGGCGATTTTAGTTCAATTCTTTTCGGCTATAACCATAATACCGACTTCACGGGAAATGCTTTCCCGAAGCAGTTTTGCACAGGCCTTTACCGTTGCGCCCGTCGTGCAAATATCGTCGACAAGCAGGATCCTGTTGTATTTTTTATCGGGAATATCACGCCTTAGACGGTATCTTCCCTTTATATTAGTAAACCGTTCCTTTGCGGAAAGGGTCTTCTGCTGTCTTCCGCCGATACGCTCGAGAGTGTAGATAACGGGTATGCCAAACCTTCTCTCGATTGCTTTTACAAGCTGTTCGGCTTGGTCAACGCCGTATCTGCGTTTTCTGAAAGGCTTTCTCGGCACGAAGGTGACGGCATTGTAATTTTTCGGATCTATGCCGAGAGAATAGAACATCTGCTCGACAAGAAAATCCATAAACCTCTCGTCGAAAAAGCTTTTTATATAAAAGATCAATCCGTGAGTGTGAAATTCGTTTACGTAAGAAAACAGATATTTTATATTCTCGTTTTTATGACATTCGCAATACGGTCCGATCTTTTCGCATTTTTCGCATCTTGCGGTTATGATTCCGTTGAAGATATGCAGACAATGCTTGCAGACAGGCAATTCGTCATAACAAGCCGTCATACCGCATATCACACAGCGCTGCGGTGATATAAGGTCTGTCTTCATAAAACGCCCAAGAGAAGCTTTAATGCCGTGTGGCGAACGGGGATCCTGTTGTTACCGACCATCGTTGCTATCGAACGGGAGTTGCCCACAATAACAACGATATCCTTTGCTCTCGTGACCGCAGTATAAAGAAGATTTCTTGTCATCAACGGGAACGGTGCATCGAAAGCAGGAATGACGACGATTCTATATTCACTGCCCTGACTTTTATGTGCAGTCACGGCATAGGCGTGTTCAAGCTCGTCTAACTGAGAAAAATCATATTCCGTAATTCTTCCCTCAAAATCCACCGTCATTATCTCGGATTCATTATCAATATCGGTAATTCTGCCGATATCGCCGTTAAAGATACCGCTTCCGTCCTCACGTCCTCTTGTCCACAAAAGGTCATAATCGTTTTTTATCTGCATGACCTTATCGCCCTCACGGAAAACGACGTTGCCGTATTTGCGTTCCGCTTTTTTGGGTGATCTCGGGTTTAATTTATCCTGAAAAGCAAGATTCAGCTCATAAGTGCCCAAAGAGCCTTTTCGGGTGCAGGAGATAACCTGTATTTCCTCCAACGGGTCTGCATTGTATTTCTTCGGCAGGCGTTCCGAAACAAAGGAAAGTATCAGCGACATTACGTCCTCGGTCTTGCTTTTCTCGACAAAGAAGAAATCGCTGTCCCTTGAATTGAGCTTCGGCATTTCGCCACGGTTGATTGCGTGGGCATTCATAACGATAAGGCTTTCCTCTGCCTGACGGAAGATCCGGTTTAGCTTTACGACGTTAAACTTTTCCGAAACTATAATATCGTTAAGGCAGTTACCCGGTCCTACGGGAGGGAGCTGGTCGGGGTCGCCGATAAGTATAAGATAGCTTCCCATCTTTATTGCCTTAAGCAAGGCACACATAAGGTTCGTATCGACCATCGACATTTCGTCGATGATGATGACCTTTTTATTTATAGGGTTGTCCTCGTCACGTGAGAAACGGTGCCCCCCGTTTTCTCCGACACTTGCTTCCAAAAGACGGTGTATCGTCTTGGCTTCCTTGCCCGAGGATTCAAACATTCTCTTTGCCGCACGGCCCGTCGGTGCCGCAAGCACGCAGGAAAATTTAAGTATATCGCAGATATCAAGTATAGCCTTGATTATCGTGGTCTTACCCGTACCGGGACCGCCCGTAATGACGGTAACACCGCCCGTGAGGGCATATTTTATCGCTTCACGCTGTTCATCGGCATAGCTTATTTTATATTTTTCTTCAAGCTCGTCTATCTGTTCGTCAAGCCCTTCAAGCACGAAGGGGAATTTAAATTCCGAAAGTGCATGAAGCTTTGCGGCAATATATACCTCTGCCGAATACAGCTCGGAAAGCGCAAAAGCATCTTCCTCACCGACAGAAAACTTTTTCAGTCTTTCGTTTGCCGTCAAGCGTTCCGCCGCCGTGATAACGTCGGATTCCGAAACACCGAGTATTCTTGATGCATTCTCAACAAGCTCGTTTTCGGGCAGATAACAATGTCCGCCGTTCATCGAGGCAGAATTGAGAATATGGATTATACCTGCCTCTGTTCTTTCGGGGCAGTCCTTCGAAAACCCAAGCGACATTGCAACCTTGTCTGCTTTGTCAAAGCCGATACCCTGGATATCGTCGCAAAGACGGTAGGGAGTGACTTTTATAATATCGATAGCCGCCGAGCCGTATTTTTTAAATATCTTGACAGAAAGCGCAGGGCCGAAAAATTCGTTGCAAAACATCATAACGTTTCGCATACCGAACTGCTCGACATAGCTGTTATGTATGGAATCCGCACGTTTCGGCGAGATTCCTCTTATATCGCAAAGCCAACGGGGGTTATTCTCGATAACGTCAAGAGTGTCGTCACCGAATTTATCGACGATCCTGTCTGCAGTAACGGGACCGACACCCTTTATCGCACCCGAAGCAAGATATTTTAATATCGCAGATGCCGTTGTCGGGAGTTTTTTCTCGAAATAATTAACACGGAACTGTCTTCCGAAGGTTGAATGTACCTGCCAGACACCCTGAACCTTGACGGTTTCGCCCTCGGCGATATAGGGCATTATTCCGACTATCGTCGTCGGTTGACCGCCCCAATTTATCGTACAGACGGTATATCCGTTTTCTTCGTTCGAATATATTATATCTTCGACAACGCCGTCAAGATAGACTTCTTCCAAAACGTTTCCCGTCCTTTCAAATTCTTTTTATAAACGCACGTCTGGTATCGTTTTCGCAAATACGTTTTATGATCTCTTCCTTTTCGGCTTCGTTACGGCATATCACGACCATATCGGGTCTTTCGCCGTTCAGAAGCTCCGATCTAAAGCAAATACAGGTGTATTCCGCCGTTTTCGCTTTCCTGTTTGAAATCAATTCAAGCAACATCAAAGCAACACCGATAGAAGCCAGCGTTGCAAGGAAGACCGTGCCGAAAATTGACATACTACACCACCTCATATTATAGCATATGCTAAACTAAATGGCAAGTTGTTTTTTGTGGTTGATAAGTTATACACGAAACTTGTTCGTGGGGTGTTGTAGTGAAGAATCTCAAAAAAGTTGTTTATATCGGTTTGTATGTAGGGACAGGCGTCCTCGACTGTCCGTTACGTTAATTTACGGAAAATGTTTTGGTTTATGTTGTTTATGTTGGTTTTATTGGATATCGTTATTTCACAGACATAAGGTTATACAAATTTTTAAATTGCGGACAGTCGAGGACGCCTGTCCCTACATTGGAAACAATAAATTTTTATGTATCACGGAAACGGCGTGAAGAATTAAAACCAACCAAGACCGTGACAAGAAAAAACACGGGGACGACACAGGGATTTGAAATATGCGTACTCCGTGACAATAAAAAAAGATTTTCGGCAATGCCGAAAATCTACCTTACTTCTTACTTCTTCACTATTACTTATTACTTCAAACAAAAAGGCTCGGTTAAAAACCGAGCCTTTTATGTTTATTATTGAAAGCTTACGTAAATTATTCGAGTACGTAGGTGCCCATAACTGCACGCTTGAGTGCGAGGTAGTCAGCTGCTTTGAGTTCGCCGTCGCCGTTTATGTCACCTGCGAGAGCAGCGTCGCCTTCGAGAACGTAGGTGCCCATAACTGCACGCTTGAGTGCGAGGTAGTCAGCTGCTTTAAGTTCGCCGTCGCCGTTTATGTCACCCTTCATAACAACAGGAGCAACGGGTTCCTGTTCAGTAACTTCGCCGAAGCGGATGTAACCGAGAGTGCCGAGAGATGCATTGTCAACGTCGAGACCGTAAACACGAGCTTCGTCGCCTTCCTTAACCTGCATAGCCATCTGTCTGTTTACAACGTCGTTTTCGCCGTGAACAGCGATAAAGAGCTGGCCTTCAGTCAAATTGTAGGTAGAAACGGTAGCCATAGCTTCGTTGGTCTTTGCGCTCTTAACGATGTAGCATTCTTTATCTGCATCCCATTCGAGAAGAATGTTTACAGTCCAGTTGATGTTTGCGGTAGCAGAATTAACGGTACCGAAAGCAGGAGTGAATACAGTACAGTCGTTTGTAAGGATAGAAGCATTGAACTTGTTGGGAACGAGAGCGATGGTGTTAAGATCGCCTTCGCCTTCTCTTGCGAGAGCAGCCTTAAGGTCATTGAAGCACTTGGTTGCCTGAGCACCGGTAGTGTTGCCGGAGTTTACGAGTTCAACAGCAGTTGCGTAAAGAGGACGAACTGCGGAAAGAACCTCTTCGCTGTATTTGGTAACGTCGAGAGTATTAACTCTTTCGATAAGGCCTTCGAGAGAGGTGTTCTTTTCAACGCTGGCGGTAAGTTCAACGAGAGTAGCTCTCATTTCACCGTCTGCAGCGCCTGCAGCAAGGAGAGCTTCACCCTTGTCGATAAGGGTCTGGATGGAAGGAACGTCAGAAACGAGAGTCTTTGCAGTAGCGATCTGAGAAGCGAGTTCAGCGCTCATTTCGTCGCTTGCAAGGCTGGACTTCTTAACGATAAGAACAACGTCGGTAACGGAACGGGAGCCGGAGTGAATGTATCCTGCATAGCCGGAACCGGTGTTGGAAGCGTACATAGCAACAGATCCGCCGCCGTCGCAACGGTATACGTTGGTACAGCCGATGTTCATCATAGCTGCTGCAACGTCCTTAAGAGTGAGAGATGCAGAGGAGTCGCCGGTGCCGCCGCCGGTGGTGGTCATGAATACTACAGTACCGTCAGCTTTGGTACCGAAGCAGGTCCACTGAGAATAGGTGGAAGAAACGTAGTGGCCGTCACCGATTTCGGAATAAGAATCGGTAAGGTCAACGCCGTTCTTAACGAGAGAACCGCAGTGATACATAGCACCTGCTTTTGCATCGAGGATCGCATTTGCGCCGGCAGTGTTGTTGTAGGTGGTCATAGTGATGGGGTCGCCTACTTTAAGGTTGCAGAGAGCGTTGTAGTAAGAACCGCCGCCCAATGCGAAGAGAACGAACTGGTTTTCGCCGATGGGAGAGCTCTTGGTAGCGGTGTTAACGCTAACAACTTTACCCTTAAGGGGTGCGCCGAAGCCCATTTCGGTATTACCAACTTTTTCGCAGATAACTTCTACACCGCCGCCGGAAGTGCCGGTAAGAGTTCTGGAGCCGCAGCTTTCGTCATAGTAGTAAACCTGAGAAGAAAGCCAAACGTCAGCAGCTGCGCCTGCGGGATAGTGAGTTCTGTTTATGTTTACGGAACCGCCGGGAACGTTAACGCCGTTAAGGTCGATGGTCCAGTCGTGCCAGGAGTGAACAAGCTCGATAGATCCGTCATAACCGAAGGTTACGAGTTCGTCGTTATCGCCGTTGGTGCCGGGCTTACCGGTCGCACAACCTGCCCAAAGAGCAGAATAGTTAAGTACGCCGTTGGAAGCGATGGTACCGTAGGGAGTACCGGAGGTCATATCGAAGAACGCACCGTTGATAGCAGCAACAACTTCGTATCCGTCTGCAACTGCAGCATTGAACTGGCTCTGAACGGTAGCAACGCCGCCAGCGTACTGAGTGTAGGGGATAGCGATATAGCCATCATCGGGGTTAAACTGAAGGGTGTGCATTGTTTCTGTATGGCCGCTTACACTGCCGTATACAGAATAGGACTGGTACTTAACGCCGTCAACAACGTTGAAAGTACCGGAAGAGGTAACGGTTACGTATGCAGTAGCGGAAGCATATACGCAGGATGCAACAAGCATAAATGCAACCAATGCAAGAGCAACGATTCTCTTTGTCATTTTCATAGGTTGAATCTCCTTTTGTTTTTTTGCGTTGGGCGAAATCCACCCATATAACGCTTTTTAACTATTATACAAAAATCCTTCTCCCTTGTCAATAGATTTTGCCTTTTCATACAACACAAATCGAGGTGTAAATTTTTAGTGATTTTGACAGCCGTTCGTTTATTTTTTAAGAAACGTTTAAAAAAGAAACCTCGAAAAGAGAAGAACTTGCTCTTTTCGAGGTTTTTGTTTGTCGATATTTTTGCTAATGCAAAATCGATATATTGCTTCGCAATTCGATATATCCTCGCTTGATACCCCAAAAACACAAGTGTGGGTTCCCTGCAAAACGAAGTTTTGTAGGGTTATTGAAGGGGCCCCGTTCGCTCGGATTCGATATGATATAAATCCCTTCTTGCCCCGCAGGGCATATCGAGATTTTGCATATCGAACGGCTTTGCCGTATCTCGAAAATCCCGTCAGGGATTTATATCGATGCATTTGGCGTTTTGCCAAATGCTATTATCCGTAAATTACTGCCTTAAGATATTTTGCGTTTGCTTCTTCGTTGATGTCAACGACAGACATACCACGGATCCTTGTAAGACGGAAGGAATCCGCACAGGGCATACGGGCATTGGAGAGGTCGTACGACATATAGTCGAGCGCACTCCATATCAAAGACCTCAAAACGTCCTTGGGCATATCGGTCGCAACGTAGGGAAGGACTGCTTCAAGAACCTCATGGATCTCGTCGAGAGAGGAATCCTTCATATTATTGAATACCTGCGTTAAAAGGTCACGCTGGTGAAGGGTACGTGTGAAGTCTGCCGCAGGGAAGGAACGGTTACGTGCATAGTCGAGAGCATCGGTACCGCTTAAGTGGATAGTATGCGTTCCGTCGGTAGCCTGTGCTTTGGAAAGACCCTTCAACATACCACGGTTCTTAAAGTGGTCGTAGTTATCATTATTGATAGTGATATCAATACCGCCGATAGCGTTAACAGCCTTTTTGAAGGATTCAAAGCCTACACGGACATAATAGTCAACGTGAATATCAAAGTTATGCTCGATAGTCTTCATCAAAAGCTTGGGTCCGCCTGCGGAGTGAGCCGCATTAAGACGGTTATCCTTATAACCGGGGATCGGAACGTAGGAGTCACGCATGAGAGAAGTCAAAACGATACGCTTTTTGATGGTATTGATAGACATCAAGATCATTGTGTCGCTTCGTGCTCTGTTGTCGCCGGTGGTGTCCGCACCGATAAGGAGGATATTTATAACTTCTTTTTCGTATTTATCTGTGACAACGTAGCCCGGTTCAAACAAGTCCTTGATTATTTCGTAATCAGGGTCTCCGTCGGGAGAAGGAGGGGGAACATAGCTTCCGCCGCTGTTTCCGCCTTCATTTCCGCCGTTTCCGCCGGGATTTTCGGGGTCAATAAAGCCGCCGGACATATCAAGGCCCATATCCTCGTCATCGATACCGTAATCGGAAGCGTCTATATCAACGCCCGACCAATCATCATCGCTGACGTAGGTGATAAGACCGAGATAATATTCCTGAAGGCCGATAACTATACCGCCGATAAGAAGCAGGGGAACGAGCAATATTGCAATTATCGTGATGATCGTTTTTCTTTTCTTGCCTTTTCTTTTCTTCAAGAGAGGCTCCAATCTGTCTTCGTCTTCATCTTTTTTAGGTTCTGCAGTTTTTTCAACTGCGCTGACGTCTTCTTTAACTTCAACTTCTTCGGTATTTTCAACCGTTTCGTTGTCAACAATTTCGTTATTATTGATATTGTTGTCCATAAGATTAACTCCATATTAATATTACGAGCGTGGACTCGCACGGTGGATTATATCACTTAAAATGTCAACTGTCAATCTCTTTCACGAAATATGTTGTTTTTTGTAATATATTTTTCACAAGCGCACAAAATCTCTGCAACGTCAGATTTCGTAAGGGTTTTTGCGCCGTCGGTCCCGCCTTCATCAATACCGATTATGCCCGATTTGATGACCGCCGAAAGAATATTGTTTTCGCCGTCGGACAAGGGGAGATTTAACGCAGAGGAGATCATATAAGAAGCCTCTGAAAGAGTTATCTTTTCCTTCGGCGAGAATTTTCCGTTATCAAGCTTTATAATGCCCTTTTCCGATGCGGCGGAAAGATATCCCTTCAAGCCGGAAGAGAGTCCGTTATCATCGGCAACCACGCTGTCGGCAACGGCAACTATGTCCGCATCCTGTTTTGTGACCGACATAAGCATTACGAGGAAATCGAGCTTTGTGACCGCAGTTTCGGGGTCAAAATAATATTTTCCGTCTTCATATCTATACACCATTGTGTCGTTTTCGCACATTTTATGGGCATAGATATGGTTAAGGTCGTCTTGCATATCGGCAAAATTAATATTTTTTTCGTTTTCCCGAACGGTTATCGCAACGCTTGCACGTTCGGAAACCAAGCCGAAATCGTCGGTTACGGTAAAAGTCAGCGTATCCTTGCCCGAAAAGTCGGAATCGGGGGTGTATACAAACCTTCCGTCTTCATAGAAAACGATATTTCCGTCCCTGGGATAGCTTAGGATATTCAGGGTATAATCGTCGCCGTTCGGCTCGGTTATGGAAAGAACGCCCTCACAGGCGATTCCTTCTACGGTATCAAGCGTGCTGTCCGAAATAACGGGCGGGGAATTTATGGTGTCGCCGAACACGATATCGCAAAGCATTTCTGTCCCGTAATATCCGATACTGTCGCTTGTGAAGGAAAAAGATGCACTTTCGCAATCACCGTTCGGTACAAACTTTAAAAATTCAAGCGAATCTGCAGGTACGGTCTGACCCTTTACCACAGACTGACCTTTAAATACAAGAGTGCCCTTTTCGGCTTCGGGAAGGGTATTTACGGTAATGCTGCCCAAGCTTTCGCCAAGGCAGATCTCAAAATCCTCCTTCGAAAATACGGTTTCCTTTCCTTTTTGGGTATGTTTTTTCAAAACCGTGCCCTTTTCCAATATCGAAAATGCAGGGGGCTGTTTCGGTTTTTCTTCGACAGTCGGTCTTTCTCCGCAAGACGCAAGAAACAGACAAAGCGTTATTAACAATAATGAGATCAACTTTTTCATAACAGCGTTCTTCTCCTTTTAATAGCTCGGTTTATAGCTTGGTTTAATTTATATATTAAAAGGAGTGTTTTTATTCCCATTCTTCCACGAAAAAGAGTTGATTATGTATTATTTGTATGATAAAATGTTTTTTGAAAGTGAGGGGTGTTTCCGATGAACGAAAAATGTTTTGTCGCCGTAAGCGGCGGCGTGGATTCTGCCGTTGCGCTTCTCTTGATGAGAAACAAAGGCTTTTCGGTCGAGGGCATTACTATGAAGCCCTTCGGAAAAGAGCTTGTACCGAATTTTTCGGAAAGCGAAGCCGAAGACGCAAAAAAGCTTTGCGATTCCCTAAATATCCCTCATCATCTTTTTGATCTGTCAGCCGAATTCAGAAAAACCGTTGTTGCGGATTTTATAAATGCCTATGCATCGGGCGAAACGCCGAACCCCTGCGTTGTTTGCAACAAATACATCAAATTCGGTGTATTGGCAGACAAGGCAAGAGAGCTGGGCGCAAGTGCCTATGCAACGGGACATTACGTTAAAGTCGCTCAATGCGGTGACAGACGTGTTATCACCCGTGCCGACGACAAGGAAAAGGACCAAAGCTACGTTCTCTGGAGCCTTTCGCAGGAGCAGATCTCCAATTTCCATGCGCCTCTCGGTGAATTTTCGAAAAACGAGGTTCGTGAGATAGCCGAGCAAAACGGGTTCCACGTTGCAAAGAAGGGTGACAGTCAGGATATTTGCTTTATTCCCGACGGCGATTACCGTTCGTTCCTCAACCGTGTTGCAGGCAATACCGACAAAAAGGGTGATTTTGTCCTGTCCGACGGGAAAATTCTCGGAAAACACCTTGGACAGCGTTGTTACACTATCGGTCAGCGCAAGGGGCTTGGTATTGCATATACAGAACCGCTTTACGTTATCGGACGTGATATTACGCAGAACAAGATAATCCTCGGCAGGAACGACGACCTTTTCACAACACGTTTCACCGTTAGAAATGCTTCCTTCTCGGCTCTCGATTTTCCTGCGGGCTCGATCAATTGTGAAGTACGCATACGTTACCGTGCGCCGTTTGTTAAATCGGTCTTAACGCCCATCGGCGAAGGTCGGCTTTTGGTCGAAACAGAATCCCCCGTGCGTGCCGTCACCCCCGGTCAATCCGCCGTTTTTTACGACGGTGATACGTTGTTGGGCGGTGGAATAATTGTCGCTGACGCTCCCAATCAAAAACAAGTTTTTGATTGATTTTTTGGGGTCCCCGCAAAATAAATCCATCGTTATTTCTTATGTCCGTGTAAAAACATAATAATCATAATGTAGGGGAGGGTCTTGCACCCTCCCGTTCTCTTAGGATTTCGTTGTATGAAATGTAAACGTAAAAACCTTAAAAGCATATAACACAGACATAAGAAACAACGAACAATAAAGAGTTCGGGAGGGTGCAAGACCCTCCCCTACATTATTATTCATTGTTTATTTCACAGACATATGGTTAAAACAAATTCTTACCTTGCGGACCGTCGGGGACGATAAGTCCCTACAAACAAACCAATATAAACAACAAGCCAATACAAACAACAAATTTTCATGTTTCACAGCGACGATGTAGGGATTTAAAAACCAACCTACTACGTATAAACGAAAAACCGAGTGATTTTCCCACTCGGTTTTGTTTTTTAATATACAATAAAAATCCTGTTTTTTCCGAGGACATGCGCCTTGGAAAAAACTCCTCTGAACATTGCGAGTGTCGAATACCGTTTATGGTATAAGACACGAGGCGCGAGCGAACAATGTTCCAAAAACCGATTGAAAACCGTGCGTTTTCAATCGAGAGCGCAGCGATTACGGTAATTCTGTCTTCGGGTCGATGTCGGTGCCGTTCACTTTAAGCTCGAAATGAAGATGAGGGTTGTCCGCAAGCTCGCAACGTGCGCTCGTACCGACCTTGCCTATCGCTTCGCCTGCTTTTACCTCTGCGCCGACGGTTATATATTCGTTGAGTTCGGGGTCAAGGTTCATATAATAGGAAACCATTCCGTCAGCGTGAGTTATGGCAACAGTCGTGCCGTAGAAATAATCGTCGGTCACCGCAGAGATCTTTCCGTCGGTGAAGGCGACGACCTCGCTGCCAAGCTTGCAGGCAATATCAACACCACGGTGCACACGGTAATCCTGCATCGTTTCCGAAAAAACGAGCTTGTCAAGGTTGTGTTCCTTCACAATTTCACCATCAACGGGACGGCAGAACACGGGTTCGGGCTCGGGAGTAGGTTCGGGCTTGTCGGTTTCGGCATCAATACCGCTTTGCTCGTTAATAACGGGCGAATCCGAAATATCGGGAATCACAACGTCCTCGGTCTTCGAGAAATCGAGGTCGATCGCAGGCAACGAGACTTCGGGCATACTTTCCTCATAGTCGTAAGAAATGCTGAAAATTCCGACGGTTGCGACGATGACGACGGTTATCGCAAGACCGAGATATATAAACGCAGAGAATTTCGCAAATTTCTTAACAAACTGTTCCGAGGTCTTTCCCTTTTCGGGAGTTTTGTTTTCAAAATTGTCGTTCATAGGAGTTCCCCCTGAAATGTTTTTTGTCAATGGATATTATTATCATTTCAGGAAGGTCTTATTCTCTGCATAAAAAAGTTTTTGAAGGATTTTAAAAGGGAACTTTTTTCAAAAAGTGTCCTTTTCTCTTACAACAACAAAATTCGGATAATAAAACTCCAAGATCTCCGTGTAAGTCTTACCGTCTTTTGCCATTTGTTCGGCGTGGCAAAGGCTCATACCAAACCCGTTGCCAAGACCGTACGATATTGCAAAAATACCGTCGTCACGAAATTCGAGAATAAACTCTGTTGACGGGAGGGAGAGCCTTTCTTTAAGCTCATATCCTTTAATATATTTCCCGTCCCAGACCGCAAAACTGCAATCGTTGTTTTCGTCATAGACCAAAACGGCGTTTTCCCTGTCTTTAAGAATATTTTCATAGTGAATCGTCTTTTCGGTCTTATGTATTTCGCAGACATGATCCTCTTTTATAGGGGTCAATTCCTCGGCAAGCTCAAAGAATGCGCCCGACGAACCCGAACACAACGTAAAAAGCGATAAAGCCGGCATATTTTTATAGGTTAGGAAAATTCCCTTTGTTTCATTGACGGCGGAAATGGTTTTTTCAAGCGTTTCTTCATTGCAATTCTCTATGTCGCCCAGCGCAAAGCAACAGTCAAATCTGTCGCAAAAGTCAAAATCCGTATGCCTTCCGCCGAACGACAAAAGGTTCATACAGCAACTTCTGACGGCAACGGCAAGCGCTTTTTTCGATTCTGCCGATTCGCAAGCCTGTCCTTCGCCAAGCAATACACGTGCGACGTATTCGTCAAGGTTCATCAAAACCATTTTTCCGTTTATATTGACCTCGACCTCCGTTTCCTTCCTGCCGACGAGCTTGCTTGAAACAAACGGTGTTGCCGTTAGGAGCATTATAAACGCAAAAAAATAGAGCAACCATTTTTTCAAAAGATAACTTCCTTTAAAAATATTATTGCTCTATTTATATTCAATTAATTATATTTTATTCTTCAACGCTTGTCTTTAATTTTGCATTAAACATTCTTGAGCAGATATAGACGCAAATACCAATATCAACTACGGAATAAGCCGCACGCTCGTCAAAAGAGAAGGTTCCGAAGCAGTGCAAGGCAAGGTTCGGTACGGAATAGACAAGAAGGAAAAATACAGATAGGAATGCGGAAAGATAGAACATGACCGCAGTTTTTGGGTGTATATAAGATTTTCCGTCGTAAAGGAAGAAGATCAAAAGCGACGCAAGACCGAGAATTCTATAATCACCTGATGAAGCCAAGGGCGCCGCGTTTGTTTCTATAAAGCTTTCAACAAGGCGCAAGGCTGAGAGTGCTGTTGGAAAAAGCATCAAAAGCGATAGCGTGGCATTTGAAGGCATTGTTTTTTGGCTCTTAAGCCCAAGAACCAAGAAGATCAATCCGCAGACCAAAGCCAAACCGACACAAGCGATGGCGATGGGGGAATATACCGTTTCTTCGGTAGTCATAAAATACCTTTTTGCGATGACCGCAACGGCAAAAAACATTGAAAACGCAAGAACCAGCATTCCTGCGGGGGAAGCGGAAAGATCGTGATAGACGTTCGTCTTTTTTGTGAACAAAAGCGAGAGCGCAAAAGCAATAAAAAGAACCACGGAAGCTATTGCAAGCGCATTAAATACGTTGACCGTGAGATTATCGGGAAGATAATAGGTATCGTTCTCGTAGCTGTTTTTTTCCATATTATAATAAACGACAACGGCACGCAATATTGCCATAACTATCGTTATAAGCACAACCGCAAGCGTGCGTTTTTTCTGCAAAAGCATAACCTGACCTCCCTTACTTTTAAATTGCTTTACCATTATATAAGCCGAACACCTTTTTGTAAAGGGCTCGGCTGATTTTTTACATTTTTTTAACTATTTCTGCGATGATTGAACAAATATTGCTGGGCAATACCTGCATATTTGCCGAGAGTTTTGGGGTCAAACCCTTCTCCGTAGCTTTCCGCAATAACCCTTTTTACCCAAACGTCAATGGGGAACGCCTCGTAATACCCAAACCCGAAAAGCAGAACGCAGTTTGCCACCTTATCGCCGACACCCTTAATCTTTTTAAGCTCGGTCAAGGCGTTTTCATAGCCCATTTTGGGTATTTCCGATAAATTGATCTCGTTTGATGCAACCTTTTGAGAAGCATCGAGGATATATTTCGCACGGAAACCGCTTTTTATGGGAGCAAGCCCCTCAATACCGCAATTTACTATATCTTCTGCCGTTGGGAAGGAATAAAACCCGTTTTCTTCCTTTCCGAGCAAACGGCAAAGCGATTCTATAATCTTTTTTATACGGGGAATGTTGTTGTTTTGTGAAATTATAAACGATATTAACGTTTCAAACGGGTCCTGGCGGAATATCCTTATTCCGGAGCCGGTCGTCACGGCTTCCGAAATGACTTTGTCGTGTTCAAAGCTATTAATTATCTCTGCGTAATCACGGCTTAGATCAAAATAGTCAAAAAACCTTTCTCTGAATTCGGCTTCATTGATATTATCAAAAAACCAGCCCGATATATGCCTTTTAATATCAAGTACCCTGCCCATCGCAAAAAGCAGATAATTATCGTCCGAAACCTTCTCAAAACGAAAACACTGACCGCATTCACAGGACAAAAACGGATCGAAATTCTTACAATCCGACAGAATTATTCCGTTTTCGTGTTTTATGAATTCCAAAGTGTCTGTCCTTTCGTTTTTTTACACTTTTTATACATCGTATGCATTTACTGCGTTTACATAATTGGTGTGGATTTTTGCGTTATTGAAACGTGGTTTTCCACCTTTTCCACATACTTTTCCACCGTTAAAACTCGAAAATTGCTTGATTTTCGGTGTTTTGCCTTTTAGTAATCCACATCGTCCACAAAGTTTTCCACAAAAGTCGCAAAACATTATGTAATATACACGTGGGATCTTTCTGAAATTTTTCTGAAAAATTGTCGATAAAATTCGGAAAATTTTAGCTTAAAAGTTTGGTTAAATTGCTATTTTTTATCGCCCGTGAGGAATTTTATAGATCTCTCGACAGAGTCCTTCGATTCACCCCAGGGCAGATCGCCAAAACGATAGTCGAATTTCTTACAGAAAAGCGAAACGTCGTCCTTTAAGGAATCGAGATAGTTGCATATTTTTTCATTGGCGGCACGCACCAGATCTTCATATTTATCCTTCGAAAGAACACGCTTGCCTGCCAAAATATATTCACGGTAATGGGGAAGGCAGATATATCTTACCTCGGCAAAGGAATTTCTAAAGTCCCTTTCCTCGTCAAAAAGATATGCCGCTGTGGTATACATTTTTGAGATCTTATCCTCTATACGCTCGCAAACGTAGCAATTCTTCTGCATTGTTTCAATACGGGAAATGCTCTTGTTTCCGATATCACGGGAGAGGAAATTTCCCGTCTTAAGCTCTTTTTTTAATGATTCAAGGTGTGTTTCGAGCATCAACGCAAGCCCAAGGCGGTTTTTCATACCGAACATCTTGTTGTAATGACGGTTGCAGAAGCCCTTTTGGTTGGTCTCCAAACGCACGTCGTTTTCCATCATCGCCGCACCGAGTATTATATCAAGCTCGTCAAACTCCAATTTTTCGGCAAGGGCGCAAAAGGGGCATTTATCCTTATTTTCGGCAAAAGCCTCTGTGACGGGGATAGTATAGATATGTTCCTTCATTAAAGATCACCTCAAATATGGCTTGTGGCAAAGGCATTAAGGCTTGTATCTCCTCTTACGCCTGCAAGATATTCATAATATCCCTGCGATGCGATCATAGCGGCATTGTCACCGCACAGTTTAAGCGGAGGGAGAAACAGCTTTGCGCCGAACTTTTCGGCTGTTGCCGAAACAGCGTTGCGAAGGTGTGAATTTGCCGCAACACCGCCTGCAAGGACGATATTGCTTTCTCCCTCTCTTTCAAAGAGAAGCTGAAGACGGCTTGTGACCGCACGTATCAATGCTTCGGTAAACGAAGCCGCAATATCCGCACGGAATTCATCGTCGATAACACGTCCGTTTTGTGTTTCCTTATGCACAAGATTTATAACAGAGGTCTTTAATCCCGAAAAGCTGAAGTCAAATTCGGCTCCGTCAACGTTTCCTGCATTGAATTTATATTTATTCTTATCGCCGAGCTTTGCAAGCTTGTCCATTGCCGCACCGCCGGGATAGGGAAGTCCGAGCACACGTGCACATTTATCAAACGCCTCGCCTGCGGCATCGTCACGGGCACAGCCGATAAGCTTATAATCGGTATATCCGTTCACACGCATCAAAGAGGTATGTCCGCCCGAAACGACAAGAGAGATGAAGGGCGGTTCGAGATCCTGATGGGCAAGATAGTTTGCCGCAACGTGGCCACGGATATGATGAACCGGCACTAACGGCTTTCCGCTTGAAAAGGCAAGTCCCTTTGCAAAGGAAACGCCCGTCAGCAATGCACCTATAAGACCGGGTGCGTTCGTAACGGCAATAGCATCAATATCGTTTATCGTCGTTTCTGCCTGCAACAGCGCATTCTCGACGACACCGCATATTGCTTCCGCATGGGCACGGGAAGCAATTTCGGGCACAACACCGCCATAGACGACGTGAATATCAATTTGGGAAGCGACAACGCTCGATCTTAAAATTCTTCCGTCCTCGACGACCGCAGCGGCGGTCTCGTCGCAGGAGGATTCTATTCCCAATATCTTCATTATTTAAAGCTCCTTCAGCATAGCGATTGCGTCCCTTCCTGCATAGAACCCTTTTCGGACTCCGACGGAACGAAAACCGCATTTTTCGTAAAGCGAGATTGCGCTATTATTATCAAAAGCAACCTCCAGCGTTATGACCGTAACGCCCGAATTTTTTGCTTTTTCGATCAAAAATTGCATAATACCAAGACCGATACCCTGCTTGCGGTGTTTCTTATCAACGGCAAGATTCAAAATCTGCGCTTCGTCTGCGATAATATACATCGAGCCGACACCGCAAAGGGATTCCCCTTCAAAAGCACCTATATAGGTTGCATAATTCGGCAAACTCTTGATCTGGTCTGCGCTCCAGGCGGTAGAAAGATTTTCGTTTTCGATACGGAAGGCTTCTTCCGCTTCCGATGTATTTAACGGACGGTATATCATTCGCCGACCATCCTGACGATTATATCATAAGGACAGAGCACGGTTTTGCCTGCGGCACGGTCGAAAAGATAATATCTTCCGTCGGTTGCGCCGTAGAAAACGACGATATAGTAAAGTCCGGGATATTTCTGCGACAAAAGACGGATAAAGAACATATCGTCCTTCAAGATATCCCCGGAATTAACTTCAACAGCCTCGCCGTTAGTCAACTGGTTTGCGATAAGACGGCAGAGGTCGCTGTCTTCGGTGGGGTTATTATATTTACTGCCCTCGGGGAGATATTCCGCATCGGCAAAGAAGTTTGTTATCTTAACGGTATTCGTTTCGTTATAAATAAACGCCGCAATAGGGTCGAAGGTCGCAAGTGTGGGTTCTTCGGTATTCTTATTGCGAACGAGAAGGAATTCACCGCTGTCCTCATAGCAGAGGAACTGTTTTGAATCCTCAAACTGGACTTCATAATACATCTGCTCGCTCTCGCCGACCTTGACGGTGAGGAATTCTTCACCCTTGTTTACGGCATAAAGGCCGAGAGGTTTTACGTCAATATATTCGGTTCCCGTTTTTTCGTCGATAAATCCGTATTCGGTCGCTTCACCCTCTCTTCCTCCGCAGGCAACAAGCAATACGGACGAAAGAACAAGCAAAAACGCAATGATTCTTTTCATATTAATATCCAATCTGTCCGAGGCTGTCGTCGTTTTCTATCCAATCGTTTACGTCGTAGATAGTATAGTTTTCTTCGTCCTCACGAACTATAACACGTGCGATACCTGCATTTATCACAAGTCGTTTGCACATCTGACAGCTTGTCGTTCCGCCGACGAGCTTGCCCGTCTTTGCGTCGATGCAGGCAAGATAGAGGTCGGCTCCAAGCATTCTGTCTCTCGGTGCGGCGATGATAGCGTTTGCCTCTGCGTGTACCGAACGGCAAAGCTCGTATCTTTCGCCACGGGGAATTGCCATCTGTTCACGAAGGCAGGACTTTAGGTCACAGCAGTTCTGTCTTCCTCTCGGTGCGCCTGCGTAACCTGTGGAAACGATAACGTCGTCCTTAACGATTATTGCGCCGAATTTACGTCTTAGGCAGGTACCTCTCTCGGTAACCGTCTGCGCAATATCAAGATAATAGTTGATCTTACTTTTTCTTTCCATTTTTTTCATTTTCACGGTGTAGGTGCATTCAAATCCCAAAGTCGTCCCCGTGAGACGTTTTTTATCTCTCGGTGACGGTTTGAATTTGTGCCCTTTCTGCGATTCCTTTCAATTTATGTTGTTTGTATTGGCTTCGTTGTTTATATTGGTTTTATTGTAGGGGAGGGGCTACGGGGTCCCCGCAAAACTTGTTTTGTGGGGTAATAAACCCTCCCGAACCCGTAAGACTTTGTTGTATGAGATGTCAATGAAGAAACTTCAAGGTATGAAACACAGAGATAAGAAACAACGGACCCTTTTGAGTTCGGGAGGGTGCAAGACCCTCCCCTACATCCGTGTACTTTGTTTTTACACAGCCATTAGGTTAAACAAATTTTTTCGTAGCGGACCGTCGAGGACGCCGGTCCCTACATTTTCATTATTTTCCTTCTTACACAGACACGATCTTTTTTTCTAATTATATTATATATACTCTCAAAAATCAATGTTTAAATATGGGTGTGTAATTTTCGGTCTTACCCGAATTAACGCAAACACGCAGTAGTTTGGAGGAAGAATTGCGATTTGCGACGACAGGCTGTAGACATCTACTGCCGGAGTCGAAAAGCGCAATAGAAAAATCCGATATAATGAAATCCGAAGGATTTCTACCTAAAAACCCAAATCCCTCGCGGTGACAACGAGAAAAAATACATCTAACTCACACCGCGACAATGAAAAAAGGATTTTTCGGTCTTACCCAAAATACAAGTGCGAATACTAACAGTGCGCAAAATAACTCATACGATCTCCGCCGTCGCTCATACCGCCTTTGAAGGTCTTTGTATGCAAAAATCCGCTTTCCTTCATTGCATTCTGCAAAACGGTATTCTTCGTCGAAACGTCGGCATAAATACGTGAAACGGAAAGCTCCCTCTTTGCGTACTGCTTTGCAAGAATCAAGGCATCTGCTTCAATTCCCTTACCTCTGAAGCTTTCGTTTGCGAGATAGAGAGTAAGCTCGCAACGGGATTCCGAAAGAACTATCCTGCCAAAGCTTACAATACCGATGATCTCATCGGTCTTGGTGAACAAGCCGACCATTTTCGTTGCGGTCTGCTGTGAGAGCTTTTCAAAAAGCAGGTCAACACGTTCTTCATCGTAAACAAACGGCGTTTCTCCCGAAGGAGATACGTATTTACGCCAAAATGCACGCATTTCTTTGAGATTCATCTCACGAAGCGTTATTGTTCTTCCGGTCAATTCTGCCATTTTTAATTAACTCCTTTATTCTCCAATTTCGTTTTAAGTCTTAAAACTATCGGGCGGTTATAGCGTTGCACGACGATAAACTGTGCATCGAAAAGCAGGCAACGGCGATAATCGCAACCAGCGCCATTACAGAATACATAAACACCGCAGGACCGCTTAATTTTTTTGATTTCATACGGAAACCCTTTTATTTTTATTCAAAGCTCGAATTTTCTTTTTTGCTCGACCAAACAAGCTCTTTAACACTTGTTTGCACGCCGCATAAATCAATCCGGTCACAACCGAAACAAGCATGATCAGCAGAGGGTAATAGAACCGCTCGTCGCTTCCCGCCAGCTTTTGCAGATCTGCACGTACATACTCTTTATAAAGCAAAATAAACAGCGGATGCATAATATAGATAAACGTCGATGCGTTTCCGAACGTTGCTATTAATTTTGTCAATATAGGTCTTGTGGTGATCTTCGGACGAGGTGCCAAAAACAGCAACAACGCAATAACCTCAAACACCACGCCAAGCGGCATTTCTTCAATAGAAACACCCTTGCTCTCTATGTATCCAAATATAACACCGACAAAAAACACGAGCATCAGCTTTGGTGTTGTTAATTTGAAGTTTGTTATAATACGTTTTTCGTGTTCGTGAATGAAAATACCGAGCACAAACATCGGCAAGCCGAAAAACAGGCCGTTTCGATAAATAAAATAACTGACGACCCACTTCGAGAGTTGTGCATGCGAGCCAAAAGCTATCTGGAATGCAAACAACAGCACTCCTATCACATAAAGCGGCTTGTAGTTTATCTCTTCATCCTTATTGAAGAAGGTAACGTATACCCACAGTACGAAATAACAAAACAGCATTGCAGCAAGATACCACAAATGGTAATGGACGGGATTATAGTGTATAAGCAACCATTTTGCTATTTTTCCCATTGTAAAGGTCTTTGTCACAAAATCAGGGTCTTGCGTCAAGAAATAAATTACAAATATCAAAGTACCGACGATATTCAGCACAAACATATACCGCAATCTTTTTGCAACCTTATCTCCTCTGCTCAAATAGCTGAAATAACCGGATATTGCAAAAAAGAACGGTACGGCAATACGCGCAAAAACGTCTATATACCAACCAACATTATCCGGAAACTCCGCGTCTACCTTGGCAGGAAACTTCGCGTGAATGAATATTACAAGAATGGCCGCAATCATCTTGAAACATTCTATTGATTGATTTCTCTGTTTCATTTATAGTCCTCTTTCTATAGCAAATCAAAATTAACTATTATCTGCACTTATTTTTGGTTTTTCAAGCAATACCACCGTTTCGACATGGTTAGTAAAAGGAAACATATCAAAAGGTTGAATCTTTTTAACCTTATATTTTTTCTTCAACACAAACAAATCTCTCGCTAACGTTTCGGGGTTGCAGGAGATATAGACAATACGGTTTGGGGATAATGCGATCAAGCTGTCGAGGAACTTTTTACTACAGCCTGCCCGGGGTGGGTCGGTTATAATGACATCAATACTCTCACCGTTTTGGGCGCATTTTTCCATAAATTCGCCTGCATCTTCATTGATAAACCTTGCGTTTTTAATACCGTTCAGCTCTGCATTTTTGATTGCATCGTTGACGGCATCGGAATTGACCTCAACACCGATAATTTCCCTTGCCTTATCCGCCATAGTCAAGCCGATAGTACCTATACCGCAATATGCGTCAAGCACCCTTTCCTTGCCCGAAAGGGAAGCATATTCCTTTGCGGTAGCATAAAGCTTCTCCGTTTGGACGGGGTTGACCTGATAAAACGATTTTGGGCTGATACGGAAGGAAAGCCCGAGAAGTTTATCGGTTATATAGCCCACTCCAAAGAGTATCTCGCTCTTATCGCCAAGGAAAAGAGGAGTTTCCGTGGGGTTGATATTCCAAACAACGGTGGTAATTTTGCCGTTTTGGCGGATAAGCTCGGATACAAACTCCTCTTTATGAGGAAAATCGCCCTTTGCGGTGACCAAAACGACCATAAACTCGGTTGTTTTAAAGGCACGCCGAACAAGGACGTGGCGGAAAAAGCCTCGTCCCGTTCTTAAATCGTAAGCCTTTATCTTAAATTTTGTCAAAAGCTTCAAAACAGTCTTTGCGATTCTTTGCGAATATTCGTCCTCTAACAGACAACGGTCGATTCCGACTATCTTCTTCGTTGAGGATTGGTAAATGCCCGAATAGATATGTCCGTTACGGAAGGTAAACGCCGTTTGAAGCTTGTTGCGGTAGTTTGTCGGATCTTCCATACCTATGATCTCGTCGATATGGCAATATCTTCCAAGCAGTTTTATTATCTTTGCCTGCTTGAAGGAAAGCTGTTCACCGTAATCGAGGTTCTGAAGCTGACAGCCGCCGCATTTTTTATAGTAAGGACAAATTGCCATAGATTATTTGAAAGTAACTTCCTTCATTTCGTTGAAGCAGATATAGGTCTTACCGCAGTTAAGAGTAAGCTCGTTACCGTCCATATCGTAGAACTTCATAGAGTCCTTTTCGCTGTTCTTGACCCAATAGATCCTCTGCTTAACGCCGTTGGAGATATAGTAAGCTTCGCAGTTCTTACCGCCCTTCCAGTTGATAAGACGGTGCTGACCCTTGCTGTAAACTGCGTCGGGATCGTATGCAACGGGGGTGTGGAGAACTATAACGTTCTTGAATTCAAACTGGATTCCGCTTTTACCGTCAACCTGAGGTTCGACCTTGTTCTTTTTGGAGTTATAGAAGGTCTTGAAATAGGTCTTGGTCTCTTCGTTGTATGTAAAGCCGGATTCGTTTGCGCCGAAGTCGATATAAATATCGGTGCAGGCTTCGCCTTCGGGAATTATCTGCTCATCGGCATTTTCGGGGAATTTAAATGCCGTGCCCTGCTTGTTTTCCGCAAGGTCCATATTGGTCTTGTGCTTTACGGTTGCTGCAGGGAAGTTCGGGCCATCGAAATAGAGAGTATGCTCGATTGCATAGCCTGCGTTAAGACGGTCTTTATCACGAATGAAAAGGTTTGCACCGTAAGGAGAACCGTCGTACTGAACGATACCGAGAGAGTTAACGTAGCTTGTGATTACGGGGTTCTGACCGTAGTTTACGTAGATCGCATCAAAGCCGAGTGCGATCGCAGGGAAATATTTACGGCAGGAACGGACAGAGCATACCTGCGGAAGCTGTGTATAGTCGCCGTAAAGGCACATAAGTCTGGTCTGGTGGCCTTCAACGGGGATCTCGAAAACTACCTCTGCCTTATCGATGCCGTATTGGGGCATTGCGGCAGGGATATTGTTGACCATTATTGCAACGGGACGCTTGCCGACAGCTTCGTCGGAAAGGTTATAAAGACCCGTAAGAATGTTACGGTTGCCAAGCTCGACAGGTTCGCTCGATTCGTCGGAAACCTCGTCGGAAACGATGCTTTCGCTCGATTCATTGGAAACGGTGTCCGAAACAATATCGCTTGCTTCGTTTGAAGCGGTGTTGCTTTCGGGTGCGTTTGAAACTTCTCCGTTGCCGCCGCAGCCTGCAAGTATCATTACTGCGAGCAAGAGAAGCGCTAAAATTCTTTTTTTCATTTTTTGTTCCTCCGTTTTTTTCAGTTTCGCGGTGTAAGTTGGTTTTTGATTTCCTTGTTATACCCGCGATACATATTTTATTTATTTTTTATTTTCACGGTGTAGTTTTTTTCATTTTCACGGTGTAGGTTTTTTTATTTTCACGGTGTTGGTTATTTATAATTTCTACGTCGTCCCCGTGATACGTAAAAATTTGTTGTTTGTATCGGCTTTGTTGTTTATGTTGGTCTCTTTGTAGGGGAGGGTCTTGCACCCTCCCGAACTCTTTGAATTTTGTTGTCTTTTATGTCTGTATTTTATACCTTCAATGTTATTTCATTGACATCTCATACAACAGAATCTTACGGGTACGGGAGGGTGCAAGACCCTCCCCTACACCATTGGATTTTGTCATTTCACAGACATAGGGTTCAACCTAAATTTTTATGTTGCGGACCGTCGAGGACGATAAGTCCCTACATTATCATAATTTTTCCTCATTTTATAGACGGACTGTCATTCTGAACGGAAACGGGGTCCCCGAAAACATTTATGTTTTTGGGGTGTTGTAGTGAAGAATCTCAATTTATTTGACGGCAAAGCCGATTGATTTTTATTTACGACGGCTTTTGATCATATAAACCAAACCGCAAGCATGAGCAATTATTGCAATTACAAACAAAGGGATCGTAACCGCTATACCGAAAATCTGTTTTTCCGCTAATTGATTGATTATATTAAAAAGAGAAGCCAAAAACAAAGCAGCATTTCCTATGATTTGACAAATTTGCAGTTTTTTCATTTGTTTTCTCCTTTGTTATCATTTTTTAGGTTTGTTTTTGCTGTAGTAATCGAGGCAATAAGTCTGCGGCGGATTGAACCGCAATTATTTTTCAAGCTTTTATATTGTTCTTCTGAAAATTTCCCTTTTCTGAATATAAGCTCAAGCCAATATTCTGTTTCGTAACACTCTTTAAGGGATATTTCAAGCTTATTGATAAAATCCGCTCGGCTTTGTGCATATTTTGCTTCGTGAATGTTTGCGCCTATCGAAGAAGAGGAACGAACGACTTGATTTGTATATGCAGAACAACCACGCAATTCGTCACACAAATCGGAAATAGAAATTGCAAAAAGTATTGCATCTTCTCGAAGTTGGTTTTTGTTTTCTTCCATATTTACCTCTTTTTGTCGATATTTTTGCTTCGCAAAATCGATATATTTTCGCTTCGCCCAAATTCGATATATGCTCACGGTGTTCGCATTCGATATGATATAAATCCCTTCTTGCCCCGCAGGGCATATCGAGGTTTTTGCATATCTCGTCAAAGACGAGTAATGCAAAAAGCATATCGAATGGCTCTGCCATATATCGAAAATCCCGTAAGGGATTTATATCGATGAAACTGCTCGTTCTAAAAGAACGACAGTTTCTACATGTCCCGTTCTCGGGAACAAATCAAACGGTTCGGCTTTATCGGTTTTATAGCCGTATTCTGCAAAGATCTTGCAATCCCTTGCGAGGGTTGCAGGGTCGCAGGAGATATAGAGGATCTGCTTCGGGCTTGCGTTAACGACGGTTTCGATAACTTCTCTCTCAAGTCCCTTACGGGGTGGATCGACGATTATCGTATCGGGCGTGCCGAACTTCTTTTTACATTCGTTAACACCCAACGAAGCGTCACCGCAGACGAAAAGGGTGTTTTTTTCGTTTCTGCCGTTCAATTTTGCATTAACGTTTGCGTTTTCAACGGCGGAATCGATGATCTCAACACCGCAAAGCATATCACCTTCATCTGCAACGCAAAGACCTATCGTGCCTGCACCGCAATACAGATCGAGGATTATAGAAGGCTTTTCACGCTCGTTTAAAAGCTCTTTTGCACGGGTATAAAGCTTTTCCGCCATATCGGCATTAACTTGATAGAACGAACGTGGGGATATCTCAAAGGTTTTTCCGCAGAGGGTGTCCTTGAGAACCTCTGCGCCGACAAGCTTTTCGGTCTCATCACCGAAGATTACGTTATCACGTCTTTTATTTATATTTTGATGTATTCCGACAATATTCCCAAATTTTTCCGCAATTGCATCGGCAAGAACGGGAATCTTTCTGTTATTCCTTGCAACGACAAGACAGACGAGGACCTCGCCTTTTCTGTTTTTCCTCATAACGATATGACGGAGAACGCCTTTTCCGTTTGTTTCGTCATAGGGAGGAATGAAAAGCTTGTTTGCCGTTTCTGCCGTGAAGGAGGCAATTTGTTCAAAAATCGGCTCTTGAAGCTTACAGCCGTTATGCTCGATAATTCTATGAGAACGGCGTGCGTAATAACCGTAGATACATTCGCCGTTTTTGCCCATAGAGAAGGGGTATTGCACCTTATTGCGGTAGTTTTCGGGACTTGCAGACACCGTTTCTTTAATTTCGATATCAAGATTGCCTATCCGCTTCATCGCATCACCGACAAACTTGCGTTTTAACGCTTTTTCGGCTTCATAAGAGATATGGCGGAAGGCGCAACCGCCGCATTTACGGCTTACTGCACAATCGCTGTCGATTCTGTCTTGAGAGGGAGAAAGAATCTCGAAAACCTTTGCAAACGAACGGTTTTTAAGCTCCTTCATCACTATTGCTCCTGCCTTATCGCCGACAGCCGTATCGGCAACAAAGACGACCTTGCCGTCATGCCGACCAACGCCGAAGCCTTCGGGAGTTATATCGGTTATTTCGATTTCTATAATGTCGTTTTTCATTCTTTTTTCCTGTTTTTTATTGCATTATAGGGCTTTTGCACCGTAAATTCCTCAATAAACGGCGAGATTGCGTTCATAAGAAGGATTATTAAATATCCCCATTCATATCCGCCGAAGAATTTTCTTGATGCAAAAACCAAAGCACCGCAAACCAAGGCAAACACAAGTCTGCCAAGCGAGGTTATGGGCACGGTCCGGCTTTCGTTAAGCGCAAAGACGGCAATAAAGCCTATTGCACCCGAAAGAACTATACTGTATGCAAAATATGCACTTTCCGCATCGGCAGAGGGGAACATCAACGAAAGTATCAAAAGGGTCAGTATAAAGGTTGCCGTTGAAGTTAGGTTGGCTTGTTTTTTATAAAGAAGCCAGCAAAGCGATAAGCACATTGCAAGAATTGCAATCTCTCCCAATGCGCCCGAGGCATAGCCGAAAAGCTGGGGCACAGCGCCGTCCTCGTAAACGCTTCCGTCGGCAATATACATAAGGGGCGATCTTACGAGGTAACCCTTCAAAAGTCGGGGGTCGATAGCAACATCAACCGCAGAAAAATATGCAAAAGGCTTTGTGAAGGCGGTCATCAGCTTCGGGAATGCGATATGCAATATCGCCGCCGAAAAAATATAGGGGTTAAAAAGTCTTTTTTGGCGGTAGACACGCAGATTCTTTGCAAAAACGACCAAAGCCGAGGAAATCAAGGGCAGCCAAAGCGGTGCAGACACCGGCATTGAAAAGCAGGCGAGTATTCCGTAATTGATAGACATTACGTCAACCGATGCATCTTTTGTGCGTTTAAGCGCAAAGTGCTGAAAAAGATAATCAAATCCAATCGAAAACATACCGCCGAGCAGGCAGAGGGTGATAACCCTTGCGCCGAAGATATAGACGCTCCATATTAAAACGGGGATAAGGGCGATCATAAAATCGATCGCAATATCGTTACGGGTCTCTGCAGAATGAATGAAGGGGTGGGCAAATTTTTTCATCTCTGCACCTCCGTATTCTCGGGGGAGATCATCTTTAAAAGCGGAATATTGCTTGGGCAGATAAATTCACAGCAGCCGCAGGCAATACAATGGTTGACGAGTGTCGTGTCACGCTTGCCGATAACACGGTAGGGAGAAAGCCCAACGGGGCAGACAGCAACACATTTTCCGCAGGAGATACATTCGTAAACCGTTCTTTCCTTCTTTTCGACAGAAATAACGGTCCTTGCGTTTTCGGACAAGAACCTTTCCGAAATATGGCCGTTAATACGGCTGTTTATGACCGAAAAGGTAGATTCATTCTTTAGCTTTGCGGAAACGATAAGCGGTTCGATCGCAACGCCTTTCGGTACTTTAAGATTAAATCCCTTGCCGTCCTCACCGCAAACGGTGATATACCTATCCATTTGGGGCATACCCTCAAGCATCGCATCGTAAAGTGCTATCGCAGTTTCAGCACCGACGATGAACACACCCTTGTCGGTCGGCTTTTCGCCGATAACGAGGTCTGTAACGAACAATGCGCGGATTATGTTAACCTCGGTATAGGGGTATTTTTTATCAAGTCTTGCAACAGACAGAAGGCTTGTATCGCTGATATTCTCCGAAAGGGCGGAGATCGATTCTTTTTTGTTATGCTCGGTCACAAAAACGCCCCTCGAGGCATTAAGCGCCTTTATGATCAGCTTTGCACCGCCGAGCAACGACTTTGTCTTTTCGATACAAAGACGTGCGTTTGTTGAAGAAAGAGGGTCGGTCTCCGTGCAATCGACGACGATGGTGTGTATGCCGTCCTTTGCTTCTATAAGCATCTTCCAAAGCGGGTTGCCGGTTCTTGAATCGAAAACCGACAAAAGCCTTGCACGCTCGGTTATATAATCAAGATCCATTTCGGAGATAGGCTTCTCTTCGGGTTTGAAAAGCCGAACTTCATCGGTCTCACCGCTGTTTTTTATGGCAAGATATTTCTTTCCGTTGGAATCTATAACACCCTCGAAAACTCCTGCGACGGGAGCAAAAATCGGGGTTCCGTTCATATTCGCAAAATGCGTCCCGCGTGAAACACGGTCGCCTGCACGGAAGGCGAGCGAGGTCTTGCCCTTCACTTCAATACCGACACGGCAATTACCGACGGTCTTAAGGAAGGACGAGGATATTATATTCGATTGCTTCGGCAGACTTACACCGCCTGAAAATTTTAATACCATCGCTCAACATCTTTCCTATAGTTATACATTGTTTAGTATACCATATATATAGTATTTTTCAAGCATAACTTTTGCTTTATATAGTATTTTAATGTAAATTTTTATCTTTTTTTAAGGTATCGAAGGAAAGCAGGGAAGAAAAATAAAGATTGAAAGCCCTTGCGTTTTCGACTTTTTTCGGATATAATTTCGTTGGAAGGTGATATTTTTTGAAATTAACCGATAAAGTTGATATAAAAATCTTCATACTGTATCTTTTAAACAGCGTTAACGAACCGCTTGAATTTAACAGCATAAACGATATCGTGCTTCAGGACGAATTTGTCGGATATTTCGATTTTGCGTTTGCATTTTCCGAGCTTTTGGATTCTCAACAGGTCGTCGAGGTCAAAAAGGACGAAGGCGGATTTTATTATACCATCTCCGAGCTTGGAATCGAAACGCTTAACGGATATGAATCGTCGATATATCCCGTCATAAAGGACCGTGCGCTTAAATGTGCAATGAGGCTTATCGCGTTCAACAAAACGGCATCAAGCATTACGACCTCGCTTACAGAGGAAGGCAAGGGATTCCGTCTTGACTGCGCTATCCACGACCGCGAAAAACCGCTTTTCTCGGTAAACGTATATCTTACCGAGCGTGAATATGCCGAAAAGATGGAAAAGAATTTCCGTGAGCGTGCCGAAATTATATTCAGAGGAGCTTTATCGCTTCTTTCGGGGGATGTGAACTTTATCTTTGACGAATAAACAAAAGGCAGAAAAAATCATATCCTTGCTTGAAGAACGGTATCCCGAGGTGAAATGCGGGCTCGATTGGGGCGGTGAGGACGAATATAAGCTTCTTATTATGTCTATCCTCTCTGCACAGTGCACCGATGCACGTGTTAATATCGTTTCAAAGACGTTATTTGAACGTTTTCCCACAGCCTACGATATGGCAAAAGCAAGTCTTGAAGATATTGAAAACGAGATACGTTCCGTAGGTCTTTATCATTCAAAGGCAAGGGCTTTGAAGGAATGCTGTGAGCGTTTGGTTGAGGTTTACGGCGGTAAGCTTCCAAGCGAGATGAAGGAGCTTTTAACCCTGCGCGGTGTCGGTCGGAAGGTTGCAAACCTGCTCCGTGGCGACATATTCAACCTCGGCGGTATTGTTGCAGACACGCATTGTATCCGTATTTCCAACCGTTTGGGCCTTGCCTCGGGCAGTGACCCGTTAAAGACGGAGAAGGCGCTTTCAAAGCTTATCCCAACCGAAAAACAGAGTGATTTTTGTCACAGGATAGTTATGTTCGGCAGAGAAATTTGCACCGCACGAACGCCTAAATGTGACGAATGTACCATAAAACAATATTGCGAGTATAAAAAATGATAGATCCCAAAGCGTTACAAAAATTAATGTCCTTAACAAGACGTGCGATAGACAAATATGAAATGATAGAAGAAGGCGACAGAATTGCCGTCGGTGTTTCCGGCGGTAAGGACAGTCTTGCCCTGCTTTGTGCATTAAAGGGACTTTCGAGGTTCTATCCGAAGAAGTTTGAGATCGTACCGATAAACGTAAAAATGGGCTTCCCGAACGAGACCGACGAGATATCCCGTGCGCTTTGCGAGGAGCTGGGTTTGGAGCTTAAAAGCGTTGAAAGCGACATATATTCGGTCGTTTTCAATATCCGCAAGGAAAAGCACCCCTGCTCGTTATGCTCGAATATGCGCCGTGGTGCGCTCCATTCCGCTGCAAAGGAGCTTGGCTGTAACAAGCTTGCGCTTGGGCATCATTTCGACGATGCGGTGGAAACTATCATTATGAACCTTTTCATCGAGGCTCGCTTTGATTGCTTCCTTCCCGTAACCTATCTCGACCGAAGCGACATTACCGTCATTCGCCCCATGCTCTACGTGCCCGAAAAGGAAGTTTCGCATTTCGTGCGTGCAAGTAACATCGTTCCCGTACCGAAAAACTGTCCCGAGGACGGCAACACACGCCGTGAAGAAGCAAAAAACGCTCTCGCCGACCTCGAACGCAAGGACCGAGGGGTTAAGATGAGGATATTTAATGCGTTTTTTAATAGGTAATATTTAGGAAACTTTTTTCAATCACCCCACAAAACAAGTTTTGCGGGGACCCCATAAGTTTCCCATACCCTTCAAAAACTTTTATATTAAACGGACTCACTTGAGTCCGTTTTGTTTTTTATTCAAAATTTGTATGGCTTTATGTCCGTATAATGACGGAAATATAGAAAATGTAGGGACTTATCGTCCCCGACGGTCCGAAAGGTAAATATTTTGTTTAACCTAATGTGTGTGAAATAACGAAATACACGGGTGTAGGGGAGGGTTTTACACCCTCCCGTACCCGTAATTGTTAGTTGTATAAGATGTCTGCGTAAAATCCTTTAAGGTATATAACACAGACATAAGAAACAACAATGAATTTTGGGTTCGGGAGGGTGTAAAACCCTCCCCTACATACAAACCAATATAAACAACAAAGCCGATACAAACAACAAATTTTTATGTTTCACGGGGACGGCGTGGGAATTTGAAATATGCCTACACCGTGAAAATAAAAAAACCTACACCGTGACAATAAAAATAAAAAACTTGACAAGGTGATATCAATATGATATTATAAAAACACCAAATGACAATTGGAGGTCTATTATGAACGAAAAAGTACTTAACAAAAAGCGCAACGGTATGGCTGTTATGCTTCTTAACATTCTCCTTCTCATCGGACTTATTGCAGGTCTTATAATCGGCATCGTGCTTTCCGAGGACGGTCAGACGATCGGCAACGTTATTGCGGCGGTTTGCGGTATTTCCCTTGGTATTGCCTGGATCCCCCTTGCAGGACTTAAGGTTTTAAAGCCCCAGGAAGCGCTTGTTTTAACACTTTTCGGTAATTACATCGGTACTCTTAAGGGTGAAGGCTTTTATTGGGTAAACCCCTTCTGTGTTGCGGTCAACCCTGCGTCCGAAACAAAGCTCAACCAAAGCGGTGACGTTAAACAGGTTTCTATCAAAGCGTTCGACGGTCAGGCAGTTTCTCCTGCTATGCCTTCAAAAAAGATGTCGCTTAAGATCATGACTCTCAACAACAACCGCCAAAAAATTAACGATTGTCTCGGCAACCCCGTTGAAATTGGTATTGCCGTTACTTGGAGAATCATTGATACTGCAAAAGCGGCTTTCAACGTTGATAACTACAAGGAATTCCTCTCCTTGCAATGCGACAGCGCACTTCGTAACATCGTCCGCCTTTATCCCTACGACACCGCACCCGGCATTGACACCACCGGCGACGGTATTGCCGATGAAGGAAGCCTTCGTGGCTCGAGTGAGGTTGTAGCAAGCCGTATTAAAGACGAGATTCAGGCTCGTGTTACGGAAGCAGGTCTTGAAATTATCGAAGCAAGAATAACCTACCTTGCATACGCACCCGAGATTGCGGCTGTTATGCTTCAGCGTCAGCAGGCTTCTGCTATCGTCGATGCAAGAAAGCTTATCGTTGACGGCGCAGTAGGCATGGTGGAAATGGCGCTTGAACGTCTTAACGAAAAAGGTACCGTTCAGCTTGACGAGGAACGCAAGGCTGCTATGGTCTCCAACCTCTTGGTCGTGCTCTGCGGTAACCGTGACGCACAGCCCATTGTTAATTCGGGAAGTCTTTATTAATTATGGCAGATAACGGTAAAAAACAGATCCCATTGAGGCTTTCGCCAAAGCTTTTTGCCGATATAGCCGCTTGGGCAGAGGACGATTTCCGCTCTATCAACGGGCAGATCGAATATCTTTTGAGCGAATGTGTGCGCCAGCGCAAAAAAGACGGCAAATACGTTTCTGAGGAAATCGATAAGCCGATTGAATTGGATATTAAGTGAGATTTTCAATAGGGAACTTTTTATAATCACCCCGATGGTCCCCTATAACCCTCAAAAACTTTAATATAAAAACTTAAAAATCAAACTGCGCGTAGCAGAATAGATGAAGAATGAAAAATTGGCACCCGAAGCTGTAGTAACCTACTGCGAGCGGTGCCGATTTTTTATAGAACAAATTTATTTGTTCGTTCTTCGCTATTATGCTTAGCGCCGTAAATTAACAAAACCTCACCTTCTCACATAATATGTACTATGTAATGAAGGGAGGCAATGTTATGGGCTGCTTTGATTCGTTCTTCGGCAACAATAATTGCTGGATCATCATCCTTATCGCAATCATCATCCTTTGCTGCTGTTGCGGTTGATAATATGCGAACAAAGAAGGCTGTCTTGTGACGGCCTTTTTTGTGTTTATTCATAAAAATTTCCTTGACAGCAATGTGGTATTGGTTTAGAATAAATATGTATGTATATATAATAATATTTGGAAGGAAAAATATTATGAACGGCACCGTAAACAGAATCGAACATAACGAAGCTTTCCCCAAAAACGTTATCGAGCAGGCTTATGCCGCATCGAGGATCAGAATTGCAAACCATCTTGCACGCAGGCTTGACCTTCGCAGCAAGACCGTTTTCACCTTCGGTGACACCGCAGACGAGCAAACAAGCTGTGCTTTCTCGGTATATCCCAACGGTATCGGCTGGCAGTTGGGTATCCACGTTGCGGATATTTGCGAATTTGTTCCCGAAGGCTCGCCTATCGATATTGAAGCACGCCGCCGTCTTGCCGCTGTTTCCAACGGTTTTGTTAAAACCGAAATGCTCCCCGAAAAGCTTAAAGAGCTTTGCACGCTTACCGTTGGTGAAGACAGGCTTGCGTTGTCCGTTTTATTGGACATTAGCAGTGACGGAGCTTTGCAGGATATCACCTGCGAGGAAAGTATTATCCGTGTTGCACAGCATTGTGTTTACAGCGAGGTAGATCAATACGGCATTACTGCAGACACCTCCGCCGTTTTTGCTCTCCGTGAAAAATATGCTCCTATCGAGAAAAAGCTTGAAGCTCTCTACAATATCGCCGCTATGTTCTACAGTCAGCGTATTTCAAAAGGCGGTATTGACCTTACGGTATTCCGCAGAGTATATGAACGCAACGAAGAAGGCAAGATAACAAACATATCCTATGAAAGCGAAGCAGACCTTCGTGCCATGGTACGTGAGATCGGATATTTTGCTTCCAAATCTCTCGGCGAGCTTCTCTACAAGAAGAAGATCCCCGCTATATACGTCGGTCAGCAGGCTGCGGACAGAGAAACTCTTGATCTCCTTGCAAAGCTTGTCGGTGTTAACGGAGAATACGGCAACGACGTTGAATATATGTTTGCGGTAGCGGAAAATTCAAAGGCTTCGCCCTATTACGAATTTGTTTGTAATGCAATATCTGCAAATCTCCCCTGTAACAGCTTTTCGGACAAACCTATCGGCCATGCTCTTTGTATTTCCGACAAGGTCGTTTCCTTCCTCTCTCCGACAGCAAGATATGCCGATATTTTAACACAGCGTATGATAAAGACGGCTATCAACGCAAAATACGATGCAAAGAACCTAAACCTCAACAGAAAATCCAAGGAAGCAAAGGAAGCTTCCGAGGAAGCAACGAGAACGCAGGAATATCTCTTCGAGGTCGCACGTCAGTATAGAAACAGCTTCACCCGTGAATATCTTGAAAATACAAAAGAAGATACGTTCGTCGGATTCCCTGTTGCAAAAGACGAAAGCGGTGCGGTCTTGGTTATTATGGAATGCGGTCTGCAGGCGCAGGTACCTTCCGAAGATGCGAAAAACGTTGACTTTGAAACCGCAAAGCCGTATAGATTTGAAATTACGGCTTACGGCACCGAAACACAGCCTATTATACTTAAGCCTATCGAATAATTGTTTCACGTGAAACAAATTTCAGGCATATCTCACGAATGTTTCACGTGAAACATTTTCTCGAAAAGGAGAAATGATTTTGAAAAAACGTATATTAGCTCTGCTTTTTACGGTTGCAATGCTGTTTACGGTTGTTTCCTGCGAAAACGTCGAATATATCGAGCCGGTTTCGAAAGAGGAAGAATCTATCGAGCAGGGCGACAGATTTGAACAGCTTGAATCTATGCTTCCCCCTATTGAAACAGAGGACGAGCTTCCCGAAGAACGTGAATTCCGTGTTCTGACCTCTGCTCCTTCGGTATTTATGACCGACGAGGATTCGCCGAAGACGATAAACACAGCCGTCGAAAAGCGCAACGAGCTTATTAAAAGAAAATACGACGCAAATATAAAGGTTACTGCCGTTTCGGAAGACAAAGCTTTATCGACCGTAAAAAACAGCCTGTCCGTCGATAACGACATATACGATATGTTCTCCCTTTCGGCGGAAACGACGGTTTCGCTGTATCTTGCAGGACTTCTCTACGATATGAATACTCTGCCCGATTTCAGCCTTGATTCTGAATTTATGGACGGAGCTTTCTCGAAAACTCTTGCAACAGGTTCCTCTCTTTATCTTCTTCCCGATGCGACAACGCTCGTTTATGAAGATTCATACGTTATGTTCTTCAACCGTGATCTGATCCTTTCCGCAGGCGCAGAAAACCCCGAAAGCCTTGCAATGCAAGGGGTTTGGACTTGGGACAAGTTCAACGAGATTGCACGTAAGACGGCAAACGACGTTTATAACCACAGCAGCGCAAGCCTTGAAACAGATACTTTTGGGTTTGGCGCATACTACGATGAAACGACCTATCCGATGACTATGTGGGTCTCTACGGGTACAAAAGTGGTTGATAACAACTATAAAAACCCCGTTGAATTTACCGCATCGATAGACGATATCGTTGATAAAACCCAAAAGCTTCGTTCTTTCTATAATACCAAGGGTAAATTTGCACTTCAGGGCGATGAATCTGCAAAGGCTTTTGAGGAAAATCGGATAGTATTTTACTGCAACAAGCTTGAATATCTCTATGCGCTCCGTGACGGAACGACGAAGGGTTCGCAGTTCGGTATACTCCCCATGCCTAAATACAGCGCAGAGCAAGAAAATTATTCCTGCCTTATTGATAACGATGCTATGGTTCTTTCTGTCCCGTTTACGGTACAGCAAAGAAGTGAAGGGGATAAAAAGTTTGTTTCCGCAGTCATTTTTGCGACTTCAGCGGCAAGCAAGACCACGGTGAAGCAGGCGTTTATCGATTATCATATTGCGCAATACCTTAATAACAACGACGAAACGGTTATGTTACAGCTCATCACCGACAGCGTAAATTTTGATTTCGGAACGGTCTACGGCAGCGGGATACGTGAGGTCAAACGTGCGCTTACCGCACCCATTTCCGACTATCTAAGCTTTGGTTCGGGCTTGCGCAATTCGTTTGCTAACGCTATGAGCGCATTTAAGCGATATTGCAGTGATAATTTTAAGTAAACTCTTGATTTAAGGGATAAATTGGTATATAATCAGTATGATTGTAATAGATTAATACAATAAATTTTGAGGAGAAACAAAATGAACGCAAAAAAATCTGTTGAAGATCTTCAGGTTACCGGCAAGCGCGTACTTGTACGTTGCGACTTTAACGTTCCCTTGAAGAACGGTGTTATCACCGACGAAAACCGCATCGTAGCGGCACTTCCTACTATCGAATATCTTCTTGATAAGGGCGCAAAGGTTATCCTTTGTTCTCACCTCGGCAAGCCGAAGGGTGAACCCAAGCCCGAATTTTCTCTTGCTCCCGTAGCAGTACGTCTTTCCGAAAAGCTCGGCATCGACGTTGTTTTTGCGGCTGATGACTGTGTTGTCGGCGAAAACGCAAAGAAGGCTGTTGCAGAAATGGAAAACGGCGACGTTGTTCTTCTTCAGAACACCCGCTACCGTGCAGAAGAGACCAAGAACGGCGAAGCTTTCTCTAAAGAGCTTGCTTCTCTTTGCGACCTCTTCGTTAACGATGCATTCGGTGCGGCTCACAGAGCGCATGCATCCACCGCCGGAATCGCAGATTACATCCCCGCTGTTTGCGGATACCTTATCAAGAAGGAGATCTCGGTTATGGGCGATGCTCTTTCCGATCCCAAGCGTCCCTTCGTCGCTATCCTCGGCGGTGCTAAGGTGGCTGATAAGCTCAACGTTATCGACAACCTTCTTAACAAGGTTGATACCCTTATTATCGGCGGCGGTATGTCCTTTACCTTCGCTGCGGCCCGCGGCTTCTGCGTAGGTAAGTCGCTTCTTGATGAGACCAAGCTCGATTACTGCCGTGAGATGATGGCAAAGGCTAAGGAAAAAAACATTCAACTCCTTCTTC
>JAZSOO010000019.1:0-65867 GCA_045536935.1 Eubacteriales bacterium | reverse complement strand
ACCAAAGAAGCAAGCGGCAACCTTTCCGCTATCATGGAGCTCATCGCTACCTGCGGCGACAGTTTGAACGTTTACAGTGGTAACGACGATCAGATCGTTCCCTTGATGTCTGTCGGCGCCATCGGTGTTATCTCCGTGCTTTCTAACGTGTTACCCAAAGAAACTCACGAGATCACCAAGCTTTGCTTGGACGGCAATTTCAAGGAAGCTGCTAAACTTCAGCTTCGTTACCTGCCTTTGACCAACGGTCTCTTCATGCAGGTCAACCCCATTCCCGTAAAGACCGCCGTTGCAAAAATGGGCTATTGCGAAAACGAATTCCGTATGCCTCTTTGCCCCATGGACGCAAAGGACGACGAAAAACTGTTTGCATTGATGCGCGAACAGGGACTTATTAAATAAATAACGAAAGAATACATAAATTATGAAGATTATTGTTAACGGTGCTTGCGGAAGAATGGGCAGGGAGGTTATCGCTGCCGCAAATACAAAGGGTGTTTCTGTTGTTGCGGCTGTTGATGTTTTCAGCGGTAACGTACCCGAAGGAATCCCTTTCTATAATTCTCTTTCCGACGTTACCGAAAATGCCGACGTTATCGTCGATTTTTCCCACCATACCGCACTTCCCGATATATGTAATTTTGTTCGCAAGACGGGAACTCCCTGTGTTGTTGCTTCTACGGGACACACTGAAAGCGAGCTTTCAATGCTTCGTGCACTTTCGAATGAATATCCCGTTTTCTTCTCAAGAAATATGTCGCTTGGGATAAATCTTCTCATAAACCTCTGCCGCAGTGCCGTTATTGCACTTGGCGGAGATTGCGATATTGAAATTATCGAAAAGCATCACCGCAACAAGCTTGATGCACCCAGCGGAACCGCACTTATGATAGCGGAAGAAATAAGCGAGCTTATGCCCGACGGTACGGAATTTGTCACCGACAGAAGCTCCCGCCGTATGGTTCGTCCCGATAACGAGATTGGAATATCCTCGGTTCGTTGCGGAGGAATATTCGGTGAACACGAGGTGCTGTTAAGCCGTAACGGCGAAACGGTAAGCCTAAAGCATACCGCAGAAAGCCGTGCACTGTTCGCAGAAGGCGCATTGCGTGCGGCAGAGTATCTTTGCGGAAAGGGCAAAGGCTTCTATTCTATGAAAGAGCTTTTGGCGGAAACGGCATCGATCTCCTGATTGAAAGGATTTTATAAATGAGCACAAAATTGAATATCGAAGCGCTTGCCGATTCACTTCGTGCAAATTCCGCCTTCGATGATAAACTTTATACAAAATACGGCGTAAAACGAGGCCTTCGTAACCCCGACGGTACGGGTGTGCCTGCAGGTATAACAAGAGTCAGTAACGTTCACGGCTATATCATCAACGAATATGAGCGTGTCCCCTGCGAAGGCGAGCTTTCCTACCGTGGCATCAATATCGAGGATATAATCAATTCCACCGATAAATACGACCGTTTCGGTTATGACGAAGCATCGTGGCTTCTTCTTTTCGGTTCTCTTCCCACAAAAGAAGAGCTTGATTTCTACGGAACCGTTATGGACGAATACAGCGATCCGCCCGCTTCCTTTATCGAAGATATGATAATGAGAGCGCCCAGCCCCGATATTATGAACAAGCTGGCTCGAAGCGTTCTTGCGTTGTATAGCTATGACGAAAACCCCGACGACAATTCCGTCGATAACGTTCTTCGTCAATCTCTCTCCATAATCGCTTGTATGCCGATGATAATGACTGCGGCATATCAGGTTAAAAAGCGTTATTACGATAACGAAAGCTTCTTCCTCCATTCTCCCATTCCCGGACAGGGTATGGCGGAGAATATACTTTCGATGTTAAGATTTGACCGTAAGTTCACCCACGAAGAAGCAAGATTACTTGATAAATGCCTTATTCTCCATGCAGAACACGGCGGCGGTAACAATTCCACGTTTGCAGTTCGTGCATTGACCTCTTCGGGTACGGATACCTTCTCTGCAATAGCGGCAGGTATCGGTGCGCTTAAAGGTCCCCGTCACGGCGGTGCGAATATCAAGACTGTTCGTATGCTTGACGATTTAAAGGCTAATATCCGTGATTATAAAGACGATGACGAGATAAGAGCATATCTCCAAAAGCTCCTAAACCGTGAAGCAGGCGACAGAAGCGGTCTTATCTACGGTATGGGCCATGCGGTCTATACGTTGAGCGACCCCCGTGCGACCGTATTGCGTAAGGCTGCGGAAGAGCAGTGCGATTCTTTCGGAATGCGTTCCGATTTCGAGCTTCTCCACGCCGTCGAACGTCTTGCTCCCGTTCTTTTACAGAACAAAATGCAGGACGGTAATGCGATATGCGCTAACGTGGACCTCTATTCAGGCCTTGTTTACCGTATGCTCGGCATACCGGAAGAGCTGTTCACACCTCTATTTGCGCTTGCACGTCTTTCGGGCTGGTGTGCCCACCGTTTGGAAGAAATAATAACCTGCCGTCGTATAATGCGTCCCGCATACAGACCCTTCCACGGCAGACGTCCTTATATAGACCTTGAAGACAGAAAGGATAATCTAACATGTCAGGATTGACTATTGCACAGAAAATAATCAAAGCCCACCTCGTTGAAGGTGAAATGATAAAAGGAACTCCCATCGGACTTAGGATAGACCAGACCTTGACCCAGGACGCAACGGGTACTATGGCATATCTCGAATTTGAAGCTATGGGTATTCCGAGGGTAAAGACCGAGCTTTCGGTTGCATATATCGACCACAATACTCTCCAAAACGGCTTTATGAATGCCGATGACCATCTTTACATCCGTACCTGCGCAAAGAAATACGGCTTGTATTTCTCCCGTCCCGGTAACGGTATCTGCCATCAGGTCCATCTCGAACGTTTCGGTGTTCCCGGAAAGACTCTTATCGGCTCCGACAGCCATACTCCCACGGGCGGCGGCTTGGGTATGCTTGCTTTCGGTGCAGGCGGTCTTGACGTTGCGGTTGCAATGGGCGGCGGTGCTTATCATATCACTATGCCCGAAATGGTGAGAGTAAACCTCACGGGCAAGCTTAACGATTGGGTCTCCGCAAAAGACGTAATTCTCGAAGTCCTTCGCCGTTTGAGCGTAAAGGGCGGTGTCGGCAGAATTATCGAATACGGCGGAGAGGGCGTAAAAACTCTTACCGTTCCCGAAAGAGGCACCATAACCAATATGGGTGCAGAATTGGGTGCTTCCACTTCGGTGTTCCCCTCTGATGAAAACACCCGTCTTTTCCTTGCGGCGCAGGGAAGAGAAGACCAATACGTAGAGCTTTCCGCAGACGCAGATGCAGAATACGACCTCGTTATTGATATCGACCTTTCAACTCTCGTTCCCGCTGCGGCTTGTCCTCATAGCCCCGATAACGTTAAGAGTATTGAAGAGATCGGAAACATCAAGGTCGATCAGGTTTGTATCGGCTCCTGCACAAACTCGTCTTTTGTAGACCTTATGAAGGTTGCACATATACTTAAAGGCAAGACCGTTCACGATGACGTCAGCCTTTCTATCGCTCCCGGCTCCAAACAGGTCTATAATATGCTTGCAGAATGCGGTGCGCTTTCCTGGATGATCGATGCAGGCGCAAGAATTTTAGAGAGTGCTTGCGGACCTTGTATCGGTATGGGACAATCTCCCCAATCCGCAGGCGTAAGCCTTCGTACCTTCAACCGTAACTTCCTCGGAAGAAGCGGTACTAAGGACGCACAGGTATATCTCGTTTCTCCCGAAACAGCGGCTATTTCTGCTCTTACGGGCGTTCTTACCGACCCCCGTACCATAGGCGAAATGCCCGAGATCTCTATGCCCGTTAAGTTTGCGATCAACGATAATATGGTCATCAAGCCTGCTTCCGCAGAGGACGCACATACCGTAGAAGTCGTTCGCGGACCTAATATAAAACCCTTCCCCGAAAGCAAACCCGTTTCCGAAACGGTTGAATGTGAATGTATCCTCAAGGTCGGTGATAATATCACCACAGACCACATTATGCCCGCCGGCGCAAAGATACTTCCTTACCGTTCCAATATACCCTATCTTTCCAATTTCTGCTTTGAGGTTTGTGACGAGGAATTTCCTGCCCGTGCAAAGGAAAAGAACGGCGGTATAATCATCGGCGGTGAAAACTACGGTCAGGGCAGTTCCCGTGAACACGCAGCTCTCGTTCCGCTTTATCTCGGCGTGAAGGCTGTTATCGCAAAGAGCTTTGCACGTATCCATGCGGCAAACCTTGTAAACGCAGGTATTCTTCCTCTTACCTTCGCAAACGCAGATGATTACGATTCCATAAACCTCGGTGATAAGCTCGTTATCGAAAACATAAGAGAATGCATCAAAGAGGGTAAGGATATAATTCTTTCGGCAAACGGTAAAGAAATAAAGCTTGTTTCCTCCCTTTCCGGACGTGACCGTGATATAATCCTAGCAGGCGGCTTGCTTGAATATACCAAAGGAGCATAAAAATGTCTAAAATAGTAATGAAAACGCCGATCGTCGAAATGGACGGCGACGAAATGACAAGAATAATCTGGCAACAGATAAAGGATATTCTTCTTCTTCCCCATATCGATCTCAAGACCGAATATTACGATCTCGGACTTGAGCACCGTAACGAAACCGACGACCAAGTAACCGTCGATTCCGCAAACGCAACCAAAAAATACGGTGTTGCCGTTAAATGTGCTACTATCACGCCCAATGCGGCACGTATGACCGAATATAACCTCAAACAGATGTGGAAAAGCCCGAATGCAACCATTCGTGCTATCCTCGACGGTACCGTTTTCCGTACCCCGATCCTTGTAAAGGGTATTCCTCCTTACGTTCGTAATTGGACAAAGCCCATTTCTATCGCACGTCACGCATACGGCGATATTTATAAAGCAACCGAGCTTCGTGTTGCGGCAGGCTCAAAGGCAGAATTGGTCGTAACCGCACCCGACGGAACAGAGACCCGTGCGCTCATTCAGGATTTCAAGACCGACGGTATCGCACAGGGTATGCACAATATCGATAAGAGTATCGAAGGCTTTGCAAGAAGCTGCTTCAACTATGCTCTCGATACGGGGATGGACCTCTGGTTCTCCGCAAAGGACACCATAAGCAAGACCTATGACCACCGTTTCAAGGATATTTTCGCAGAGATCTATGAAAACGAATATAAAGAACGCTTTGAAAAAGCAGGTCTTGAATATTTCTATACTCTCATCGACGATGCCGTTGCACGTGTTATCCGTTCCGAAGGCGGATTCATCTGGGCTTGTAAGAACTATGACGGCGACGTTATGAGCGATATGGTCTCCACAGCATACGGCTCTCTCGCTATGATGACAAGCGTTCTCGTCTCGCCCGACGGTGTTTACGAATACGAAGCTGCTCACGGTACCGTTCAGCGCCATTATTACAACCATTTAAAGGGTATGAGCACCAGCACAAACTCTGTTGCAACCATCTTCGCTTGGACGGGTGCGCTCAGAAAACGCGGCGAGCTTGACGATATTCCCGAGCTTTGCGAATTTGCAAATAAGCTCGAAAAGGCTTGTATCGACACTATCGAAAGCGGTATTATGACTAAGGACCTTTATCTCATTTCGACTCTCGAGAATAAAACTCAGGTCGATACAGAAGGCTTCCTCAAAGCCGTTGCAGAAAGACTTTAAAAAATCTTTCGTTATTGACAATCATTGCGTATTGATGTATAATACGTGAAAATAAAATTAACAGCGGAGGTTTTACCGTGGATATCAAGGATATATTTACACTGTGTAATATCATTCTTACCGGTTCGTTTATAATCTGCTATCTCTATCAGTTCCTCTATATTTTCTGGGTCTTCCTCGGAAAAGATAAGTCTCAACCCGTAAAAAGCGATAAGCTTAATAAATTCGGTGTTGTAATCAGTGCCCGTAACGAAGAAAACGTTATCGGCCACCTTCTTGAAAGTATCAACCGTCAGGATTATCCCAGCGAACTTATCAAGATCTTCCTTATCGCCGATAACTGCACGGATAACACTGCCGAGGTCGGCAGACAGCACGGCGCAATAGTTCTTGAAAGAAATAATAAAGAACTCGTCGGCAAGGGCTATGCATTGGATTTCCTTTTCAAAAAGCTCCTTGCGGAAAAGGACGATTGCGACGCATACATAATCTTCGACGCAGACAACCTTGTTGATAAGAACTTCATCAAAGAAATGAACGTCAACTTCAATAGGGGATATAAAGCACTCACCAGCTACCGTAACTCCAAGAACTACGGTACAAACTGGATAACCGCAGGCTATTCTCTCTGGTTCCTCCGTGAAGCGAAATACCTTAATAACGCAAGAATGCGTTTTGGTACTTCGTGCGCTATCTCGGGTACCGGCTTCTGTATAAGCCGTGAAATTATCGAGAAGAACAACGGTTGGAAATACCATCTTCTTACCGAAGATATCGAATTTTCGGTCGATATGGCGATTCAGGGCGAAACCATCGGTTACAGCGGCGGTTCTGTCGTTTATGACGAACAGCCCGTCACCTTCGAACAGTCCTGGAACCAGCGTTTGCGTTGGTCAAAGGGCTTCTATCAGGTATTCGGTAAATACGGCGGATCGCTCTTCAAGCGTATCTTCAAAGGCTCTTTCGCCTGCTACGATATGTTGATGACGATCTTCCCTGCGCTTATGTTCACCATACTCTCGGTACTTTGCTGTATCGGTGAATTCATTTACGGTATCACCGTTTTCGTCGATAACCCCGTGTTCTTCAACTTCTTCTATTTCTGTATGCTGCCGGTCCTCTATTTCAGTATGATCATTTATATGCTTATCTTTGTCGTAGGCTTCATAACGGTCATTACCGAATGGGACGTGATCGACTGCCCGCCGAAAAAGATGATAAAATATCTCTTCACGTTCCCTGTGTTTATGCTTTCTTATGCGCCTATCGCTATCGCAGCGCTCTTCAAGAAGGTTGAATGGACTCCTATCCAGCATAGCGTAACGATGTCCATTGACGAAATGAACCGTGAAGAAGAAAAAGAAGAAACCAAGGAATAATACTTAATAAAGAACGCCGAACGTAAAAATTCGGCGTTTTCTTTTTGCATAAAAGAACATTTGTTCTTGACAAACATTCGTTCGGGTGTTATTATATAAACGTCTGAAAAAACCTTGAAAAGAGGGAAGATTCAATGTATATGGGACCGAGCGATAAATCAAAAATAATGTATACTTCAAATTTCAAAAGCGCGCAGAATATCGCTTTTGAACCGAAGAAATACAGAACGATATTGCATTGCGATGCAAATTCTTTTTTTGCTTCTTGCGAAACGGCGTTGCATCCCGAGTATAAAAACGTACCTATGGCGGTCTGCGGAAGCGTGGAAGACCGTCACGGCATCGTATTGGCGAAAAACGAGCTTGCCGCAAAATATAATATCAAAACGGCGGAAACGGTATGGTCTGCAAAAAGAAAATGCCCCGAGCTTGTCACCGTGCGCCCGACTTACGGCCTTTACGGCGAAATGTCGCAAAAAATGAACCGTATCTTCTATGACTATACCGATATGATAGAACCTTTCGGTATCGACGAAAGCTGGCTTGACGTGACCGGTTCTCTAAAGCTTTTCGGTAACGGAAGGGAAATAGCGGATTTGATTCGTGAACGTGTGAAAAACGAGCTTGGTATAACCGTTTCTATCGGCGTTTCCTTTAATAAAGTCTTTGCGAAATTGGGAAGCGACCTTCAAAAACCAAACGCAACCTCGGTAATACCGCCCGACAGATTTGCTTCAATAGTCTGGCCCTTGCACGTTTCAAGTCTTCTTTTCGTAGGCCCGTCAAGCGTTAGGGCACTTGATTCGATCGGTGTACGAACGATAGGCGATCTTGCCTGCTGCGATGATGATCTTCTTTCAAAAAAACTCGGCAAAAACGGCTTGATGCTTAAAAATTTTGCATTGGGACGTGATTTTTCCGAAGTAACACCCTCGGGATATGAACCCGAGCCGAAATCGGTAAGCAACGGAATGACCTTTAAATACGACCTCGAAACCGAATTCGATATCTCCTTCGCCGTGACATATCTTTCTTTGTCGGTTGCCGAAAGATTAAGAAAACACGGACTTTGCTGTAATAACGTTGCCGTAACGATGCGCCGACAGGATCTGACAACGTCAAACCGTTCGGCGACGCTGTCCCACCCAACCTGCCTTTTTCATGAGATATCAAAAACAGCAATTGGTATAATCAGATCTAATTTGAAGCAAAACGAAGCCCTCTATTCTTTAACGGTCCACGCCGAAAAACTGACAAGACAAGACGAAAACGACTTTCAACAAAGCCTTTTCCCGTTCCCTTGGGAAGAAAAATATAAAAAACTGAACTCCCTCGAAAACGCCGTTGATAATATAAAAAAACGCTTTGGCAACACTTCCATAAGCATCGCTTCGGCAATAAATAACAGATTGATATAAATTGATAGAAAATAATGCCCCGTTTTCTAAAAAACTTGACAAATCCCCTTTTAATTTCTGCGTTTTTGTGGTAAAATAATATACTAATAATTTCAAGAGAGAGGTGCGGTATGGGACAATTCAAACTCGTTTCGGATTTTGCGCCGACAGGCGACCAGCCCGAAGCAATAAGTGCGCTTGTTGAAGGACTCAAAAACGGCGATAGAGACCAAACTCTCATCGGTGTTACGGGCTCGGGCAAAACCTTTACAATGGCTAATATTATTGCCCAATCGAACCGCCCTGCAATAATACTCGAGCCGAATAAAACTCTTGCGGCGCAGGTCTGCTCGGAAATGCGTGAATTTTTCCCCGAAAACGCCGTTGAGTTCTTTGTTTCATATTACGACTATTACCAACCCGAAGCCTACGTTCCGGGTAAGGATATTTATATCGAAAAAGATGCCGCAACGAATGCCGAGATAGACAAACTACGACATTCGGCAACAAGCTCGCTTTTCGAAAGGCGTGACGTTATCATCGTTGCTTCTGTAAGCTGTATCTATTCTCTCGGCGACCCCTCGGAATATGCCGAACAGGTCCTTTCGATAAGAAGGGAAACTACCTTTCCGAGAGATGATATTATCAAACGTCTTGTTGCCCTGCAATACGGCAGAAGCGATATAGGCTTTGAACGTAATAACTTCCGTGTAAGAGGCGACGTTATAGATATATTCCCGTCGAATACCGATACCGATGCCGTAAGAGTAGAGCTGTTCGGTGACGAGGTCGACCGTATCTGTAAGATCAACGTCGTAACGGGCGAAGCGGTTGCCGATATGTCTTACGTTGCGATATATCCTGCTTCTCACTACGTAACCTCGTCGGAAACACGCAAAAAAGCTCTTGACGAGATCGTTAAAGAGCTTGACGAAAGAATCGAATATTTCGAGAAAGAAAATAAATTCATAGAAGCCCAGCGTATCCGTGAACGTACTATGTTCGACGTTGAACAGATTCGTGAGATAGGCTTCTGCTCGGGTGTTGAAAACTATTCCCGTGTCCTTTCGGGCAGAGAGCCGGGGAGTGCACCCTATACCTTGCTTGACTATTTCCCGTCGGACTTCATTATGTTCGTTGACGAAAGCCACGTTATGCTTCCGCAGGTTCGTGGTATGGCGGCAGGGGATAGAGCACGTAAAAAGAACCTTATCGATTACGGCTTCCGTCTGCCTTCCGCTTATGATAACCGTCCTCTCGTTTTCGATGAGTTTAACGAAAAACGCGGACAGACGATATACGTAAGCGCAACCCCGAAGGAATACGAACGCTCGCTTTCAACCCGCTTGGTAGAGCAGATAATCCGTCCCACGGGCTTGCTTGACCCTGTCGTTGAAGTCCGCCCGACAAAAGGACAGATAGACGACCTCGCAGGCGAAATAAGGATCCGTGCCGCAAAAAAAGAAAGAGTTTTGGTGACGACCTTAACAAAGAAAATGGCGGAAGACCTGACCGAATTTTTCGAGCTTTCGGGAATCAAATGCCGTTATATGCATTACGATATCGACACGATGGAACGAATGGATATCCTTCGTGGACTTCGTGCAGGCGAATTTGACGTTCTCGTCGGTATAAACCTTTTAAGAGAAGGGCTTGACCTTCCCGAAGTATCTCTCGTTGCGATATTAGATGCCGATAAAGAAGGCTTCTTGCGAAGCGAGATATCGCTCGTGCAGACAATAGGCAGAGCAGCGAGAAACGCCGAAGGCAAGGTTATAATGTATGCTGATACCGAAACCGAATCTATGAGGCGTGCAATAGGCGAAACCAACCGCCGCCGTAAGATTCAGGATGCTTATAATAAAGCAAACGGCATAACACCCAAGACGATAGTAAAAGATATCCGTGCTCCGATAGAGATAACCTCGAAGAAGGAAGCGGAAAAACTTGAAAAGAATAAGAAACTTTCGAAAGAAGATAAGAAGAAGCTTATCGATAAGCTTACTGCCGATATGAAACGTGCCGCAAAGGACCTTGATTTTGAAACTGCGGCAATGATACGTGACAGGATAAGACGTTTAATGTAATAGGTGAAAATATGTCTGATAAAATCGTTGTAAAAGGCGCAAGAGTTCATAATTTAAAGGATATTTCGGTAACGATACCCCGTGATAAGCTCGTTGTGTTCACGGGACTTTCGGGTTCGGGTAAATCGAGCCTTGCTTTCGATACCCTATATGCCGAAGGACACCGTCGTTTTGTAGAATCGCTTTCGTCCTATGCAAGAATGTTTTTGGGTCAGCTTGACAAGCCCGACGTTGATATGATAGACGGACTTTCTCCCGCAATATCGATAGACCAGAAAACGACGTCACGCAACCCTCGCTCGACTGTCGGTACGGCAACCGAAATATACGATTATCTCCGCTTGCTCTATGCAAGGATCGGTGTACCCCACTGTCCCGTTTGCGGTGAGGAGATAAATCAGCAATCGGTCGATGAGATCGTCGAACATATCTCCGAGCTTGAAGAGGGAACACGTTTCATCGTGCTTGCACCCGTCGTTTCGGCGAAAAAGGGTATGCACGAGAAGGTGTTTGAAGACGCAAGAAAAAGCGGTTACGTACGTGTCCGTGTTGACGGAATAATGTACGACCTTTCAGAGAAGATAGAACTTGATAAAAACATAAAACACGATATAGATATCGTCGTCGACCGTCTTGTTATGAGAGGGGATATACGTTCCCGACTTGCAGAAAGTATAGAAACTTCTTCAAAGCTCGCAGGCGGAATAATAAAGATCTTCTTCCCCGATTCTCCCGACGACGATAACGAAATGACCTTTTCGCAGAACTATGCCTGCAAGACCCACGGTGTTTCGATAGGTGAACTAACCCCCCGTATGTTCTCCTTCAATAACCCTTCGGGCGCTTGCGAGGCTTGCTCGGGCTTGGGCGAAAATAACGTTTTTTCCGAAGAAAAGCTTATCCCCGATAAAACCGTTTCCATATTTGCAGGCGCCATAGTCTGCAACGGCTTTAAGAGTGCCGAACCGGGCGGATATTTTGCCGAGCTTATAAATTCTGTCGGCAGATATCACGGCTTTGACGTTCATACCCCGATATGCGATTATTCCGAAGAAGCCTTCAGCGTTCTTATGTACGGTAATAAGCGCAAGCGTAAATCGGTTGCGGAACCGTCCTTCAAGGGTGTTATCGGTATGATAGATAAACGCTATAAAATGGGCGGAGGATATGAGACCCGTGAGTATTACGAGCAGTTTATGGACTATATTCCTTGCCCCGAATGTAACGGAATGCGTCTTAAAAAAGAATCCCTTGCCGTAACCGTCGGCGGTTTGAATATATCCGAGCTTTGCAACCTTTCGGTAATAAAAGCAAGAAAGTTTTTCGCAACGCTCAAATTGTCGAAAACACATCAGGAAATAGCGAAAGAAATTTTAAAAGAAATAAATGCACGTCTGTCCTTCCTTGAAAACGTAGGATTAGGATATTTAACGCTTTCCCGTAAAGCAGGCTCGCTTTCGGGCGGTGAAGCACAGAGAATACGTCTTGCAACGCAAATAGGAAGCTCGCTTGTCGGCGTTATGTACGTTCTTGACGAACCGAGCATAGGTCTTCACCAACGTGACAACCAAAAATTGATAAATACCCTCAAAAAGCTCCGTGATATCGGCAATACCGTCTTGGTCGTAGAGCATGATGAAGAAACGATAGAAGAAGCCGATTTCCTCGTCGATATCGGTCCCGGTGCAGGTGTTCACGGCGGTGAGGTCGTATTCACGGGCACACCTGCGCAGATAAAGAAATGCAAGGAATCTATAACGGGACAATACCTTTCGGGCAAGAAAAGCGTTTCTGTACCCAAACAGCGCCGTTTGGGCAACGGCGGGTTTATAACCGTTGTCGGCGCAAAGGAAAATAACCTTAAGGATATCGACGTTACAATACCTCTCGGTAAATTCGTTTGCGTTACGGGTGTTTCGGGCTCGGGTAAATCAAGCCTTGTAAATTCGGTATTGTATAATACCCTTGCAAGAAAGCTCGGTAAACTTTCGGTAATACCCGGAAAGCATAAAGAAATTATCGGTGCTGACGATATTGATAAGATAATCCAGATCGACCAATCCCCGATAGGACGCAACCCCCGTTCCAACCCTGCAACCTATATCGGACTTTTCAACGATATACGTGCCGTGTTTGCATCAACACCGGAGGCAAAGGCAAGAGGCTACAGCGAAGGCAGATTTTCCTTCAACGTAAAGGGCGGACGCTGTGAATCCTGCCGTGGCGACGGTACGTTGACTATCGAAATGCACTTCCTTCCCGACGTTTACGTCACCTGCGACGTTTGTAAGGGAAGACGCTATAACCATGAAACACTTGAAATTAAATATAAAGGCAAGTCTATCTACGACGTGCTTGAAATGACCTGCGAGGAGGGAAGAGAATTCTTCCAAAACTATCCGTCAATCAAGAGAAAGCTCGATACCCTCTGCGACGTAGGACTCGGCTACGTCAAGATAGGTCAGCCTGCCACAACTCTTTCGGGCGGTGAGGCACAGCGTGTAAAGCTTGCAAACGAACTTGCAAAACGTGCAACGGGCAAAACGCTTTACGTGCTTGACGAGCCTACGACCGGCTTGCATACCGACGACGTTAACAAGCTTGTATCCGTCTTGCAAAAGCTTGTTGATGCAGGCAACTCTGTGGTTGTTATCGAGCATAATCTCGACCTTATAAAAACAGCCGATTATATAATCGACCTCGGTCCCGACGGCGGTGATGCGGGCGGACGTATCGTCGCAAAGGGCACACCCGAAGAGGTTGCAAAGAACGAAAACAGCTATACAGGATTTTACCTTAAGGAGAAATTAAATTGATAGATTACGAAAAATATGCACCTCTGCTTGAAAACGTAGAAAAGCCGGGGCGCTATGTCGGAGGAGAGTATGCTTCCGATATTCCAAACCCCGAAAATGCAGAATTGCGTGTTTGCTTCTGCTTTCCCGATACCTATGAGATAGGTATGTCCAACCTCGGAATGAAGATTCTTTCGGGTTGCTTTAACAATACGGGATATATAAGCTGTGAACGAAGCTATATGCCTTGGCCCGATATGCGTGAACAGCTTATAAAACATAAAATGCCCCTCTATGCGCTCGAAAGCGGAGATCCGCTTAACGTATTCGATATAGTTGCATTCACGCTGCAGTACGAGCTTTGCTATACCAACGTTTTGCAGATGCTCGGACTCGGCAATATTCCTTTGCTTTCAAAGGATAGAAGCGAATCCGACCCGATAGTTATCGCAGGCGGTCCCTGCGCTTATAACCCCGAACCGATAGCCGGTTTTATCGATATTTTCTCGATAGGCGAAGGCGAAGACGCACTTTTAGAGCTTGCAAACCTTGTCAACGAATGTAAAAAACAGGGTGTTTCACGTGAGGAAATACTCTACCGTGCATCAAAGCTTGACGGCTTCTACGTACCCTCGCTTTACGACGTTGAATATAACGAGGACGGCACGATTTCTTCCTTCAAGCCTAACCGAGAAGGCGTTCCCGAAAAGATCACTAAACGTATCATAAGCAATCTCGACGAGGTGTATTTCCCCTGTGATTGCTCGGTCCCCTTCTTGGAAACGGTTCACGACCGTGTAATGCTGGAGGTTTTCCGTGGCTGTATAAGAGGCTGCCGTTTCTGCCAGGCAGGTATGGTCTCGCGTCCGTACCGTGAAAAATCCCCCGAGGTTCTCAACGAAAACGCAAAAAGATCGATAGACCATTCGGGCTATACCGAGATATCGTTGACCTCGCTTTCTATAAGCGACTATACCCATCTTCCCGAGCTTATCGATAAGCTTCTCCCTTGGACGAACAAGAAGAACGTAAACCTTTCTTTGCCGTCTATGAGAATAGATAATTTCTATGAAGAATTGCTCGAAAAGGTGTCCTCCGTCCGCAAAAGCGGTCTTACCTTTGCTCCCGAAGCAGGAACGCAAAGACTTCGTGACGTTATCAATAAGAACATAACCGAGGAAGAAATAATAACCGCTTGCGAAAAAGCGTTCGACGGCGGAAGAAACAGCCTCAAGCTATATTTTATGAACGGACTTCCCACAGAAACCGACGAGGACATCTGCGGTATAGCGTCGCTCGGACAGAATATCGTTGATACATACTATTCCAAAAAACGTAAAAACGGCGGCAGGGGAGTTAACGTAACCGTAAGCGTTTCCTGCTTCGTGCCAAAGCCATTCACACCGTTCCAATGGGAAGGACAGGACACGTTGGAAGAGCTTGAAAGAAAACAACAGCTCTTGAAATCCAAAATAACCACAAAGAAGATATCATATAAATACCACGATGCCCGTGTTTCCCGTATCGAAGCCGTTTTCGCACGCGGAGACAGAAGGCTTTCAAAGTGCTTGGAGGAAGCCTATAACAGAAATATGATGCTCGACGGCTGGGACGAATATTTCAGCTATGATAATTGGAACAACGTCTTTTCAGATTGCGGAATCGACCCTTCTTTCTATGCAAACCGTCGCTTCGGCGAGGATGAGATACTCCCTTGGGACTTCATAGATATCGGCGTAACGAAGAAGTTTATGAAGAACGAATACAAAAAGGCACTCAAAGCAGAAACCACCCCCGACTGTAAGACCAAATGCTCGGGCTGCGGCGCTGCAAGCCTTTGCAACGGAAAATGTGTTTGCGACGGAGGTAAAGACAATGACTGACGTACGTGTTTGCTTTACAAAGCTCGGTAAACTTAAATATATCTCTCATCTCGACCTTCAACGTGCAATAGCAAGAATGCTCGTCAGAAGCAGTCTTCCTATAGGCTACAGCGAGGGCTTTAACCCCCATCCGAAGTTGAATATTGCACTTCCGCTTTCTATCTATCAGGAAGGCGAACGTGAGCTTTTCGATTTTAAGATAACAGAGAACGTTCCTCTTGAAGAGATTGAGGAAAAACTCAAAAAATCGTCTTTTCCCGGAATGGATATAATTTCCGTGAGCTTTCCCGAAGGAAAACCAAAAACAAAAACTGCACTTTGGCGGCTTGAACTTATGACCGAGATAACTCCCGAGGAATTTGCTTCGGCATTCGACGGAGAGATGAAGGTCGTCAAGCGTTCAAAGGCAGGGGAAAAGGTCGTCGATATCTCTCCCATGGCAAAATTCATTTCTGCCGAAAGGGTCGAAAACGGCATAATTGCACGTGTGGAACTCAATGCAGCAGGCAATGATTATCTCAATCCTTCCTACGTTGCCGCCTTTTTCGGTGAAAAGGTAAAAATCAAGCGTGTTGTGCGTGAGAATATTCTTTTTTAAGACAATTTTCTATTGATATCGGGGCGTTTGTCTGTTATAATCATAATGATATGAAATATAATAATTATTGCTTACGAAATAATTTAATATTATTGCTTATCATAGCCTTCCTTGCGGTGGGTTTTTGTGCTTGCGGAAACGACGGTTCTGATGAAAGCTCTTCCGACGTAAGCCAAGCACTGTTCACAAACGAAACGGCGGTCGAATTGATAGAACGTGACCGTAAAATAACCGAGATGTTCGTCTGCAATTCTCTTTTTGGAGAATATGACGGTTCTCTTTCGGTAACGTTGGCGGAGGGTAATGAGTTTCATAATTTTTCTTCCGTGGAAGAACTGTTGAATTCAACCTACGTTCAGGAAAGTAACGACAAAACGTTTTTCCTCGAATATCCGCAGTACGGCGAAAAAGCAATTTCAAATGCCGACGGCAAAACAAAGGTATTTTACCATGCAGGAAGCGGTTATGACGATTTTGTCGATACGAATACCGTTTCCGTTTCGGATACCGAAGATGAAAACGCAAAGATCATAAATGCAAAAACGGTTTCGGGCAAAGACGTGGTCTTGAAAGCCGTCAAACGTGAAGATAAATGGCTTTTGGAAAACGGCATATATCATATCAACCCAAAGAAAGAAACCGTAAATATAGACCCGACGTATTCAAATCTCGGTTCGCTTTGCGACTTTTCGGGAAAGATCCTCGTTATAGAGCTTTTTGTTTCGGATAACGAAACCGAATTTTCGGCAGGTCAGGAAGAAGCCTTCCATAACAAGATCGCAACGGCGATGGATTATCTTAAGTCACAGTCCGAACAATACGGCAATAGCGTGCAGATAACCTACGAGCCTGCCTATTTTGACCATTCGGGCATCGTCGGAACAAGACCTATTGATTTCGATCTCGACTTTGCCGAAACAAGCTTCGGCACTCTTGCGAACTTTGCAAAGGCAAACTTTCCGATTTCCGATTACGATAATTATTTCTTCTTCGTCTGCCTTGATAAGGACGTAAAGACCACGGCGTTAAGATATGAAGATACCGAAACGACCGAACTATATTTCGGCGAACGTGTTTCTATCGGTAATAGATCAACGTCTGAAGAGATCTGTGCGTCGGTTCTTGAACTTCTCGGTATTTTCGATTATACCGACGAACGGTTCAAAGCTTGTACCGATTCACTTTTCAAGGCGTACTTTCCCGATGAATTTCTTGTGAAGAAGGATTTTGAATCTTCAACAATATCTCCCGTAACCGCTTACGTTTGCGGTATGACAAATAAATTGGATTCGTTGTTAAAAGTATTTATAACAAACAGATAAATCAAGTAAAAAAGCGAGGGAATTTGAAATGGCAAACCAATACAAGCGTGTTCTTGTAAAATTAAGCGGCGAAGCACTTTCCGGCGAAGGAAACCGTATCCTAAACGGAGATATGCTCACTTCCGTTGCAGACGTGATATCCCGTCTTGTAAAGGACGGCACACAGGTCTGTATCGTCATCGGAGCAGGTAATATCTGGCGTGGTGCAAGACAGAACGGCCTTTCGGTCGACCGTGTAAGAGGTGACCACATGGGTATGCTCGCAACGGTCATCAACTCTATCGCTATGCAGGACTATATCATCAAGACCGGCGTGAACGCACACGTTATGAGTGCCGTTCAGATTCAACAGTTCTGCGAACCCTATTCCCAGTATAAAGCGATCGAATACCTCGAAAATAACGAAGTTGTGATCCTTTCCTGCGGTGTCGGCTACCCCTTCTTCTCGACCGACACGGGCATGATGCTCCGTGCGGCAGAGCTTAAGTGCGATGCAGTCCTTTCCGCAAAGAACGTAAACGGTGTTTACGACAAAGACCCTGCAAAATATCCCGATGCTAAAAAGTTTGACGAATTGACCTATTCCGAAATGCTTTCTCTCGGATTGAAGGCTATCGACCAGAGCGCCGCAACCATCGGCGAAGAAAGCGGAATTAAAACCGTGCTTTTCCCCTTGTCGGAGCCCGATAATATCATTCGTGCGGCAAACGGTGAAAATATCGGAACCTTGATACATAATTAATTTACATAAATCAACAAAAGGAAGGTAATAACCATGTTTGAAATGAAACCCTTTGAAGAAAGAATGAAAAAGAGTATAAGCGTTCTCGAAGAAGACTTCGGAACCATAAGAGTCGGCCGTGCAAGCGCAAAGGTTCTTGATAAAGTAACCGTTTCCTATTACGGAAGCCCCACAGGTATCGAAGGTGTTGCAACCGTAAAGGCAGCCGATGCAAGAACTCTTGTTATAACTCCTTGGGAAGCAAGCATGCTTAAGGAGATCGAAAAGGCTATCCTCGCTTCCGACGTAGGAATAACCCCCACCAACGACGGCAAATGTGTTCGTCTTGTTTTCCCTGCATTGACCGAAGAACGCAGAAAAGAACTCACAAAGAAGACTTCCAAAATGGGCGAAGACTGCAAGGTTGCGATCCGTAACATCCGTCGTGATGCAAACGATGCGGCGAAGGCTATGAAGAAGAATTCGGAGATCACCGAAGACGACCTCAAGAGCGCAGAAAAGACCATTCAGGATATCACCGATAAACTTATCAAAGAAGTTGACGCTGTTGTCGCAAGAAAAGATAAGGAAATAATGGAGATCTGATCTATGTCGGAAACGACCGAACTTAAAATTCCACGTCATATAGCAATAATAATGGACGGTAACGGAAGATGGGCAAAGAAACGTCTTCTTCCCCGTACCGCAGGCCATAAAGTAGGTCTTGACACTTTCGTCAACACCGTCGATTCCTGCAGTGATCTGGGTATCGAATATCTTACCGTCTATGCCTTTTCAACCGAAAACTGGAACCGTGCCACCGAAGAGGTTTCGGCTTTGATGGAATTAATGAGCCGTGGTATCGTTAAATACGAACCCGAAATGGTAAGAAAGAATATCCGCTTGAAGCTTTTGGGCGATATCGACCGTTTCGAACCTAAATACAGAGAAGCGCTCCGTTCGGTTGAAGAACGTCTTTCGAATAATACGGGTATGACGCTTTGCATCTGCCTTTCCTACGGCGGACGTCAAGAGCTTGTCAATGCGGTAAACCGTCTTTTGAAAGAGGGCAAGACCGAAATAACTGCCGAGGATATCGAAAGAAATCTCTATTCCGCAGGCGTGCCCGATCCCGATCTGGTCGTGCGCACGAGCGGGGAATACAGAATATCAAATTTCCTGCTGTGGCAGTCGGCATATTCCGAATATTATTTCACGGACGTTTATTGGCCCGATTTTGACAAAAAAGAATTACTGAAAGCAATAGAATCCTTCTCAAAACGTGAACGTCGGTTCGGGAGGTAATTTATGATAACAAGAATATTGACCGCCATCGTTGCTTTGCTGGTCTTTGTGCCTGCACTGATATTCGGCGGAGTATGGGGAGCATCCTTGATATTCGCTTTGATCTGCGGATTTTCGATCTATGAAATGCTCGGTTGCTGCGGATTGCTGAAAAACTATGCAATATCCCTTCCTGCAATAATAGGCTCGGCAATATGCGTCGGCGTTTGTCCTTTGTTTGAGGCACGTCTTTTCGCAGCGGCAGCCTGCCTTCTTGCAGTATTGATATTGTCTTTGTTGTATTTCCTTTTCGTCTGCCTTGTTCAGCATAAGACAGTAAATATCGAACGTGTTCTTATGTTCTACGGACTTGCAGTATACATAACCGCAGGCTTCGTTGCTTTGTCGGAGCTTTCCGCCTTTCGCCCCGTGTTGGGACTTTGGTCGGTTGCGTTCGTTCTTGCGGTCGCTTGGTGTACCGATACTTTTGCATATTTTACGGGTATGCTTTTCGGAAAGAAAAAGCTTTGCCCCGATATATCTCCCAAAAAGACTGTTGCAGGCGCAGTCGGCGGTACGGTATTCGGCACGTTGGCAGGTGTAGTTGTGTTCTGGATTGCGCAGAACGATCCTCTCTGGGGACTTATGGCGCTTCCCGTGTCGATAGTAAGCCAGCTTGGCGATTTGGTCGCATCTGTAATCAAACGCCGTTTCGGTGTTAAGGATTACGGCAAGATATTCCCCGGTCACGGCGGTGTACTTGACAGATTCGACAGCGTAATTCCTGCTTCGATCGTAACTGCAATCGGACTTATCTCGATCATAATATTCTATAATTACTTTATGTGATAACTATGGATAAAACTATCTCATTGCTCGGTTCAACGGGCTCAATAGGAACTCAAACTCTCGATGTGGCGCGAAACCTTGGGCTTCGCGTCACTGCGCTTTCCGCACATTCCAATACGAAGCTGTTGGAATCGCAATGCCGTGAATTCAGACCCGATAAGGTTTGTATAAGCGAAGCAAAGTATTCGGAATTAAAGACGCTTTTGGCGGATACAAATATAGAGATTCTTTCGGGCGATGAAGGACTTTGCTTTCTTGCAAGCGAAGACCCTTCCGAAACTATCGTCAACGCCGTTGTCGGAATGACGGGCTTGCTCCCAACGCTCGAAGCGGCAAAAAAGGGAAAGAAGATCGCCTTTGCAAATAAAGAAACGCTGGTTGCAGGCGGTACTCTTGTTACCGATGCCGTAAAAAAAGGCGGAGCAACGCTTCTCCCCGTCGATAGCGAGCATTCTGCAATATTCCAATGTCTGCAGGGCGGCGGAAGGATCAAAAAAATACTGCTGACAGGCTCGGGCGGCCCGTTTTTGGGACAAAGTAAGGAGTATATTAAGAACGTAACTCCCGAAATGGCGATAAAACACCCTCGCTGGAATATGGGCAGAAAGATCTCCGTCGATAGCGCAAGCCTTATGAATAAAGGGCTTGAGCTTATCGAAGCGGTTCATCTTTTCGACGTTTCTCCCGATAAGGTAGAGGTTGTAATACACCCTCAAAGCATCGTTCATTCGCTTGTTGAGTTTGAAGATTCTGCAGTGATAGCACAGCTTGGTGTTCCCGATATGCGTCTTTGCATACAATATGCAATAACCTATCCCGAACGTATGCCGTCGCCTGCGGATTCGCTTGACCTTTTCGGTAAGGAGCTTAATTTCCAAAAGCCGGATACAGAAACCTTCCCCCTTCTTGCCCTTGCAAGACGTTCTATCGAAAGGGGAGGCAACATACCTGCCGTTATGAACGGTGCAAACGAAGAAGCCGTTGCATTGTTCCTTGACGGAAAGATAAGCTTTAATAAGCTTTTCGATACGGTTATCGATATAACCGAAAACTTTAATTATATCCCAAATCCCACCCTCGACGATATTCTTGCTTCCGATAAAGAAGCAAGAAACTTGGTCGCTCTTTGCAAATAATTACGGAGTTGATTTTCAATGTTAAGTCCCTTGATAACGCTTGCCGTTACAATTTTCATATTCGGTCTGCTGATATTCATTCACGAATTCGGTCACTATATGGTCGCCCGTGCTTTCGGCGTGGGTGTAATCGAATTTGCGATAGGTATGGGCCCGAAATTAAAGACCTGGAAAGGGAAGTATAACGATTTTTCTCTCCGTGCGATCCCCATCGGCGGTTTTGTCAATATGGTCGGAGAATATGATGAAGAGATCCCCGAAGAACATAAATACAAAACACCGCTTAATGAAAAACCCGTCTGGCAACGTATCTTAATTGTTATTGCAGGCCCTTTAATGAATCTCGTGCTTGCCTTTTTGATAATGGCTATCCTCGTTTCAACGGGAAGCGTTATCGGCTCGACAAAGGTTGCGGGATTTATGGAAAACAGCGTTTCAAATAATTACGGACTGCAGATCAACGACGAAATAATCGAGATCAACGGAAAAAACATAAAATGCTATAGCGATATGGCATACAAGATTGTTTCCGACGGCAACGAACCGATCGATATGACCGTTTTGCGTAACGGCGAAAAGGTATATATCGAAGATATTTCTTTCGGTATCGAAACAGAAAAGGGAATAGCCTTCGGCAATCAGGATTTCCTCGTTTACAGAAAAGAAAAAACGTTTACCAACGTCATTTACGAATCCTTCTGGCAATCAGTCTCGACGGTCTATATGACGGTCGATTCGATATACGATACCTTCTCGGGTAAATACGGAATGGACGCCGTAGGCGGCCCGATAGCGATCGGCGGCGAGATCAATAATACTATCCAAGCAAGCCGAAACTTTGTAGAAACTCTGCAAAATCTGGCAACGTTAACGGTTATGATATCCGTTTCGCTCGGTGTTTGTAATTTACTTCCGATACCCGTTCTTGACGGCGGTAGATTGCTGTTCTATATCATCGAGGCAATAAGACGCAAACCGTTAAACCCAAAATTCGAACAGGCAATAAGCGCATTCTTTGCAATGCTTTTGTTCGGACTAATGTTTTTCGTAGCATTCAAAGACTTGATAGGACTTTTTTAATATGAAAACAAGAGAAGTTAAGATAGGCAATATAACCATAGGCGGCGGTAATAGGATTGCTATCCAATCTATGACGAACACAAAGACCGCCGATAGGGAAGCAACCTTAAATCAGATTAAGGCGCTTTCCTCCGCAGGCTGTGATATAGTCCGCTTCACCGTAAACGATATGGAGGCGGCGGAAGCGATACCCTATTACGTAGAGAATGTTTCAATGCCGTTAGTTGCGGATATCCATTTTGACTACCGTCTGGCGCTTGCGGCAGCAGAGAGAGGTATATCGAAGATACGCATAAACCCCGGCAATATCGGCGATAAAGAAAATATAAAAAAGGTCGCAAACGCCTGCAAGATCCGTAATATTCCCATAAGAATCGGCATAAACGGCGGCAGTACGGAGAAGTCACTTCTTGAAAAATACGGCGGACCAACAGCAGAAGCATTGGCGGAAAGTGCGCTTAATAACGCAAGAATGCTTGAAGAGTGCGATTTTAATAATATCGTTCTTTCGGTAAAAAGCTCCGACGTTTTGACAATGACCAAAGCTGCAAGAATTTTGTCCGAAAAATGCAATTATCCTCTCCATATCGGCGTTACCGAAACGGGTGACGTTCGAAGAGGGAATATAAAATCCGCAATAGGCATAGGCGCTCTTCTCCTTGACGGAATCGGTGACACAGTCCGTGTTTCATTGACCGATGACCCCGTAAAAGAAGTCCTTGCCGCACAGGATATTCTTTTCTGTTGCGGTATAGGCGGAGGAATCAATATCGTTTCCTGCCCAACCTGCGGAAGAACCCAATCAAACCTAATTCCTCTCGTTGCAGAGCTTGAAAAGCAAACCAGAGAGATAAAGACCGACCGCAGACTTACGGTTGCTTTAATGGGCTGTGTCGTAAACGGCCCCGGCGAAGCAAAACACGCAGATCTCGGCGTTGCCTGCGGTAAAGAATCGGGACTTTTGTTCCGTAAAGGCGAAATAATAAAGAAACTTGACGAATCCGAGATCGTCCCCGTACTTATAAAAGAGATAAAGGAACTTCTTAATGCTTAATGAATTTTTAAATAAATTCAAAAAAGCGTCGTTCTCCCAAAAGGCGAAAGATGCCATATCCTGTTGCACCGCCTTCTCCGTAAAGGTCGACCGTGAACGTATTTGTATTGCGGTCACAGCGGAGTTTTCTTCCTATGTCCAACCGTCTGTTATCTTCGAGATAGAATCGGATATAAAGAAGGCGTATAACCTAAATTCTGCGTCTGTCTATCCTAAATATGCAGTTCCCTTCGAAGAAAAATATATGGACGGTGTAATTGAGACCTTAAAGAACGTTTCAAAGCTAAACTATGGCTTCTTTGACCGTGCTACCTATTCTTATGACAGAGCAAACGGCGTTTTCACAATAAAGCTCCGTCAGTATATCTCTGCCGATATCCCCGAAGCAAACGGAGCGCAGAACTTTATAAAACAGTGCGTTTCCGAACAATTCGGTGTGCACCTTGATATCAGATTCGAAAGCGAAGAATTTGATATTGCATCTTACCATAACGAACGTGAGGACAGCCTTTTGGAAAGCCTCCGTTCTCAAAAGTTTGAAATAGAAAAGGAAACCGAAAAAACAGCGCCCCGTTCTTCCTTTAGGAATGAAACGGTTGGCGACGCACGTTATTTTGAATCGGGCGAAAAACGTCTTGTCCGTGTTGGCAATATGACTTTGGATATAACCGACCCCGAACCGATAATGGGCGATAGAAAAAGCTGGAATCTTGTTCCTATATCGAACATCAAAAACGGCACTACCGTTGCCGTCGGCGGAAAATTGTTCGAAGTCGAGAGCAAGGATAACTATGAAGGCGATAAGGTAACTTATACCCTTTATATAACCGACCTTGCTGCGTCGGTAACAGCACGCTTCACCTGCCCGAAGAGCGAAGCCCCAAAGCTTCCCAAACCTCCTGCATACGTAATGATTTCGGGCAAAGCAGAGTATAGAAAGATATTCGACCGTACAACCCGTCAAATGGTCGAAGATGATGAACTTACGATCCATGTAAAAGCAATCAGCAAATGCGGATTCGTCGGCAGAATCGACGATGCCGAGGAAAAACGTGTTGAACTGCATTTACATACCAATATGTCTGCCCTCGATGCACTTTCCGACCCTGAGGATATTATGAAACGTGCGCACGATTGGGGTATGCCTGCCGTTGCGTTTACCGACCACGGTACGCTTCAGTCCTATCCCATAGTTATGAAGGCGGCGAAAAAATATCCCGACGTAAAGCCGATATACGGCATCGAAGGCTATCTTGTTGACGATACCGCACGTGCCGTATATAGGTATGAAGATGAAAACGAAATCAAATTTGCGGAATCGGAATTTATAATTTTCGATATCGAAACAACGGGTCTTTCGCCGAATACTTGCGGTATAACGCAGATCGGCGCACTTAAATATAAAAACGGCGAAATAATCGGCGAGTTTTCAACCTTTGTCGATTGCGGAAAGCCGATACCCGAAAATATCGTGCGTTTAACGGGTATAACCGACGATATGGTAAAGGGTGCACCGTCTGAGCGGGAAGCCGTCGAACAATTCTTGGAATTTTGCGGCGACAGAATGTTGGTTGCCCATAACGCAAATTTCGATATTTCGTTCATACGCCGTGTTGCCGACGAGAACAGTATTCCGTTTGACAATACCTATCTTGATACCGTTGCGCTTTCCCGTTTTATAAACGGCGATTTAAAGAAGCATACGCTCGATACCCTTGCAAAGTATTATAATCTCGGCGAATTCGACCATCATAAAGCCGATGCCGATACCGAAATGCTTGCAAAAATATTCACCTGTATGATTCAAAAGCTTGCGGAAAACGGTATTCTCACCGTAACCGAAATGAACGCAGCTATGGCTCATAATTCCGACCCGAAACAGCTCCGTTCATACCATATAATCATTCTTGTCAAGAACCTAAAAGGACTTAAAAACCTTTACAAGCTCGTTTCGAGGTCATATCTCGATTTCTTCAGAAAACAACCGAGAATCCCCAAAACACTTCTTTCCGAATACCGTGAGGGATTAATTCTCGGCTCTGCCTGCTCCTCGGGCGAGCTTTACGAGGCCATCTTGCAAAACCGTCCCGATAACGAGCTTTACCGTATTGCCGATTTCTATGATTATTTAGAGGTTCAGCCCGATTGCAATAACGGCTATCTTATCGAAGAAAACCAAGCAACCGTCGAACAGCTTCACGATAACGTTCGAAAGATAATCGCAATCGCAAATAAACAAAAAAAGCTTGTCGTCGCAACAGGTGACGTTCATTTTATGGACCCCGAGGACGAAATATACCGTCAGATAATGATGAGCGGCAAGGGCTTTTCCGATGCAATGCGCGATACAAGGATCTTCTTCCGTACCACCGAAGAAATGCTCTCCGAATTTGCATATCTCGGTGAGGAAGAAGCCTACCGCATAGTTGTAGAAAACCCAAAAAAGGTTATTGCGGATTTCGACAATATAAAGCCTATCCCCGACGGCACCTATACACCTAAGATCGACGGCGCAGAGGAAGAACTCCAATCTCTTTGCGAACAGACCGCAATGGAAATGTACGGCTATGAAGGCAAACTGCCGGACATCGTAAAGGCAAGAATGGACAGAGAGCTTTCTTCTATTATCTCAAATGGCTTTGCGGTACTTTACGTTATCGCACGCCGTCTTGTCCAAAACAGCGAAGAACACGGCTATCTTGTCGGATCCCGTGGTTCGGTAGGCTCGTCGTTCGTTGCAACGTTGGCAAAGATATCGGAGGTGAATCCGCTTCCTCCCCATTACGCTTGCCCTAACTGTAAATATTCCGAATTTTTCACCGACGGCTCGGTCGGTTCGGGCTTTGATATGCCCGATAAGGACTGTCCCAAATGCGGAACAAAAATGCGTCCCGACGGTCACGATATTCCGTTTGAGACCTTCCTTGGATTCCACGGTGAAAAAGCACCCGATATAGACCTTAACTTCTCGGGCGACGTTCAGTCCGAAGCACATAAATATACCGAAGTTTTGTTTGGTAAGGAAAATATCTTCCGTGCAGGTACAGTTGGTACGTTGCAGGATAAGAACTGCTTCGGCTACGTTAAGAAGTATCTTGAAAAAGAAAATCTAACGTTGACCCGTGCAGAGCAAAACCGTCTTGTGCAAGGCTTTGTAGGCGTTCAAAGCACAACGGGACAGCACCCCGGCGGTATCGTCGTTATTCCGAAGGAATATGAGATCTACGACTTCACTCCCGTGCAATATCCTGCAAATAAAGCCTCAAGCGGTGTTATCACAACTCACTTTGCGTTTGAATATCTCCACGATACAATTTTGAAGCTTGATATACTCGGACACGATGTGCCGACCTATTATAGGTATTTCCAAAACTATACGGGCATCGACGTGCGTGACGTTCCCATGAACGATAAAAACGTTATCGAGCTTTTTGCGTCAACAAAACCCTTGGGTGTCACACCCGAACAGATAGGCTGTCCGATAGGAACTCTCGGTATCCCCGAATTCGGCACCGACTATTCAATACAGATGATTCTCGACGCAAAGCCAAAATCCTTTGCCGACCTTGTTCAGATCGCAGGACTTTCGCACGGTACGGGTATCTGGCTCGGCAACGGTAAGGACCTTATCGAAAACGGCACCTGTACTATCGACCAAATTATCGGTACACGTGACAGTATTATGGTCTATCTTATGCATATGGGGCTCGATTCGGCAATAGCCTTCGACTCTATGGAGAGAACGAGAAAGGGAAGAGGCTTGCTTCCCGAGCAGGAAGCCGCAATGCGTGAAAAGAACGTTCCCGAATGGTATATTGCTTCTTGTAATAAGATACAATATATGTTCCCCAAGGCTCACGCAGCGGCATATACCATTGCTTCTCTCCGTCTAAGCTGGTTTAAGATATATCAGCCCGTTGCTTTCTATGCAACCTATTTCACCATAAAACGTAAATTCTTCGATGCAGAGCTTGTAATGAGCGGCAGAGCAAAAATTGAGGAAAGGCTGAATGCATTAAAGAGTGCACCCAACCTTTCGGCGACAGAAGAAGGTATGATAACCATATTGCGTATAGTTCTTGAAATGTTCGCACGAGGTTTTTCCTTCCTTCCCGTTTCGATAGGTAAATCGGAAGCAAAGGCCTTCGTTCCCGAAAACGGAAAGATAAGATTACCGCTTTGCTCGCTTAACGGTCTCGGTGAATCTGTCGGAGAAAAGATCGTTGAAGTAATCAAAAACGGCGAGGCTACAACGGTTGAAGAACTTCGTGTAAAGGCTTCGGTAAACAAGTCTATTATGGACCTTTTGTCGAAGAATAATTGCTTTGGCGACCTTCCCGAATCCGACCAAATGTCTATGTTTTAATTAAGGTATTTTTATGTTTGATAACCATAACCATTCACAATATTCCTGCGATATTCCGCAAGGCGAAGGCAGTACGATCCGTGAGATATGCCTTTCCGCAATCGAAAAGGGATTAAGCGGTGTTGCAATAACCGACCATTACGATATCGACGGCATCTATGACGGCTATTTTCCTCCGCTTGACCACGAGGGCATCTATCGTGATATAACAGAAGCAAAAGCCGAATTTGAGGGCAGACTTTCGGTCTATCACGGTATAGAGCTTGGTCAGGCAACTCATATGCCCGCCGAGGCAAGGGAACAGCTTAAGAAATACCCTTATGACATCGTTCTCGGCTCGGTACACGCCGTAAGAGGTATAACCGACTTTTCCTATACCGATATAAGATCGCTGTCTGTTGCGGAATATAAAGCACTTTGGGATCTGTATATCACAGAAATGCTTGATACTATCGATTGGGGCGATTTTGATGTCCTAACTCATATCACCTATCCCAAACGCTACTATCTCGCAAACGGTATAACCGATTTTCCGGATATAAAGTCAAAGGGCAGGGAATACTTCGAACCGATATTAAAAGCGGTCATCGATAAGGGCTTAACGCTTGAATGTAATACTTCCGGGCTTCGTCAAATTATGGGCGAATGCTTGCCCAATGCCGATCTGTTCAGCTTTTATTACGAGCTTGGCGGAAGGGATATAACGATAGGCTCGGATTCCCACCATTGCCGTGATATATCGGCAAACTTCAAAGAAGCAATGGAAATGCTTCGCAATATAGGTTTTAAATACGTAACACGTTTTGAACAACGTAAAAAATATTTTGACACTCTTTAGGAGGACTGAAATGAAAGAACGTATATTAGCATATCTCGAAAAGGACGCACGTATGTCCCATTCCGAATTGGCAACGCTTCTCGGTATAACCGAAGAAGAGGTTTCCAATATAATCGCAGAATGTGAAGCCGACGGAACTATTATAACCTACAGAACCGTCGTTGATTGGCACAAAACCGGTAAAACTGCCGTAACTGCGCTTATCGAGCTTAAAACCATTCCTCAGCGTGATAAAGGCTTCGATTCCGTTGCGGAACGTATCTGCAATTTCCCTGAGGTCAAGTCAATAAGCCTTATGTCGGGCGGTTTCGACCTCGCAATAACCGTTGAATGTGCGAATATGCGCGACGTTGCGTTTTTCGTTGCGGAAAAGCTTGCAACAATAGAAGGCGTAACAGCAACCGCAACCCATTTCGAGCTCCAAAAATATAAAGAAAACGGTGTCATCTACGGCACCGAAACGACCGATAAAAGAGGAAACAGCTGGTGAAATTCGATATATCAAAAAGCCTGCCGGCTAAAGTAACAGAAATAAAACCCTCCGGTATCAGAAAGTTTTTCGATATCCTCAACGAAATGAAGGACGTCGTAGGCTTAACAGTAGGACAACCGGACTTTGTAACCCCTTGGCATATTCGTAATGCGGGCATACGCTCGCTCGAGGAGGGGCTTACTTACTATACTTCAAATAACGGTATATTGGAATTCCGTCAGGAGATTGCGGCATATCAAAAACGCCGTTTCGGTCTTGAATATGACCCTGCAACCGAAATTATAGTAACCGTCGGCGGCAGCGAAGCAATCGATATTGCAATGCGTGCACTTATCGAAAACGGTGACGAGGTAATTATCCCCGAACCCTGCTTTGTCTGCTACGAGCCTCTTGCACGTCTTGCAGGCGGTGTTCCAGTTCCGATAAAGCTTTCTCCCGATAACGGCTTCCGCCTTACCGCAGAACAGCTTAGAAACGCTATAACCGATAAAACAAAGCTTCTTGTTCTTCCTTTCCCGAATAACCCCACAGGCTCGGTTATGAGAAAAGAAGACCTCGAGGAGATCGCAAACGTACTCCGTGAAACTAATATCTGCGTTCTTTCCGATGAGATATATGCAGAGCTTACATACGGTGAAAAACACGTTTCAATAGCGTCTATTCCCGATATGCGTGAACGTACCATTATTGCAAACGGCTTTTCAAAAGCCTATGCAATGACGGGTTGGAGATTGGGATATACTCTTGCACCCGAATATTTCACAAAGCAGATGGCAAAGGTGCATCAGTTTGGAATTATGTGCGCCCCCACAACAAGCCAATATGCCGCTATCGAAGCACTCAAAAACGGAGATGCGGATATTGAATATATGAAGGGTGAATACGAAGCACGCCGTCGCTTGCTTGTAAGCGAGCTTAACCGAATCGGCATAGAAACCTTTATGCCCGACGGTGCATTTTACGTTTTTGCCGATATAAGAAAATTCGGTATGCCTGATGAGCAGTTCTGCGAACGCTTGCTTTATGAAAAGAAATGTGCGATAGTCCCCGGAAGCGCATTCGGTGAAAGCGGAAGCGGCTTTGCAAGACTTTCCTATGCATATTCTCCTGCGCATATCAAAAAAGCAGTTAAACGTATTGAAGAATTTATAAAAACGCTATGAAAATAAACGCATACGCAAAGATAAATCTAACGCTCGATATAACAGGTGTCCGTGACGACGGGTTCCATACCTTGCGCTCGGTTATGGCACCCATATCGCTTTGTGACGAGCTTATTATCGAAAAAAGCGATATTTTGAAGTTCGATTGCAATATAAAGTCACTTTGCACCGACGATAACCTCTGTGTCCGTGCCGCAAAATTGTTTTTCGAAGCATCGGGCATAAACTCTTCGGCTTCGATCTACCTCGAAAAAAATATTCCGTTCCCTGCGGGATTGGGAGGCGGAAGTGCAGATGCGGCGGCTGTTTTAAAGGGATTAAACGAGCTGTACGGAAATCCGATAACCGGAGACAAGCTCTTTTCCCTTGCCGAAAGGCTCGGATCGGACGTTTCTCTCTGCCTTTTTGGAAGACCTGCTCTTTGCGAGGGCAGAGGCGAGGTATTGACCGAATTGAACGGTCTTCCAAAGCTTAATTGCGTTATAGCGATCGGCAAGGGTAGACTTTCAACGCCCGAGGTCTACCGTAAATACGATGCAAAGAACCTCCCCGTCAGAAACGATACGGATGTATTCCTCGATGCCTTAAATGAAGGTAATATTGATAGGATAATTTCCTCGTTGGGCAACGCATTCGAGCCCGTAACCGACGAGCTTTGCCCCGAAACGAAGGATATTCGTGAATTGATGATGTCGCTCGGCGCAAGGAATTCACGTCTTTCGGGAAGCGGACCTTCGGTTTACGGCATTTTTGCAGATAAAGAACTTGCAGAAAAAGCAAAGAAATCGCTTATTGAAAAGGGATATAGCGCATATACCTGCGAAATACTTTAAAAATAATGTATAATTTTCCTTTTTGCGGTTAATAATCGCTTCAAACCCAAAAAGGAGATAAAAAAATGAAAACAAAGATTGTTGCACTGTTTTGTGCCTGCTTTATCTTACTTAACGTTGTCGATATGGTAATTCCGAGAAGCGAATCGAAGATATACGATAGCGTAATAAGGCTTCATATCCTTGCGGAGGATAACAGCGAAAGCGCACAAACGGTTAAATTAATGGTACGTGATGCTATTCTTGATGAATGCGGAGAGCTGTTTGCCGAAGACGGAAATATAGTTTCCGCAAGCGAAACGGTCGAATCCAATCTGCCCAAGATAGAAGCGATAGCAAACCGTGTCCTTTCGGAAAACGGTATGGACTATAAGGCTGTCTGCGAATGGGGAACAGAGGAATACCCAACAAGGGTTTACGAAAACCTAACTCTCCCTTCGGGAACGTATCGCTCGTTAAGAATCAATCTCGGCAAAGCAGAGGGGAACAATTGGTGGTGTATTTTGTTTCCGCCGTTGTGCACAAAAGCTTCTGCGGGCGAGAATGATTTTGCCCGTACCGACGTAAATAAAAACGATTCAAAGGTTTTCACAAACCGCAAATATACTTTCAGATTCAAACTATTGGAATTTTTTTGGTGATAATATGCTCTACCGTGTAATTGGTGCTTCAGGAAGCGGAAAAACAGATTATATAATCTCTCGGCTCGGCGAAGCCATAAAACAGAAAAAACGCTGTTTTGTTATAGTTCCCGAGCAACAATCCGTCGATTACGAAGCAATGCTTTGTCAACGCTTCGGCGATAGCTCGAACCTCTATTGCGAGGTTCTCAATTTCGAGCGCCTTCCAAACCGTGTAGCGCGTGAATTCGGCGATCTGGCAATCAATTCAATCGATAAAGGGGGCGCTTGCGCCCTTTTGTCGCTTATATCGGAATCTTTGAAGGAAGAATTGACGGAATTCAAGTCTGTTGCAGAGGATGCTGATTTTGCCGCATCGCTTTTCAATCTTATCTCAAGAATGAAAATGGCACTTATAACCCCTCAAATGCTCTTTTCCGCAATAGATACCGATTCGCTCGAAAACGAACCTCGATTGATTTCAAAGATCAAAGATATTGCGTTGATCTATAACGAATATGAAAAATATTTCGACGATACTCTCTTCGACCCCCGTGATGCATTAACACGTCTGTCGGAAGAACTAAAACATAAAAATTTCTTCAAAAATTCCTATGTTTTCATAGACAGCTATTATAACTTCACAGAACAGGAATATGAAGTAATAAAGCATATCGTCGCTCAAAGCAGAGATACTTATATTTCTTTTACGGTGGACGAAAACCGTGAATTTTTCTATGAAAACGCAAAAGCTGCCGATAGGATCAAACGTTTGAGCAAGGTCGGTTGCGAGGACTATTATACCGCAGAACCCAAACGTACAAAGTACGAATGTCTGAAATATATCGAACGTAACCTTTGGTGCCCGAACGTAAAACCGTTAAATAAAAACGACGGTTCTGTTCGCCTTATAACAGCAAAGAACCGCTTTGACGAGGTCGAAGCGGCGGCTGCGGACATTTCGGAATTTATCCGTGCAGGCGGAAGATATAAGGATATAACCGTTCTTGCGGGCAACGTCTCAAATTATTCGTCAATAGTCGATTCTGTCTTCTCCCGTGCAGAAATACCCTGCTATATGTCCTCAAAGGAGGAACTTTCGTCAAAACCTGTCTTTTCTTTCTTGCTGTCGAGCCTCGCCGTTATAATCGAGGATTTCTCTCTGCGCAGTATGAAACGCTACATAAAAACGGGATATACCGATTTAACCGTATCCGAATCCGATGCGGTGTTGAACTATGCCTATTCCTGGAAATTACGTGGCAAGGCGTGGTACAGCGAAAACGATTGGATGCTCGACCCGGAAGGCTACCGTGAAGGCGACCTTACAAAACGTGGTGCGAAATTGCTCAATAAAGCAAATTCCGCAAAGAAAAAGGTCGTTCCTCCGTTGGTTGCGCTCAAAGAGACCCTAACAAAAAAAGACCTCACCGTTTCCGAGGCGGTCCGTGCCCTCTATAACCATTTGATAGTTACGGAAGCAGATGAAAAACTCCGCAAAAACGCAGAATATGCCCTCAAAAACGGTGATAGAGAAGAATCCGAGCGTGAAATACAGCTTTGGAAGCTCTTAATAAATATCTTCGACCAATTAGATTCTCTCTGCGGTAATATGAAAACGTCGCCCAAACGTATGGTATCGCTTATGAAGCTTATGTGCGATTGCTATTCCTTGGGTGCAATACCGCCGTCAAGCGATTCCGTAACTTTCGGCGATGCTTCTCTGATCCGTGCAGGCGGAAGCAAGCTTGTTATTGTGCTTGGCGTTTGCGACGGTGAATTTCCTGCGTCAACTTCAAACGGAGGCTTCTTCGACCGTGATGAAGCCGTAGTTTTGGAAGGCGTTGGACTTCAGCTTGCCGACACTATGGACAAACTCTTAAATACGGGAAGATTCTTCGTATATGCGGCACTTTCTGCCCCCACAGAACGTCTTGTGCTGTCATACCCAAGAAGCGAATTAAGCGGTGAAGAACTTCGTCCCTCAACGGCTTGGTTCTCTGTAAAAAATATGCTTCCCGAGATTGAAGAAAAGGAATTTTCGGGCGATGAGCTTATATATTCCCGTGAATCGGTTGCGTCATATTTTCCGACGTTTGAAAACGGGGAATTGAAGTCAAATATAAAGGACGCATTACAGGACAAAGATCTGCCCTTCTTTGAAAAAATCCCTTCTGTTTCGGATTCTGAATCGAAAATAGATTTCAATAAGGACAAGCTCCTTCTTTCTCCCTCTAAATTTGAAAGATATATTCTCTGTCCTTTCTCCTTCTTTGCAAATTATCTGCTCGACCTAAAGGAAAAGAAAGAGCATGCTTTCGCTTCCCAAGAGATCGGAACCTTTATCCATAAGGTTTTGGAACAGTATATTAAAGAATGTATTAAAAGCGGAAAATTTGTTGCTCCGAACGATAACGACCGTGAAAGTATGGTCCGTGCCTATGCCGATGAATATTTTAAAACCGTAATAGGCGAAGAAGCGAGGAATAATAAACGATTTGTGCATACCTTCGAAAATGCAGTAAAGACACTTTCGTTCGTGACCGAAAGCCTAACGAAAGAGTTCTCTCAAAGTAAATTTATGCCAACGGGCTTCGAATTTAAGATCGGCTTGCATAACCCCGATATCCCCGCTATCGAATACGACAGAAACGGCAAAAAAGTCTTTTTGCGTGGTTCGATAGACAGAGTTGATACCTATGAAGTGAACGGTGAAAAATACGTTCGTGTCGTCGATTACAAGACTTATAATAAGCCCTTTTCTCTCAGTATGGCGGCAAAAGGATTGGATACCCAGATGCTCCATTATCTTTTCGCATATTGCGAAGCAACGGGTGCAAAGCCTGCGGGTGTGCTCTATTATACCGTACAGTTACCCAACGTAAGCATCACAGGCCGTGAAACACCGGAAAAGGTGAAAACGGAAATAGAAAAGAGCCTCAAAAGAAGCGGTATCCTTCTTAATGACCCCGATATCGTTCTTGCGATGAGTCCCGATTGTTCCTATGTGCCGACAAGCCTTAATAAGGACGGCACTCTTTCAAAACGCTCGAATAATCTTCTTACCGACGAAGAATTTACAGAGCTTTCAAATACCTTGAAAAACCAAGTTGAAACCCTTGCCGATAACGTTTTCTGCGGAAAAATGGACGTCACCCCCAACGATTTCGATGGCAAGGCAGACCCCTGCAAATTCTGTCCGCACGGCGATTTTTGCAGAAATAGGAAAGAAATGGAGGAGGATGAAGATAATGAACTTTACAGCCAAGCAGACTGATGCTATAAGTACCCGTGACACAAACCTCCTCATAAGCGCAGGCGCAGGCAGCGGTAAGACAACGGTACTTACCGAACGTCTAATACGCCGTATCAAAAACGGCGATTCTGTAACCGATTTTCTTGTTGTAACCTTTATGAAAGCCGCCGCTTCCGATATAAAGCAAAAGCTTTATAAGGCTTTGATAGAAGAAAGCGCAAAGAACCCCAACGATAAACACCTTTTCTATCAATCAACCCTCGTTTCCGAAGCAAATATCTGCACAATATCCTCCTATTGCCTTTCTTTGGTAAAGGAGAATTTTGCTCTGCTCGGAATCTCTCCCCGTGTCCGTGTTATAGACGAAACAGAATCTGCAATGATGCTTCGCAATTCGGCAGACAGAATAATAACCGAAGGATACGAAACCGAGGATAAAAATCTTTTATTGCTTGCCGATAACTTTTCGGGCATAAAAAACGATGAACCCTTGACCGACGCGATGATCAATCTCTATAACAATCTTCGTGTTATGCTCAATAGGGAAGAGATGCTCGTCAATTGCGTAAAAGAACTCCGTGACGACGCAAAAACGGTGACCGAAAAAGGCTTTTTCGAAACCGAACGTGGTAAGACGATGCAATCCCGTTTAAGAACCTTCTATGACGAGCTTTTGCAATCGGCAAACGATATGTATACCTTTGCCGTAACTGTCGCAACCGACGATAAATATATCGAGCCTATCGAACAGCTCGTAAAGAGTTGCGAAGCGGTACGTTCGTCAATCGAAACAAACTATGCAAATTACTGCAAAACCGCAGAAGAAGCGCTTGCTACAATAAAGCTTGCCACCAAAGGCTGTGATGTCGAATCCCGAGCAATAATCAAGGGAATGAAAGAATCTCTTATAAAAACCGAAAGATCGCTTTTCGAACGCTATTGCAGAGGTAACGAAGCGCTTATCGCAGAAAGCTTTAATAAATGTGCCGATATAATAGACGCAATAAGAGATTTCGTCAATAAGCTTGATTACGAATACGAAACGGCAAAGCTCGAATCGGGTGTTTTGGACTATACCGATTTCGAGCAAAAAGCGTTACAGCTTCTTGAAGTCAAGGACGAAAACGGTAACAGCGTCCCAAGCGAGCTTGCTTTGAAAAAGCAAAAAAGCTTTAAAGAGATACTCATTGACGAATATCAGGACGTAAACCCAATGCAGGACCGTATCTTCAACCTGCTCTCAAACGGCAACAACCGTTTTATGGTAGGTGACGTCAAGCAGAGTATCTACCGTTTCCGTAATGCCTATCCCGATATTTTCCTTGGCTATAAGGAACAGTACGGCGATATTTCGGACAATTCCGATAAGGGGGCAAGAATATTCCTGCGTGAAAACTTCCGTTGCTCGCAGACTGTCATAGATTATGTAAACCTTCTTTTTGGATCTGTAACCCAAAATACACCCTATTACCGTGAATACGAGGATGAATGGCTTATCCACGCTTCAACTGCACCCGATAGGCACCATCCCGTAATAGTTGCCGTTTCCGATAAAGAAAAGGATACGGCAAAGGAATCACGTCAAGCCGAAGCCGAATATATCGCAAAAGAGATATTAAGGCTTGTTAATAACGAAACCTCCGATAACGGAGAAAGACTTAAGTTTTCCGATATTGCCGTTATGTTAAGCGCAATGAAGGGCTATTCAATACCTTACGAAAAAGCCTTTCAAAAATACGGCATACCCTATAAAAACGAAAAAAGCGAAAGCTTCCTCGAAAACCCCGATATCCGCTTGGCGCTTTCTGCATTAAAGGCGATAGACGACCCGAACGACGATATTTCGCTTTGCTCGCTGATGAGAAGTCCGGTTTGCAATTTCACGTCGGACGACCTATACCGCATACGTGAAAATCTGCCCTCTATGCCGTTTTTCGATGCAGTGGTATCAACGGCATTCCCGTCGAGAAAACGTCAAACAAAGGGCAAATATCACGCCGTAAGACATCACGGCGGACACTGCCTTGCCGTAAGATGCAAAAATTTTATAAAAACGCTGTATACTTGGCGGAAGAAAAGCTCGGGCGTGCCCTGCAAAGAATTTTTAAAAGACTTTCTGGTGTCGTCGGGACTGTTGCAGATAGCAACGGTGTCTTCTTCACGCCAAAGCCTGCTTTTGCTTTATGAATATTCGCAAAAGTACGAATCTGCATCAAACCAAGGTCTTGCGGGATTCCTCGATTATATCAAAGAACTTTCAAAAACAGGCAAGCAGATCGCCGACGTTGCACGTACCGGCGATGAAGACGCAGTATCGTTCATAACGGTACATAAATCAAAGGGACTTGAATATAAGGTCTGCTTCGTCGCAGGTGCCGATAGAAAGTTCGGAGGAAAAAAACAAAAAACACCCCTTACCGTTTTGCGCCGTAAAGGTATATTCTTCAAATTAAAAAACAACGATGAATTAACTTCCTACGACCCGATATGCAATATTCTTGCCGAGGACGAGGAAAAGGAACATCTCTTGGGCGAGGAATTGCGAAAGCTTTACGTTGCATTAACGAGAGCAAAGGAAAGACTTTATATAACCGGCTGTGCCGATAAAGGCTGGGAGAACAAAATATATCTTCCGTCTGCCTGCAAAAGCTGGCTTGAGCTTGCAATATACGTCGCCTCTCTCGGTGAGAAAAAGTTTTTCGACGTTACCCATATCAGCGAAAGTAATACCGAATCGGGATATATTCCCAAGAAACACGGTATTGTAATAAAGCCAAGCAAAAAAATGCTTGATATCGTCGATTTTATCTATCCGTATCAAAATTCGGTCAATACCGCACGTAAGATCTCTGTTTCCGAGCTTCGTGAAGGACTTCTTGAGGACGATGAATACAACCGTTCGTTGATAACCGTGCCTTCCTCACGTGTTGCATTAAAGCCTGCGTTTGCAAGCGAATCTTATGCCGATGCATCGGATATCGGTACCGCAAACCATTTGTTTATGCAGTTTTGCGATTTTGACAGAATCGATACCGTCGGTGTTGAAAAAGAAGCAGAACGCTTGCTTAATATCCGTATGATATCCGAAAAGCAAAAAGAGCTTCTTGATATAAAATCACTTTCGAATTTCTTTGAAACCGATCTGTATTCACGTATCAGAAACTCTAAAAACGTCTACCGTGAAAAACGCTTCTCGGTAAGCGATATATTCCAAGAAAACGGCGAAACCATACTCGTTCAGGGGGTAATCGACTGCTTCTTTGAAAACCTCGACGGAACGTTTACCGTTGTCGATTATAAGACCGACCGAGTCCGTGAGGAAACCGAGCTTATAGACCGTCATAAGCTCCAATTGTCTTGCTATAAACGTGCGGTCGAGCGTATGACGGGCAGGGAAGTTAAGAATGTTCTCATCTATTCCTTCTCGCTCGGAAAAGAGGTATCGGTAATTGTTTAACAAATATAAAAAGCTATATCCGATAGCTCTTTCAATGGTAGAAGAACGTCCGAAGCTTGTCGAAGAGATATTCGTCAAGCTTGCACCGCATAAAGGTGTATATATCGGCGTTTGTATTCTCGACGGTTCCTTTATGTGCGATTCACCGGGCGAACTCTTTTCCTCTCTCGAACAGGGTGAAAAGCTCCGTATTGTGTATAAGGACGAGTTTAAAAACAAAAATTACCGTCCGCTCGAGGTACAGCGTGAAGATGGGACCTACGTCGGTGTCATACCCTTGGTAAACTCCATAGTTCCCAATATCGTGTTGGCAAGAGGTCTAAAGACTTGGTGTCATCTCGAAGCAAAAGAGTTCAATGCAGGAATGCTTTCGTTCGCCGTTTCGATCTATTGCGAGGACTATTAATCACCCCAAGAAGTCTAACGACTCCTTGGGGACCCCGACAAATCACCCCAAGAAGTCTAACGACTTCTTGGGGACCCCGACAAAAAAGCTGTCGCAGGGCTCAACCTGCGACAGTACAAAATTCTATTAAGGAGGACTGCTTATGAAAAGAAATAAAAAGATAAACGATATAGCGTTGATTTCGATAGGCTCGGTCCTTCTTGCGCTGTTTTCGATTATAACCATACCTGCACCCATTCCGTTCACGTTGCAATTGTTCGGCGTAGCTCTCCTTTTAATGACCTTCGGCGGAAAAAGAGGAACGGTGTCGATCATTGTGTATATTGCGCTGGGCGTTTGCGGTGTTCCTATCTTTTCGGGATTCGGGGCAGGGATAGCAACCCTGATCGGACCGACGGGCGGATTCCTTTTCGGCTTTGTTGCTATGGGAATGCTGTATACCTTCTGCGAAAAACGTTTCGGGAGATCGGATAGGGTGATGTTATCCTCTCTCGCCGTCGGAACGCTCCTGTGCTACGTTTCGGGCACGGCAATGTTCGTGGTATGGTCGGGTGCAAACGGCACTCCTGCGACGGTTTTAAGCGCCTTGAGCGTATGCGTTTTCCCCTGCATCATTCCCGATGCTTTAAAGATATATCTTGCCTACCGAATTTATAAAACGACCCTTTCGAAACTTAAAGTCTAATACTGATCTCACCGCTGTTAAGGAGCATTTCTTCTCCTTCTTCGGTGATGACCAAAAGTTCGCCGTTGTCAGAAATGTCAACGGCTTTTGCTTTGTGATCGATTCCGTTTCTGACGAAAGAAATATTCTTTCCGATAACGAGCGAATGTTTTCTGTATTCGTCGATAAAGCTTTTGTTGTTTTCAAGATCTTTACAAATATCTTTCAATCTCTTGAAGATGAAAGCGACGGTCTCATTTCTGTCAATATCTTTTCCGAGCGACGATGCAATACCGTCAAGCTCTTTGGGGAAACCTTCCGTTGTAATATTAATACCGATGCCGATCACGGCAGACTTAATAATACCCTTTTCATAATCGTTAACTGCTTCCGCAAGTATTCCGCAAACCTTTTTGTTATCAATAAAAATATCGTTCACCCATTTTATCATAGGGTGCTTTTTGGTCTGCTTTTCGACAATTTCACGTGTTGCCACTGCTGCTGCAACCGTCAGCATAATTGCTTTATTAAGCGGGATCTCGGGATGAAGTACGACAGAAAAATAAAGTCCGCTTCCGTCAGGGGAATAAAAGCTTTTTCCGTGTCTACCTCTTCCTGCGGTCTGGTGGCGGGAAATAAAAATCGCCTCGCTCTTAAGACCACGTTCTATCGCACGTTTTGCCTCGTTGCTTGTAGAATCAATTGTGTCAAAGATCTCAATATACGGGCTTTCATTCTCGTTGAAATATGCTTTTATATCTGCAATCGATAATTTCATAAATACTCCGAAAAAAAGCCCCTGAAAGGGGCTTTTGTTTATTGTGGGGTCCCCGAGAAGTCGTCAGACTTCTTGGGGTGGTTGTTGTGGGGTCCCCGAGAAGTCGTCAGACTTCTTGGGGTGGTTGTGATTAATTCTTTTTGATAGGTTCGGGCATCGCACGTGTTTTGGAAGGTTCGCCGACGTTGATATCGTCGTCGCTGATATCAATACGGTCTACAAATTCTTCGTCAACTTCATATTCAAAGGTCTTAAGAAAAACTTCACTTTTAGAAGCTGCAAGGAACTCTTCCTTTTCTTTGGAAACCTCTTCGTCACCCTTGCCGAAACCCACAAGAGGAAGGAAACCGCCGGGCGAAGAAACCTCTTCATCGTCGCTTATATCCGATACGTCTTCAGAAGCTTCAACGTCTTTTCTGTCATTAAAGGCAGATTCAAGATATTCGTTGTAGTTCTTTTCGCTGATATAAGTGAATTTAACACGGTAAGTACCGCTTTTCATTTCTTCAACGATATGCGAAGGAATGGAAACGTCCCAATCTTCACCGGGAGCAAGCTCCGCAAATACACCGCCGTACTGTTGAGAAACAGCGTTTGCGTTGTCGGAAGTGTAGGACACGTCGCAATATTCGATCCAACCGTCTTTGCTTAAATATTCAAGCTTGCCTGTCATTTCGGCATTCTCGTAGAACAAAAGAGTTGAACCTGCTGTATTAAGAACCGAGATAACAACGTCGTGGTTGCCTTCTTCGGTGTCACTTACGATATTAACGGAAATATCCTGACCCTGCCAAAGAACAAGTTGCATTGCAAAAACAGAAAAAGCTATCATAAATATAAATGCAACAACGAGGATTGACAAGGCTCTGATCTTAGAGCGTTCTATTACAAATCACCTCGGAGCTTAATATAACACTATGTGCACATTTTGTAAATGGTTCTTTTGTACAAAAAAACACCTTTTTTCACCCTCTGCATAGAATAATATTGATAATAACCACAATATATGGTGTTGTTTATCAACCCTATGGTATTATCCGCAAACACTCAAGGAGGAATATAGTAATGGAAAAAAACAGCCCGTTCGGCGGACTTTGCGGCAATAAAGAACAGCTTTGCTGCATCAGCGTAGATAAGGTTTTCGATTCTGCAAGAGATAAAGACTGTCTTGAAGACGTTAGAGTTCATCTCTGCGATATGGGACAGGAAATTATTGACAAGGCAAGCGCAGTGAGATGCAAATGCGTTGAAGTCATCAATACCGGTATCAATATCGAACCCGTACCCTTCAATAAAGGATTTTATCAGGTAACGGTTCGTTATTATTTCTGCGTAACTCTCGAAGCTTGCGTATGCGGCGGCAGAATACAGGAAGTTAAAGGTCTTTGCGCTTTCGACAAAAAGATCATTCTCTTCGGTTCGGAAAAGAACGTTTCGGTCTTCACTTCCGACCCCGAGAAAAACAGCTTCTGCTTCGATGAACACGACCTTCGTTGCGATTGCGAACCCACACTTCCTACCGTCGTCGTTGAAGTTGCATCGCCCATCTGTCTTGACAGCAAGCTTGTAGAACGTTGCCGTCCCTTCGGCAACTGCTGTATGTGCGTGGACGCAATACCCGAAAAGGTTCGTGCCCGTTTTGACGGAAGCTTTGTTGACGGCGTAGGCGTTAATAACGTATACGTTACCATCGGTGTTTTCTCGGTTATCCGTATGGAAAGACGTGTGCAGATCGTTCTCCCTGCTTGCCGTTTCTGCTTGCCCGAAAACGACAGCAAACCCTGCAATAACGACGATCCCTGCTCAATATTTGGCAAAATGCAGTTCCCTGTGAACGAATTTTATCCCTATGCCGACGAACAAAACGGAAATTGCGACCGTTGCAACAACCAAAACAACAGATGCGATAAAAACTGCAAATAAACTTGTTTTATAGTTTTCCCAAACGTCGAAATAATATCCTAAAATAAAAATAAAGAGGCTGTCAAAGTTAATTTTGACAACCTCTTTTTTTAGGGTGATTTAATTATTTTTTAAATAACTTCTTAATGCGTTTTTTTAACGGTATTTTACGTGTGCTTGTTTTTGTATAGCCGATACCGCAATCGTCGTAATATTCAAAGCTGAAGAATTTGGTTTCTGCCTTGTGCTTCTTGTAAACGTTGAAATATAACATATAGATCACGTATATGAAGATAGCAACAAGCGAGATCCAAACACCGCCGGGAACGGTAATTTCACGTTCGCCGAGAACAAGCGTGGTAGAATTGATAAGACCGGGTGTTGAATAGTCAAACACGATGTTGTTTTCGCCTGCTTCGCATTCAACCGCAACAAAACCGTAGGTTACCTTCAAAACTTCTCTTTCTTTGCCGTTTACCGTAGCAGACCAACCCTCGTTTTCGTAAGGTACGCTGAAGTATACGATGTTAGGCTCGTCAAGAGTGATATGAGCCTTGAATCCGTAACTGTCGTATTCAAAGCTGTCACAAGCCATTTCTCTGCGTGCTTCAACAGCCTTCGTGAAGGTATCGTTGTTGCTTCTTTCTTTTGCTTCGGGAGTAACTCTCGTCATGAATTGAGAGTAGTAGGAAGCCATTTCGTCGGGAACGACAAGATATTTAACAAGAACCTTGTCACGGTCTTTTGCGGTGTAAGCTTCCGCAAAATCGGTTTCGGTCATAAATTCCGTATAAGCAAAGCCCATAGGAATATAATTCGTGTTTTCGTAAATATCAAAACCGTTTTCGGTCTTCAAGAAGTCAAAACCGAATACCTTATGAACCTCTTTGCCTTTTTTAACGTTCTTTGTGGATTCAATAAAGGAATATTTAGTAGAGGTGAATGCTCTCAAGCCGTAATAAGAGCTTTCGGGTCTCGAACCGACACTGCGCTTAATATCGAGCGCTGCAGGGTAGAATTCCATAATAGAAGGCGGAACTACCGTGTGGAAGCATTCAATGGAAGGAAGATTCCAATAAATACCGATGTTGTCAAGCGGAGAAACACCCGAACCTCTGTAAAAGTCGATTCTATAGAAGTTTTCGTGCGGGTCGGGAAGATCAACGTTGCCTTCAATGCATTGATCGACCATAAATTCGCTTGCGTGCGAATATTGCTTGCCGTTTGAAATATGCAAACAACCGTAAATGATTATCATAACCGAAACGCCGACAAGTATTGCACGTTCAAATATCTTGGTGTTGCGGTATTTTCTGATGATATATGCCGTAAGGAAGATTCCGAGGAATGCAATGGCAACGTAGAGCCAAAATCTTGCTCTGTAAGGAGGGAAGCCAAGCTCAAGCACGTCCTTCTTGTTTTCGTGCCATACAAGACCTAAAGGAATCGCAATGACCGTGCAGAAGAACGTCATAATAGCGACAGGCGCACGCCATTTGGTCTTCGTGTCTTCCAAAGAAATGATGGTAGCAAGTGCCAACATCATTATCATCATATAAAGCCATCTTGCATAATATGCCGAATTGAACAAGAAGAAAATACTGTTTAATATCGGCACAAATGAGCAAACGATAAGGAGAATGATGAACGATTTAAGCCAAGTACGCTTCTTTGTTGTAAACAACGCAAAGAAGCCGGACATAGCAAACATGGGAAGATACATGGATATCGAAGCCCAGCGTGTTTCGTGACCGTCAAAGAAGTTGACACGAGAGGGAATATCGGGCGGGAAGAAATAGGATTCAAAGATCTGACCGTATCTCTGCCAATAGAAATTACCGCTGTATCTCCAAGTGAAGATATATTTCGATTGCTTGATTGCGTTTTCCCAATCGCCTTCTTTGATATAGTTGATAATCTTTTCAACGGTGTCCAAATAGGAGTTTTCAATTCTCGAGTTGCTCAGTATAGCCACCGCACCGGGCAGGAAGATGAACATTGCCATCATAGCGCCGAGAAAGGCTTCGAAGAAAAGCCCAAGGAACTTTTTGAAGGTGATCTTGAATGACTTTGTAGAAAGCCTGAACAAGAAATAAAGAATACAGAAAACGACCTGCCCTGCAAACATAAAGTAGTTTATAAGGGCGTTGACCATTACCGCAATTGCGAAAAGACCTTTTCTGTCGTTCTGGACAAATTCTTCCATACCGATGAGAAGCAAGGGGAAGAAAGCAACGACGTCGTGGAACTGGTTGAAGAAGGTGTTATAGATCTGGAATCCCGAGAAGGAATAGAGCAAAGCACCGATAACGGCATAGTTTTTGTTCTTAACAAAACGCTGTAAGTAAGCGTATGCAAACAAAGCCGCCACCATATATTTGACCATATACATCGGAGCCATAAGATAAGGAGCCCAAGAAGCAGGGAAAAGACACATTATCCAGAAGAAGGGACTTCCGAGCATATAGTATGAATAACTGCCCACAAAGTTAGAACCGAGGTCGGTGACCCAGTCCCAACCGATAGAGCCTTCGTGCACCATACGCACGCAGTTTTCATAAAAACAGATCTGCTGTGCATTATAGTCGCCGTAATAAAGGAAAACGGCAGAACCCGTCTTTATAAGCTCAACGATAATAAACGGTATAGTTATACAGCCCGAAACGACAAAAGACCATAAAAGCACCATTCTGTAAAAATGAAAAGGGCTTTCGGGATCGAATTTAAACTTGTTTCGGATCGCATTGATTGCGGTCATCGTTAACCTCCTATAAGAAGTTATAAAAGTACATTTAATTTTACAATGTTTATACTCAAAAGTCAATATAAAAAATCGAGAATCGGCATTGTGCAGATTCTCGATTTTGTTCTTTTTTAGCTCAAAGCGTATTTAACTTTATATGCGTCGTAATCTCTGCGGAACTGTTCGTCGTTGCCGCTCTTGACGTCGTTAAGATATTTGTGAGTATCGAACGAGCCTTCGGAAACCTCGATAAGAGCAACTGCGATGTTCGAGCAGTGGTCGGATACACGTTCAAGACCTGTTATAAGGTCGGAAAGGATAAATCCAAGCTCGATAGTACAGTTACCTGCCTGAAGTCTTACAATGTGCTTTGCACGCATCTGCGCCGCAAGTCCGTCGATGACCTGTTCGAGAGGTTCAACCTTTCTTGCCAATTCGGTGTTTCCGTTTGCAAATGCCTCAAACGTGATCTCGATGATCTCACGAAGCGCATCCGTAAGCACTTTGACTTCGTCTTGTGCTTCTTTGGAAAAACTAATCTTCTTTTCTCTAAGCTCTTGAGCAGTACGGAGAACTTCAACGGCGTGGTCACTAATACGCTCGAAGTTGCCGATGGAATGAAGCATCATCGAAACGCTCTGTGAGTCTTTAACGGTGATGTCGTCGGACGAAAGCTTGACGAGATAGGTTCCGAGCTCGTCTTCATATTTGTCGACGATTCCTTCGGCTTCTTCAATTTCAAGCGCAAGGTTATCATCATAGTCGTAAAGAACGTTTATGGAATTAAGCATCGTTTCTTTAGCGATGGCACTCATTTTCACGGTAAGGGAATTACAGTGTGCAACTGCAACCGCAGGAGTAGCGAGCAATCTGTCGTCGAGCAATATCTTGCCTTCGCTTTCGCCTTCCTTGTCAGGAATGATCTTATATGCGAATTTAACGAGAAGCTTGGCAAAGGGAAGAAGTGCCGCCGTTGTGATAACGTTGAACAACATGTGGCAAATTGCAATACCGAATGCATCGATACGTGCATCGAGGATAAACGAGAAGTCGAGGATCCAATGCAAGAAATAGAAAACTATCAAGCACAGTGCAGTACCGATGATATTAAACGACATATGTACCGCAGCAACACGCTTTGCATTTCTGTTAACACCAAAGCTGGAAATAAGTGCGGTTACACAAGTACCGATGTTCTGACCCATAATTATCGGGATCGCCATACCGAAGGTAAGACCGCCCGAAACCTCAAATACTGCCGCCGATACGCAAAGGGACTGCAATATTGCGACCGATGCGGCGGAGCTTTGGATAACACCCGTAACAACGGCACCGATAAGAACACCGAACAAGGGGTTGTCGAAAATAGTAAGAAGATCACGGAATTCGGGGCTTTCCTTAAGACCACTCATAGAATCGCCCATAAAGCCCATACCGCACATAAGCACGGCGAATCCGACGATGATATATCCGATATCTCTGCGTTTTTTGTTGTTGCCCATAACGAACAAAACGCCCAACAACGCAAAAATAAGCGAGAAGTTAGCAGGCTTTAAAAGATCGGTAACGCTAAAACCGCCGCTGCTTTCAATACCTACAAGAGAGGTGAGCCATGCGGTAAGAGTTGTACCGATGTTCGAACCCATAATAAGTCCGACAGTCTGGTTTAAAGACATAACTCCCGAGTTTACAAGACCGACAAGCATGACCGTCATCGCAGAGGACGACTGAATTGCTATGGTGATACCTGCACCGAGCGCAAGACTCTTTAGGGGGTTGGAGGTCATTTTCTTGAGAGTAGCTTCAAGCTTACCGCCCGACATCTTTTCAAGACCGTTGGACATGACCGTCATACCGTAAAGGAAGAAGGCAAGACCGCCGATAAGCATAATGATCTCTTCGGGACCGATTGCACTTACAGCAGCTTCGGTAGAAGCGCCGGAAGCTTCGGCAGCAGAAACACCGATAACCGAAACACCGATTACCAGTATGACCGCAATTAAGAATAAAAGGTACTTTTTCATGGGATTTTCTCCTGTTCGTTTCGCTCTTAGCCTTGATTTCTTCGGCGTACGGGTGTAACGGCCGGCAAAACTGCTTCGGCTGTGGGATTTTTCGTCAAAAACCGCAAATATAACGTCGATTTCGCAATCTCCCTCAAAATGCATAATATCAAAATTAAGGTCTGCTGTCAAGCAAAAAATTACACAAAATAAAAGCCCTTGTGCATATTAAAACACAAGGGTTTTTATAAAAATACATTTTATTCTGTTCTCAATGCAACAACGGGGTCTTTTTTAGCGGCACTTCTCGAGGGAATAATGCCTGCAAAGAGAGTGAGAATAACGCTGATAACAATAAGAACAAGGGCGATTTCGATAGGTAATTGCGCTTTAAGTCCCGTAATGCCCGTAAGGCTGTAAATGATTGCGTTTATCGGGATGCAGAGGAGATAGGTTATAAGAACACCGAGAATACCCGATGTGAAACCGATGATAACCGTTTCTGCATTGAACATGCTCGAAACGTTTCTCTTCGATGCACCGATTGCACGCAAAATACCGATCTCCTTCGTTCTTTCCTGAACCGAGATAAGCGTGATAACGCCGATCATAATAGAAGAAACGATAAGCGAGATCGCAACGAAAGCGATCAATACATAGCTGATTGCGTTAATAATGGTCGTTATAGACGACATCATTATACCGAGCAGATCGGTATAAGAGATCTTCTTTGCTTCTTCGACGGAATCGTTATAATCGTCGATAGCATCAACTATAACGTCTTTATTTTCGAACGTCGAAGCGTAAAGATTGATCCTTGCAGGGGAAGCAAGATCCAAAGAACCGATCTTGACGAGAGTCTGTTCGTACGTAGAATTTGAAAATACCGTGATCTCGTCGTAATACAAAGCACAAATCTCGTCGGTATAGCTCTTGGAATCGTTTTCAAGCGCAAAAATCTTCTGCTCGTCGGTCAATGCGCTCAATTGAGCAGTAACCTCTGCGGTTATCTTTACTTTTATGGATTCCTGAATGGAAGGCTTAAGCATATTCTTAAGCGCATCAAGCTCCATTTCCCGAAGCTGTTCAACGATCATTTCAGGCTCAACGTCCATCTGCTCCGCAATTGAACCGCTTATTTGCGCAATGATCATATCTTTGTCCTGCATAGAAGCAAGAATTGCCTCTACCTGCGTATCCATTTGTGCGTTGATGGTGTTGAGACATTGTATCGCAACGTAGGTTTCGGCTTTCTTTTCGGGAGAAAGCGTGTTTAGATAATCAATAAATGCGGTTTTCTTTTCAGCGTCGGTAAATGCGCTTGTGTTAGATTCAAAGGGAAGTCCCGAAAGAATATCGGTGGAATCATCTTCAAGCTGAGCTTTAACAACGGGAGAATTCTTTGCCTGCTCGATAATATATTCGGTAAGCAGATGAGTATAACCGATCTTGCCGTTGAAAGCCGATGCTTCTGTATCTTCTTTGGGACGGATAATGCCGACGACCTTCAATTCCAAAGCGTTTTCGTAAAGCATTTGAAGCATGCTTTCGTTGTCGGTCACGTCAACGTAAATTCCGTTGAATTCTTTATAGCAATCGTAGGGGAGAATGGTCTTGAAGGTCATTCCGTGAAGTTCATCATAAGACCATTTTTTGTTGTCGTCGGGAAGCTCGTTGCCGGTTGCGGCAGCATCAATGATAGAATCAATGTGGCTCTTGCTCAATAAACCGAGAGCGTACAACGTAAGGTCGTCCAATTCGTTGTCTTTGTTGACAACGAGAACGATCTCATTCTTGTTTTCGGGCCAACGGCCGCCTTCGAGAACTTCGTATTGGTCCTTCATAACGTTGCTGACGGGATCGCCGTTAAGGTCGGGAAGTAATTCCTGCCACATGTTAGCGTTGCTCCTGGTCATCATCGACGATTGCATCATACCGTTCGTTGAGGAGTTGGTGTCCGAATCTTCCTCTTTTCCGTTCGAGGATATCTGCATCATAAAATCGCCGAACATTTCCATCATAAGCTCGTTTGTGTCGGACTTGATGATTTCACCTTCGGGATTCTTGGTGTAAACCGAAAGATTAAGGTTGTATGCATACTGAACACCGTTTATTGCACTGTTGAAGGCAGAACCTTCCTTTTTCAATTCACTGTCAAGGTGTTCTTTAAATGCTTTTAGGTCGTTTTCTGTGGTTTCGAGCTTGCTTAATGCATTGACAAGGTCAGCGATTATCGGGTCTTTGTAGATTGCGTCTTTGTCGTGTTCATGTTCGCTTCTTGCATTCATAAAGCTTTGCATAAGCGACGTCATATCCATCGTTTTTGCTTCCAAAGTCAAGGGATATGCGGTGAGCGTTTCTTCCTGAACGGCGTTGATATAAGTGGTCATGCCGTTCGATACCGCAAATATCAAAGCAATGCCGATAATACCGATGGAACCTGCAAAAGCCGTAAGCGTCGTTCTGCCCTTTTTGGTGAAAAGGTTTTTGAGCGAAAGCCCAAAAGATGTTGCAAACGACATAGAAGGCTTCTTTAACGATTTATCCTTCTTTTTCTTGGAAGATATCTTTTCTTCGGTAACGGGTATAGGCTCGAAGGGATCGGAGTCACTGGTTATTTCACCGTCAAGCATTCTGACGATTCTCGTTGCATATTTCTCTGCAAGCTCGGGGTTATGGGTAACCATAATAACAAGCCTGTCTTTCGAGACCTCTTTGAGGATATCCATAACCTGAAGGCTTGTTTCGGAGTCAAGCGCACCCGTCGGCTCGTCTGCGAGAATAATATCGGGATTGTTTACCAAAGCTCTTGCGATAGCAACTCTCTGCATCTGACCGCCCGACATCTCTGCGGGCTTCTTGTAAATGTGGTCGCCCAAACCAACGTCTTCCAAAGCCTTTGCCGCACGGCGTTTTCTTTCTGCTTTGGAAACACCGCAAAGCGATAAAGCGAGTTCCACGTTTTGAAGAACGGTTTGGTGGGGGATAAGGTTATAGTTTTGGAATACAAAACCGATAGAGTGGTTTCTGTATGTGTCCCAATCGGAATCGTTGTATTCTTTTGTAGACCTGCCGTTGATTATAAGGTCGCCGCCGTCATATTTGTCAAGACCGCCTATGACGTTAAGCAACGTAGTCTTACCGCAACCCGAAGGACCGAGTATAGAAACAAACTCACTCTTTCTGAAGTTAACGGAGATACCCTTCAACGCCTGCGTGACCATATCGCCGACTCTGTATGATTTTTTTATTCCTCGAAGCTCAAGCATCAGTATTCTCCTTGTTGAACCAAGTTACTTTTCTTACATTATAATATAGTGTTATACCATATTTGTCAACATAAAATAAGACTTGAATTTTATCTATTTGTAAATAAATAAAATTTCGCTGACGGATATTGAAAAAACGTGTAGAAAAAACGCAGGTTCAAGATAAACCTGCGTTTTTGATCATGCAATTATTTTTCCAAAAGCTTCTTGCAATCGGCAATACAAGCATCGGTTTTTGCAGTAGCTTCATTTTCGCTTTCTGCACGAATGAGGATGTATGCCTTGATCTTGGGTTCTGTGCCGGAAGGACGGATGATGACCGCCGAACCGCCTTCAAGATCGTAATAAAGCATATTGCTCTTGGGAAGACCGGTGGGTTCTTCGCTGCCGTCTGCCTTCTTGATAACACCCGTGAGGTAATCACGCTGTGCAACGACCTTCATATTTCCGATAGAATCAATAGCCTGATTTCTGATCTCTGCCATTGTTTCGCCCATAAGTCCCATGGGGTCGATACCGGTGATCTTAATGTTCAAAACGGTTTCACGGAAGATACCGTATTCCTTGTAAATATTCTGCAATGCCTGATATACGCTTCTGCCTTCGGCAAAGTGACGGCAAACCATTTCTGCAACGAGAACGCTTGCACCGACAGCGTCTTTGTCTCTTGCATAACCTGCCGAGAGATAGCCTTGGCTTTCTTCGTAACCGAAGATAAAGGTGTTGCTGCCGTCTGCGGTCCATTCTTTGATCTTTTCGCCGATATATTTAAAGCCCGTAAGTACGTTAATGTGTCTGACACCGTGCTTTTCACAGATAGCGTCAAAGAGGTTGGAAGAAACGACCGATTTGATAGCACAAGCATTTTCGGGAAGGTTTCCGTTCTTCTTTCTTATCTTAATGATATGGTCGATAAGAAGAGCACCGATCTGGTTACCGCTCAATGCAAAGAATTCGCCGTTGTCGTCCTTAATAGCAAGACCGATTCTGTCTGCATCGGGGTCGGTAGCGATGATAGCACCGCATTCAATGCCGTCAGTTTCAAGCTTCTTGATCGCTTCTTCAAAGCATTCACGGTTTTCGGGGTTGGGCGATGCAACGGTGGGGAAGTTACCGTCGGGAATCATCTGGCTGTCAATGGTGATAAGCTTGTCGATTCCGCAACGCTTCAATGCTTCGGGTACAAGCTTGTAGCCTGTTCCGTGAAGTGCAGAATATGCAAGATTCATTTCGTTGCCGTATTTGGCGGTGTTTTCTGCATCAAGTCTGCAATCCAAAACTGCCTTGAGGAATGCTTCGTCACATTCATCGCCGATCATGACGAGAAGACCGTTCTTTTCTGCTTCGCAAAGGCAAATTCTCTTAACGCCTTCGAAGATATCTGTTTCGGAAGCCTTCTTGGAAACTATTTCTGCGTGTTCGGGGGGCAACTGTGCGCCGTCTTCCCAATAAACCTTGTAACCGTTGTATTCCTTCGGGTTGTGAGAAGCGGTAACGTTGATACCTGCAATACAGCCGTAATGAAGGATAGCAAAAGAGAGCTCGGGAGTGGGACGAATGCCGTCAAAGAGATAAACCTTAATTCCGTTTGCGGTAAGAACTTCCGCTGCGGTCTTTGCAAAGGTATCGGAATCGATTCTGCTGTCGTAAGAGATAGCAACGCCTCTTTCCTGACCGTTAGCGGATATGATAAGCTCTGCAAGACCCTGTGTGGTCTGAGCAACGGTATAAACGTTCATCTTGGAAATACCAACGTCCATAGTGCTTCTCAAGCCCGCTGTACCGAAACTCATCGGTATAGCAAAACGTTCCGCAATAGCAGTTTCGTCGTCTTTGATTTCCAAAAGACGTTTTTTAGAGCTTTCGTCAAGATTTTCGTTGTTCAGCCATCTTTCAAATTCTTTGTTCATCGGTGGGATCCCCCTTGAAAATATTTTCTTAAAATTTTATTGATTTCGGAGTGCTTCTTCAAGCGCGATCGCAAGCTGGTCGGGGCAGGAGGTGGACTTGAATCCGCATCTGATGCCCTTGCATCTGTTGATTATATCTTCTGCTTTTCGGCCTTCGCAAAGTGCGGCAATACCCTTGAGGTTACCGTTGCAACCGCCTTCAAAATTAATTTCGCTGACGGTGCCGTCTTCTGCGATGTCAAAGCTAATGCTTCTTGAGCAGGTTCCGCTGTTTCGTCTGTTGATTTTCATAGGATTTCTCTTCCTTTATATTATATAGAGATATTCTTGTAAAACATTATACTTAAATTTTTCGCTTTTGTAAATCCCTTTTTGAAAGAAAATTATTTTTCTTATTTGTTCATAAATTGTTTACAAAGTAATTTTAACCAAACCTATTGCGTAAATTTCATATATATGATACAATCGGTTTTGCTTGGTGTGCGATGAAGTTGTAGATTGCTGCGATAAGCGCAGGTAACTATGACAGAGTATGTCCGACAATCGGGCGCAGGCTTACGAGCATTTTTTAAGGGTGTTTGACGAAACGCCCGGTACGGTGTTCAAAGCTCTGCCGTCAAATCACTACATTATTATATTTGGAGGCAAACCCATGGCAAAGAAAGACAAAATCAGAATCCGTCTTAAGAGCTACGATCACACTCTTATAGACAAAGCAGCAGAAAAGATCGTTGAAACCGCAAAGCGCAACGGCGCTACCGTTTCCGGTCCTATTCCGCTTCCTACCGATAAGGAGATCATCACGATCCTTCGTGCAGTTCACAAGTACAAGGATAGCCGTGAACAGTTCGAATACCGTACTCACAAGCGTCTTATCGACATCATCAAACCTTCCAAGGCTTGTGTTGAAGCGCTCATGAGCACCGATCTCCCCGCTGGCGTTGATTTCAACGTCGAACTTTAAACCGTATCAAATAAAGGTCACGTTGATAGGCGTTTGGCTTGTCAACCAATAACCTGAGGAGGATAACAAATGAAAAAAGGCATCATCGGCAGAAAGCTCGGTATGACTCAGCTCTTTGACGAAAAGGGCAAGGTCGTTCCTGTTACTGTCATCAGCGCAGGTCCCTGCGTTGTCGTTCAGAAAAGAACGAACGAAAAGAACGGCTACGAAGCTGTTCAGCTTGGCTTCTCGGATATTCCCGAAAGAAAGCTCAACAAACCTCAGAAGGGTGTATTCACCAAAGCAGAGGTTTCCTTTAAGAAGTATCTTAAAGAATTCCGTCTTGACGATTCCGCTTCTATGAACGTTGGCGACGTCATCACTGCGGACACCTTCGAAGTCGGCGAAAAGGTCGACATCACCGGTGTTACCAAAGGTCACGGCTTCTCCGGCGCAATCAAGAGATGGGGTCTTCACAGACTCAGAATGACTCACGGTACAGGTCCTGTTCACCGTCAGTCCGGTTCTATGGGTGTTATTGACCCTGCACACATCTTCAAGAACAAGAAGATGGCTGGTCAATACGGTAACGAACAGGTTACCATGCTCAACCTCGAGATTATCAAGATCGACCCCGATAACAACCTTATCGCTGTTAAGGGTGCGGTTCCCGGTGCAAAAGGCGGTATCGTTTACCTCCGCAGCACTGTGAAATAAGCGGAAGGAGGAAATGAACTATGCCTACAGTTAACGTATACAACATGGAAGGAAAGGTTTGCGGCGAAGTCGCTCTTTCCGATAAGATCTTTGCTGCTGAGATCAACAATGCAGCTGTCCATTCCGTTGTTAGAGCATATTTGCTCAATCAGCGTCAGGGCACACAGTCCACTCTCACCAGAAGCGAAGTTTCCGGTGGCGGCAGAAAGCCTTGGCGTCAGAAGGGAACAGGCAGAGCAAGACAAGGCTCCACCCGTTCTCCTCAGTGGGTACACGGCGGTATCGCACTTGGACCCAAGCCCAGAACTTATCGCATCAGCATCAACAAGAAGCTCAAGAGAGTTGCATTGTTCTCTGCTCTTACCTCTAAAGTAGCTGCGAATGAATTGATTGTCGTTGACAATATCGCACTCGATAGCTACAAGACAAAGAACATGGTCAACTTCCTTAACGCTATCAACGTTGATGGCAAGGCTATGATCGTTACTCTCGATGTTAACGAATTCGTAGTAGGTTCTGCAGCAAACATCCCCGGTGTAATCACTGCACCTGTTAACACAATTAACGTTTACGACATTCTTAAATATGACAAAATGGTCATCGCTAAGGATGCACTTGCAAAACTTGAGGAGGTATATGCATAATGAAATCGGTTTACGACATCATCAGAGAACCTGTAATCACCGAAGCTTCTATCAAGAACATGCAGGATAAGAAATACACCTTCAAGGTTCCGGCGAATGCAAACAAGGTTGAAATCAAGAATGCGGTTGAAGAAATCTTCAAGGTAGAAGTTGAAAAAGTTACTACCATCACCATGAAGAGAAAGACAAAGCGTGTTGGCTACCACGTTGGTAAGACTTCCGAATGGAAGAAAGCGATCGTTAAGCTCACCGCTGACTCCAAGACAATCGAATTCTTCGATAGCCTTATGTAAGAAAGGAGAAAGTAGAAATGGCTGTTAAAACATATAAACCGACTACTCCCTCCCGCAGAAACATGGCTTCTCCCTCCTTTGCGGAGATCACGAAGAAGACTCCCGAAAAATCTCTTATTACTATCCTTAAGAAGAACTCGGGTAGAAACAATACGGGTAGAATCACCGTTCGTCATCAGGGCGGCGGCAATAAAAAGAAGTACAGAATCATCGACTTCAAGCGTGCATACAGCGAAGGTGCAAACAAGGTCATCGGTATTGAATACGATCCTAACCGTACCGCTTATATCATGCTTCTCGAAGATGAAAACGGTAAGAAGAGCTACGCTATCGCTCCCGACGGAGTTAAAGTAGGTACTCTCCTCTACTCCGGAGAAAATGCCGACATTAAGCCCGGCAACGTTCTCCCCATCAGCTCGATTCCTGTTGGTACAATAATCCATTCCATCGAACTTTATCCCGGCCGTGGCGCACAGATGGTTCGTTCCGCCGGTGCAGCTGCACAGCTTATGGCTAAAGAAAACGGAATGGCACAGGTAAGACTTCCTTCCGGCGAAGTTCGTCTTGTCCGCCTCGATTGTAAGGCTACGATCGGTCAGGTAGGCAACCTCGAACACGAAAACGTTAAGCTCGGTAAGGCTGGTAAGACCAGACACCTCGGTATTCGTCCTACCGTTCGTGGTTCGGTAATGAACCCCTGCGATCACCCTCACGGTGGTGGTGAAGGACGTTCGCCTATCGGTCGTCCCGGCCCTGTTACCCCTTGGGGTAAACCTGCTCTCGGCTATAAGACGAGAAACAAGAAGGCTCGTACCAATAAATTTATAGTCAAGAGAAGAAATGACAGATAAAGGAGGAAATAATTGTGAGCAGAAGCATCAAAAAAGGCCCTTTTGTCGAAGCTAAGCTTTACAGCAGAATCGTCGATATGAACAACAAGGGCGAAAAAAGAGTTATCAAGACCTGGTCGCGCTCTTCCACAATCTTCCCTGAATTTGTCGGTCACACGATCGCAGTGCACAACGGAAGACAGCACGTTCCGGTATATGTAGTAGAAGATATGGTTGGTCACAAGCTCGGCGAGTTTGCTCCCACCAGAACCTTCAAGGGCCACGCTGGTTCTAAAACATCTAATAAATAATAGGAGCTGAAAGGAGATAATAACTATGGAAAATAGAGAATCAAGAGCTTATCTCAGACAGCTCAGGGTTACTCCCAGAAAAGTAAAGATAGTTCTCGATCTTATCAGAGGTAAAGACGTTGCAAATGCAATGGCGATCCTCAAAACCACCAACAAGCTCGTTTGCGAAGACATCGAAAAGCTTCTCAAATCTGCTGTTGCAAATGCCGATCACAACTACGGTATGGACGTTGACAAGCTCTACGTTGCAGAATGTTTTGTGACTCCCGGTATGCTTAAAAACATGAAGAGAGTACGCCCCCGTGCACAGGGCAGAGCGTTCAGAGTTCTTAAGAGAACCTCTCATGTTACTATCGTTCTCAAAGAAAGACAGGAGGCGTAAAAATGGGACAGAAAGTTAATCCTCACGGTCTCCGTGTAGGTGTAATCAAAGATTGGAGCTCCCGTTGGTACTCGAAGGACGAAACCTTCGGCGATACCATCGTCTCCGACTACAATCTTAGAAAATACCTCAAGAGCCGTCTTATGCAGGCAGGCGTTCCTTCTATCGAAATCGAACGTGACAACAGCCGTGTAAGAGTTATCATTCGCTGTGCAAAACCCGGTATCGTAATCGGTAAGGGCGGCGCAGAGATCGAAAAGCTCAAAAAGGATATCGCAGCGTTCCTTAAGGTTCCTGCAAACGTAGTAGTTGACGTTAAGGTCATCGAAATCAAACAGCCCGACCTCAACGCACAGCTCGTTGCAGAAAACATCGCTGCACAGCTCGAAAAGAGAATTTCCTTCCGCCGTGCTATGAAGCAGTCTATCGGCAGAACCATGAGACTTCAGGCGAAGGGTATCAAGATCTGCGTTTCCGGCCGTCTCGGCGGTGCTGAAATCGCAAGAAGCGAACATTATCACGAGGGAACAATTCCTCTTCAGACCCTCAGAGCCGACATCGACTACGGTTTCTGGGAAGCAAACACCACCTACGGTAAGATCGGCATCAAGGTATGGATCTACAAGGGCGAAGTTCTTCCCGAAGTTAAGCGTTCCTCGGCACGAGAAGGAGGTAAGCGCTAATGTTAATGCCTAAAAGAGTTAAATACAGACGTGTTCACAGAGGTAGATTGACCGGTAAGGCCTACAGAGGCAACACCATCTCCTACGGTTCTTACGGACTCGTCGCTACTGAACCCGCTTGGGTTACCAGCAACCAGATCGAAGCAGCCCGTATCGCTATGACTCGTTACGTTAAGCGTGGCGGTAAAGTTTGGATCAAAATATTCCCCGATAAGCCCGTAACTGAAAAGCCTGCAGAAACCCGTATGGGTTCCGGTAAGGGTTCTCCCGAATACTGGGTAGCAGTTGTTAAACCGGGTAGAGTAATGTTCGAGATGGACGGCGTTGAAGAAGCACAGGCACGTGAAGCTATGCGTCTTGCAATGCATAAGCTTCCTCTCAAGTGTAAGTTTGCCACCAAGGCTGACCTCGAGAAATAGGAGGTAGAAGAATAATATGAATATTAAAGAAATCAGAGAAATGCCGATTTCCGAGCTGCAGAAGAAAGTTGCAGAACAGAAGGAAGCGCTCTTCAACCTTCGTTTTCAGCATTCTATCAATCAGCTCGATAATCCCATGAAGATTGTCGAAACCAAAAAGACCATTGCGAGACTTCTTTCCGTTATTCGTGAAAAAGAACTCGCAGAAAAAGTATAAGGAGGATAACGAACAATGGAAAGAGCATTGAGAAAAACCAGAGTCGGTATCGTCGTTTCCGACAAAATGGATAAGACGATCGTTGTTGCTATCCGCGATAACGTAAAGCATCCTCTTTATAAGAAGATCATTAAAAGAACTGTTCGTTTCAAAGCGCACGATGAAAACAATATTGCCGGTATCGGTGATAAGGTTATGATTATGGAAACTCGTCCGCTTTCTAAGGACAAGAACTGGCGTCTCGTTGAAATCATCGAGAAAGCTAAGTAATTCAGGAGGTACACAATGTTACAGCAAGAGTCCCGTCTTAAGGTCGCTGACAACACTGGCGCAAAAGAATTGTTGTGCATCCGAGTTCTTGGCGGCACCGGAAGACGTTACGCAGGAGTTGGCGATATCATCGTTTGCTCCGTTAAAAAAGCTGCTCCCGGCGGGGTAGCAAAGAAGGGCGACGTTGTTAAGGCAGTAGTTGTCAGAACCGTACAGCCCACCAGAAGAAATGACGGATCCTACGTTCGTTTCGACGATAATGCAGCTGTTCTTATCAAGGAAGATAAAGAACCCGTCGGAACCCGTATCTTTGGTCCGGTAGCAAAAGAACTGCGCGAAAAAGGATATATGAAGATCCTCTCCCTCGCGCCCGAAGTGGTTTGAGGAGGCAGTAAGAATGAGTAAAATGCATGTTAAGACCGGCGATACCGTAGTAGTGATCTCCGGCAAGTACGCAAACGGTGCGGAAAAGGCTGTTGGCAAAGTAATCGGCGTTTCCCCTTCCGAAGGAAAGGTAATCGTTGAAGGCGTTCACATCGTTTCCAAGCACGTTAAGCCCAGAAGACAGGGCGAAGCAGGCGGCATAATCAAGACCGAAGGCGCAATCTACGCTTCCAAGGTTATGCTCTACTGCCCCAAATGTCAGGCAGGTCGCAGATACAGACACGTTCGTAACGCTGATGGCGAAAGAAGCCGTGTATGTGTTAAGTGCGGCGAAGCACTTTAATGCAGGGAGGTTAAACAATGTCTAGACTTAAAGAATTTTATAAAAGTGATGTTGCTCCTGCGTTGATGAAGAAATTCAACTACAAGAGCCCGATGCAGATTCCCCGCCTTGAAAAGGTAATTATCAACTGCTGCGAAAGCGAAGCTAAGGACAACAGCAAGATAATCGATAACATCATCGGCGATCTCACCACCATTACCGGTCAGAAGGCAATACCCACTCTCGCTAAGAAGTCGGTATCTAACTTCAAGCTCAGAGCCGGTATGAAGATCGGTGCAAAAGTAACTCTCAGAGCAGAGAATATGTACGAATTTGTTGATAAGTTCTTCAACATTGCACTTCCCCGTGTAAGAGACTTCAAGGGTATCAACCCCAACTCCTTCGACGGTAGAGGTAACTACTCCGTAGGTCTTAAAGAACAGCTCATATTCCCCGAAATCGAATATGACAAAATCGACAAAATCAGAGGCATGGATATTATATTTGTAACCACAGCGAACACTGACGAAGAAGCAAAAGAACTTCTCACGCTTCTCGGCGCACCGTTCGCAAAGGCATAAGGGAGGAAATAACAATGGCAAGAAAAGCAATGGTGCTCAAACAGAAAAGAGAGCAGAAGTTTTCCACCCGTGAATATAACAGATGCAAAATATGCGGCAGACCTCACGCTTATCTCCGCAAATACGGTATCTGCCGTATCTGCTTCAGAGAACTCGCATACAAAGGCGAGATTCCCGGCGTGAAGAAAGCCAGCTGGTAAGAGGAGGAAAAAAGAATGCAGATTACAGACGTAGTAGCAGATATGCTCACCCGAATCCGCAATGCTAATTCGGCAAAACACGAAAGCGTTGAAATTCCTGCCTCCAACATGAAAAAGGCAATCGCTCAGATTCTTCTTGACGAAGGCTACATTAAAGCATACGACGTCATCGAGGATAACAAACAGGGTGTTATTAAAGTAACCCTTAAGTACGGCGAAAACAAACAGAGAATCATCCAAGGTCTTCGCAGAGTTTCGAAACCCGGTCTTCGTATCTACGCTGCAAGTCAGGATCTCCCCAAGGTTAAGAACGGTCTCGGTATTGCGATCATCTCTACCTCCAAGGGTATTATGACTGACAAGGTTGCACGTAAGCAGAACATCGGCGGCGAAGTTCTTGCGTTCGTTTGGTAAGGAGGTAAGAAGATGTCAAGAATAGGCAGAATGCTCATTACCGTTCCTGCAGGCGTAAAGGTTGACGTTAGCGCAACTAATCTCGTTACCGTAACCGGCCCCAAGGGAACCCTTAGCGAACAGATCAACCCTGCGATCACCATCGAACAGGACGGCGCAACCATTACCGTTAAGCGTCCTGATGATTCCAAGGAAAACAGATCGCTTCACGGCCTTTCCAGAACACTCGTTAACAATATGATCATCGGTGTTACCGAAGGCTACAAGAAACAACTCGAAATCAACGGCGTTGGTTACAGAGCTGCAAAGGAAGGCAAAAAGCTCGTCCTCAGCATCGGTTACTCCCACAACGTTGTATTCGAAGAACCTGACGGAATTACTTATGAAGTTCCGCAGCCCAATATCGTTATCGTAAGCGGTTCCAATAAACAGCAAGTCGGCCAGCTCGCTTCCGAAATCAGAGGAAAGAGACCTCCCGAACCTTATCTCGGCAAGGGTATCAAGTACGCTGATGAAAGAATCAGACGTAAGGCCGGTAAAGCAGGTAAATAGGGGAAAGGAGAATAATAAAAAATGGTAAGTCGTATAGATAAGAACGCAAAGCGACTCTACAGACATAAGAGAGTCAGAGCCAAAATCTCCGGTACTCCCGCAAGACCTCGCCTTTGCGTATACCGTTCTAATGATAATATTTATGTCCAGATAATTGACGATACTGTCGGCAATACCCTCGTTACCGCTTCCAGCACCGAAAAAGCGTTCGAAAAGAACGAAGGTGGCAACGTTGAAGCAGCAATGAAGGTCGGCAAGCTCGCAGCAGAAAGAGCACTTGAAAAGGGAATCACCGAAGTCGTATTCGACAGAGGCGGTTATCTCTATCACGGACGTGTTAAGGCTCTTGCTGAAGCAGCACGTGAAGCCGGACTCAAGTTTTAGGAGGGCAATATGAAGACAGATTACAGCAAACTTGAACTCAAAGAAACCCTCATTGATACTAAGAGAGTTTCTAAAACCGTAAAGGGCGGTCGTATTGCTCGTTTCTCCGCACTCGTAGTTGTAGGTGACGGTAACGGTCACATCGGCTACGGTATCGGTAAAGCAGCCGAAGTTCCGGATGCAATCAGCAAAGCAATCGAAACCGCAAAGAAGAATGTTGTAGAAGTTTCCCTCAAGGGAACTACGATCCCTCACGAAGTTATCGGTGAATACGGTGCAGGCCGTGTGCTTCTTAAGCCCGCTGCAGTCGGTACCGGTATCATCGCAGGCGGTACAGTCCGTGCCGTTCTCGAAAGTGCAGGCATTCGTGACATTCGTGCTAAGTCGCTCCGTTCGGGTAATAAAGCGAACGTCGTTAAAGCAACCTTCGAAGCTCTTAAAGAACTCCGTACTGCTGACGAAGTCGCAAAAATGCGCGGCATAAGCGTCGAAGCAGTTACAAACTAAGGAGGGTGTAGAAATGGCAAAGGTCAAAATCACTCTTAAAAAGAGCCTCATCGGCCGTAAGAAGAATCACATTCTTACCGCAAAATCGCTTGGTCTTACAAAGATCAACGATACTAAGGTCGTTGAAAAAGATAATGCTATCGAAGGCAAGATCGCTCTCATCTCTCACCTCATCAGTGTCGAAGATGCTGAATAACTAAAAGATTTAGGAGGAAAAAGTTATGAAGCTTCATGAGCTTTCTCCGGCTGCTGGCTCCACCAAACCCAACTTTAGAAAGGGTAGAGGTGCAGGTAGCGGTAACGGTAAGACAGCAGGTAAAGGACACAAGGGTCAGAACGCACGTTCCGGCGGCGGTGTCAGACCGGGCTTCGAGGGAGGTCAGCTTCCTCTTTACAGAAAGCTTCCCAAGAGGGGCTTTACTAATCACTTCGCTAAGCAGTACGCAATAATCAATGTTAAAACACTTGAAAAGTACGAAGCAGGCGCAGTAATTGACGTTGATACTCTTATCAAAGATAAAGTAATCAAGAACAAGTTTGACGGGCTCAAAGTGCTCGCAAACGGCGAACTCACCAAGGCTCTTACCGTTAAAGCAGCTGTTTTCTCTGCTCAGGCTAAAGAGAAGATCGAAGCAGCAGGCGGAAAGGCTGAGGTGGTATAATGTTCCGTGTATTCGGTAACGCGTGGAAAATACCCGATCTTAAGAAAAAGATTTTATTCACTATTCTTGTTCTCGTACTCTACAGGCTTGGCTCTGTCATTCCTGTACCGTACGTAGACGGTAAAGCTCTTGCAGAGCTTATGAACACAAACAGCGAAACGCTCGTTGGCTACTTCAATATGTTGTCCGGTTATGCGTTCTCGCAGGGTACTCTTTTTGCACTCGGTGTTAGCCCCTACATTACCGCATCCATCGTTATCCAGCTCTTGACCATCGCTATTCCTGCTCTTGAACGTATGTCTAAGAGCGGTCCCGAAGGTCAGGCAAAGCTCACGAGAATCACTCGTTGGGTTACCGTCGCTCTTTCCGTAGTAACCGGTTACGGTTATTATATCACCGTTAATAATTCCTATCCCGGACTTATCGCAGACGGTTGGTTCCCCGCAGTTGTCATCGTAGTATGCTTGACTGCAGGTTCCTCTCTCGTAATGTGGGCAGGTGAAAGAATCGACGAAAAGGGTATTGGTAACGGTATCTCTATGATCCTCTTTGCGAACATCGTATCGAGCGGTAAGACCCTCTTCGCTACAATGTATCAGCTTCTCGAACAGGGTCAGGGCGTTATGAGCGTTGTTTGGGTCGTAATTGCACTCCTTTCGATGCTTCTCATCATCACCCTTACGGTATTCTTCTCCAACTCCGAACGTCGTCTTAACGTACAGTACGCTAAGCGTCAGGTTGGCAGAAAAATGTACGGTGGTACAAGCACGTCTCTTCCGATCAAAGTTTTGATGAGCGGTGTAATGCCCATAATCTTCGCTAACACGATCGTTATGCTTCCCGCAACTCTCGCTATGATCTTCCCTTCGTGGGAAAATTGGGTAACAACCTATTTTTCCACCACATCTGAGTATCCTTTCTATGTAATCATTTTGTTCTTCCTCATCGTAGGTTTTGCATATTTCTATCTCTCGATTTCCTTCAATGCGGTAGAGATATCCAACAACCTCAAGAAGAACGGTGGTACTATTCTCGGATACAGACCCGGTAAACCTACTTCCGATTATATCAAGAAGGTAGTTAACCGTATCACCCTTATGGGTTCTGTATTCCTTTCCTTTATGGCGATTTTCCCGATTCTCCTTTCTTGGACGGGTGTTTCTGCACTCACTGCATTGGTATTCGGCGGCACTTCGATAATTATCGTTATCAGCGTTGCTCTCGATACCACCCGTGAACTCGAAAGCGAAATCACAATGCGCCACTATAAAGGATTCCTTGATTAAGGAGATGGTTCGATGAATATCATATTATTTGGCCCTCCCGGTGCGGGCAAGGGCACACAGGCTGATATAATAGCTGAAAGAATGAATATTCCGACCCTTTCAACCGGTGCAATGCTCCGTGAGGCTATGAAGGCAGGCTCTCCTATGGGACTTGCCGCAAAGAGCGCAATCGAAGCAGGCTCGCTGGTTTCTGACGAAGTCGTAATCGGCATCGTCAAGGATAGAATCGGTCAACCCGATTGCGAGAACGGATTCATCCTCGATGGATTCCCTCGTACTATCCAACAGGCTGAAGCGCTTGATGCAATGGGAACGAAGATCGATCTCGTTCTTGATATCGAAGTTCCCGATGAAGCGATCGTCGAAAGAATGAGCGGCAGAAGACTTTGCTCTGCCTGCGGCGCTACCTATCACGTAAAGTTTAACCCCTCTGAAGACGGCGTTACTTGCGATAAATGCGGCGCAGAATTAACTCTTCGTAAAGACGATAAGCCTGAAGTTGTTGAACACAGGCTCGGCGTATACCACGCTGAAACAGAACCGCTTGTCGTTTACTACAAAAGCAAAGACCTTCTTGTTACCGTTGACGGTCAACAAACTCCTGCAGAAGTTACTGCAGCGATCATGAAGGTTTTAGGAATATGATAACTTTGAAATCGGGTGAGGAAATCATCCGCATGCGAGATGCCGGCAGGATTGCGGCGATCGCACGTGAGGTCGGCGGTGAGTGCGTCCGTGAGGGCGTAACTACCGCACAGATCGACCGTGAGATCAAAAAATGCATCCTGTCGCATGGAGCAAAACCGTCCTTCCTTGGATACGGCGGTTTTCCCGCATCAGCGTGCATAAGTGTTAATGAGGAAATCATTCACGGAATCCCTTCTTCAAACAAAGTTCTCAAAAACGGCGATATAGTCAAAATAGACGTCGGAGCTTATTATAAAGGCTACCACGGCGACTGTGCGGCTACCTTCGCTGTAGGAGAAATTTCCGAAGAAGCGAAAAAGCTCATCGACGTAACTCGAGAAAGCTTTTTTAAAGGAATCTCCGTTATCGGCGATAACTCAAGAATCGGCGATATCGGTAATGCGATCCAAACCTACGTCGAAAGCAACGGCTTTTCGGTCGTAAGGGAATATATCGGACACGGTATAGGTAAAAACCTTCACGAAGACCCCGAGGTTCCCAATTACGGTACCGCAGGACGAGGACAACGCATACGACCGGGAATGACAATAGCAATCGAACCCATGGTAAACGTGGGTGATTGGCAGGTACGTGTTTTAAGTGACAAATGGACGGTAGTAACGAAAGACGGAAGTCTTTCGGCACATTACGAAAATACCGTTGCAATCACCGATAACGGTGTGCTTATATTGACGGATCCGTCGTAAAGAGGTTGTTAAATGGATGACTTGTTAGGACATTTTGTTGTTTCTTTGGCAGGACGTGATAAAGGATGCATATGTGCTGTCGTCGGCATTGCCGAAGATGAAGGCTATGTGTTGATTGCGGACGGAAGAGTCCGTAAAATAGAATCACCCAAAAAAAAGAAGCTCAAACATCTAAAACCGATCGATTGGTTGCCATTACCTTCGGATAAATTAACAAATCGCTTCATACGTGAAGCAGTTAATAAAATGACCGAAGCGCAACCGTAACAAAGGAGGAATTATTCTGGCTAAAGCAGACGTAATCGAATGCGAGGGCATCGTAACAGAAGTATTGCCCAACACAGTGTTCAAAGTAAAATTAACAAACGGACACGTAGTAACAGCGCATATTTCAGGAAAAATGCGTATGAACTATATAAAAGTAGTTCCGGGAGATAAGGTAACGGTTGAAGTATCGATCTATGACCTTTCTCAAGGACGAATAACTTTCAGAGCAAAGTAATTTGAATGGAGGTAAAAAATGAAAGTAAAACCTTCTGTAAAGAAAATGTGCGAAAAGTGCAAGATTATTAAGCGCAAGGGCAAAGTAATGGTCATTTGCGAAAATCCTAAGCACAAGCAGAAACAAGGATAGGAGAGTAAAATATGGCTCGTATTTCCGGTGTTGATATTCCCAACGCAAAAAGAGTTGAAATCGGTCTTACCTATATCTTCGGTATAGGCAGAAGCCGTTCCAACGAAATCCTTAAGAAGACCGGTATCAATCCCGATACCAGAGTTAAGGATTTGACAGAAGAAGATGTCGCAAAACTTCGTGATGTTATTGAAAACGAATACATCGTAGAAGGCGATCTCAAGAGAGAAGTTGCTCTTAACATTAAGAGAATGACTGAAATCGATTGCTATCGCGGAACCAGACACAGAAAAGGCCTTCCTGTTCGCGGTCAGAGAACCAAAACTAACGCAAGAACAAGAAAAGGCCCGGTCAAGACCATCGCAAACAAGAAGAAGTAAAGGAGGATAGCGAAAAATGGCAAAAGCACAAAAGAAAACGACTGTTAAAAGACGTCGTGAAAGAAAAAATGTCGAAAGAGGCCAGGCGCATATCCAGTCGAGCTTCAACAACACCATCGTTACCATCACCGATACCAAGGGTAATGCAATTTCTTGGGCATCCGCCGGTGAACTTGGTTACAGAGGTTCGAGAAAGTCTACACCTTTTGCAGCACAGATGGCTGCTGAAACTGCAGCAAAAGCGGCAATGGAACACGGTATGAAGACCGTTGAAGTTTTCGTTAAGGGTCCCGGACAGGGAAGAGAAGCTGCAATCAGATCCCTTCAGGTAGCAGGCCTTGACATCACACTCATTAAAGACGTTACGCCGATCCCTCACAACGGTTGCAGACCGCCTAAGAGAAGACGCGTATAACATTAAACGGAGGAAATTATGGCAAGATATACTGGACCTTCCTGCCGCCTTTGCCGCAGAGAAGG
>JAZSOO010000007.1:0-7687 GCA_045536935.1 Eubacteriales bacterium | reverse complement strand
GCTCGATAACGGCAACAAACGAAAAATCTCTAAGCGCAAAGACCCGGAATTCGGTCTCGCTTATTATCACGCGCAGGGATATCCCGTTTCCGCCGTGCGCGAATATCTTATGACAATGCTCAATTCCAACTTCGAGGAATGGCGTATCGCAAACCCCAATGCGGATATTGAGGAATTCAAGTTCACCACAAAGAAGATGAGCGTTTCGGGCTCGCTTTTCGATCTGGACAAGCTAAACGATATCTCAAAGAACGTAATCTCCCGTATGACCGCCGAAGAGGTTTATGAATATTCTCTTTCTTGGGCAGAGGAGAACGATACCGAATTTGCAGATATCCTCAAATCGGATAAGGATTACGCTGTCCGTATCCTTTCAATAGGCAGAGGCGGCAAAAAGCCCCGTAAGGATATTGCTCTCTGGAGCGAGGTTAAGAACTACGTTTCCTTCTTCTATGATAACCTTTTCCAAAGAGTCGATACGATTCCCGAAAACTTTGATAAATCCGACGTTTCCGCAGTTTTGTCTGCATTCAAAGAAAGCTATGACGAAAATGCTGAACAAAACGATTGGTTTGCAAATATCAAAGAGATCGCAAACAATAACGGCTTCTGCCCGGATATGAAGCTTTATAAACAAGAGCCCACCGCCTTCAAAGGCTCGGTTGCCGACGTAAGTATGTTCCTCCGTGTTGCAGTAACGGGAAGAATGAACTCGCCTGACCTTTATGAAGTAATGCAGATACTCGGCAAAGACCGTGTTCTCTTGAGAGTAACAAAGGAGATTTAATTTATGGAATCAACCAATTTCATACACGAAATAATCGATAACGATCTGGCTGCCAACCCCGGTCTTAAGGTTCACACACGTTTTCCGCCCGAACCTAACGGCTATCTCCATATCGGCCATTGTAAGGCTCTCGTTATCGACTTTTCGACCGCTGTACGCTATAACGGTATGTGTAATCTCCGTATGGACGATACAAACCCTGCAAAGGAAGATACCGAATTTGTCGATGCAATAAAAGAAGATATCCATTGGCTCGGCTTCGATTGGGACGATAGATTCTTCTACGGCTCGGATTATTTTGAAGAAACCTATAAGCTCGCCGAACAGCTTATCGTAAACGGCGATGCATACGTTTGCGAACTTTCTCCCGAACAGTTCAGCGAATACAGAGGGGACCTTAACCGTCCTGCCGTTTCTCCCTACCGTGACCGTCCTGCGGAAGAAAGCCTCGACCTTTTCCGCCGTATGCGTGCAGGCGAATTCCCCGAAGGAAAATACACTCTCCGTGCAAAGATAGACCTTGCATCGGGCAACTTCAATATGCGTGACCCCGTGTTGTACCGTATCCGCTATATCGACCATCACCGTCAGGGCAAAAAATGGTGCATCTTCCCGATGTACGATTTTGCACACCCTATTCAGGACGCATTGGAAGGTATAACCCATTCTCTCTGCTCGCTCGAATACGAAGACCACCGTCCCTTGTATAATTGGGTGATCGAGCATTGTGACGTCCCTTCAAAACCCCGTCAGATCGAATTTGCACGTCTTAACGTAACAAATACCGTAATGAGCAAACGCTTCTTGCGTTCGCTTGTCGAGAATGATCTTGTCGACGGCTGGGACGACCCCCGTATGCCAACACTTTGCGGTTTAAGAAGAAGAGGTTATACTGCTGCCGCAATTCTTGATTTTATCGACCGTGTCGGCGTTGCAAAGAATAACAGTCTCGTCGATATCGCACTTTTAGAGCATTGCGTGCGTGAAGACCTTAATAAGACCGCACTCCGCCGTGTTGCAGTTTTCGATCCCGTAAAGGTAACCGTAACCAACTATCCCGAGGACAAGGTTGAATATTTCGAGGTATCGAATAACCCCAATTCCGAAGATGCAGGAACAAGAAAACTGCCCTTCACCCGTGAACTTTATGTTGAACGTGAAGACGTTGCTCTCGATCCTCCTCCTAAGTTCTTCCGTATGAAGAAGGGCGGGGAAGTTCGCCTTATGGGCGGTTATATCGTTCGTTGCGATGAGATTTTGACCGATGCAGAAGGCAACGTGACCGAAGTTCTTTGTACTGCAGATCTTGAAACAGGCAACGGTATGCCCGCAGACGGCAGAAAGATTAAGGGAACGATCCATTGGCTTTCCGCAAAAGACTGCGCAGAAACCGACGTTATGGTTTATGACCACCTCTTCACGGAAGCAGATATGAACGCTGTCGAATCTTCCAAATACGGCGAATATCTCAATCCCGAATCCAAGGTAGAATTGAAAAACGTCAAGATCGAACGTTCTCTCCTCGAATCTGCCCCCGGTGAAAAGTTCCAATTCGTCCGCAAGGGATATTACTGTAAGGATACCAAAGATCCTTCGGTATTCAACAGCATAGTTGCATTGAAGGATAACAAAAAATTTTAAATAATACGGAGGTAAGTGATGAATAGTCAAGAACCGAACAAAACAAAGAATAATTCTGTCGTAACTGTCAGAACGGTATTGATTTTTGCGGCTGTAATCGCAACAATATTGCTTATCTCCCAATTTTCAACAATAAAAAACGTTGTCGATAAGATAGTGGGGATACTTTCTCCCGTTTTCGTCGGCGTAATATTGGCGTACATAATCAATCCTCTGTACGTTATGATAGAGAAATTCTTTCTCCGTATGTTCAAAAAAGCAAAAAGACTTTCAAGAGAATCCGCAGAGAACTTTTCAAAAGTAAGTGCGGTTATAATATCGTTGATCTGCCTTTTGTTGTTCATAGCACTTTTGCTCTTTTTGATAATCCCCGAATTTCTCGATAGCCTTACAAAGCTTATCGATATAGCTCCCTCGCTTTTCCAAAAAGCAGTTGCATTCATTTCCGACATCAACGATACCGAAAGTGTTTTCTGGCATAATATCAGCCAATCGCTCGATTCTGTCGTAGATGCATTGACTTCTTGGATAGGCGGTGAATTCAGTGCTGCCGTATCAAGTCTTGTCGAAGGTGTTATATCTATCGTTTCCTTCCTTTTCGATTTTCTGATATCGCTTGTCGTTTTTGTCTATGCACTGTTAGAGAAGAATAAGTTTATTGCCCAAAGCAAAAAACTTATATTTTCTCTGTTCAATCCCAAAAATGCAAACGATATCCTCAATATTGCCCGTTACGGCAACGACGTTTTCGGTAAATTCATTTCGGGTAAGTTATTAACGTCAATGATAGTCGGTATCGTGACTTTTGCGTTTATGTCCATTGCAGGAATCCCTTATGCGCTCCTTTCGGCAGGAATAATTGCAATAACCAACGTAATTCCGTTTTTCGGACCTTTCATCGGCGGCATACCGACGGTGTTCATAATCCTTCTCACCGACGTTCGTGACGGTATCATTTACGGTATATTCCTCGTTGTTCTTCAACAGATAGAGGGTAATATAATCGAACCGATGATAATGGAAGATAAAACGGGTGTTTCAAAATTCTGGGTAACGTTTGCACTTCTCCTTTTCGGCGGTGTTTTCGGACTTGCAGGAATGATATTCTCGGTTCCTCTTATTGCGGTGCTGTTCTATACTATCCGCCTTTTCGTTGAACGAAGCCTTGCTTCGAGATCACTACCGATTCCGAGCGACGATTATCTCGCCGTCGGCGGTGTCGATGTCGAAGACGGAACACTAACACCGATCCCCGAAAAAGAACCTCGAACAACGCTCAAAGAAACCTGTTCGAAATTCAAACGTAAAAAGAAAAAATAAAAAGAAGAAGAGGCTCTCTTGTGAGAACCTCTTTTTCATTCGGAATTATCCGTTTATTTCATGTTCTTTTCTGCGTCTTCGATCATCTTTTTAACCATCTGACCGCCGATGCTGCCGGCCTGCTTAGCAGTAAGGTCGCCGTTGTAACCGTTCTTGAGGTTTACGCCAACTTCGTTAGCGGCTTCCATCTTGAACTTGTTCATAGCTTCCTTAGCTTCAGGAACCGAAATCTTGTTTCTAGCCATTTTGAAAATCTCCTTTTTAGATTTTAAGGTTTTAATGAGGTTTCTTTCCTCGACAATATCTTTCGCAAAACACAAAAAAATATAATAGGTAATTTTTGGAAAACAAAAAACATTGCAGGTTGTTCAGATTAAGAGAAAAATTTAAAAAAACTATTGACTTTATTATTGTAAAGTGGTATACTCTCTTTTGTTCAAACGCAGTGAAGCGGAATAGTATTCAAAAATTTTTCATTCAGAGAGATGTCGGTCGGTGCAAGACATTTGAAGGTTTTTGTTGAACTCACCGCAGAGCGGTTGCCGTGAACCTATATTAGCGGCAAACGGGAACTCCCGTAACAGAGTTAAGATGTATCGGCATCTAAAGTGCATCCCAAACGGATGAAAAAGAGTGGTACCGCGGAAACCTTTAACGTTTTCGTCTCTTTGAACCAACAAAGAGATGAGAGCGTTTTTTTGTTGGAAATACCGTTTTTACTTTTTTATCGCTAAAGGAGTTTATAAAATGAAAAGAATCAACGTTACTGACATTACTCTCAAAAAACTTTCGGAGGATAGAGCCGTTTCCTTGCTTTTCCGTGAAAAAGCGGCTATTGCCAACTGTGCGGATTCTATCGGCGTGGATACTATAGAATTGCCCCCCGTAAGATCACTCCGTGAAGATACTATAATTTATAAAACGATTGCGCAAAACGTACAAAATGCAACACTTGCCATTCCTGTCGGCTTCAAATGCGAAGACGTTGAAAATGCATGGGAATGTGTAAAGGAAGCTAAAAAACCTTGCCTTCAGGTTGAATTGCCTGTATCCACCATTCAGATGGAATATACCTATCACGTAAAGCAGGCAAAAATGCTTGAAAAGATCGCAGAGCTTGTTAAAGCAGCAAAGGCTGTTTGTGACGACGTTGAATTTTCTGCACTTGATGCAACGAGAGCTGACGAGGATTTTCTTATTTCTGCCGTAAAAGAAGCCGAAGCAAACGGAGCTTCTGTGGTTACGGTCTGCGATGACGCAGGTGCATCAACTCCCGACGATATTGCAATGCTGGTTGCAAAGGTTAAATCTGCCGTAACCGTTCCCGTTTACGTTCAGGTTTCCGACCGTATAAATATGGCGGTAGCTTCTGCATTTTCTGCAATTAAGAACGGTGCCGACGGCTTGAAATGCGCTATGGTCGGCAAGGATGTTCTTTTAATAGGTGAGCTTTCCGATGCCGTAAGCGCTTGCGGTAAACAGATAGATTCCGAAATCAATTTAAATAATACCAAGATCCATGCAAGCATCGATGAAATCGTGGCAAATATAAGCCGTGATACTTATAACGCAGAAAACCAAATCAGCGACAAGAAAAAGATCTTGCTCGATTCCGATTGTTCGATGGGACAAATTGCCCAGGCGGCATTGGTGTTGGGCTATGACCTTTCGGATTCCGATATAGGAAACGTATATAAGGCTATTAAGCAGGTATGCGAAAAGAAAGGTGCTGTCGGTTCCAAGGAATTGGAAGCGGTGATCGCAAGCTCTGCTATGCAGGCGCCCTCGACCTATCATTTCGAAACCTATACGACTACAAGCAGTAACGTTTCAAGCTCTATGTCACAGGTAACGTTGAAACGTAAAGATGAGATAATCTGCGGCGTAAGTAACGGTGACGGTCCTATCGATTCTGCCTTCCGTGCGATAGAACAATGTATCGGACATCACTACGAGCTCGATGATTTTCAGGTCCAGTCCGTAACGGAAGGAAAGGAAGCATTGGGTTCTGCGCTCGTAAGACTCCGTAATAACGGAAAGCTCTATTCCGGCAACGGCACTTCAACAGATATAGTTGCCGCAAGCATCAGAGCATATATAAACGCATTGAACAAGATAGTATTCGAGGAGGCATAAAATGAAAATCGTATTTTCGACAAAAAACGTCGTTCGGTCTTCTTTCCTTGACACTTGTCGATATGCCTACGATTACGGTTTTGAAGGTTTTGAGATATACGACGCCGTAAAGGAACGTAAAAATCACCACGACAGCATTTTAAGACACGACCGTATTGCCGATTCCAAGAGAAAGCTTGTAAACCGCAATCTCTCTGTTTCGGCGCTCCGTATGCCCGAACCTATCGAAAATGAAGCGACAACGGCCGAACTCATAGATAAATATGTCGAGATGGCGGCAAATTCGAGCATCGAAAACATAATCGTCAGAGCCGAAGAAAAGGTCTCGTTTGATATATTAGACCAAAAAATGCTTTCCGCCGTCAAACGTGCCGAAGCAAGCGACGTTATGATATTGTTTGAAACGGTCGGATATCTTGAAGATACCCAAAACGTAATTGAGATCATCAACCATTTTGCTTCTGCGGCAATAGGTGCTTCCTGGAATGTCAGAGGAACCTATTTCGGCGCAGGCGAAACGGCAGAAACTACTATCAAAAACTTGGGTGCATACATCAAATACGTGCGTCTCGGAGATATGAAGGACGGCAAAACCGTTTTGATAGGCGAAGGGGATCTGGAAGTTCAAAAGCTTCTTCGTGCGCTTTCTTCCTTGAATTACGAGGGCTTTATCTGCGCCGCTTGGAACGAAGAGATAAGCGATGCCGATATTGTGTTGACCCATTTCACAAACTATATTTCTGCCCTCAACCGCGAGAAAAAATCCTTCGACCGTTCATATTATAACCGTGATAAGACGGGTACGTTCGTTTGGAAAAAGTATGACGTTATCGAAGCAACCTTTTCCGACGTGCTCGATACAATGGCAGAAACCTATCCCGACCAATACGCTTTCAAATATCCTACGTTGGACTACACAAGAACCTACGAGCAGTTCCGACGTGACGTTGACGAATGTGCTGCGGCATTGATCTCGCTTGGTGTAAAGGCAGGCGATCACGTTGCTGTCTGGGCGACGAACGTTCCTCAATGGTTTATAACCTTCTGGGCAACGACAAAGATCGGTGCGGTTCTGGTTACGGTAAATACGGCATATAAGATTCACGAGATCGAATATCTGTTAAAACAATCGGATACTCACACCCTTGTAATGATAGAATATTGCAAGGATATAAACTATAAAGCGATCATCGAAGAACTTTGCCCCGAGCTTAAAAATCTCGAGGCAGGGAAACCGTTGTATTCGAAAAATCTTCCATTCCTTCGTAACGTCGTGACCGTCGGCTTCGAAATGGACGGCTGTCTTACTTGGGAACAAATGCTTTCCCGCTCCTCTCTTGTTCCCCGTGACGAGGTTCGCAGACGTGCTTCTCTCGTAAAGCCCGACGATGTCTGTAATATGCAGTATACTTCGGGTACAACAGGATTCCCGAAGGGAGTTATGCTAACCCACCGCAACATCGTCAACAACGGCAAGACTATCGGTGACAGAATGGATCTGTCCACCGCAGACCGTATGATGATTCAGGTTCCGATGTTCCATTGCTTCGGCATGGTGCTTTCGATGACTTCGATAATGACACACGGCGGAACTCTCTGCCCGATACCCTATTTTTCTCCGAAATCTTCGCTTGCTTGCGTAAACGATGAGCGTATAACCTGCTTTAACGGTGTTCCTACGATGTTTATTGCAATGTTCGGTCATCCCGATTTTGCAAAGACCGACTTTTCATATATGAGAACGGGTATTATGGCAGGCGCAAACTGCCCTGCAGACCTAATGCGTCGTGCTGCCGTAGAAAT
>JAZSOO010000016.1:0-26162 GCA_045536935.1 Eubacteriales bacterium | reverse complement strand
TGCGACAATGAAAAAAGAGAGGTTCAACACCTCTCTTTTTTTGCGTATTTTGCCTTCGTTGCATTTCCGCCACGTAAATGGCGTTCGGCACGGTTTTTGGCGAGGATTTTTTGTGTTTCCCTGTAAAGTCTGCCGTCGATGTATTTAAGCCTGACAGACAGGTCTTTATGTACCGTACTTTTGCTGATCCCAAACTTTTTCGATGCTTCTCTGACCGTTGCGCCCGATTCCGAAACGTAAACTGCAATACGCCTCACTCTTTCGTATATCTCGTCAATCATTACAATCACTCCCTGTGATGGAAAATATACAAAAATATTTAATTATTTATCTTGATAAAGTAATTGACATAAAGAGGTAAAAATGGTATTATATACGGTGTATGATTGTATAATTATATATTTACTTACTTGGAGGTGTTCACGCTGGGTAGGATAATATTTGTAACCGGATTTAAGGGCGGTGTCGGCAAAACGACGGTTTCCGCTAATATTGCATCAACGCTGTATGCGCTCGGCAAAAAGGTTCTCGTGATAGACGGGGATTTCGGTATGCGCTGTATGGATATGGTGCTTGGGCTTGAAAGCGAAACGCTGTTTGACTGCAGCGACGTTCTTTCGGGACGTTGTTCGCCTGCGGCGGCTATGTGCGAGGTTGACGGTAATACCGATTTTATGTTTATACCTGCGCCGATGAATATGCCCGATGAAAAATATCCGCAATCTGCGTTTGCATCGTTCTTTGCGGAGGTCCGTGAGGATTTTGATTATATAATCATAGATTCCTGCGCCGAAATGACGGATTATTATATGTCTTTTGCAAGGCAGGCCGATGAAGCCATAATCGTCACGTTGCATCAATCAACGTCGGTGCGTGCCGCCGAAAAGACGGCTATAAGGCTTTCGGCTATGGGTATAGACGAGCTTTCGCTTGTTGTTAACGGATACAGAGAGAGCTTTGCCGAAAAGGGACGTTTGCCCGATATAATCGATATAATAAACCGCTCGTCGGTAAAACTGCTTGGCGTTGTGCCGTATTGTGAAAAGCTTTCGGCTTCTCAGGAAGCGGCAGAGCTTTCGTTTATGGGCAACCTTCGCCGTAAAGCAAAGGTATGGGAATCTGCTTTTTACAATATAGCTAAACGCTTGACGGGAAAAAGAGTTCTTCTGTTTGAAGGCTCGGATAACCAAAAAAGACGAAGCACTTATGAGGGTATTGTAAAACGTGACACCGTTCAAAAAAGGGAGATTGAGATATGAATATTGCTATTATTGCCAACGATAAGAAAAAAGAGCTTATAACGGAATTCTGCATTGCATATTGCGGAGTTCTTGCAAACCATAATATCTGTGCTACCGCTATCACCGGCAAATATATTTCCGAAGCGACCGGTTTGACGATCGAACGCTTGCTTGCAGGCTCACACGGCGGTGCAGAACAGATCGCCTCTAAAATAGCTTATGACGAAGTTGACCTTTTAATTCTTCTTCGTGACACTAATAATGATGCAGAATATGCCGAAACGGAATTGAACATCGTAAAGCTTTGCGATAAATATTCCGTGCCCGTTGCCACCAACGTTGCAACGGCAGAGGCTTTGGTCCTTGCGCTCGCAAGGGGCGACCTTGATTGGCGTGCTAATCTCAAGAATGGAGCAAACAGACTTTAATTATGAACAAGATCCAGAAACCCAAGGGAACGCTCGATATCCTTCCTTCGGATATCGGGCTTTGGCAATATATTGAGGGGGAAGTCCGCAATATTGCAAAAATCTACGGCTTCTCCGAAATCAGAATGCCGACGTTTGAATCGACAGAGCTTTTCTGCCGTGGTGTCGGCGATACTACCGACGTTGTCGGTAAGGAAATGTATACGTTCATCGATAAAGACGGAAGCAGTCTTTCTCTCCGTCCCGAAGGAACGGCAGGCGTTGCACGTTCGGTTATCGAAAACGGGCTTTATGCAGGCGCAATGCCCTTAAAGCTTTTCTATCTTTCCAATTTCTTCCGCCGTGAAAAGCCCCAAGCAGGCAGAAGCCGTGAATTTTGGCAGTTCGGCACAGAGCTTTACGGAAGTAATATGCCCGAAGCCGATGCACAGGTAATTATGCTTGCCGACAGTCTTTTCAAACGTTTCGGACTTAAAAACGTAACCTTAAGAATCAACTCCATCGGCTGTCCCGAATGCCGTCCTTCCTACAGAAAGGCTTTGCTTGATTATTTTTCTCAGTATGAATCGGAATTGTGCCCGACCTGCCGTGAAAGACTTCAAAAGAATCCTCTTCGTGTTCTCGACTGTAAAAGCCCGATTTGCTCGGGTATAGCAGATAAGGCGCCGAAAACTCTCGAGCATCTCTGCAACGGTTGCGAGGAGCATTTTGAAAAGCTTAAAAAGCTCCTTGACGATTGCGGTGTTGAATATATCGTCGATCCTTCGATCGTAAGAGGTCTTGATTATTATACGGGCACCGTTTTTGAATTCACCGTTGACACTATCGGCGCACAGAGCACCGTTTGCGGCGGCGGCAGATATGACGGACTTCTTTCTTCGATAGGCGGTCCCGAAATGCCCGCTGTCGGCTTTGGTATGGGTATAACCCGTCTTATTCAGGCGTTGAAGGACGAAGATCTCGTTCCCAACCTTGAATCAAGCAGTGATATATATATCGCTCCTTTGGGAGAAAACGCATCTTCGTTTGCTTTCTCGCTTGCGCAGAAGCTTCGTAATATGGGTATTTCCGCAGAAACCGATATTTGCGGCCGTTCGCTGAAGGCACAGATGAAATATGCCGACAAGACGGGCGCAAAATTCGTTCTCGTTATCGGCGATAACGAAATTGCAGAGAACGAAGCAGAGCTTCGCAATATGCGTAACGGCGAAAGAGCTAAAGTTTGCTTGAACGCCGAAACTATAATGACTTCAATCAAAACAGAGGTTTGAAATGATAGAATTTTTGGGTAATGAACGCCGTACAAACTATTGCGGCGATTTAAGAGAATCGGATATCGGAAAGACCGTTTGCGTTATGGGTTGGGTTAAGAAGGCTCGTAAGCTTGGCAGCCTTGTTTTCGTTGACCTTCGTGACAGAAGCGGTATTGTCCAGCTTGCTTTTGACGAAAACAGCGACCCTGCCGTTTTTGCAAAATCGTTAGAGCTTAAGAGTGAATTTGTCGTTTCGGCAAAGGGTATTGTTCGTGAACGCTCAAGTAAGAATCCCGATATTCCCACCGGCAATATCGAAATTTTTGCCGAAAGCGTAAGAATACTCGGTGAGAGCGAAACTCCTCCCTTTGATATTACCGACGATTGCAAATCTAATGAAGAACTAAGATTGCGTCACAGATATCTCGACCTTCGCCGTCCTGTTCTTCAGAATAATATAATCTTCCGTGCAAAGGTTGCAAAATCGGTTCGTGATTACCTTTGCGATAACGGATTTATAGAGCTTGAAACACCTATACTTATAAAAAGCACTCCCGAAGGAGCACGTGACTATCTTGTTCCTTCCCGTGTTCATAAGGGCTCGTTCTATGCACTTCCTCAGTCACCCCAGCTTTATAAACAGCTTTCGATGGTTGCGGGCTTTGACAGATACTTCCAGATCGCACGTTGCTTCCGTGATGAAGACCTCCGTGCCGACAGACAGCCCGAATTTACACAGAGCGACCTTGAAATGAGCTTTGTCGATGCAGACGACGTTCTTGCTGTCGGCGAAGGACTTATCAAGCACATCTTCAAGGAATGTCTTGACGTTGATATTCCCACCCCGCTTCCCAGATATACCTACCGTGAATGTATGGAACGCTTCGGCTCGGACAAGCCCGACCTTCGCTTCGGTATGGAGATAGTCAATATCTCCGATACCGTAAAGGGTTGCTCCTTCCCCGTTTTTGCTTCTGCTGTTGAAGCAGGGGGAAGTGTCCGTGCAATAAACCTTAAGGGCTATGCAGACAAGCTCTCCCGTAAGGATATCGATAAGCTCGGCGAATATGCAAAGGGCTGCGGAGCAAAGGGCTTGGCTTGGGTCAAACGTGGAACGGACGCAGACAGCGGTTCCTTCTTAAAGCACATGACGGAAGCAGAGCTTGAATCGATTTTTGCGGCGGCAGACTGCGAAAAGGGAGATATTCTCCTTATCCTTGCCGATACAGATAACAACCGTGTGCTTGCACAGCTTGGTCAGCTTCGTGTTGAAGCGGCAAACAGACTTAACGTTGAAAGAAACGGCTATAACTTCCTTTGGGTCGTTGAAATGCCCTTCTTTGAATTTGATTATGAATCGGGCGAATGGGTCGCAATGCACCACCCCTTCACCTCTCCTCTTGACGAATGTGTTCAGTATCTCGATTCCGATAAGGGCAAGGTTCGCGCAAAGGCATACGACCTTGTTTTGAACGGTATCGAGCTTTCGAGCGGTTCTATCAGAATTACTGACCCGAAGCTCCAAGCAAAGATATTCGAGCTTTTGGGACTTTCCGAAGAAGAAGCTCATATCAAGTTCGGCTATCTCCTCGAAGCATTCCGTTACGGTGCACCTCCTCACGGCGGTATGGGTATCGGTCTTGACAGACTTGTAATGCAAATGGTTGGCGCAACAAGCTTGCGTGACGTTGTTGCATTCCCGAAAATGCAGAATGCAAAAGAACTTATGACCGATTGCCCTGCAGAGGTTCCTGCAGAAGCTATTGAAGAATTGGGTATTCGCATCGTTAAGGAAGAAAAGGGCGAATAATTAGAATTTTGAGGTTAAGATATGATAGAAATTAATGATATCCGTAAAAGCTATGGCGACAAACGTGCCGTTGACGGAATATCTTTCAAAGTTAACGAAGGCGAAATATTGGGCTTTCTCGGACCGAACGGTGCGGGCAAGAGCACCACGCTTAATATAATAACCGGCTATCTTTCCGCCGACAGCGGTGTAGCAAAGATCGACGGTACGGATATTCTCGCCGAACCGATAAAGGCAAAGAAGGATATTGGGTTCCTGCCCGAAATCCCTCCGCTTTATCTTGAAATGACGGTTCTTGAATATCTTAACTTTGTTTACGATCTAAAGGGCTGTAAGCTCCCCAGAAAACAGCATCTTAAAGAGATCTGCGAGGTCGTAAAGATCTGGGACGTCGGCCACCGTCTTATCAAAAACCTTTCCAAGGGCTACCGCCAAAGAGTCGGTATTGCACAGGCACTTATCGGCAACCCGAAGGTCTTGATCTTTGACGAACCGACGATAGGTCTTGACCCCAGACAGATCATAGAGATAAGAAACCTTATAAAAATGCTCGGACGTGAGCATACCATAATTCTTTCGACACATATCCTTCCCGAGGTTCAGGCTGTGTGCGATAGGATAGTCGTTATCAACAAGGGTAAGATAGTTGCCGACGAAAAGACGGAAGACCTTATTAATGCTGTGGACGGCTCGAGAAAATTGGTTGCAAAGATCGTCGGTCCCGAAGACGAGGTATTAAAGGCTTTGCGTTCCATCGGCGGTATGAAATCTGCTGACGTTATCGGCAAGCGAGATACCGACAGCGTAAGCTATCTTCTTGAATCGGAAGACAGGATAGATATAAGAAAGCCCTTGTTCTATACTCTTTCCTCAAAGGGCTGGCCGTTGATAGGTCTCGAAGGCGTTGAATTAAGCCTTGAAGACATCTTCATCCGCCTTGTCGGAAAAGAGAAGGAAAAGGAAACTGCTAAAAAATTGAAGAGAGGTGTTAAATAATGTTTGCGATATATATGCGTGAGTTAAAATCCTATTTTTTAACACCTATCGGATACATCTTCTGCGGTATGTTCCTTGTCGTTTCGGGTATGGCATTTTCACAATGCACTCTCCTTGCCCAAAGCACAAGCAGTATCGGTGAATATTTCCTCTGGATGATGGTTATTTTCTCGATATTGATACCGCTTCTCACAATGAAGCTTTTCTCCGAAGACAGAAAAACAAGAACCGACCAGATACTTTTAACAAGCCCCGTTTCCGTAACCGGAATCGTTATGGGTAAATATCTTGCGGCATTGACCGTTTTCGGTGCGACCTTCGTTGCAAACAGCTTTAATTTCGTATTGCTTTTCAAATACGGTACACCGAATATGGTTTCCATTTTCATGAACATATTCGGTATATTCCTGCTTGGTGCGGCTTTCATCGCTATCGGACTTTTGCTTTCCTCTATGACCGAAAACCAGCTTATTGCCGCTGTTTCGGCAATGGGAGTTAACGTTGCGATGTTGCTTATAAGCTTGGTTGCCGATAAGGTAGAATCGTCGTTTTTCAGAACCGTTATCAAATGGTTCTCGGTAATCGACCGTTTCACCCCCTTCACAAACCAAATGCTTGATATCTCTGCAATAATCTATTATATAAGCCTTGCGGCAATTGCATTGTTCCTCACAACGCGCGTTATTGAAAAACGCCGTTGGGCATAAGAAAGGCGGTTTAAAAATATGAACGACAATAAAAAAACCGCCGTTAAAGACGGAAGACGCTATAAATACGGCTCTCTTTCGGTCGTGTTTACCGTTGTTTTCCTTGCACTTATTATCGCAGTAAACCTTGTTTTTTCCTCACTCTCGCTCTCGGGCGACCTCACCGTTGACCTGACGCAGGAGGATTTCACCTCTGTCGGTGAGGAATCCACAAAGATTCTTTCAGAGCTTGGCAAAGACCTTGATATTACAATATATTTTATGTCTGCACGTGACAGATACGATATGGATACAAACACCTACAACGGTGTAAACCTTACCGCAATCGTGCGTGATATGGCGGAAAGCTTTGCAAAGGAATTTGACGGCTCGGGCGAGATCGGTACCGTTAAGGTCGAATATAAAGAGCTTAATACCGACCCTGCCTTTGAAAATAAATATCTTGAAGAATCAACGACAAAGCTTTCGGGCACAAGCGTTATAATTCAGGGTAAATATCACTACCGTGTTCTCGATCTGCAATCCTTCTTCACGCTTGACGAAAACGGTCAGTATTATTCCTTCAACGGCGAATACCGTTTTACAACGGCTATGCTTCAAAGCTCTATATCCGAACCGCAGGTCGTTTCCATAACCTACGGTCACGGTGAGCCTGTCGAACAGAACGGCGGTATTGCGCTCACGTCTGACCTTGCAGGCATCGTTTCGCTTTTCGGCAGTGCAGGTTTTGAGATAAAGACCGTTGACCTCCGCCGTGAAGAGATTGACGAGAGAACCGAAATTCTCGTTTGCTACGACCCGAAATCCGATTTTGAACCGAATGAGATCGATAAGATATCCGAATATCTTGATAAGCACAATTCCTTTATGGTATTTGTCGATTCCGAGACCGAAGAGCTTAAAGAGCTTCAGTCCTGCCTAAGCGACAGCTGGGGTATAGACTATAAACCGCTTCATAAGGTTACTGACGAAAACCATTCTCTCGGCAGCGTGAACGTCATCAACGCAAAATATCCCGATTTTGACGATGAAGAATCCAAGGGCTCTGCGGCTTATATGATAAACAAGACCGTTAAAGAAACCGAAGGCGTGTTCACCACAGCACTTCCCAACAGCGTTGAGCTTTTCAAGAGAGAGGGCAATACGCAGGATAATTTCACGGTTGAAACGGTGCTTTCTACCTTTGATACAGCAACCTCCTCCACCGTTTTCGGCAAACAGAACGAGGGAGAACTTCCCCTGATGCTTCTTTCCACCAAATTCGACTACGGCGAAAATAACGCTTCCGAATATTCTTACGTTATGCTTGTCGGCAGTACCGAATTTGCAAACACAATAAACCTTACCAAAGGAAGCTACGGTAACGACCGTGTTCTTCTTTCTGCGGCAAGAGTATTTGCTGTAAACAGAATCGCACCCGACGTACCCGACAAGCCCTTCGGCTCGACAGCGCTCACTATCGAAACCGGTACGGCAAGAACGCTTTCTTGGCTCATTTGCACGATATTGCCTTGCGCAGTATTGATAATGGGTATGGTGGTATTCTTCAGAAGAAGACATCTTTAATAATTTAAATTCCGCACAAGACTGCTTGTGCGGAATTCTACTCTGTATATTGAGGATCTATTAATGAAAAAACAGATTATAACCGTTATATCGGTCGCATCGGCGGCGTTGATGCTGTTCGTTTCCTATGCACTTTTCTTTAAAGACGACGGAATCGACGAGATAGGCGACCCCTTCTATACCTTGACCGACGACGTTAAAAATTCGCTTTCCGAGCTTGATTCCGACGTAACTATCGTTCTTTCGGATTACGATGAAAACGATGAATATTGGGAAATGCTCTACCGTTTTGCAAGTGCAATTGTTGAAGCTAACGACGATTTCGAGCTTGAGACCGAAGAAAATTCTTCTTTTTCGGGTGTGAAAATCGTTGTTGACGAAAACAACAAAGAAATTGCTTTTGATGATTTTTTCAAAACTCTTTACGACGGAACAAAATATGCTTTCGACGGCGAAGCTTTGATTGCAAACACTATTTTCTCTCTTTCGGGCAAGGAAGAAAAAAATATCTCCCTTCGTGCGCTTAAGGGCTTTGATACCGACGGGGACACCGTAAACGAAACCCAAAACGGGCTCTTTCCTTATATGTTCCCCCAGATAAGCGACAGAAGCGAGATCGCATATCTTACCATAAAAAACCAAGACGGCGAATATTCTGTTTATAACGACGAGGGCGATTTCTATTTTGCTTCCTCCCGTGCAATAGCTTACGACGAAGAAAAGTTTGCGCTCCTCAATTCAAACTGCCGTATTCCTCTTGCGGCAGGCAAAATGAAGATTCCCGAAGGCAAGACCTTTGCCGATTACGGCCTTTCCGACGAGGGAGGTACAACGGGAAGCTATACCCTTATGACCGTTAACGATAAGGACGGAAACTATTTCCTCCATACCGTTTATATAGGCAACCTTTCGGCAAGCGGATATTACTATTCCCGCTATGTCGGCGCAATGTTCAAGGCTTCAAACCAAGAAGGCGTTGAAGATGAATTGGTGCATAATTTAAGCAAGGATCACATCTATTTCCTCTCTGCGCCCGTCGTTCAGGGCTCTATCCTTTTGCCCGAAACCGACATAATGAAGACCACGATAGTAAATTCGATCACAAATACGGAACAGATTTTCCAGATCGACAATATCCGTATTGACGATTATGCTCAGAATATAAGCGTTACTGCAAAGAACGTTTCCGACTTTAACCCTGCGCCCAATTTAAGCGCAATAGATACCTCTGCGCTCACAAAGGTCATTTCCGATAAGGTTTCCGCAAAGGATTATAACGCAAACGATGCCTGGTATAACCATATCGACGTTTACGGCGGTTTTTCAAGCTCCGACGGAAACAGAACCTATATTTCGGGTGCGCTTTTAAGAAGATCCGTCAAGGGTGAATACAGCGTAAAATTCGGCTTGCTCCGTGATGAAAAGAACGGCGCATACCTTCCTGCAAAGGTCACGTTTATGAAGTCTTATGACGGAATAAACTGGCATAATATTGAAGGTGCGGAGGTTTCTCCCAACCAAACCGACAAGACTGTCAAGAATTATGAATTCTCCTTTAAGGACGAAACGGTTATTAAATATATCCGTATTGAATTCGACGTACCTCTGCTCAAAAATACGTTTGTCGTTTTTGATGAAATAAGGATCTACGTTGACGGCGAGGATTCCCAACCGGTCAATGCCGTGGGCAGTCAATGGAAATTGACTTCTCCCGAGGGATTGATACCCGAAGGCAAAAACTATGCATATCTCGATATGACAAACTTCAACACCTTCGTTCAGAATATTGCTTCTCTCGAGGGTGAACGTGTTGTCGGCTGTGCTTTCTCCAATAACGGCGATGCAACGGAGATAAAAACCGAGGTATTAAAGGAATTCGGACTTGATAAGCCCGAAAAGCATTTCTCGTTCGAATATGCGTCTGTCGTGACCGACCTTTACGTTTCGAAGATGACCGAGGACGGAAAATACTATGCATATACCACCTTCTCGGGAACTTTAAACGGCAAGGAAGCCTGCTTGACTACCGACGTTATCGTTGAAATATCAAAAGAAAACGCTTCCTGGTTGGCTTGGGATGCGACCGAATATCTCGACCATTCGTTGCTCTCGATATATCTTGTCGATATAAAGGAAATGATAATAACCGATAACGGTGTCGAGCATAAGTTTGTTCTTTCGCTTAACAGCGAAGGCTCGCTCGGCAAGGTCACGTACGGCGACAAGAGCCTTGACGTTCAAAGCTTTAAATATCTCTATGAAGAGATCCTCGGCGTTTATATGCAGGACGAATATGTGATCCCCGAAGGTCAGGAAAAGGAAGAATATTTCAGAATAAAGATCGTTTCCGATTCCAATTCTCCCGAATATATCTTCTACCGTGATTCCTCAAAGTGCTATTTCACGATAGAAGGCGAGGGTACGTATTACGTGCTCACCGAGGATATAAACCGTGTTAAAGCAAAGCTTAAGACCTATATCGAAGGCGGAGTTGTAAGACGATGAGAAAAACGGCGGTCTGCTTTATAGTTGCTCTTTTGATGCTGTTTTGCTCTTGCTCAAAGGATTCGGATAAAACCAAAACCCAAATCGCAAACGAGCTTAATTCCGTAATAGAAACCGTAAATTCGGAAAAACGCCTTTCGGGCAACTATATGCTTGAATTTTCGTTCGGCGATAACGTCACGTTTTATTATTCCGCAGGCGAAATTGCTTGGGATAGGGAAGACGAGAAGATAAGCAATATCTTCAACCATACCTATCTCGGTTCGTCGAGCAAGGCTGCGAACTATTATGAAAACGGCAAGATGATAAGCGTTGAAAACGGGGAAGCGATAACGCTTGACAGCAAACCCGAAGAGCTGTTTACAAAATTCCCGTATTGCAAAATCGATAAATATTCCGATTCGTTCGGGGATATAACGATTTCCGAAAACGCAACGGGCAAAAGCTATTCATTTGTTCGCAATGATACATCATCGCTTTGCGATAAGATCGTCGGCGGCGATATTTACGAGCTTGTTGCCGTTTTGAAAAAACCGCAAAAGGATAAGACCGAATACGGCGAAACGAAATGTACCTTCACGGTCGCTGAGGGAAAAATTGCTTCCTGCCGTTACGAATTTGATATGAAATTGTTCGATACTCCCTCTGTTGTGGAAGGGTATACCCCTCCCGAAGAGGAATATACGATAAAGCTTCATATCGCCGCCAAGGTTGTTTATGAGGATTTTGGCGAAGATGTTAAAATTGATGAGTATTCTGATGAAAATTGAAAAATACTCTTGACAAACGCAAAAAACAGAGTTATATTTAACCCAAGCAAGAGCTCTGCTTGATAGCCGAAATGTAATGTTCGGCACAAAACTAAAAAATTTTAACGGGGTGCCGTGCGTATATCTTTCGCATGGCTGAGATTACACCCGAGGAACCTGATTCGGATAATGCCGACGTAGGGAGAATACGTTTTTTGCCGTGATTTTTCGGCTTTTCGGTATTTTTTGATATGGTTCCGGAAAGGATAACAAAGATGAAAAACACAAAAACGGCAAAAAATCTTCGTGCGCTGTGCGAAGCCGCAATTTTGGTTGCGCTCGCCACAGTATTGGGATTGCTTCAATTCCCGCCCTTCCGTATTGACCTTTGGGCAAACGGCGGATCTATCGATTTCGTAATGCTTCCGCTTTTGATCTTGGGTTGGCGCAAAGGTGCGGCGTGGTCGATTCCCGCAGGCTTGGCATACGGATTTATCAAATGTCTGATCGGCGGCGGTATTGGCTGGGGCGTCCCTTCTGTTTTGTTAGACTATGTTCTTGCATACGGCATGGTCGGTGTTGCAGGCTTTTTCCGGAACAAAAAATGGGGGCTTGAGGTTGGAACTGTCGTTGCAACTCTTGCTCGATTCTTAATTCATTTCATCGCAGGCGTAACCATTTGGAAGCTTGCTATGGGCGACAGCGTGGAGCTTTTCGGAATGAATTTCGGCGGAGAAAGTGCATACCTATATTCGTTCTTATACAACGGAAGCTATATGATCGGCGAGATGATCTACTGCTTGGCACTTATACTCATTCTCAAAAAACCGCTTTTGAAGCTTTCGGAAAAATAATTTAAACCGATAAAGGAGTTTCATGCGATGTACGGTTATTTCAGTTATTTGATATTTATGCTGCCCGTGATAATAATAAGCTTGTGGGCGCAGTATCTTGTAAAATCAAGATTCAATAAGTTTTCAAAGATAGCATCACGTAACGGAATGACCGGCGCTCAGGCGGCACAGGCAGTTTTGAACTCGGGCGGAGCATACGGTGTTTCAATAGGCCGTGTTTCGGGAAATCTTACAGACCATTACGATCCGAGAACAAATAAGATATCGCTTTCCGATTCCGTATATGCAAGCACAAGCGTTGCCGCTATCGGCGTTGCGGCGCACGAGGCGGGACACGCACTTCAGTATGCGGAAAACTACGCTCCCATAAAATTCCGTATGGCTTTGGTGCCTGCGTGTAACATCGGCGCAAGACTCGGTCCGCTTCTTATAATAATCGGCGGTATGATGTCCTATGCGGCAACTGCTTCAAGCGCAAGCATGGGCGTTACAATATATCTTGTCGGCTTGGTACTTTTCTCGTTGGTTGCGCTTTTCCAGCTTGTAACACTTCCCGTCGAGCTGAATGCGTCCAACCGTGCAATTAAAGCGCTCGAAAGCGGTTACGTGCTTGCCGACGATGAAATGAATGGAGCAAAAAAGGTTTTGAAGGCTGCGGCTTTAACCTACGTTGCGGCGCTGTTGACCTCGATAATGCAGATTTTCTATTACGCTTCACGCTTCAAACCCCGTGATTAACACAATTTGAAGTGTTACATAAGTCTGTCATATACAAAATACAGACAGAGAGAAAAACTTAAGAAAAATATGTAAAAATGCTTGATTTTAGGAAAAATGTATGGTATAATCAAGCGTTCAAATATCGGCGGTCCTCTGCAGCTCAGCAAGAACGCTTAAGAAAATGGAGGTAAAAGCTTTGGATATTTTGAAGGCATTTACAAATGAGCAGCTTAAAACCGAAATCCCCGAATTCAACGTTGGTGATACCGTAAAGGTTTACCAGAGAATTGTCGAGGGAACAAGAGTCAGAACCCAGATCTTCGAAGGCACGGTTATCGCAAGAAAGAACGGCGGTATCTCCGAAACCTTCACTGTAAGAAGACTTTCTTACGGTGTCGGCACCGAAAAGACCTTCCCGATCCACTCTCCCAACGTACAGAAGGTTGAAGTAGTTCGTTACGGTAAGGTTCGTCGTGCTAAGCTTTATTATTTGCGCGACAGAGTCGGCAAGAACGCTAAGGTCAAGGAAAAAATCTAAATCGGCTCTTTGGTGTCTGCGTTTTTGCGCAGACACCTTTACTTTTATTTGATTAAAAAGGATTGGATATTTTATGCACAATTCCGAAACAAACGTCGAAAACGAAAAGAATCTTTTCGAGGGTGACGTATATATGGGTGAGCCTTCGGCAGAGTCCGAGGAAACAACGGAACAGCCCGAAAAGAATTCAAAATTGAATTTTGCAAAAACGGTATACGATTATATAGAAACCTTCTGTTTTGCGCTTGCAATAATGATGGTTTTGTTCCTTTTTGTGTTCAGATACGTTGCCGTTGACGGCGATTCTATGATGGATACGTTAAAGAACCAGGATAAGCTCATCATATCCAATCTCTTCTATACCCCCGAAACGGGCGATATTGTCGTTATCAACCCCGAAAGCCACGGTGATGCTCAGGAACCGATAATAAAACGTGTTATCGCAACCGAGGGACAGAGAGTTTATATCGATTACGAAAATTGGGAAGTATACGTTGACGGCAAAAAGCTTGACGAGCCTTATATTCAGGGAATGAGGGACGTAGAGATACTCCGTTTCGGCAAGGACGTTCAGATGGCAGGCACTACCGTCGAAAAATATAAGGACGAATTTGTTGTTGATAAAGACAAGGTCTTTGTTATGGGCGACAACCGTAATAATTCAAAAGACAGCCGAAGCTATGAATACGGCGAAATGGGCACAAACCGAATACTCGGCAGAGTTATTATAAGAATCTCTCCCGAATTTGGATTTGTTGATTAGGAGATAAAATGGCAGATATAGTTTGGTATCCGGGTCATATGGCAAAAGCGAAGCGCCTTATTAAAGAATCGCTTCCGAATATCGATATGGTTATCGAATTGCTTGACGCAAGAGCGCCGATATCGAGCAAAAACCCCGATTTTAACAGCCTTTTTAATAATAAACCCGTGCTTACGCTTTTAACGAAAAGCGCACTCGCAGACCCCGAAATAACCAAAAAGTTCGAACGCTCGCTTGAATCGGACGGAAGAAAGGTTATTTCGATAGACTGTAAGGCAGGTCAGGGCATTAAGAATATCCAGCCTGCAATACGCTCGCTTATGAGCGAAAAATTAAAGCGTGATGCCGAACGTGGAATCAAACGTCCCATACGTGCGATGATAGTCGGCATAACCAACGTCGGTAAATCAACCTTGATAAATACGATTTGCGGTTCTAAAAAAGCCGTTGCACAGGACAGACCGGGTGTTACACGCCATAATTCACGTATCCCCGTTCCCTCGCTTGGTCTTGAATTGACCGACACCCCCGGTATTCTCTGGCATAAGTTTGATGACCAGCAGGTCGGCATAAAGCTTGCCGCACTCGGCTCGATAAAAGACGAGATCTTGGATACTTTAGAGCTTTCCTGCCTGCTTATCGGCATTATCCGCAAGGATTATGCAAAATGTCTTGAAGAACGCTTCAAGATCGAAATTGACGAAAACGACGATAATTATGATATTTTTGAGAAGATAGCACGCAAGAGAGGATTTATCCGTTCGGGCGGTGTTATCGACGAAGACCGTGCCGCAGGAGTTATACTTGACGAATTCCGTGGCGGAAAGATCGGAAGAATTACACTTGATCGGGAGTGATAAAGATGTCGCTTGATTGGGGAATTGAAATTTCCTACCGCAAGGAAGGCGAAACCGTGGTCTGCGGTTGTGACGAGGCAGGCAGAGGACCTCTTGCAGGGCCTGTTGTTGCGGCGACGGTAATTTTGCCCGAAGGACTTGTTATTGAAGGTCTTGACGATTCCAAAAAGCTTTCCGAAAAGAAACGTGAAAAGCTTTTTGATACTATCATAGAAAATTGTATAGATTACGCTATCGCAAAAGCAGAGGTCGAGGAGATCGAAGAAATCAATATTCTCAATGCATCTATGCTTGCGATGAACCGTGCCGTTTCAATGCTTAAGGATAAACCGAATTTGGCTCTCGTAGACGGTAATATAGTAAGAGGATTTGAAATGCGTGCCGTACCCGTTATTAAGGGGGATTCGATCTGCCCGTCAATAGCGGCGGCTTCGATATTGGCAAAGGTCACAAGGGATAGGATATTGCTTGAGCTTGACGAAAAATATCCCGAATATTCTTTCAAAAAGCATAAGGGATATGCAACGAAGGTGCATAGAGAAGCAATATTGAAATACGGCCCTTCGCCGATTCACAGACCAAGCTTTTTAACAAAGCTTCTCGGAGAAAAGAAATGAAGACCGCAAAAGAGATCGGCAATATCGGCGAGGATCATGCCGAAAAATATTTAAAAAAGCACGGTTGGAAAATAATAACACGAAATTATACCGTAAAAGGCGGAGAGATTGATATTATCGCATACCGATTTGGCATACTTGCCTTTGTTGAGGTCAAATCACGCTCGAACGATCTTTACGGTACTCCTGCCGAAGCGGTGAACCACGAAAAATTAATGCATATCAAATATGCAAAAAGACGTTTTTCGGAATCGTACGTACGGGGAAGAAAAATTAACGTTTTCTATCCGTTGGGCATCGAAATCCCACGTCGGATATTTAAAGAACGCATCGATATTATCGAAATATATATGTCAAAAACGCACGAAGTGCAAAAAATCAATCATATCAAGGATTTGGGTAAAACTCTATGAACTACATCAGCACCAGAAAATTGAATAAAGACGCAGAGGGCAACACAAGCGCATTCGTAATTAAAAACGGACTTGCGCCCGACGGTGGACTTTACGTTCCCGAAAGCTTGCCTGCTCTCGACCAAGCAACGATAGAATCGCTCATCGGTATGACCTATCCCGAACGTGCGGCATATATCCTTTCACTTTTCCTTACCGATTATACAAAGGAAGAGCTTCTTAACGCTGCCGAAGCGGCATACAGCAAGGAAAAATTCGGCGGACCTGCCGCACCGATAGCAAAGGTCGGCGGAGATTATTTCTTAGAGCTTTGGCACGGTCCGACAAGCGCATTTAAGGACATGGCACTTCAGATCATGCCCCGTCTTCTTTCGCTTTCTCTCGGCAAAACGGGCGAAAGCAGAGATGCATATATCCTCGTTGCGACCAGCGGTGATACGGGCAAAGCGGCTCTTGAAGGCTATTGCGATATAGACCGTGTTAAGATCAAGGTCTTCTATCCCGTAAACGGCGTTTCCAATATCCAGAAAAAGCAGATGGCATCGCAGAAGGGCAATAACGTTGACGTTGTTTCGATAAACGGCAACTTTGACGACGCTCAAAGCGGTGTTAAGGCAATTTTCGCAAACGATTCCGCAAAGGAATTGCTTGATAAAAACGGATATTTCTTCTCCAGCGCAAACTCTATAAACTGGGGCAGACTTGCACCGCAGATAGTTTATTACGTTTCCGCATATTGCGACCTTATCGCAGAAGGCGAAATTAAATACGGCGAGCTTCTCGACGTAACCGTTCCTACGGGCAACTTCGGTAATATCTTTGCGGCGTTCCTTGCGAAGAAGATGGGCGTTCCGCTCGGTAAGCTTGTTTGCGCTTCCAATAAAAACGATATATTGACCGACTTTATAAACAAGGGTGTTTACGATAAACGCCGTGAATTCTTCACGACGACCTCTCCCTCTATGGATATTCTCATCTCGAGCAACCTTGAAAGATTGCTTTGGTTTGCGGTAGGCCCCGAATCCACAAAGAATTGTATGGAAAAGCTTTCAACCGAGGGCATCTATTCGCTTTCGAACGAGGATATGGAAAAGATCCGTGAGGATTTTGCAGGATATGCTTGCTCCGAGGAAAAGACCAAGGAAACCATATCCAACCTCTTTAAAGAATTCGGCTATCTTTGCGATACACATACTGCTGTTGCGGCTTATGCTGCTGCGGAATATAAAAAGGGAAGCGGCAACAAGATGCTTGTTGTTTCCACCGCTTCTCCCTATAAATTTGCTCCCGCAGTTCTTTCTTCGCTTGGCGAAGAAGTTCCTGCCGACGATTTTGATGCACTCGATAAGCTCTTTGCCGTCACCAAGACCGCAATACCTGCAAACCTTGCAAACCTTCGTGATGCTGAGGTTAGATTTACAAAGGTTATTGAACCGTCTGAAATGATAAATAGCCTATAAAAGCTTACTGTTTGTGACTAAAACTCTTTGTGCCTAAAGGTTGCACACACAGTCTGCGAAGAATTTGTGGCTGTCGAAGGTCCTACGGTGATCTTGTTCGCCGTGCAATAGTGAATACCGTCGTGGTAGGCGCAGTTTGTAACACTGCAACTGATTCCGTGAATGTGCTTCGGGATTTGATTAAAAGATATTTGATTCATTATAAAATTTCCTTTCAATAAGAGTTTATCTTATTGTTTGCAAAAAAAGAAAAATTATTATCGGAGAATAGAATTGTCGATTTTTACGATTGCCGACCTTCATCTTTCTTCAACAACGAATAAACCAATGGATATTTTCGGGCCGAAATGGGAAAACCATACCGAACGCCTGCGTGAGAATTGGCAGGCAATGGTCAAGCCCGAGGATACCGTTATAATCGCAGGCGATATTTCCTGGGGTATGCGTACAGAGGACGCACTTGCCGACCTTGAATTTATCGAATCTCTGAACGGGAAAAAGATAATCGCCAAGGGCAACCACGATTTTTGGTGGCAGACGATGAAGAAGCTTTATGAGTTTCGTGATTCGATAGGCGCTTTGAGTATTGATTTTCTCTTTAACAACGCCTACGTTGCCGAGAATTTTATAATCTGCGGAACCCGTGGCTGGTTTCCCGAATCGAACTACGGCCCCGATGACGAAAAGATAGTAAACCGTGAAGCAGAACGCTTGCGTACCTCTATCCTTGCGGGGTTAAAGCTTCAAGAGCAACATCCCGAAAAGGAGATTCTTGTTTTCTTGCATTATCCCCCTGCATACGGAACCGTACGTTGCGAGCGTATTTGTGAGGTTATCCACGAATACAAGATAAAACGTGTATTCTACGGACATATTCACGGTGCACAGAAAAGCAAGATAGTTTATCAGATCGCAGGCGCAAACCTAACTCTTGTCGCCGCCGATTGGCTTAATTTCAAGCCGTTGATTATTGAATAAAATCACCCCGCAAAACACACGGTTTTGCGGGGACCCCAAAAAAACACCGACATCGTTTTTGATGTCGGTGTAATTTTTTGTTGGGGTGGTTTTATTTTGCAACAATATTGAAAATCTTGTCTTTAATATAAATCTTCTTAATGATCTGCTTGCCTTCAAGTGCAGACATAACGTTTTCGTTGGTTTGAATGATATCCCAAACAGCGTCTTCTTCTGCGCCTGCAGGAATAACAACGGTACCCTTGAGCTTACCGCAAACCTGAACGGCAATCTCCTTTTCGTCGTCAATGGTAAGAGCTTCGTCGTATTCGGGCCATTTTGCTGTCGAGCAGAATCCGTTCTGACCGAGGTTTTCCCACATTTCTTCGCAGATATGCGGAGCAAAGGGAGAGAGGATCCTTGTAAGAGCAAGAAGGCTTTCCTTGTCGATAGAACCAACGGCATAAACGTCGTTAAGGAAGGTCATCATAGCGGCGATAGCGGTGTTGAACTTCATACCGTCAATATCGCTCGATACCTTCTTAATAGTCTTGTGGAGCGAACGAACAAGCTTATCATTCTTTGCGCCAAGCATTTCGTCAAGAGCCGCAAAGCGTTCAAGGAAACGCTTGCAACCACGAACACTGCTCTGCGACCAAGGAGCAGCCGAGCCGTAATCACCCATAAAGAGGGTATAGGTACGAAGAACGTCTGCGCCGTATTCGTCAACAACGTCGTTGGGGTCAACAACGTTGCCCTTCGATTTACTCATCTTTTCGCCGTCGGGACCGAGGATAAGACCCTGTGCGGTACGTTTTGCGTAAGGCTCTGCAACGGGAACAACACCGAGGTCGTAAAGGAACTTGTGCCAGAAACGTGAATAGATCATGTGACGGGTAACGTGTTCCATACCGCCGTTGTACCAATCGACAGGCAACCAATATTTAAGCTTTTCTTCACTTGCAAAGCAATCATCGTTGTGCGGGTCTGCATAACGGAGGAAGTACCAGGACGAGCCTGCCCATTGAGGCATCGTATCGGTCTCACGCTTTGCGTCCATACCGCACTTCGGACATTTGCAGTTTACGTAGGAAACGATCCTCGCAAGAGGCGATTCACCGCCCTGACCGGGAGCAAATTCGTCCATATCGGGAAGCTTCAAGGGGAGTTCTTCATAAGGAACGGCAACCATACCGCATTTTTCACAGTGTACTATCGGAATCGGCTCGCCCCAATAACGCTGACGGTTGAACGCCCAGTCCTTCATTTTGTACTGAACGCCGCCTTCGCCTGCGCCGATGGATTGAAGCTCTTCAATAGCACGGCGGATGGAATCCTTTTTGTTCGTAAATCCGTTAAGGAAGCCCGAATTTACCATTTCGCCGTCTTCGGTATATGCTTCTTTTTCAATATCTCCGCCCTTGATGACTTCGATAATGTCAATACCGAACTTATTTGCAAATTCCCAGTCACGCTGGTCGTGTGCGGGAACAGCCATAATTGCGCCCGTACCGTAGCCCATCATAACGTAATCGGCAATATAAACGGGAATCTCTTTTCCGCTTAAGGGGTTGACAGCGGTAAAGCCTTCAAGCTTAACGCCCGTCTTTTCCTTAACAAGCTGGGTTCTTTCAAATTCCGTCTTCTTTGCACACTGCTCACGGTATTCGATAACAGCGTCCATATTCGAAATGCTTTCCGCATATTTGTCTATCAACGGATGCTCGGGAGCCATAACCATAAAGGTTACGCCAAACAACGTGTCGGGACGTGTTGTGTATATACGGAGAGAATCCTCTTTGTCAGCAAGCTTGAAATTAACGAATGCGCCTTCGGATTTACCGATCCAGTTAACCTGCTGCTGCTTTATGTTGGGAAGATAGTCAACCTCTTCAAGACCGGAAAGGAGCTTATCTGCATATTCGGTAATACGTAAGTACCAAACGTCCTTCGATTTCTGAACGATGTCGTTGTGGCAGATGTCACACTTGCCTCCCTGCGAGTCTTCATTGGAAAGAACGACCTTGCATTCGGGACAGTAGTTTACAAGTGCGGTATCACGGAACACAAGTCCCTTTTCGAACATCTTGAGGAATATCCACTGTGTCCATTTGTAATAATCAACGTCGGTAGTATCAACAACTCTCGACCAGTCGAAAGCAAAGCCTACACGCTTAAGCTGGCTTGTGAACTTTTCGATGTTCTTGTCGGTAACTGCTCTCGGGTGCATACCCGTTTTTATAGCATAGTTTTCTGTAGGAAGACCGAAAGCGTCAAATCCCATAGGGAACATAACGTTAAAGCCTTCCATTCTGCGCTTACGGGAGATAACTTCAAGACCGGAATAAGCCTTGATATGTCCTACGTGCATACCTGCACCGCTCGGATAAGGGAATTCTACAAGCGCAAAAAACTTCGGCTTTTCGGAACCCTTTTCGCCGGGGTCTTTTGCTTCGAAGATCTTGCTTTCGTCCCAGCGGTCCTGCCATTTCTTTTCAATATTCTTAAATTCGTGACGCATTATTCGTCGCCCCCTTCGGGTTTAATTTCGTTTCCGCCCCAGAGGCGTTCGAGTTTATAAAAATTACGTGCTTCTTCGGTGAAGACGTTAATAACGACAGCACCGTAGTCAAGCAAGGTCCAAGCATTGCCCGATGCGCCTTCGATGTGGCTCGGTTCAATGCCTTTTTCTTCCTTAAGCTTAAATTCAACTTCGTCTGCAAGCGCACGAACGTGGGTGTTCGAAGTACCGGTTGCAAGCACGAAATAATCGGCAAGCACGGTTTGATCGCCGACTTCAAGAACAGTCACGTCCATACCTTTTTTGTTATCAAGCACGTTAAAAGCAAAATCTGCAATCTCTTTTGCCTTTTCTTTTTGCATAATTTCGTCTTTCATATAATATCCTTTCGGTTAAAAGCTTTCGTTTTTTATTTGGGATAAGTAATAGTTTCTTGCAAGGAAGGTCGATTCGCAAATAACGTCGTCCTTCGAGAGAAGATGCTTTATAGTCGTATCAAAAGAACGTACAAGCGTTTTAAGGAGCGCTGTGTTCTTGTTGTTTTCCTTGACAAGAGCCTTTTTGTAGAATTCACGAAGCTTTACACAAGCAGGGTCGTCACGGAATTCCTCAATATAATCTGCAAGATATATAACCGTTTCGAAGGGAGTCATATTCGGTCTGCCCGTTGTGTGCCAATATATCGCAGAGCAGGCATCGCTTTGCATACCAAAACGGTCGCTCGCTATCATCGCCGCCGTCTTTGCGTGGAGAAGCTTTGGATTGTTCTTTTCGTCTTCCGCAAGAACGATACCGTAATGCTCGCAAAGCTCAAACTGACGTTCGACAGAATATTCCTTCGTATAATCGTGCATAAGCGCCGCAAGCTCGACAGCTTTCAAATCAAGCGCAGGAAAATGCGTTTTTGCAAGCTCCTTTGCCGCTTCGGCAACACCGAGAGTGTGCTTCAAACGCCTTTCGGATATTGTCATTGAGGATAAAATACTGTTTGCATCGATCATTTGCCGTAAAGCCCCCGTTTCTCGATATATTCATAAACGCCTTCGGGGAGCAATTCCGCTTTCGGTTCGGAACGGAATTGGCTCGAGGAAAGGACAATTCTCTCGTTGCCCAAAAGATTGGGACGTTTTCCCGAAATCGCTTCCAGCTTATCCAAAGCAGGAGTTATATCCCTGTCGCCTCTGTATGCGATAACAAGATTTACGTTTTCGAGAAGATATTTATAATTTTTCCATTTGTCAAAGCTGTCTATCCAATCGTCGCCCGTCATCAAAAAGAATTCGCTTTCGGGGTGGATAGATTTAAGCTCTGCAACGGTATCGCAGGTATAGCTCGTTCCCTCACGTTTAAGCTCAATATCGCTTATCCTAACCTTATTATTACCCGAAAATGCAATTTTCAGCATTTCGGTTCTGTCTTCTCCCGAAACGGCTTTTATGTCCTTCAAGGGAGAAATACGGTTTGGGATAATATAGAGCAGGTCGAGCGAAAAATTTTCGATAAATTTTTCGGCAATAGCAACGTGGCCCCTGTGTACGGGATTGAACGTACCCCCAAAGATACCTATCCTATTCTTCGTCATCCCAGTTGTGCCAAACGTCTGTAACGTCATCGTTGTCTTCAAGTGCGTCAAGAAGCTTGTTCATCTTTGTAATCTGGTCTTCGTCGTCCAATCTGACGTAGTTGGAAGGAATCTTTTCAAGCTCTGCAGATTCGATGACATATCCCTTTGCGGAAAGAGCGTCGCGAACGGAAGAAAGCTCGCTTACGTCGGTGAAAACTTCGCCGTTTTCGCCTTCGGAGGTAAAGTCGAGAGCTCCGCATTCAAGCGCCGCTTCCATAAATTCGTCTTCGTCCTTAATACCCGAAACGACAACGACACCCTTTTCTGCGAACATATAGGAGACACATCCGCTTGTGCCCAAATTTCCGCCGAACTTGTCAAAATAGTGGCGAACGTCGCCTGCGGTACGGTTACGGTTGTCGGTAGCCGCTTCAACGATAACAGCAACACCGCCGGGGCCGTATCCTTCATAAGTCATAACCTCGTAAGCGACGCTGTCTGCGCCCGAAGCCTTTTTGATGATCCTGTCGATGTTGTCGTTGGGAACGTTAAGGCTCTTTGCCTTTGCGATAAGGTCACGGAGCTTTGTGTTCGACGTGGGTTCGGGACCGCCGTCACGAACTGCGATAGCGATCTCCTTACCGATCTTTGTGAAGACCTTCGCACGCTGTGCGTCGGTCTTTTCTTTTTTGTGCATTATATTTTTCCATTTGGAATGTCCTGACATGATAAAACTCCTTGTATGTGAAAAGATTATATTTCTTCGGTACGTCTTATTCCGAGAAGGTCAAGACATTTTCCGAGAATGTTGCGTGTTGCGGAAGTAAGGGCAAGACGGAATTGCTCGGTCTCGCCGTTTGAGCCGAGAATACGGCAGTTGTGATAGAATTGGTTAAACAACGTACAAACGCTTAATGCATAACGGGAAATATGGCTGGGTTCATAATCGTTTGCGGCACGTTCGACGGTTTCGGCAAATTCGGAAAGCTTTCTTATAAGCTCTGCTTCTTCGGAAACGGGAGCATAACTTCCGAAATCACCGTTATATTCACCTCTGCGCAAAACGCTTGCGGCACGTGCATAGGTATACTGAACGTAGGGACCCGTGTTGCCGTCGAAGGAAAGTGTTCCTTCCCAAGTGAAGTTCGTATCCTTAATACGGCTGTTCGAAAGTGCGCTGAACAATACTGCGCCAATGCCGACTGCTTCGGAAATTTCGTCCTTGTTTTCGTTTGCAATGTTCTTTTCTTCGATAATGGCTCTTGCCTTTGCAACGGCTTCATCAAAAACGTCGTTAAGAAGAATGATGTTGCCGGTACGGGAAGCCAGCTTTTCACCGCCGAAGCTCATTGTACCGTAGGGGATATGAACAAGGTCCTTTGCCCAATCCTTGCCCATCATTTCGGTGACCTTAAACCACTGTGCAAAGTGAAGTGACTGACCTGCGCTTGTAACGTATGCACATTTATCAAACTTGTAGGTGTCGTATCTGTATTTTGCCGCCGCAATATCACGGGTGGGATAAAGCGTACTGCCGTCGGACTTAAGGATGAGTGCGGGGGGCATTTTATATTCCGAAAGGTCGACGATAGATGCACCGTCGTCGATCTTCAAAAGCTCTTTATCCCTAAGTTCCTGAACGATTGCAGGCATTTTATCGGTATAAAAGCTTTCGCCGTCCCAAACGTCAAATTCAATACCGAGACGCTTGTAGGTTTGTGTATATTCACGGAGCGAAATATCCTTGAAGAGCTTCCATATCTCAAGATATTCTTCGTTTCCGCTTTCAAGCTCTCTGAAAGCGGCACGTGCTTCGGCATTAAGAGAGGGGTCCTTTTCCGCTTCCTTGCCGAACATAACGTAAATACGTTCAAGTTCTTTAATACCTTCACGCTCGAGCTGTTCACGGCTCGACCATTTTTTGTAAGCAACGATCTGCTTACCGTTCTGCGTGCCCCAGTCGCCGAGGTAGTTTATAGCAACGGTTTTGTAACCGCAGAATTTGTATATATTACGAACGGCGTTACCGATAACGGTAGTGCCGAGATGTCCAAGATGGAAACGCTTTGCAATATTCGGGGAAGAGAAGTCCAAAACAAGAGTTTTGCCCTTTCCTTTTTCTGCAATTGCGCTGTAATCATCGTTAAGCAAAGCCTTAAGGTCGGAAATATACTTTGCACTTCCGAAGAAGAAGTTAAGATAACCGCCGACGGCTTCAACCTTTTCAAGCCCGTCAACGCTTTCGAATAACGATACAAGCTCTGAAGCTATCGCGTCGGGACGGTTTCTCAAAACCTTGGATAGCTTAAAGCAGGGCAAGGCAAGGTCGCCAAGCTTGCTGTCGGCAGGGGTTTCGAGAAGATTGAGAGCATCCTCTTCCGAGAGGGTAAAACCCTTTGAAATAATATGTTCACTAACGATTTTTGAAATTTTGTTTTTGATATCGCTCATGTAAATTACCGTTCCTTATGATCAGGGATATTCTTAATTAGATATATTAACACATAAAAGCCCGAAAATCAATAGAAACAAGCCCTTTACTTCCTTATAATAAGCAACTTTTTTCGTTTTTTGCAATCAAAGACGGGAATATTATATTTTTGGCAATAACGAACATTAAAAACAGTTTTGCCACACCCTCTTTCAAACTAATCCCAAAACACATAAAAACTCCTAAAAAAATCGGTTTCACTTCGACAAATCGTGCTTTGAGAGAGAGTTATAATAAACTCCCAAAACAAAAAGAAACGGAATTTGAAAAAATGGAACTCACCAAAGCAAAATCCAAAAGAAAAACAACAAAATTTAACGTTTTTTATGCTGTAATAGGCTTTCTTCTCGGTATAGCGCCGCTTGCAAGCGGTATTATGCCGTTTGGCTGTGCCTTCCTCTGCGCCGTGCCTAAAAAACTTCGTTTGAGCGTATTTTACGGTGTTTTAATATCATCTCTGCTTGATGCTTGTATTCCTCTTGCTCTCTTTTGTGCGGTGTACGTCTTTTTCGTGCTTTCCGCAAAGGAACAAAACGGGGGAGTTTCGCTGTATACGAGAATACTTCTTTCTTTTTCGATAAGCGCTTTGCGTGTTGCATATATTGCTCTTTCGGGCGTTAATACTATTAACGATATTTTCCGATTACTTGCGGCGGTTATTGCATATCCCGCATTCACCTATGCATTTTTGGGATATTTTGATAAGAAAAAAGAGATTCATCAAACACGTTACGATATCTCCTTGCTTGCGTTTGCCTTTTCCTTCACAATGCTCTTTTCTCCCTTTTCGATAGGCGGCGTTTCGCTTTCGATTATGCCTGCCTGTGCCTTCACGCTCTGTGCGGCAAGAACGAGAGGGTTTGCCTTCGGCGGAGTCTGCGGAATCGTCTGCGGACTTGCTTCGGGAGGTGCACCGACGGGCGCTTTGGGCGTTATGGGAATGTGCTACGGGTTGCTGGTGACAGAGATAGAACCGCTTGCGCTGGTTCTGTCCTATATGCTTGCAACAACGGGATATTTTTACCTTTCGGGCGTTGACGGATTTTTGTCTGCGGCATTGATGATGCTCTCTGTTTTTTGCGTTTTTCTTCCCTTCAGAGAAAAGCTTAAGATACGCCGTCATACCCAATCAAGCGCAGAAAAACGTGCGCA
>JAZSOO010000028.1:0-27791 GCA_045536935.1 Eubacteriales bacterium | reverse complement strand
GCTTTCGGATACAGCTCTCCGTACCGCCGACTCCGGTTACCTTACCAGACGTCTTGTTGACGTATCCCAGGAGGTCATTGTTCGCGAGGACGACTGTGGATCCACAGAGGGATATTGGGTAAGCACCATCAAGGACGGCGGAGACGTTATCGAGCCCTTCAAGGACAGACTTGTGGGCAGATATACTATCGGTGACGTTGTTGATGCAAACGGCAATGTTATCGTGCCCGGCGATACAATGATGACCGAAGAAGATGCGGACAACATCGTTGCCGCAGGAATCGAAAAGGTATATATCCGTACGGTTCTTAAGTGTAAGGCAAGACACGGCGTATGTGCTAAATGTTACGGAGCCGATATGGCTTCCGGTAAGCTTGTTAACGTTGGTGAAGCAGTCGGTATCATCGCGGCTCAATCTATCGGTGAACCCGGTACACAGCTTACGATGAGAACCTTCCACTCGGGCGGTGTCGCAGGCGGCGATATCACGCAGGGTCTTCCCAGAGTCGAAGAGATCTTCGAAGCAAGAAAACCCAAAAAGACTGCTATCCTTGCTGAATTCGACGGTACTCTCCGTATTGAGACCAGCAAGAAGACCAAACAGCTCATCGTCCGTAACGAAGAGACCGGTGAAGAAAAGGCAACGAGCGTTCCTCTTCTTACAAAGGTCATCGTAGAAGACGGTGCACAGGTCAAGAAGTGCCAGAAGATCACCGACGGTACCGAATATCCCGCAGATATTCTCCGTATCAACGGTCTTGATTCCGTATACGACTATATCATCAAGGAAACCCAGCGTGTATACCGCTTGCAGGCGGTTGAAATTGCCGATAAGCATATCGAGGTTATCGCACGTCAGATGACCCGCAAGATCAAAATTGAATCCTGCGGCGATACCGATCTTCTCGTCGGCGCACTCGTTGACGTTTCTGAATTCTTCGAAGCAAACAAAAAGGTTGAAGAATACAACGCCGCACATCCCGAAGAAACTCCCAAGATCCCTGCAGAAGGTATCAATCAGCTTCTCGGTATTACAAAGGCGTCGCTTTCTACCGATTCCTTCCTCTCTGCCGCTTCCTTCCAGGAAACCACAAAGGTTCTTGCAGAAGCTGCGATCAAGGGTAAGAAGGACCCGCTTCTCGGTCTTAAAGAAAACGTTCTTATTGGTAAACTCATTCCTGCCGGCACCGGCATGAAGGCTTACCGCAACACCGAGATCAACACCGGTGAAACCGTAACCGAAGGCGTTTTCGACGCAGAATAATTCTGCAACAATTGACAAATAATGTAAAAGGTTCGGTATAAAATTACCGAACCTTTTCGACAGTAATAACCGAAAGGGAAGTATAATGAACGACAGCTCCAACGGGCGACGAAGAGTTGCAGGCTATAACCAATTTGTAAAACTCGTGCGCCGTGAAAAAGCATTAAAAGTATATCTCGCTTCCGATGCCGACGTGTTTTTCACACAAGGCGTTAAGAACGAGCTTAACGGTAAAAACATACCTCTTGAAACAAAATATTCGTCGGACGACCTTGCATCTATGGCGGGTGTCGAAGTTCCGACGGCGGTAATAACCGAAACAGATTAGAACTCAAAATCGGGACAACCCAAATATCAAGCTAAAGTATTTTGCGAAAATAACGAAATAAAAGGTCAAAAGGCTTGCAAAATCAGCAAAAATAAGCGAAAAACCTCTTGACAATACATTTTTGTTATAATATAATCAAAATGTTCGAATATTTTAGGAAGGAGGAAAATAATGCCTACATTCAACCAGTTGGTAAAACACGGAAGACAGGACAAATCGTATAAGTCGAAGTCCCCTGCACTTCAGAAGGGTGTTAACTCTATCAAGAATGTTGCTACCGATCTTGCGAGCCCTCAGAAGAGAGGCGTTTGCACCAAGGTTGCAATCAAAACCCCTAAGAAGCCTAACTCTGCACAGAGAAAGATCGCAAGGGTAAGACTTACCAACGGCCTTGAAGTTACCGCTTATATCCCCGGTATCGGTCATAACCTTCAGGAACACTCTGTTGTTCTTATCAGGGGCGGTAGAGTAAAGGACCTTCCCGGTGTACGTTACCACATCATCCGCGGCAAGCTCGACACACAGGGCGTTGCTAACAGAAATCAGAGCCGTTCTAAATACGGTGCAAAGAGACCCAAGAAATAATTTAACTTGCGGTTTTTAATCAGGAACGACAAATTCGTTTTCCTCGTGCTGATACGAAGAAATTCACATATATCGGCACTAACGGAAAGAAATTTTCAAGTACCTGTGAATTCATCGAAGCGTAAAAAACGCTATCCTTATGAAGGAGGGAAATTAAAGTGCCTAGAAGAGTACATGGTTTTAAAAGAGAAGTTCTTCCGGATCCGATGTATAATTCTCAGCTCGTTACAAAGTTGATCAACAACATTATGTACGACGGCAAGAAGACCATCGCCCAGAAGATCGTCTATGACGCATTCGCAATTATCGAAGAAAAGAGCGGCAACGATCCTCTCGAACAGTTCAAGAAGGCTCTCGAGAACATTATGCCCGCACTTGAAGTTAAAGCAGTGCGCAGAGGCGGTTCGAACTATCAGGTTCCTATGGAAGTTCGTGCAGACAGAAGACAGACTCTCGGTCTCAGATGGCTTATCACCTATGCAAGATCGAGAAGCGACCGTAAGATGAGCGAACGTCTTGCTGCAGAGATCCTCGATGCCGTTAACGGTACCGGCGGTGCAGTTAAGAAGAAGGAAGACACTCACAAAATGGCGGAAGCAAACAAAGCATTCGCACACTATCGCTGGTAATCCGCGTTTTTGTATTAAAAAGATAAGGAGAAAAATATATGGCCAGACAAACTCCGCTTGAGCTTACCCGTAATATCGGTATAATGGCTCATATAGACGCGGGTAAAACTACCACTACAGAAAGAATTCTGTATTATACCGGTAAAACTCACAAGATCGGCGAAACCCACGAAGGTTCCGCAACGATGGACTGGATGGAACAGGAACAGGAAAGAGGTATTACTATCACCTCTGCTGCTACGACCTGCTTCTGGCAGAACCACCGTATAAATATTATCGATACCCCCGGCCACGTTGACTTCACCGTAGAGGTTGAAAGATCTCTCCGTGTTCTCGACGGCTCGGTTACCGTTCTTTGTGCAAAGGGCGGTGTTGAACCTCAGTCCGAAACCGTATGGCGTCAGGCTGATAAATATAAGGTTCCGAGAATGTGCTACGTCAACAAAATGGACATCATGGGTGCAAACTTCTACCGTGTTGTTGACATGATCAAGGACAGACTTAAGGCTAACGCAGTTCCGATCCAGTTGCCTATCGGCGCTGAAGCGGACTTCAAGGGTATTATCGACCTCGTTAAGATGAAGGCGTACTACTACCTTGACGACCTTGGTCAGAACATCGAAGAAAGAGATATTCCTGCTGATATGCTTGACAAAGCAGAAGAATATCATAACGCTCTCGTTGAAGCTGTTGCAGAATTCGACGAAGGACTTATGGAACTTTGGATGATGGGCGAAGAGCTTCCTATGGACGGCATCAAAAAGGCGATCCGTGAAGCTACCATCGCTAACAAGATGGTTCCCGTTGTCTGCGGTACTTCTTATAAGAACAAGGGTGTTCAGAAGCTCCTCGATGCTATCGTTGACTATATGCCCGCTCCTACCGATATCGAAGATATCAAGGGTATCGACGTTAAGACAGATGAAGAAACAACCCGTCCTACTTCCGACGATGAACCCTTCTCTGCTCTTGCATTTAAGATCGCTACCGACCCCTTCGTCGGTAAGATCTGTTTCGTACGTGTTTACTCGGGCTGCATCCAGTCCGGTGCTACCGTATATAACGCAACAAAGAACGGCCGTGAACGTTTGGGTAGAATCTTGCTTATGCATGCTAACCACCGTGAAGACGTTGATGAGATCCGTGCAGGCGATATCGCAGCAGTTGTCGGCGTAAAGAATACCACCACCGGTGATACTCTTTGTGACGAAAAGGCTCCCGTTATCCTTGAATCCATGGAATTCCCCGAACCCGTTATCCGTGTTGCAATCGAACCCAAGACCAAAGCAGGTCAGGAAAAAATGGGTATTGCGCTCGCTAAACTTGCTGAAGAAGACCCCACCTTCAAGGCTTATACCGACGAAGAGACCGGTCAGACCATTATCGCAGGTATGGGTGAGCTCCACCTTGAAATTATCGTTGACAGACTTCTTCGTGAATTCCGTGTCGAAGCTAACGTTGGTAAGCCTCAGGTTTCCTACCGTGAAACCATTACCAAGACTGCTACCGAAAACTGCAAGTATGCAAGACAGTCCGGTGGTAAAGGTCAGTACGGCCACGTTATCATCAACGTTGAACCCAACCCCGGCAAAGGCTACGAATTCGTTAACGAAGTTACCGGCGGCGACGTTCCGAAGGAATATATTCCCGCTGTTGACGCAGGTATCAAGGGTGCAATGCTTTCCGGCGTAGTTGCAGGTTACAACGTCGTTGACGTTAAGGTAACCCTTACCGGCGGTTCCTACCACGAAGTCGACTCGACCGAAATGGCATTCAAGATCGCAGGCTCTATGGCGTTCAAGAACGCTATGAAGAATGCAGGCCCGATCCTTACCGAACCGATCATGAAAGTTGTTGTTGTCACTCCCGACGACTACCTCGGCACCGTTATCGGCGATATCAACTCCCGCCGTGGCGCAATGCAGGGTACCGAAAACGTTGGCGGCGGTCAGCAGATCACTGCACACGTTCCGCTTTCTCAGTTGTTCGGTTACGCTACCGACCTTCGTTCCAAGACACAGGGCAGAGGTCAGTACGTAATGGAACCCAGCCACTATGAAGTTGTTCCGAAGTCTATCCTCGAAGCGATAACTTCCGGAAAAGCGAAATAAGCCCTAAAGTCAAAAAAAACTTGACATAGGCGAAAAAAACGATATAATAAAATTAAACTAATAAAATACGGAGGATTTAATAATGGCAAAGGCTAAATTTGAAAGAACAAAGCCCCACGTTAACATTGGTACCATCGGCCACGTTGACCATGGTAAAACCACCCTTACAGCTGCTATCACCAAAACTCTTTCTCTCACCAACGCAAACATCGAATTCCAGGCATACGACCAGATCGATAACGCTCCCGAAGAAAGAGCAAGAGGTATCACAATCAATACCCGTCACGTTGAATACGAAACTGACGCTCGTCACTACGCTCACGTTGACTGCCCCGGCCACGCTGACTATGTTAAAAACATGATCACCGGTGCTGCTCAGATGGACGGCGCTATCCTCGTTGTTGCTGCTACCGACGGTCCTATGCAGCAGACTCGTGAACACATCCTTCTCGCTCGTCAGGTTGGCGTTCCTGCACTCGTTGTATTCCTTAACAAGTGCGACCTCGTTGACGACGAAGAACTCCTCGAAATCGTTGAAATGGAAGTTAGAGACCTTCTCTCTGAATACGACTTCCCCGGCGACGAAATTCCGATCATCAAGGGTTCTGCAAGAGAAGCTCTTCTCTCTGAAAACAAGGACAACACTTCTGCTGAATACGCTCCTATCGTTGAGCTCATGAACGCAGTTGACGAATATATCCCCACTCCCGCTCGTAACGACGATCTTCCCTTCCTTATGCCTGTTGAAGACGTATTCTCGATCTCCGGTCGTGGTACTGTTGCAACCGGTAGAGTTGAACGTGGTATCGTTAAGATGGGCGACGAAGTAGAAATCGTTGGTATCTCCGAAACTTCCAAGACCACCGTTACCGGTATCGAAATGTTCCGTAAGCTTCTCGACTCTGCAGAAGCAGGCGACAACATCGGCGTACTTCTCCGTGGTGTTAAGAAGACCGATATCGAACGTGGCCAGGTTCTTGCTAAACCCGGTTCCATCAACCCCCACACCAAATTCACCGGTCAGGTTTACGTTCTTACCGAAAAAGAAGGCGGCCGTCATAAGCCCTTCTTCCCCGGTTACAGACCTCAGTTCTACTTCAGAACTACCGACGTTACCGGTATCATCAACCTTCCTGATGGCGTTGAAATGTGCCGTCCCGGCGACAACGTAGATATGCAGGTTGAACTCATCGCTCCTATCGCTATTGAAAAGGGTCTCCGTTTCGCTATTCGTGAAGGCGGCAGAACCGTTGGTTCGGGCGTTGTTATCGAAATCGAAGCATAATTCGACACCGATAAAAACTTTATAAATAAAAGAGCAGGTCAAAGACCTGCTCTTTTTGTTTATACAAAAGTTTTTGCGGGTTTTAGGGCGCTTAAGGGGTCCCCACAAAACTTGTTTTGTGGGGTAATTATAAAAAGCACCCTAATCTAAAACAAAACCCTCTTGCATTTTACAATAAATAAGTATATAATACCCATACCGACAGTTCGCTTGTACCATCCTGTCGTTAAACAAAACCAGGGCTAATAATATTGTGATAGTGCCCTGCTTTTGCAGGGCTTTTATTTTTCGGAGGAATTGAATGAAAAACTCGGTTCGGGGTCTGCGGACTTGGATACAAAAAGAAAGGGAAGAAACGGCGGTCTTGCTAAGGTCGATTCCCGCAACGGTCGTCACGCTTTTTGTCGTAAGCGTAATCTGTATGAACCTTCTCGCAAACAAAACGCTGTTTATGACCGATTGGATAGCGCTCGACGGCGGAATTTTGATCTCGTGGCTGTCGTTTATGTGTATGGATATAACCACAAAGTATTTCGGACCGAAGGCGTCTAATAAGATTGCTATTCTTGCCTCGGGCATAAATCTTATGACCTGCCTGATATTCTATATCGCAAGCGTGATTCCCTCGACAGCCGACGATTATACGGCACTTAACGGAATCCTTGGCGGAACTTGGTTTATTCTGCTTGGCAGTACGGTTGCTTTTCTTGCTTCTGCGGTTATAAATAATTTTTTAAACTGGACGATAGGCAAGGCTTTTAGGAATAACCCCGACGGCAAACTTGCATTTGCGACACAGACCTACGTTTCCACCTTTGTGGGACAGTTTTTGGATAACCTGATATTCTCGGTCATCGTGTTCGTGCTGTTTGCTCCGATATTCTGGGACGGCTTCCATTGGACGTTGATTCAATGTATAACCTGTGCGCTGACGGGCGCAACGGCAGAGCTTGTTATGGAAGTATTGTTCTCGCCGTTCGGTTATAGGATAGTTACAAAATGGAAAAAACGCAATCTCGGACGTGAATATCTTGAATATATGGCAAAGGAGAAAGTATAATGAAGGTTTTAATAACGGGTACGTCGCAGGGTATCGGAAAGGCAATAGCCGAAAGGTTTTTGCAGGAAAACCATGAAGTCATCGGCTTTGACCGTGCTGAATCTACCATAGAAAATGAAAACTATAAACATTACCAAATCGACGTGCGTGATTATGACAATTACCCCGAAATCGAGGACGTCAATATCCTTATAAACAACGCAGGCACGCAAAACGAGGATGATATAGAGATCAATCTCAAATCACTTATAAAAATCACGGAAAAATACGGCGTGCAGGGAAATATACGTTCAATATTGAATATCGGCTCCGCAAGCGGTCATACCGGCTCCGAATTTCCCGAATACTGTGCAAGCAAAGGCGGTGTTATTTCCTATACGAAAAACGTCGCAATGCGTGTTGCACCCTTCGGCGCAACCTGCAATAGCCTCGACCCGGGCGGTGTTTTAACTCCGCTTAACGATTGCGTAATTAACGATAAAGAGCTTTGGGCGCAGATCATGGACGAAACACCTCTTAAAAAATGGGCAACCGTCGAGGAAATTGCCGAATGGGCATATTTCCTAACGGTAAAAAATACCTTCTGCACGGGACAGTCAATTATTGTTGACGGCGGTGAATCGATCAACAGAAGGTTTATTTGGAAGGATTGAGGGTGAAGGATAAAGGAAAAGAGCAAGCGTAGGCTTGCTCTTTTTTGGTGACGAAATCAGTTGATGCCTAAAATAGCATTGACGGCAATGCGCTGTTCTTCCGAGACAGTAGTGCATTGTTCATTCGTATAATCGGTAAATGTTCCGCACGCTGAATGATATTTTATTTCTTCTTTTTGAGTATAGAAAATGAAATCGCTATGACAGTTGCCAAAATCATTCGTCCAAGAAGCTTCATTCAGCAAATCAATGATTAATTGTCGGTCGTCTGCATTAATTTCTATAACTTGCGAATTGTTTGCGGAATAACAAAATTGGTCGTGCGGTAATACATACGTTATTTTATTATTACATCCGGTCAGGCAAAGTACAAAAACCAATACCAACAGTATTATTTTTTTCATGATAATCTCCTTGACTTTTAGAGTGTGGTTAATGTTTGTTTTTTCGTGTCAGATATATTCCGAATAAAGAAAAAATCGTTGCTGCACCGGCAATAATTACGGGAATGGGTCTAATAACTGTTTTTGCAACAAAAACAGCCGTCGGACCGTCAACGCCGCCGATGATAGCGTTGGTGTTGTTAATTATGTTAAAAAGATAGATAAAGCCTACTAAGCCACCAATAAGAATGAAAACAGACAGAGTTAAAACGATAATAAAGATTGTTCTCCATATTTTTCTGATAGTGTTATTATGGTTCGCCATTTGTTCGTTTAGAATTTCTAATTTTGTGGCAAGAGTTTTTATATCTAAGTTGTCATTAGGCTGAATAGTTTCGCCCAAAAGAACGCTAACCGTAGTATCAAGCTCTTTTGCGATGTTTATAAGAATTTCAGAATCGGGGACGGATAAGCCTCGTTCCCATTTTGAGACGGTTTGTCGTACAACGTTTAATCTTATGGCGAGCTCATCTTGGGAAAGTCCTTTGATGGTCCGTAGATTTTTTATATTGTCGCTCAACATACGTGATCACCTCCTTTAAGCTACGTCTTACAATAAATATACCAAAAAGTCGCCGTTGCATCAAGCAACGAATAGTAACAGTTACAGGTTGTTGTGCATAGAGTGCGAGTTTTTTAGTGAAGCATCGACTTCGTCGACGTGAAGCATTGGCTTCGCCAATATGAAGCGAATTCGCTTTGCGAATTCATGAAGCAAAGCGTTCCTTATCGTGCCGAAGGCACACTTCATTAGCGAAGCGTCTTCATTAGGCGTAGCCGACTTCATGTTCCCGAAGGGAACGCTTCGTTCCGGCAAAACAAAAAACCACCATATTGGTGGTTTTTGTTTTTGGCGGAGAAGGAGGGATTCGAACCCTCGAGGCGCTATTAACGCCTACACGATTTCCAGTCGTGCGCCCTCGACCAGCTAAGCGACTTCTCCGTATTGTTATTCGTTTTTCGCCTTTTTCGGTGCTTTCACCTCAAAGCGCTTGGTTATTATATCACAGTTGAATATAAATGTCAACACAAATTTATTCTTTTTTGCTGTCTTTATTTGCCTTTTTAGTATTTTTTGGCAGAGAATACATATAATAATTGCAAATAATTCGGTTATTGGAGATCATCGATGCTGCCGAAAGAGCCTTACAAGAAATTTGCCGTTATAACAATGTATACCGCCGTCGTCTTGGCGGTGTGCTATATAGTTTTCCGCTATCTTTGGGGTGCTTTGCTCCCGTTTTTTATTGCGTATATTTTTGCGGAATGCTTTCGTCCCGTCGTGCGCTATTCCGAAACGCACGATAGGTTTCCAAAGCGGTTTTTTGTTCTTTTTGTAGTTGTTCTTGTTACAATAGTCCTTGCTTTTTTGGTTTTTGCGGTTATAAAAAGAATCCTCTTTGAAATAACCACGCTCGGCGAAAGCCTAAAATCTGTTGTCTATCTTATGCGTACCGACGACGGCTATGCTTACGATATGATAGAAAGGATAAATTCATATATACCCTTTTTCGACGTTAGGGAAAGACTCTGGGAGATGCGTGCAAACCTCGATGAAGAACTTCTCTCGATGACACTTTCCTTCGGCGAAAAGATTTCGGGGAACATTATCTCTTTCCTCGGAAGTGCGGCAACGTTCGTGCCGAAAGCGCTTCTCGGCTTTGCCGTGGTAATTATATCGACCTATTATTTTGCCGTTGACCGTGTTCGGATAAATTGCTTTTTCCTTTCGCTGTTCCCTAAAGACGCTCGAAGATTCCTAAAAAAAGGGAAGGACGCACTTTCGGAAACGGCAGGGAAATACCTTAACGCATACGGATTGTTGTTTCTTATAACCTTTTCAGAGCTTTTGGTTGCCTTTTTGATACTTGGACTTGACTATTCCTTCGTCTTGGCTTTGTTAATATCGATAGTCGATATACTCCCCGTGCTTGGAACGGGAACGGTGCTTATCCCCTGGGCAATCGTCGCACTCCTTGCAGGCAAATATACTCTCGGCACGGGGCTTTTGATAACCTATGCGGTAATAACCGTAATACGGCAGATACTGGAACCGAAGATCGTCGGCAAATTCATTGGACTTTCACCTCTCGCATCGCTTGCAAGTATGTATATCGGGCTTGAATTAATGGGCATCTTGGGAATCTTCCTTTTCCCGATAGGCGCAATAATCATAAAAAGACTTCTTGTTTATGCCACCCAAAGAAGTCTAACGACGGGTTCCCTGCAAAACGAAGTCTTGTAGGGGTATTAAGGGGACCCCGACAAGAAAAAATACTGCCTGATCGAAGGCAGTATTTTTCGTTATGTTTTTTCGTTCTCGCTCAAAATCGAAGCCTAAACTAATTACGGCAATCGACAAGCGAAACCGAAACAATATCCGGCACGTTACCGAGTGCAGAAACAAGCTTTTGATAGGAACGGGGAAGTGCAATTTCATAGATCACTTCGGTATAATCACCGTTCTGAACAAGCGAGCTTAGACGGTTTCTGATTCTGTTCGAACCGAGGATCTTTGATGTATATTCAATAGCCGTATCGTTAGAAGCACGTACAACAAGAAGATAGGGTCTTGCGCCTGCGGAAGAGAGCTTGAGAATAATAAACGCCGCAAGTCCGATGAAAAGACAGCCGATGATGGTTATCTTGTAGAAATGTGCGCCTGCCGTGATACCTGCCGCAACCGCCCAGAAAAGAAATACCGTGTCGGAAGCATCTTTAATTGCGGTACGGAAACGGATTATCGAAAGAGCACCGACCATACCAAGCGAGAGCGCAAGGTTTGAGGTTATGGTAAGAACGATCATCGCAGATATGGGGGTTATCAATATAACGGTAACCTCAAACGTGCGGTTTCTTGAAATACCTTTAAGCGTCAGACGGTAGATGAGCAGGATAAAAAGACCTGCAAGGAAAGCCACACCAAGAGCAAGTGCGATGTCGATGAGAGTTATGTCCGAAGAAAATCCTTCAAGCACACTCTTTTTAATTGCGTCAAAAATACTCATTTTATTTCTCCTTTACGGCAAAGTGCATATTTTGAAACCGAAAGCTGAAGCCCGAAAGCCTTACAGCTTCTTCTTATAAACGCAGGACAGCGTTGTGAATATTTAATTTCCATAATAACCTCGTTTCTCGGCAACGAAGGTCTTACGGGCAGGATTGCACCGAAAAGGGAATCCTTTTCGGGCGGAAGGGAATCTATCATCGTATCAAACGTGACACGGATCCCAAGCGACGGCATAACGTATGCCTCACGGTTATATTTAACCGAAACGACGGGTCTGAACGCCTTTGTTCGCATTTCGGATACCAAGCCGAAGCATTCGCTGTTTTCGTCGATGTTTTCGTTTGAAAGAATCTTGTCAAGCTCTTCTTCGGTGAGCGTTGCGGAATGCTTTTCGGTAACGATACCTCTTTTTGTTTTACGTTCAAGCTTTATGATCTTCTTTTCACCGTTGTAGGTACGTATACGGAATTTGATATGAACGGGGTTGCCGTCCTCTTTTTCAAGCAGAGCCGTATCGAACGGGTCGTCGAAATAGAGGGAGCATATCGAATATTTACCGTCGACCCCGTTTTTATCGGGGGTTAAAAGCTGTTTAAGTCTGCTTGAAATTTTTGAATATTCCGAAAGGGTGATAAGATATTTTTCTTCTCTTCGTTCTGCCAAAATAATACCCCCTTCTTATACCTTAAATCCGTATTCACGCATTTTTTCGTCAGAAAGCGAAAATTTGTTTTTGACGTGCGATATAACGTATTTTTTTCTTGCCTTTATGAAGGATTCAAGCGATGATACGGAGGTCTCCCATTTGTCATAGCTCTTTTCCCAGCGGTCACATTCCTTTTTCATATCGGGCTGTATCATTCCCTTGTATTCGTCAATATAAGGAACTACAAGCTCGGGAGTCCAAACGTTTTCAAGCTGGTAGGCAAGCTTTTCGAGGAACATCTTTTTAAAATCGGGGTTTTTAAGAAGTGAATTTACAAGACGGGTCGAAAAGTTGTTTCCGCTGCCCGTACCGTTGGGGTCGAGATGGTCGGTGACGGTATCGGTCGAAGCCGAACGGAACGCATGGTCAACGTCATACATTATCCAACGCCATTTTCCGCCCTCGTAGGTGAAATAGCGGATATTACCGTTGTCGGTGTTGCCGATAATCATTTCCGCAACGATATAGTCTGCATAGTTCTCAACGTCCATAAGCGAGCAAACGTGGTCGTAATGCTCCTGTTTTGACAGATCGTGGTCCCAAGCATAATTTACAAGAGCTTTGTAATCCTCGTTTTTATGGCCGTTTGCGACAACGACCTGCGCTTCCTCGGGAGCGACGTTGTAATGACCTGCAACGTAATTTTCGTTAAGCTTTTCACGGATAAAGTATATGCCCCAATATTCGCCGTTAAGATACACAACGACGGGACGGTTGTTTTGAATATCAATACCGAGATGCTCGTTTGCGATCTTGGTTATCATTGCGTCACGCATTGACGACATACGGAAATCCTGTCCCGTATTTCTCAAAACGAAGGATTCGTACACGTCAAGGGGATCGTCCTCAAAAAGCTGATATTCAAGGTCGCTGTTGCCGTATGCTTTTCTGAAAAATACAGCGAACGATTTTTTGGGAAGTGCTCTCGAAAGACCTCCGAAGATTCGTATTCCGCAATTTTCGGAAAACCCGCCGCCGTCTTTATCAAAGAAGGAAACGGTTGCCTCCTTTTCCCAACGCTGATAGTAGTTTGCACCCTCGTAGGGAAAATCGGCATCGGCTTTGGGTCCGGTTGCATAGATACCGCTGTAATGGTCGAAAAGATTTTCGGGAGTGGTGACTATCGTGACAGTCTCAAGCTTGTCGTTTTCGTTTATAACGTAGGTAAGGTTGCTTATATCGCTTGTGATCTTGCCGTCTGCAACCGCAAAACAGCGTATAACAGAGGTTTTTGTCAAACGTATGGGTTCTGTATAGAGTGTCGATTCTGCGTTGGGTACGCTGCAATCGAGCGTGTAATAGATATTGCCCTCGCCCTTAAGCTCGATAGTAATCTCGTCTTCATCATAAACACCCTGAGGGAGCGAGGCTGTGGGAGTTTTGGTCACAGAGCTTGAGCTTTTTGAATTCTTTGCGTTGGGTGTTGCTTCTGCAAGCACCGCAAAGCCGTCACTTCCGTTTGCTCTGCCGTATGAGGTGTTACTGCTGACAGAGGGAATCGTCATACAATCGATAATTTCGTCACCCTTCGACAGGCAGACCGTTTCACCCTTGGAGGCTAACGAGAAATCAAGAACCGTGTATCCCGACGGGGTGTTCACACCGTCGCTTGAAAGTATAATTACTGTATAGCCGTTTGCAGGAATCTTAACTCCGTCAAGCGAACCCTTTCTCGGCTCTTCAACGTCGTCGGAGAGGAAATAGCCCGTCAGGTCGATCTCCTTGTCCGTGCGGTTGTGAAGCTCTATAAAATCGTGGAAGGTCTTGTATGGACCTGCAATATATTTTGCGTTAAGCGCAACAGCTTCGCTTATCTCGACCGTGTTCGGTCTTGAATCCTTCCAATATGCCTTAATGCCGTCGGTATCGTTCGGGAATCCTATAGATATCGAACCCTTAACGTAAATAGCCTCGTTGTTGTCAACCTTGCGTATCTTCGATTTACCTTCTCCTACGGGAGCGCAGGAAACGGGCTCCGAGAAACGTCTTTCGGGCGTTGTAAGATATAGAGAATCACCCGAGGAGAGCGCAAAACCGCAAATATTATCGCCAACGCCCTTTTCTGCATAAAGGACCATACATTCGTTGGGCTTCAAAACCTTTTCGGGGAGCGCAAAACGGAAGGGGTCGCTTTCGGAATCGCTTATAAACCAACCCTTTGTCGAAACCTCGACGGAAGAGACATTCATAATCTCGATAACGTCACGAAGCTTTCCGCCGTATGCGGTTTTGTCGGAAGAAAGGAGAAGCTCGTTAATAACAAGCGGTGCGCTTGTATCTATTCTTAAAAGCTCAAGATCCTCTTTACCGCCCTCGTTGTTTTCAAATCCGGGCGTTGCGTACATCGTTTGGTATTCGGTTCCGTTTTCACCTTCAATACGTGAAAGCGAGCAGTTGCTTGCACAAATCGGGACTTCCTGCCAATCGTTTTTCTCTCCTATCGACAAAACCACTCTTTCACCGACAGAAAGACGGAAGTTTGTGTGGAATTCGCCTTTTTCGGTAAGAATATCCTTTCCCGATGCAAAAACCGTTATGATCTCGCCGGGAGCAAGAGTTTTATCGGGGAGCAAGCATTTATTACGTTCCGAAACGGTATCGGAAATGAAATAATTTGAAAGATTTATAGGAGATTTTGAAACGTTCTTAAGCTCAATAATGTCGGTAAATTCACCTTGGAAGTCTGCAATGACCGAGCCGTTTTCTGTAAGTATCTCGTTAATGACAAGCGACATATTGCTGTCCTTAATACCGTTTCTGAACAGCTTTGCGCCGTCTTCGGTGTTCGGGTATCCGGGAGAAGCGTTTTCGGTCACGGAATAGGTATTGCCGTCTAAAAGCATGACTTCGTTCGAGCCCGTCTTGACTGTCGTAAGACTGTCAACGACCGTACCGTCCCAAGCAACGAGGGCAAGGTATTCATTACCTCCTGCATTTAATCTAAAGGGAACCTTCTTTCCGTCAAGGAAAACTATCATATAGCTGTTTCCCTTGAATTCGATATCGCCGAATTTATAGGCGATACTGTTGTTTTTGTCGTTGGAAAGGCCGAAACCCGAAAGATTTATCGTGCTTCCGTAATTATAAAGCTCCACATAGTCGAAAAATTCGCCCGTGTCGGAAGCAATAAGCGAGCTGTTTGAAGAACAGATCTCGGATATTCGGATCTTAATATTGCTCATCTCTCCGTTGTAAAAGAGAGGCTTTCCGACGAATTTTTCGGCAAGCATAACGACCGCCACGCCAAACAAAAGGCAAACGGCAAGCAATATTGCAATTAAAACTTCTTTTGTGATTTTTCTTTTATTAGTCATGGGAAAACCTCGTAACAGCGGAACGGTATTAATTTGCGCTAAAAACGCAATAAAAGGAGTTTATGTGCATAAACTGTATTAGGATTCGGAAGGATCTTGGTTTTTCTTCGCCAGCTTCATTTCGTCTTTGAGAATAGCCACAAATTCGGGATTCGGCTCGAATTCTATCATAGCTCGTTTTTTGTTGAATTCGCAAAGGAATACAAAGCTGTTTGCCTTCATATTCTGGTTGAGAGAATATTTTATTATCGCCTTTTCGTTTTTCGGAAGGTGGTCGTAATCACGCTTTTCGATAAGATCGATTGCGGTCTCGAGCGCAAGATTGCAAACGACCTGACGGCGGTTGCCCGTTATTTTGGTTACCGAAAAATCTCCTGCCGATACAGAATATTCAAATTCGGTAAGCGCATATCTTACAACAAGAAGGATAGAAGCCACAAGCGATATAAAAGCCGCAAGACGGATCAAGGCGGCGTAATATTGAACACGGGTTGAGAGAAGAAACAGTATTGCAGTAACCAAAGTGCATATCGTGACAAGAGCACGAACCTGATTAACGTTTCTTTCGGGCTTACAAATATACAAATACAGCCACTCCTTTTAAAAAATATTTAACGGAGGAATTTATAATGGAATTCGACCGCAGACAACTTGACAAATTGCTTTCTCTTGATAACGAAAGCTTTTCCGCCTTGGCAAAAACGATTGCAGAAGCGGCAGGCGCAAGCAAGGCACGTACCGAAGCAATGCTTTCAAACCCCGATATGCTGAAAAAACGGCTTTCGCAAATATCTCCCGATGAAGCAAAATCGTTGATCGACGCAGCGGGGAAGGAGAAAAGCGAGGAGATAATGAATCTTTTAAACGAACGGGGTGTAAACTTTGGACGGTGATTTCGCATCAAAACTGAAAACCGTTCTCTCCGACCCCGAAGCAATGGCAAAGATCTCGGCGATAGCGTCGGGACTCGGCGGTGTGCCGAAAGAACAGACGGTCAACGCCGAAGAACCCCAAAAAACCGAAAGCGAACCGAGCTTTAATGCGTTTTCCGACCTTTCAAGAGGTCTTTTTCCTGCACAAAGCGACCCTGCGATAGCCTTGTTAAGCTCGCTAAAACCGCTTCTGAGGGAAGAAAAACGTGACAGAGTCGATTCATTGATAAAAGCGCTTGTCGTTGCATCTATGATGAAAAATTTCAGAAAGTGAGGAGAAACGATGTATAGCCGAGATTTTGGCGGTATACAAAGCGAGGGCCAGCTTTATAATTTCGAACGCCAATATAACGAAAACCGTGCCCGTGAGGATTTTCCGCAAAATCCGATAGAAGAACCCACCCCGAAAATCGAAGAAGCTCCGGTTATGAAACGTGAAAGACGTTCGGGCTTTGGGCTGGATTTCCTGCGTGATCTTCGCCTTGACGATCTGATACTTATCGGCATCGGAATACTGTTATTGCTCGATTCCGACAGCGAAAACGATATTTTTATTCTTATTATTGCACTTTTTCTTATGTTCTAATTATCCGCTTTTTCGGAAAGAAGAAAATCGATAAATTTATCGACAAGCTTTCTGTCCTTCACGGAAAGCGAACGGTATTTTTCGTAGGGGTTGTCCTGACGGGGATCGTCACGGCTCACCTTTGCATCGCCTATATGGATTCCCGATGCAAACAAAAGGTCCTGAAGGTCAACTTCGCCGAAGGCGTGAGAAGCAACCTTGCGTATAAGCTTGGGACGGGGGGGATTCTCCTGCGTTCCAAGCGCAAGCTTTCTCATTTGAACGTAGCTTATGTCGCAATCGGTTGCGAACTGTCGCCAAGAACGAACGCCCTTTGCCTCGTTAAGAAGCAGGGCGAATATTTTTTTGTTCCATTTATTGTTTTCAGCCATAGATCCACCTGTTAATTTTCAAGTCCTTCAAGCGCCGCACCGATAACCGTGCCGTACGCCGAATTTTCGGGAATGGTAATATTTATATCGAACATTTTTTGAAGTCTTTCAAAAATGCTTTCCGCCTGCGGAAGCACAGAAAGGTTACCGATAAGTACAATATCCTTAATACCCTTCATTCTTGCGGAGAAGATACCGAGCATTGCCACGGTTTCATAAACCATATTCACAAGCCCGAGCGCAATATCCTCTTTCGTTGCAAATTCGCTAACCTTGCCGAAGTTAGAAGCGGTCGCATTCCCCGAAAGAGTGGGGCTTATGTCGTTTTGTGTAATATCGGATATGTGAAGGTCGATATTGTCAAGATCACCGCCAACAGCAAGCTCTGCAACGTGCTGTGCCGAACGGATACCGAGCATCTTGTTTGCAAGACCTACAAGCGTACCGCCGCCGACACCCGTACCGCCTAAATGGGCATATTCGCCCGTTTCGGAGTTTGCATAAACGTATGCAGTTCCCGTACCGAGACTTGCGATGACTGCTTCGTTGATCTTGCTTAAATAAAGACCGCCTCTGCCGTTTGCGATAAATTCGTTAACGTGTACCGTTTCTATGCCGTAGATGTTATCACCGATAAAATCACTGCCGACACCCGTTACCATAACCTTTTCTATGTTCGAAAGAGCGATACCGTTGTCACTTGTAAACTTACCAAAGGCGCCGTATAACGAAGCTGTAGGATCGTTGGCTTTTACAAGCTGGGGAGAGAGGAGCTTTTTGCCGTCGAATCCAACGATCTTCGTTGTACTTCCGCCAACGTCAATGCCCACGATTATGCTCATAATATTTACCTCCGTTTATAAATTAAGGTTAATATTTTTACTAACACTTAAGTTTATAACTTTTTTATATGTTTGTCAAATTATTTTTTGCAAAATCTCTTTATTTATTATAATTTTTGTGGTATTATAACAATGAGTTAAAATTAGGATCACCCTAAAATTTCGGAGGAGCAGATGTATAACACCGATGAAACAAGACTGTTTTCGGCAAAAGCAAAAAACGGACTCTGCTCTCACGCATATATCGTTGACGGCGCGGCAGGGATAGGAAAGCTTGATTTTGCCCTTGAATGTGCAAGGACCATGCTTTGTACCGAAAAGGACAAGCCTTGCGGATATTGCGAAAGCTGCCGTAAAGCGCTTTCGGGTAACCACCCCGATATTCATATCGTCGGTGACGAAAAAACTGCACAGATCGCCGACATACGTGAAATAATACGTAAAGCCTCCCTCAAACCGAACGATTCCGAAAAACAGATCTTCATTGTTTGCAATGCAGGCAAGCTTCGTGCCGAATCGCAAAACGCATTACTGAAGCTTTTTGAAGAACCGCCCGAAACGGTGGCAATATTCCTTTTGACCGAAAGCCGTTCGTCCCTGCTTCCGACAGTGCTGTCACGTGGACAGAGAATACACCTTGACGGAATGCGTGATTCCGAATTGGAAGAGCTTCTTCTCCAAAAGAATCCGCTTATAAGCAGGAACGAGCTGAGAAGCGCAATAGAAACCGCTTGCGGTAATTACGGAATCGCAGAAAAATATCTTTCAAAAGCAAGCCAGACCGTGCGTGTCAAGGCAGAAACACTTTTAACTCTTGCAATTTCCAAGAAAAGCTATGAGCTTGGCGTTGCGCTTATCACGCCTAAATATAAAAGAGACCAAATGAGCGCAATACTTAATGAATTCGTCGCTATCGTAAACAGCTCGCTCAAGGCAAAATACGGCATAAAGAGTAATTACGTTTTTGCGTCCGAGGAATGTAAGAATCTTGCTTCTTCGGCAACAAAGCGTGCTCTTGCAAAAATGGGAGAATCGGCAACGGTATGCCTTCAGGCGCTTGAGAAAAATGCAAACGTAACAGCTTCCGCATCAAAGCTTATGATAGACCTGCTTTCTGCGGCGGCGAGATAAAATACACGGAGAATTGATAATGGAAAACGAACGCAATACCGAAAAACAGGAAAATATAAAGCAAAACGGCAGAAACAACCGCAACAACCGCAGAGGTAACCACCGCTACGGCAGAAACGGCAACCGTCACCACCATCGCAGACCGAATAATAACAAGCCTGCCGATAAGAACGAAATTCCTAACGAAAACGTAAATATTGAAGAACAAAAAGAGCTTAAAGCACAAACCGAACCCCAGTTTGGAACGGGATTCACCCCCGAGCCCGAACCCGAACGTAAATATATGTTCGATTACGAGCCCGAAGCAGAATCCACCGAACCCGAAGAGGTCAAGACTATTGAGGTCGTCGGCATAAAATTCCGTAACGGCGGAAAGATCTATTATTTCTCGCCCAACGATATCAAGTTCGAAAAGGGCGAACACGCCGTTGTCGAAACTGTCCGTGGTGTTGAATACGGCGAGGTTGCTCTCGGCAATAAGCTTGTCGGGGAATCGGAGGTGGTTTTCCCGCTTAAACCGGTCCTTCGTAAGGCAACCAAAGAGGACGACGAGCGTAACGCAGAAAACCGCCGTCTTGAAGAAAAGGCAAGACCGATATGGCAGGAAAAGGTCGAAAAGAACGGCTTGGAAATGCAGCTTGTCGATGTTGAATATACCCATGATAATGCAAAGCTCTGCTTCTATTTCACGGCGGACGGACGTGTTGACTTCCGTGAGCTTGTAAAAGACCTTGCAGGCGTTTTCCGCACAAGGATCGAGCTTCGCCAGATCGGTGTTCGTGACGAGGCAAAGCTTTTCGGCGGTCTCGGAAGCTGCGGCAGACCCTTCTGCTGTAACACCTTCCTTCCCGATTTTGCACAGGTTTCCATAAAAATGGCAAAAGAGCAAAACCTTTCGCTTTCTTCCTCAAAGATAAGCGGTGCTTGCGGAAGATTGATGTGCTGTTTGCGTTTCGAACACGATACCTATGAAAGAGAATATGCAACCTTCCCGAAGGTAGATACCATTGTCGATACCCCCAAGGGCAGAGGTGTTATTGTTGAAAGTAGCTTCTTGACGGGTAAGATAAAGGTCAAGATGAATAACGACCAATCGCTTAAGATCTTCGGCAAGGGCGAGCTTAAAGTCATCGGCACGATAAAGGTGAAAGACGACGTAAGCGAAGATTTGAAAAAGCTCGAAGATAAATAGCATTGTGCTTTTCCGCAATGCATCGATATAAATCCTGTCGGGATTTATATCATATCGAATTTACGAAGTAAATATATCGATTTCGCTTTTGCGAAAATATCGAATTGCAAAGCAATATATCGACAAAAAATGCAGGTTTTTACACCTGCATTTTCTTTTATGGTTGGGGAGATAGTTTAATTCTGCGGAGTTATTTCATACATGAGAGCGAGGAATGCTTCGTCACCGGTGAGGTCGAAAATCGCAAACCAATCGAATCTTTCGTGTGCCTTGTTGTATATACCCAAATCGTAATAACCGTCGTTGTCCGCATCGAACACGAACAATTCCACGTCTTCTTTTAAGAAAGGAAGATAGGCAGACTCGCCGACAGTCAACGTCTTTTCACCGATTTTGATTTCGACGGAATAGAAATAATATCCTTCGCCGTATTCCTTCGCATCGGCAGGGGTGAATTCCCAAGTTATAAGGTCTTTTTTACCGTCACCGTCAATGTCGACGGTTATCGAATCTTCCTTAACCTCGATATCATCGGGAAAAATATCAATATCGCTGTAAGAACCGATATAACGTTCGTTAGAATTTTCAAAGTTTTTCAATTCGGTCTTAACGTGTGCTGTGTCGAGAATGGGTTCACCAACGCAATATATATCGCCGATTGCGGTTTCAAAGCTCTTTCCGTCGGGTGTAAAGAATTTGAGTGTTTTATCCTTGTCGATTATGTTGGTTTCGACCTTGGTCAATTCCGAATCAACAAAATCTTCAAGCTTCGAACCGTTATATTTATATAGTCTCGTCAGATACATATAATGTTCATCAAAAGTATAGAGCACAAATGCTTTTCCGTCGCCTTCTGTTCCGTCAAAGAAAAGAATAGGGTAGATTTCGTCTGCGATAGAAACGAAATTAACAAACTTGATTTTATTCTTTTCAAGATATTCCTTGTTTGTTTTTTCAAAGTCGACGGGATATTGTTCCAAGCGTGCGTCGATGGTTTCCTTGTCGACGGTTTCTTCTTTACCGTCGGTTTCTATCGTGTATACGTTTTCCCATCCGTCGTAATTGTATTTTATCAAGGTTTTGAAATCGCAGGTTTCTTTATCCAAACTGCGGACAGTGCCTTCAAGAATTTCTGCACCGCCCGAACCACGGGCGAATATATCGCCGTTTTCTAAAATAACGCAGGAATATCTGGACCAGAATGCATCTAAAAGAACGGGTTGGTTATCGCAAAGAGTGAACATTGCATGAATAAATCCGTCTTCGGACATAAACAAAAGCTCGTCGATGCCGTCTTTGTTAAGGTCGGATAACGCATAACCGAACTTTTCAACGGAGGGGTTGGAGTAGGACGAATCCATTTCGATAAGCATATTGCTCCAATCACCCTCGATTTCTCTTTTAGGGTTACCCAAGAATTTATCGGACAATTCAAAATCTTTAGAATGACCGCCATTCCAATACGATTCAAACGCAGGGCTCAAACGAGCATTGACGAGCTTTTGAAGCTTGTTGACTAAGCCCATATATCCTTTGGGTACTGCAATGATATTCTCGATTTTGTTGTCGTCTTCCGAATCTTCCTGCGAATTATCTTCCGAAATATTGCTTTCCGTATTGGAAACGGGGGAGGAAATATCTTCCTTGCTTGTGTTTGAATTTTGTTTGTCGGGCGTGCCTGCATTAGCGCAAGAGGCAAGCAAAAACAATGAAACGAGAAGAAGTAAAGCGATGATTTTTTTGAACATAGGAAGTTCCCCCTTTTTAAAATTTTTTTATATTTCTTGATTATAGATTACAACACAAAAATCATTATGTCAACCCCGAATTTTCCGAAAATCGTGTATTTTTTGTAAACAAAAAATGCAGGTATAAAAACCTGCATTTTTCTTTATTGTCGGGGTCCCCGCAAAACCGTGTGTTTTGCGGGGTGATTGATTGTCGGGGTGATTGATCAACCTCTTGTGAGAGCCTTCGGTTGGAATTCGAATTCTGCATATATGATGTTATGGTCGGAATTACCTGTAACGTTCATATCGCTCGAGAGGAATTTAAAATCGTCGGTGTAGAAGATGTTGTCAAGCGGAAGCTTGTCTTCGGGATAGGTTATAAAGGTCTTGTCCTTTGCGTTGACACGGCTTAAAGGAATTGCATCGAATTCGGTTGCGGTCTCGATGTTAAAGTCACCCGTGATGATGCAAGGCTTTTTGCCCTTAACGGTATCTGCAAGAGTCTTGAACTGCTTTTCACGAACAGAAAGGTTTTCAAAGGAAAGGTGAGTGTTGTAAAAATCAACGTCCGTGCCCTTAACGTCAATAACCGCATGGGCGATAATACGCTGTTCGATATTGGGGCAATCGAGCTTTATCGTCTCGGGGGATTTGATAGGATATTTGGAAAGAATGATAAGGCCGTATTCGCCTTCTTGACCGTAGGTGGCTTTGTCGCCTTCAAGGTCGATTGCTTTAAAATATTGGCAGAAGGGATATTTTGTAGCTTTAACTATTTCCACAAGAGTATCCATATAGTTGGATCTTTTTGCAAAACGGTCAACTTCCTGAATGCCGACAATATCAAGATCAAGAGAAAGGATCTCGTCTGCAATGGTCTTTGCGTCGTAATCAACAAATCTTGTGTGGGCGATGTTGTAAGATCCGATGCGAAGATTGATGGGGCCGTCGTCTTTCGGCTTTGCGGGTTTTTTGGAAACATCGGGCGTCTCGGAGACGGTGCCGGGCTCTTCGGTGTTGCTCGAACAGGAAACACTCAAAACAGAGGTCAAAACGAGCAATGCGGTTAAAATTAAAATTAAAGCTTTTTTCATATTATAAAACTCCTTTAAGAATCTTTATTTTCTGTATCTTTGAATACGAAGAAACGTTGTCCGACGTAGTTGAGAGCAATAAACAATCCCTTGCTTACCAACAAAGCGCAATTGTCACGGATAAATTCGGTTTGCGATTTGAGGATATATTCAACCAACGGCTGCGCAATACCGAGAGAAACAACGTAGCAAACAACAATGTTTATTGTGAATCTTATAATGGTCTTCTTGGTGTTGCCCTTGCTTTCGAAGGTGAAAAATTTGTTGAGGAAATAGCTTAATATACTTCCGAAAACATAATCGGCAGCGGAAGAGATCCAAAGTCCGAGATGAAATACATTCAAAAAGAGAAGCGATATTCCGTAACCGAAAATAGTATTCGCAATTCCTACAAGGATAAATTTCCAGAAGGTTTTGTCGAAGAATTTGCTCAAAAATTGCTTCATAACGTTCTCCTAAAAATTATTACTATAGAAGTATATCACAATCGAATCGGTTTTGCAAGGCAAACAAAAAAACAAACCCCGAAAAAATCGGAGTTTGTTTTCTTGGTGACCCGTAGGGGAGTCGCCCGACTGCGGTCGGAGCTGTGGCGAGCTCTGACAGTCCCCCGGACTGTCATTCACTACTCGCCCTTCGACTCCCCATTTTCGTAAAACAAAAAACAAACCCCGAAAAATCGGAGTTTGTTTTCTTGGTGACCCGTAGGGGAGTCGAACCCCTGCCTTCGCCGTGAGAGGGCGACGTCTTGGCCACTTGACTAACGGGCCGTTTTTATTTTGCGAAATATAATATACCACACCTTTTTTTGTTTGTCAATAAATTTAAAAAGATTAAATGAAATCACAAAAAACAATGGAAATTTGCAAATAAGTGTTGTATAATAAATTTATAAGCTCCGCAAATAAATATTTATGAGGTGTCGGTATGTATAAGATTCTTGAAATTGATCCCTATCTTAAAGATTTTGAAAATGACATCAATTTGCGAATGGACAATTACAAGTCCAAGAGAAAAGAGCTTCTCGGCAAGAAAAGAAGCCTTTCTTCCTTCGCCAACGGCCATAACTATTTTGGTTTCCACCGTGTAAGGGGCGGTTGGGTATACCGTGAATGGGCGCCTGCGGCAGAAGCAATGTTCCTTACGGGCGATTTTAATAATTGGGATATCTATGCCTGCCCGATGACAAAACTTGATAACGGCGTTTTTGAAGTTGAGCTTAAGGGCAGAGATGCTCTCAAGGAAGGACAGAAGGTTCAGGCTGTGATCATACATAACGGACAAACTCTCCGCAGAATACCTCTTTATGCAACGAGAGTTGTCCAAGACCCGGAAAACAACCTCTGGTGTGCGGAGATCGAAGAACCGAACACGGCTTTTGAATGGACCGATGAGGATTTTGTTCCTGCAAAGACACCGCTTATTTACGAATGTCATATCGGTATGGCGCAGGATAAATACGGCATCGGCACGTACGATGAATTCCGTGAAAACGTGCTCCCGAGAATAAAAGAGCTTGGATATAATACAATTCAGATAATGGCGATAATGGAGCACCCGTATTACGGCTCGTTCGGATATCAGGTGTCAAACTTCTTTGCCGCTTCGTCCCGATACGGCAAGAGTGACGGATTGAAGCGTCTTATCAATGCCGCACACGAAATGGGCATAACCGTACTTCTTGACGTTGTCCATTCCCACGCAGTCAAGAATACAAACGAAGGTCTTAACGAATTCGACGGCACCGATTACCAATTTTTCCACGTCGGCGAGAAGGGCAACCACAGCGCATGGGGTACAAAGCTCTTTAATTACGGCAAAAACGAGGTCTTGCACTTCCTTCTTTCCAACCTTAAATATTGGATGGAGACCTTCCATTTCGACGGATTCCGCTTTGACGGCGTAACCTCGATGTTATATAACGACCACGGGCTCGGAAGTGCTTTTTCAAGCTATGCAATGTATTTCTCGATGAATACCGATATCGAATCGGTAACCTATCTCCAGCTTGCAAACGAGCTTATTCACGATATAAACCCGAATGCGCTCACTATCGCAGAGGATATGTCGGGAATGCCGGGTATGTGTCTTCCCATTGAATACGGCGGAATTGGGTTTGATTACCGTCTTTCTATGGGTGTCCCCGACCTTTGGATAAAGCTTTTGAAGGAATACAAGGATTGGGATTGGGATATTTTCAAGATCTGGTACGAACTTATCTCGAGAAGACCCAAAGAGAAAAATATCGGTTATGCAGAATCCCACGACCAAGCGCTTGTCGGTGACAAGACTATAATGTTCCGCCTTTGCGATGCCGATATGTATACGGGTATGAACAAGCTTGGCGGAAATATGGTCATTGACAGAGGTATTGCACTTCATAAGATGATACGCTTGCTCACTTCTACCGTTGCAGGCGAAGGATATCTTAACTTTATGGGTAACGAATTCGGCCACCCCGAATGGATAGATTTCCCCAGAGAGGGCAACGGCTGGAGCTATCATTACTGCCGCCGTCAATGGAACCTTGTCGATAACGAGCTTTTGCGTTATTGCGAGCTTAACGATTTTGATAAGGCTATGATAAATCTTATTACGTCCGAAGACCTTATGGAAAAGCCTGCGGAGAGCAGATGGCTTCATCAGGACGATAAGATCATAATGTACAATAAGGGCGACGTTATTTTTGCCTTCAATTTCCACCCCGAAAAATCCTTCGAGGGATATTTCGTTCCCGTTCTTGAAGAAGGGGAATACAAGGTAATTATGTCAACCGACGACAGCGCCTTCGGCGGTTTTGACAGAATTGATAAGGAATATATTTACAAAGCAGAAAGAACCCCTGACGATTGGAAGGGATTCAATTGCTATCTTCCGTCGAGAAGCGCTATAGTGTTTAAGAAGGTATAAATATGCAAAACTTCACTTATCATACCCCGACAAAAGTCTTTTTCGGACGTGATACCGAAAAAGAGGTCGGCAGGATAATTAAGGATTACGGCTATAAAAGAATAATGCTTCAATACGGCAAAGGAAGTATCAAAAAGAACGGACTTTATGACGTTATAGTTGCTTCGCTTAATGCAAACGGCATTGAGTTTGTCGAAATGGGCGGTGTAGAGCCGAACCCGAAGGTTTCCTTTGTCAGAGAAGCTGTTAAGGTCGCACGTGCAGAACGGGTCGAGCTTATCCTCGCCGTCGGCGGCGGAAGCGTTCTCGATTCTTCAAAATGCACGGCTATCGGAGCTATGAACGACAGCGATATTTGGGATATCATCACGGGCAAGGGCAAGGCAGAAAAAGCTCTTCCCGTCGGCTGTGTTCTTACTATCTCTGCCGCAGGCAGCGAAATGAGCCGTTCGGCGGTCTTGACGAATACCGAGCTTAATATGAAACGAGGATTAGGCAGTGACCTAAACCGTTGCAAATTTGCAATATGCAATCCCGAGCTTACCTATACCGTCGATAAATACCAAACTGCTTGCGGTATTGTCGATATTATGGCGCATACAATGGAGAGGTATTTCACTCCGTTTGAGCCGACCGACCTGACCGACCGTCTTGCCGAAGGCTTGCTTAGATCGGTTATTGAATCGGGTAAAATACTTATGACCAACCCCGAGGATTATAATGCAAGAGCAAATATGATGTGGGCGTCAAGCCTTTCGCATAACGGCTTGACGGGTTGCTTCCGACGTGATGCGCTTGCCGTACATCAGCTTGAGCACGCATTAAGCGGTGAATTTGACCGTATCGCACACGGCGCAGGTCTTGCCGTGCTTTTCCCTGCTTGGGGAAGATACGTTTATAAATCAAACAAACCCCGTTTTGCTCAATTCGCAAGACGTGTTTGGGACGTGACCGAAGCTGACGATGAAAAAGCAGCCTTGCTCGGTATTGAGAAAATGGCGGAATATTTTGCTTCTCTCGGTATGCCGACAAGACTTTCGGATTTCAATATTCCTAATTGCGCCGACCGCCTTGCCGATCTCTGCACCTTCGGTAAATCCCGCACCGTCGAAAGCCAGATAATACTCGGATTTGACGAGATTAAGGATATTTTTGAGAGCTGTTATTAAAGGGACATCAATGGAGTAACATTCTTTCCGTCACACAGATTCCGTTGTTTCTAATGTCCGTGCGAACATAAACGACAAAAATGTAGGGACCGGCGTCCTCGACGGTCCGTATTTATAGAAACCGGGAGAAGGTTCTGTTTGTGTTGTTTGTATGGGTTTTGTTGTTTGAATAGACGGAAGGTCGAATTTTTCTTGCGCGACGGACCGTCGGGGACGCCGGTCCCTACAAGAAACAACAACTTTTAACCATATCGCAGAGAGGACGAAGAAATTAAAAACCAACCTACATTGCGACAATGAAAAAATGCGACAATGAAAAAAGAGAGGTTCAACACCTCTCTTTTTTTGCGTATTTTGCCTTCGTTGCATTTCCGCCACGTAAATGGCGTTCGGCACGGTTTTTGGCGAGGATTTTTTGTGTTTCCCTGTAAAGTCTGCCGTCGATG
>JAZSOO010000027.1:0-160081 GCA_045536935.1 Eubacteriales bacterium | reverse complement strand
TTTTATCAGACGTTTTCTTCCAAAGCTTCAATAAGAAAACTTACGGGGCGAAAACCGTCGTTACAAGAGAGCATTGCGGATTTTTTGTTTTTCATCCAACCGTCATAAAAATCCTCAGCACCGTGTGAAAGAGCCATAACGAAGGGGGAAATGGTTTCCCAAGCGCTCAAACAGAATCCATCGGGACGGTTCCAACCGTTTGCTATAAACGTTTGGCCGACCTTCATATCGCAAGCGTGCTCGATAGGGTTTTCATAAAGTTCAATAAGGTCATCGTATCTTGCCGTTTTCATAACGGTAATTTTTATTTTCTTCATTTTTTGTTTTCGATCCTTCGTTTTATTTCGGTTAATAAACGGGCGCAAATATACGTTGATAAATATAACAAAACAGTACAAATAATTTTCTTCGGCGAAACAAAGAAAAAGACAAATATTAAATAGAACGGTAGAGAAAGAGATTTTATTGTAACAAGATATTTAATAGAATTTTTCAAGGCATGATTATCTATTTCTTTTAGACTGTATGCCGTGTTATTCAATCTTTCCTCGTCTTGACTTTTGTCAAGTTTGTTTCGCAATAAACATATTTCAACTATAGTTATAATAAACAACGTAAAAGGAACTGCAGACGCAGAAAATAATAAGATATGCGGATGAAAAATAAATGCAGAAATTATTACTGTAAAAACCGATAGACAAATATAAATTATCATAATATTGCCTTTCATAAAAAACTTGATCAATAGGGAAGTACGCCAAAGAAGTGATCAAGCATTTTCTTTATGTCGCGGTAATCGTTGGCTAATTTGCGTTCGAAAACCTCACCGTCTTCGATCATCATAATAGTCGGAATATCAAAAACTTCCATATCGTGAAAAATATCGGGCACGTAATCATAATCGACTTTTCCGAATTTCACCTTTTTGTCGTATTCTTCTGCGAAACGGTCTAATGAATCGAAAAGCTGTCTGCTCTTATTATCCCAGATTGCCCCGAAAACCAAAAGAACGGGGATCTCCGATTTCATAACTGCACTATCAAAGGCAAGAAGATTTATCCTTAATGGCTTCATTAATATAACTCCGAATTTGTATTACAAAATGATTATATTAAATATTCGGTAATTAATCAAGTGTTTTGGTTATAAAAAAAGAAGACGGTTTTGCCGTCTTCTTTGTTTTTTGTCGGGGTCCCCGAGAAGTTGTTAGACTTCTTGGGGTGATGATGAAAGATATTAGCCGTTAACGAGCTTGTTGATTTCTGCTGCGAAATCGTCTTCTCTCTTTTCGATACCTTCGCCTCTTTCGTATTTAACGAAAGCTACGATCTTGATGTTGCCACCGAGTTCTTTAGCAACGTTTTCGGTGTACTTACCAACGGTAAAGTCTTCATCCTTAACGTATGCCTGGTCAACGAGGCAGTTGTTGTCGTAGAATTTGCTGATTCTGCCTACAACCATCTTTTCCTTAACAGCGTCGGGCTTGCTTGCAAGCTTTTCGTCGTTTTCGATCTGAGTGAGAAGAATTGCCTTTTCGTTTTTGATAACAGAAGCAGGAACGCTGTCTCTGTCAACGTAAGAGGGGCTCATTGCAGCGATCTGCATGCAAACGTTCTTTGCATATTCAGCGAAAGCAGGGGAAGCAACGTCGCAATCGGTGTCAAACTTGGTAACAACGCCTGCGCTGCCGCCGCCGTGGATATAGCAACCGGTGTTGCCTTCGATGATATCGAAGCGACGGATGCTCATATTTTCACCGATGGTGAAGATCATGTTCTTGAGTTCTGCTTCAACGGTAACTTCGGTGCCGTCAAAATTAAGAGCGTTAAGAGCTGCAAGGTCTGCAGGCTTGTTAGCAACGATAGTTCTGAGAATGCCCTTAACAAATTCCTGGAAAGAAGCGTTCTTAGCAACAAAGTCAGTTTCAGCGTTAACTTCGATAATAGCGGTTACGCCGTTTACGGAAAGAACGTCAACAACGCCTTCTGCAGCGATTCTGTCTGCCTTTTTTGCAGCAACAGCGAGACCCTTTTCACGGAGATATTTGATAGCTTCGTCAAAGTTACCTTCGGTCTCAACAAGTGCCTTTTTGCACTCCATCATACCGCAACCGGTCTTCTTACGGAGCTCCATAACGTCTTTAGCGGAAATATTAGCCATTTTAGTTTCCTCCTGATAAATGAAATTTTAAATTTAGATTATTCTGCGGAAGCTTCCTCAGCGTTTTCGGAGGAATCGGTGAGCTGTTCACCCTGTTTGCCTTCGATGATCGCATCAGCGAGAGTAGAAGCGATAAGCTTGATAGCACGGATAGCGTCATCGTTACCGGGAATAACGTAATCAACTTCATCGGGGTCACAGTTGGTGTCAACGATTGCAACTATCGGAATACCGAGTTTTCTTGCTTCGTCAACAGCGTTCTTTTCCTTCTTGGGGTCAACAACAAAGAGTGCGGAGGGAAGACCCTTCATATCTTTGATACCGCCGAGGTTCTTTTCGAGGTCAGCCATTTCCTTCTGGAGAGCTGCAACTTCCTTCTTAGGAAGAAGATCGAAAGTACCGTCTTCAGCCATCTTGTTGAGGTTGTGAAGCTTCTGGATAGACTTTTTGATAGTCTTGAAGTTGGTGAGCATACCACCGAGCCAACGTACGTTTACATAGTACATTTCACTTCTGAGAGCTTCTTCCTTGATAGCGTCCTGAGCCTGTTTCTTTGTACCGACAAAGAGAATGTTGCCGCCCTGTGCAGCGATGTCACGGATGAAGAGATAAGCTTCTTCAACCTTCTTAACGGTTTTCTGAAGGTCAACGATATAGATACCGTTTCTTTCAGTGAAGATGTATTCAGCCATCTTCGGGTTCCATCTTCTCGTCTGGTGACCGAAATGAACACCTGCTTCGAGAAGCTGTTTCATGGATACTACTGCCATGTTTTACTCCTTCGGGTTTTTACCCGCCACCGCATTTGAAATTTACTTTGCCAAAAAACGTTTTGAACGCACCCGGACAAAGCAGATACGGTGTGTGTATTTTGCCTTTCGCAAAAGCCATATTATATTATCACAAAATTCTTTGAAAATCAATAGGTTTTTAATAAAAAAATGGTTGTTTTTTCTTGTTTTTTAATAAAAAACCGCCCGTATTTAAACGAGCGGTTCGCAAGAAAGAGGAAAAATATCGAAATTAATCAAATTTTAGTTCGGAAACAACGGTATATTCCTTAAGATCCATACAAATAATACCGCTTTCGGAAACGATATACGCATTTTCACCGATATATATAGCACGAACGTTTTCGCTGAATTTATATAACAAGTCATTTTTAAATGTGATTATGGCTTTTTCTGTAATGTTTTGTCCGTTGAAATCGAAGAATATATATCCGTTTTCGGCTTGATACTCCTGATATCCCAACGTTGAGTTGAATTCAATTGTTTCTCTTGTTAAAGGAATTGCGATTATTCCTTTTTTATAATCAATCAACGCCGCTTTGTGGTTATAAATCGCAGAAGAATTAAAATATCCTTTGTTATCATCATTCGATAAAACGTATGTGCATACGTCGAAAATGTCTTTTGGATCGCTCACGTCGAATACAGTGACTTTTATGCCTGTTGTCCAACCTGTTTTGGGGTCTGCGTCGAATCCAATACCAATAAGATAATCCGAACCGTAGGGGTGCATATAAGTTGAGAAACCGTCGATTTTAAGCTCGGAAAGTGTTTTTGGATTCTTCGGGTCGGTAAGGTCAACAGCATATAAGGGATCGGTTTGACGGAAGGTTACAACGTAGGCAATATCGCCGATATAACGGACCGACTTGATTTCTTCATCGATTCCAAGCATATCGCTCTCGCCGATGATTTTCATATCTTTATCAAGACAGAAAACTTTGTTATATTCCATATTGCCAACGTGGGTTTTGTCTTGAGAATAATTATATCTATGAATATTTGTTGCGATTCTAAGGCAACCGTCTTTTTCGTCCATAGAAAATTGGTTCAATACTCTGCCGGGGACAGTAGCTTTTCCCGTTATATTAAGTTCTTCCGAATTAAGACCGATTCTGAAAACACTTGTATATTGATATAGACCAGAATTAGTGGATTTTCCGTCAATAAAAGTGTTTTTCGTAAGATAAATATTATCGGTTGTCGCATAAAGTATATCCGATGCGCCAAGGAAGGAAAGTTGCGATTTGAACTGTTTACTATCTTCTTTTGCGTCATATGATGTAATGATTGTAAAAGAAGGAAAGTCGATTGTATCGGTAATGATAATATCATCAAGTTCGATAAGCATTCCGTTGCATTCGGGAATCATCTCTTCATATTTTGCGTCGTCATCACGTGAGATACTGTAATAGTATTTCGAGGTTATAACATAAACAATACCGTTAATCGTTCTGCTTGTAACGTAATAACCATCTTGCGAAAGCTTTGCAATTTCTTTTGGGTTTGTTCTGTCTGTAATATCGTAATAATAACTGTACGTTATACCTTCTTTAAGATAACCTTGAGTTATAACAAGAAGTTTATCTTCAAAAAGCACCATTTCAAGCAAGGCTTCTTTTTGAGAAAGCTTAATTGTTGAAATCTCACGCATTTTCGTTCCATCTATCTTGACGATATTGATTCTTTTGTTATCAGACGTAGCGGAATTACAGTAATAGATATATTCGCCGTCGGTCTTTACTTTGTCTGCTTCTTCAACGTCTTTAACTTGGTTGTTGGTTTCGGAATGCTCAGGTACGGAACTGGGTGAATCAAAAAGACCTTCCAATGTTCCGTCCACCGACGGCTTGAATTCGCCTTCTTCTAAAACTTCATTGCGATCAACTAATAAATCATCTGTCAAAATACCATTGGTATTATCATGGTAATCCTTCAATAATTCGGTGATTTCTTCATAACTTGAAGCTTGTTTAAGACCATCAATTGTGATTTCAATTTTTTCGCCGTTTTCATTTTTAATTTCGGAATTATAAATATAATTCGAAACCTCGTTTTTTGACGTTGTATCCGAATATTCACCCCAAATATCGCTAACATGGAAAGCGGTAAAAACGCTTGTGGCGATTAAAGCGATACAAACGCAAGCGACTGCGGCAACACGTATTGCGTTTTTGAAATTCAAACGTCTTTTAGGCTGTGTTTCTTTTTGTAAAGCATCAAGAGTTTTGTTGATAGCATCGTCGGAAGGAACGATTCTATCCATAGCGTCTTTGTAGTCTTTGTTAAACATAATTTTCATCCCTTCTCAATCATCTGTGTCGCTAAGCGAGAACTTAAGCATCTTCCGTCCTCTGAATAACAGAGATTTAACGGCGGATTCGCTCTTATCCATAGCTTTGGAAATGTCTTTAACGGGCATATTCTCATAATAGTGAAGATGTATTGCCGTGGAAATATCTTTCGGTAAGCTCATAACAGCTTCAATAATGCTATTATCGTATGTTTGTTCCGAAAAGGGAATATCATCTTCCAATGAGACAGTCCTTCGTTTCCAAGCTGAGGTGAAAAAGCTATTGGTTCTGTTAATTGTTGTCTTAATAAACCAAGCTTTTTCGTGCTCGAGATTTTCAAATTCAGGATTGTTTTTGACAAACCTTAAGAAAACCTCTTGCATAATATCTTCGGCATCGTGGGTATTGGTTGTACGAAGAAAGGCTATTCTGTATACGGTTTTGTAATTTCTGTTGAAAATTGTTTCGATCACATCGTTTTTGCGCAAATTACGTTGTGGCATATTTTCACCGCCTTCGTAAAGTAATACCCGATAAAACACAAATTGGTTGCAAAAGGAAATTAAAAAATCAAAAAGAGGCTGTTTTACATTCAAAACAGCCTCTTTTCGTCATTTGGTTATTTGTTTTTCTTAATAACTTTAATGAACATTACGCCAAATACAGAAATTCCGGCGAAGAGAATGATAATTATTATTGCGGTAGTCCTTAAATCGCCGTTGCCGTTGCCGTCGTCTTCTTTATTGTCGGTTTGTTCGGAAGTATCTGCAGGTTTGCTTTCTTCCTTTTCCAATCCGCCGATAGAATCGACGTATTCAAAGCAATAATTCGAAATCCATTCGCAGTACTTCTTTTGACCGACACTGTTAAGGTGTACGCCGTCCAAGCTGATCTCATAAAGCATATTTTGTGCAAGAGCGTTTATATCAAGGAAACCAAGCTTGTATTCGTCAGCAAGCTTTTTAACAACTTCATTATATCTGTCGATATAAGTTATGCCTTCTTCGTCGGCTCTGTCATAGAAGGGGTTAGGCGAGCCGTGCTTTTCCTTACAAGCATCGTGAACTGCAACAAGAATTATCTTCGAGCCGGTTTTCTGAACCTTTTCGATAATCTGTCTGTAGTTCTTTTCGTATTGCTCAATAGGAACGATGTGCTGTAACGTATCGGCATAGATTGATTGGTCGTTCATACCGAAGTTGATAATAGTGAGGTCGGGATTTTTGGAAATAACGTCAGCGTCGATTCTCTTAAGAGCATCTTCGGTAGTGTTTCCTGCAATACCTGCATTGATAACCTCGGTACCAAGCTCTCCGTAGAGCATCGAAACCCAGCCGGTCCATTGTGTTATACTGTCACCGAATGCGACGATGGTCTTGCCGTTGAATTTGTTGTTGAGAGCACGTTCGGCGCAAACAACGAATGTATATTCGGTAATGATAGACGCATCATATCCGTCCGTTGCGTAAATTCGTGCAGTATATTTAGAACCCGTGCTAAGCTTATCAGCGGGAATCGTGATCGACGTTTCCGATATTTCCTCAGAAATAAGGCAGGGTCCGTTAGCGTTGATCGTGCTGTCGCAAACGCTTACGTAATAATCGGATGCATTTTCAACTTCGTTCCAGCTGAGAGAGATGTCACCGAGAGTGTAAAGAGACTCTTTGTTGGTGATGACAGGGGATTCGAGCATATCGTCAACAAGGGGTTCATAGCAATTTTCGGGCTTTTCGGTCGTAACGTTTATGAAACCGTTGGTGACAAATTGTTCGGTGTAGTACAATCCGGGAACACCGGTGTATTCAAAAGTATTCGCAGCGAGGTTAATACCCGTGAGATATACTTTTGTACCGATTGCAAGTTTATCAATGTTATTATAAACGTTGTTTGCTATTTCGTTTTGGTAGTTGATTCCGCCGCTTGCCGAATAGTCGTTACCGATGTTAACGGAAATTGCAAATCCGTTCGGGGGAATAACCGAATATTTCTGCATACCGCTTCCGAGAGAGGAATCGACCGATTTTAAAACGTATGCTTCGGCGGATTTATCCCATTCGAAAACAGCAACCTTCGACCAGCTGTAATTGTTACCTCTGTCCGTAACGGTCTTGCCGTAGGAAGGGGTCATCAAAAGGACTTGACCTTCGGTAAGAGGGCCGTTTATCGCATGGATACCAAACTTAAATTCAGTCTGTGCGGTATCGGCACTTACAACGAGAAGCAAAGAGGGAAGTAGAAGAAATACGCAAAGTAGAATTGCTAATTTTCTCATAATATTTACTACCTGAAATTATTAAATTAAAGCAACGTTACAACAGGTTTGCCTTCTTCAAGACAAGAAAGGATATATTCACAGCACATAAGGAATCTGGGATGATGGAACGGGCCTTTCCACATGGAACCCTTCTGGGTGTGAGAAACGGTACCGTCTCTGTGGAGATAGCCATACCATTCGCCGTATTCTTTGTCTGCGAAGTGACCGAATGCGTAGAGATGGATCTTTTCGAACCACTTCCAATATTTTTCATCGCCGGTAAGGCTGTATGCAAGCAAGGTTGCGATACAAGCTTCGTTGTGTACCCACCAAAGCTTCATATCGTGTTCAAGCTGTTCGCAGGGACGGCCGCTTACGTCGGTAAAGTAGATGAAACCGCCGTACTGCTTGTCCCAGCCCCATTCGAGAGAGCAATCAAGAATCTTAAGTGCGTTTGCAAGAAGTTCTTTATCGCCGGTATAGATTGCTTGGTTCATAAGGAACCAGCTGTTTTCCATAGAGTGACCGGGGTTGATGGTTCTGCCTGCGGGATTGTCGATGAATTCGCCGTTAGGACCTACAGTTTCAAGAACACAGTTAAGCTCGGGCTTGTAATGGATATTAATGATAATATCTGCCATTTCGTTGGCAACTTTGGTATAATATTCAGCCTTTTCGGGATCTGCACGGCGGAGAGTCTGTGCACTGCTGATAAGGACCATAGGATAGGAAACAGCACGTTCCTGTCTTGTGGAAGCGTAGCTCTTGGGAGTGATCTTGAAGGGATCGGTGCTTCCGTCACGGAAGATAGAAAGCATCATTTCAAAGCAATCTTCTGCTTTCTTTAGAGCATCCTTGTCGTTTGCCATGATAGAATATTCTGCCATAGAAAGAACGTAGAAGCTTTCGGTAAAGAAATAACGGCGCTTTCTGAGGGGGAGACCTTCTTTTGTCAAAGTGAAATACATTCTTCCGTCGGTATCGGAAATATATTTTTCGAGAAAGTCTTTACCAAGCTCAGCAGCTTCTTTCCATTCGGGACGAACGCCGTAAAGATTGCAAAGATGGGAGAAAGTCCAAAGACCTCTGCCCTGGAACCAACCCGATTTGTCGGTATTATAAGCTTTGCCTTCTCTGTCAACGCTGGTTATGTAACCGCCGTTTTCCTTGTCGAGAAGATCGCTGTTAAGCCAGAAGGGAATACAGTCCTTCAAAAGCTGGTTGTTGTAAAATTTGCGATAGGATGCGAATGTTGCCTTATCCATAAATGAATACCTTCCTTTATTTTGTTTCTACTATTTTACCTCTAACAGAGCAATAAGTCAATAAAAATATCTCTTTTTGCGTAATCTAAATTGACAAAGTTGTATCTTAGTGTTATAATTAATCGGAAAAATTTGAAAGGAAAGATATTAATGAAAAGAATTTCGTTGATCTTAATTGTAATATTGCTTTCCGTTTCGCTTTGTTCGTGTGAATCGTTCTTGGCAGAAATCAAATCTGCCGTTACGGGCGAAGAAATTTCTAAAAAGCCCGATGATTATATTGTCACCGAATCTAACGAACAGTTTGAATACGAACTTTATGATGATTACGTTAAAATAATATCATATCTCGCAGAGGAAACCGAAGTCACGATACCGTCCGAAATTAAAGAAAAGCCCGTTAGGGTTATCGGTTCGCTCTGCTTCCACCAAACTGCAGACGTCACTTCTGTAATAATACCCGAAAGCGTCCGTGTTATCGAACAGAGTGCGTTTTATTATGCCGATAAGCTTCAATCGATAGTTATTCCCGATACTGTTTCTGAAATCGGCGATCGTGCATTTGCTTGGTGTAATTCGTTGCAAAGTGTAACTTTAAGTAAATCCATTAATGAAATTCCTGAATATTGCTTCAATCACTGTATTGCATTAACGTCGATAGAAATCCCTGCAAACGTTAAAAAGATCAACACCAGAGCGTTTTCTTATTGTGAAAAATTGACCGAAATTGCAATTCCCGAATCTGTAACGGAAATCGGAGAAAGAGCTTTTTCGGGTTGTTCCGAACTTAAGTTCACAACAATATCAAATCCCTCTGTTACGATAAAAAATGACGTTTTTGCCGAATCGGGAAGTGTTGTCATCGTTGCCGAAAACGATTCTAATGCAAAAAAATATTGTGAAGATAATAATATGCGCTGGAGCACTTCAAAGGATATCGAAGCAGTACTTCTCGGTAACAGCGACACCTCAAAATAGATAATAAGTCTGAAAGGATATTATAAAATGCAACCCATTTCTCTTAATGAAATTCGTAAAAAATATCTTGAATTTTTCGAAAGCAAAGGACATCTTTGCTTAAATTCCTTCCCGTTGGTGCCGAAGGACGATGATTCGCTCCTTTTGATCAACGCAGGTATGGCACCTTTGAAAAAGTATTTTACCGGCGAAAGAGTACCTCCTCGCAAGCGTATCACAACTTGCCAGAAATGCGTTCGTACCCTCGATATTGACAACGTTGGTAAGACAGCACGTCACGGTACTTTCTTTGAAATGCTCGGTAACTTTTCTTTCGGTGACTATTTCAAGGAAGAGGCTATTCCGTGGGCGTGGGAATTTTTGACAAAAGTTATGGGTATTCCCGAAGACCGTCTTTATCCCAGTGTATATCTTGAAGACGATGAAGCTTTTGATATTTGGGTAAAGAACGGTGTTCCTGCAGAAAGAATCGTTAGATTCGGCAAGGAAGATAACTTCTGGGAAATCGGTTCCGGTCCTTGCGGTCCTTGCTCTGAAATCTATTTTGACAGAGGCGAAAAATACGGTTGCGGTTAGCCCGACTGTAAAGTAGGCTGCGATTGCGACAGATTCATTGAAGTTTGGAATATCGTATTCACTCAATTTGACAGCGACGGCAACGGAACATATACAAGACTTGCTCATCCCAATATCGATACGGGTATGGGTCTTGAACGTCTTGCTTGCGTTATGCAGGACGTCGGCAACCTTTTCGAGGTTGATACAAACAAGAGCATTATGACAAAGGTTTGTGAAATCGCAGGTAAAGAATATTTCGGCAGTGCTTCCGATAACGACGTATCTTTGCGTGTTATTACAGACCATATAAAGACAGCAACCTTCCTTATCGCAGACGGTGTTATTCCGTCCAACGAAGGCAGAGGATATATCCTTCGCCGTGTACTTCGCAGAGCGGCTCGCCACGGCAGACTTCTCGGCATTAAGGAAACCTTCCTTTCCGAAGTATGTGAAGTTGTAATTCAGAATAACTGCGGCGCATATCCCGAACTTTCCGAAAGAAGCGAATACATCAAGAAAACCATTAAGGCCGAAGAAGACCGTTTTGCTCAAACTCTTGATGCGGGTCTTTCTATTCTCTCTAAGATGATTGCCGAAGCGGAAGCAAACGGAGAAAAGACTCTTTCGGGCGAAAACGTATTTAAACTTTACGATACCTACGGATTCCCGATAGACCTTACTAAAGAGATCACCGAAGAAAAGGGAATTGAGGTTGACGAAGAATCCTTCCGTGCGCTTATGGCTGAACAGAAGAAACGTGCACGTGAGGCAAGAGCAAATATCGACGCAGGTTGGGCCGGCGATGCTCTCGCTATGATCGACAAGACAAAGGCAACAGAATTTGTCGGATATACCGAGAATGAATCCGAATGTAATATCGAATATATCATTTCCGAAGGCGAAGACGTTGCATTCCTTACCGGCGGAAACGCAACTATTATTACTGATAAAACACCTTTCTACGCTGAAAGCGGTGGACAGATCGGTGATACGGGTTGTATCGTTACCGAAAAGGGCGTTTTCAAAGTCAACGATACTCAAAAAACTCCCGAAGGACAGTATCTACACGTTGGTACCGTTACTGAGGGTACTATTGAAAAAGGAAAAGCAACTGCAAAAATCGACGTTTGCAGACGAAATGCGATAAGAAGAAACCATTCTGCATTGCACCTTCTCCAAGCGGCTCTCCGTGAAGTTCTCGGAAGTCATGTTGAACAGGCGGGTTCTTACGTTACTGCCGAAAGAGGAAGATTTGACTTCACTCACGGTTCTGCTCTTACCAAGGAAGAACTTTTGGCAGTCGAAACCTTGGTTAATAAAGAAATATTAAAAAATTCTCCCGTAGTTACCGAAATTATGACTCCCGATGAAGCTCGTGCAAAGGGTGCAATGGCTCTCTTCGGAGAAAAATACGGCAATTCCGTTCGTGTTGTTACAATGGGCGATTTCTCGAAAGAACTTTGCGGCGGTACTCACGTATCCGCAACCGGTTCTCTTGGCTTGATGCGTCTTGTTTCCGAAACATCCGTTGCAGCAGGTGTGAGAAGAATTGAATGTATGACCGGATTTAACGTTCTTAACGAAATCCGTGAACAAGAAAAACTTCTCGATAACGTTAAGAAGGCTGTAAAGGCGGTCAGCAGAGAAGACATTCTTCAGAAGACCGAACAGGTTCTTGACGAAAGCAAACGTCTTAAGAAAGAAATTGAGGCATTTAACAGAAAAGCAGCATCCGAAGCTGTCGATAAAGCATATAACGAAGCTATCGACGTCAAGGGTATTAAGCTTGTTCGTTCAAGCTTTGTTGATACAACGGTCGATGCACTCCGTGATTCTGCAGATAAGATCATAGCAAAAGATGCTATGGCTGTTTGTGTATTCGCTACCGTTAACGAAGGCAAAGTTCTTTTGGTATCGGCATGCGGCGCAGAAGCAATCAAGCTCGGTGCACACGCAGGTAATCTTTTGAAGGCTGTTTCTCCCATTGTCGGCGGTGGCGGTGGCGGCAGACCCAACAGTGCTTCCTCCGGCGGTAAAGATGCTTCTAAGATTTCCGAGGCACTTTCTGCATCCGAAACGATTCTTTCCGAACAAATCAAATAAAAGAGGTTTATAAAAGATATGGAATGCTTGTTCTGCTCTATAATCAAAGGCGATATTCCTTCTGCGAAGGTTTATGAAGACGAATTCGTCTATGCTTTTAAGGACATTAATCCCAATGCAAAGGTTCACGTTTTGGTTGTACCTAAAACGCATATCGACTCAATCGATTGTGTAGATAACCGTAATATCGAATTCGTTTCCAAAGTTATTGAAGCGATCCCCGCAGTTGCAAAAATTTGCGGTCTTGAAAACGGTTACAGAGTCATAACAAACGTGGGAGAAGACGGCGGACAATCTGTCAAGCATTTGCATTTTCATATTTTGGGTGGAGAAAAGCTCCCTATAAAACTTGCATAAGTTCCATAAAGGATTTTCTATGTTTAAGAAGCGCATATTAGCATCTTTGATAGCAATATTTGTAATAGGTGTCGTTTCCGGTATATTTATGTTTGATTTCGACACCTTTTACTTTCGTGCTTTCTTTACTATTGCTTTGGCTGTTTCTGTGTTGTTCGCTATTTTTGCAGCACGTTCCGACCGACGCAGTAAGATGAAACCTTTTATAGCGGTTGCCCTTGCGGTTGCCGCTTTCTCTTTTGGTATATTACGTGTCAGTATTTATAACGATTCAGTCTCGAAGAACAAAATTTATGATAACAAAACCGATGATGCAACCTTTGAAGTTGCGGAAGTGGGTACGTCTTGGGTTGATGTACGTGTTCTTAAAAGCGAAATTGGTGTTCCAAATACATCAAGCGTAAGAGTATATTTGAACCAAATGCCCGAAGGACTAATTCCGGGCGATGAATTCAGAGCAAGCATTCAATATCAAAACGTAAATACAAGAAGCCAATATTCAAACGGCATTGACCTTGTTGCATCGGGCGAAATAACCGAAATGTACGATGCTGACGGACTGTTTTACAACATACGAAAGAGCGTTAATGAAAATTGCAAAGCAATGTTTAAAGATTTTGATGACGCTGAAGCTATTTCAAAAGCTGTAATAATCGGCGACCGTACGGGGTTGGATTCTTATATTTATTCCCTCTACAGAAACGTTGGTATTTCCCACGTACTCGCAATCAGCGGTTTGCACATTTCAATAATTGCTTTCGGTATACAAAGATTTTTAATGCTCTTGACCGTTGATAAAAGACTTGCAGGCGGGATTTCAGCAATATTTATATTCTGTTATGTTGCGTTAGTAGGTTTTTCGTACGGTGCCGTACGTTCTTCAATAATGCTTCTAACGGCTTTATTATCAACAACATTCCGAGGAAAAGCCGACGGGCTGACGTACCTGCTTCTTGCTCTTATGGGACTGTTATTAACAAATCCGTATTCTGTTCTTTCAAAAGGGCTTCAGCTTTCTTTTCTCAGTACACTCGGCATTTTAATGTCTGAGAATTTCTTTAAGAGATTAGAAGGTTGGAGATTCAGAAAGAAACGAACGACAAAAGGTTTTGGGAAAATATGTGTTAATATTGTATATTGCACTTTGCCGTCGTTATTAGTTACTTTCTCTGCAATTGTTTTTTCTTTTCCCGTTCTTTGTTTTGGATTCGATTCGGTTTCATATATTTCTCCGTTAATGAATTTTATATCGGTATCCATATATTCTCTTGCAATTGAATTAACGTTTGTTGCATTCTTAATTGCGCCGATTTCAATAACGGTCGCAAGCATTATTGCATATCCCGCAGGATTAATATTCGATTTTGTGACGAATATTGCCCGTTGGTTTTACGATGCCGATATCGGTATTACCTCTGTTCATCAACCTTATATGGTCATACCGATGGTTTTGTCGCTCTTAATGATATTTGCACTATTGTTTCTTATCCGACATAGGCTGAAAGCTTTCGTTTCTTTAGCTATATTGTTTTGTATCTCTATTTTCGTTTGCGTTATCTATAATAACAATATGGTTTCTCAAAAAATCGTTGCCGAATATAGTTCATCTTCTTCGGAATATGTGTATTTGCAAAACAAAAACGAAAGTGTTTATTTTGATATAGGCGGTTATATTTCAAATTCGGAATCGATCTATCACAACGGAAAAACTTCGCTTGACAGATATGTAGTTATTGACTATGACGGTAATACGTATTCGAGATTCAAACGAATGTGTGATGATTTGAAGGTTTACCAAGTATATTTGCCCGAACCGAAGGACGTATATCAATTTTCAATTCTTTCACAAATTAAAGAGTTGGCAAAGATAAGAAATTATGATATAATAACTTATGACGGTGAATTTACATCAGAGTTTTCGGACAAATCCGCAATTTCCGTTTTTTATCCCGATGCGGTTGCTGAAGGCGAAAGTTTAATTATTTTCGATATAAAAGATAAACGATTGCGATTTGTCGGTGAAAGGTATAAATATTCCGTTAACGCCGATGTTGCGGTATTAATGAACGGTTATTCGGGAAATTACCACGATATAATTTCAGATAGCGTGGTTGCACACAAGAAATATATTGAAGAAAACGAAGAGTTTAAGGATAAACTAATTAGTTTTTCGCAAAAAATCAGATTAGAATTCATTGATGAAGAAAGCGCATTTTTGATTTATGAGCCTTGATGTTTTAAAGAAGAAAATTAAAGATAACGATCTTTCGGGTGTTTTTCTTTTTTGCGGTCCTGAGGAATATACAAAAGACCACTATGTTTCGCAAATAAGAAAAAAAGTCGATTCTTCACCTTTGCCTGAATTCAATCATCTGTATTTTAATGCATCTGAAGATAAAATAGGCGATCTTGAGGACGCAATCTATTCCGTTCCGTATATGTGGGATACAAAGCTTGTTGAAATTATCGAGCTTGAAGGTGCAAAGCTTACAGAATCTGACATTGAGGATTACGCAAGAGTATTTTCCGAACTGCCCGATTACGTGACGGTTTTGGCGGTTTTGAGAGCTGATGAAAAAACAGAGGAAAACAGAAAATCAAAGTCTCAAAAGAATAGCGGTATCGGCGCTTTTCAAAAGGTCGTTTCAGATTTTGGTCTTGTGGTTGAATTTGACAACGAAAAAGCCGATAAATTAATCACTTGGATCATACGGCATTTTAATGCTAAAGGCGTTAAATTCGATGCAAACGTGCCAAGAGAGATAATTAATATTTGCGGAAACGATATGTATATTTTACAGGGCGAAATATTGAAGTTATCCGAAGTTTACGATGAAAAACCTTTAACCGTTTCCGACGTAAAGAAATACTGTTGCGCAAATCCGTCTTATAAATACTTTGATATTTCCGATGCATTAACACGTCGAGATATGCCAAGAGCAATGAAGGTATTGGAAAGCCTTGATCTTGCACGTGACGAGCTTACTATGGCTGTGGGCGGAATCGTAAAAACATTTTCGGATATGCTCATCGTTAAAACAGCGCTCGATTCGGGTATAGGTTTCGATGCAATCGAAAAGAACACAAAAATGAAATCGTGGAATATTCAGCGAATTGCAAGAACCGTTTCGCAAACCGACATACGTTTTATCACGTTTGCGCTTTCTGCTTTTGCAAATGCAGATGTTAAATTAAAGAGTTTCGGTGTTAACCCATACAGAGTTTTGGAGCTGACGTTTTACAGGATTTGTACTTATGGAAGAAAAGCTTAATTTGAAATATCCTGTCGTTGTTGAGGGAAGATATGACAAGGCAAAAGTTTCGCTTGTCGTTGAATCCGCAATAATTTCCTTGGACGGTTTTTCGATTTTTAACAATAAAGAAAAACAAATCCTTTTAAAGAGATTGTCAAAAGAGCAGGGAATTATACTCCTAACCGACAGCGACCGTGCGGGAAATTTCATTCGTTCAAAATTAAAAGGTATTTTGAACGGTAAAATTTATAACGTATATTCGCCTGCTGTTTTCGGCAAGGAACGCAGAAAAAAAGCCCCTTCTGCAGATGGACTTTTGGGTGTCGAGGGTATTGACTCTGCCATTTTAAAAGAGATCCTTCAGCCTTTTGCTTCTGAATGCGTAAACAGACGAGCAAATATAACAAAACTTCGTTTTTATGAAGACGGTTTTTCCGGTAATGAAAATTCTTCCGAGATGAGAAAAAAACTTGCAAGAATACTTTCGTTACCTGAAACGTTATCCTCGAAAGCTCTTTTAGAAGCAATAAATCTTTTGGTTAACGAATCTGATTACGAAAACGCTGTTAAAAGGATAAAAGATGAGCAATAATAAAACCGTTGGAATATATACTTTGGGTTGCCGTGTTAATCAATACGAATCTTGCGCTATTGCAGAACTTTTAAAATCACGTGGCTGCACGGTAAAAAAGCAAGGTGGATCTGATTATTATATCGTTAATACTTGCGCAGTAACGGCAGAAAGTGAAAGAAAAAGCCGTCAGCTTGTGCGAAGATTTGCGAAAAATTCAAAAGTCCTTGTTATCGGCTGTGCTTCGCAAATTGATAATAGCTATAATAATATTGACAACGTTATTTATGTCGGCGGAAACGTCAATAAAACCGCTGTAGTCGATGTAATCACGTCGAACAAGGATTACGACAGGTATTCTGTTTTAGATATACAGAACGCCGTTTACGAGCCCATGTGCCTTTCAATGAAGGACGAGCTGTTTTCGGAGTGTCGTGCATTTATAAAGATTCAAGACGGTTGTAACGGTAAATGCACCTATTGTATTATCCCCAAATGCCGAGGAAGTGTTCGTTCAAGAGACTTTGATGAAATAATCGAAGAAGCGAAAAGACTCATTGCTGTTGGATATTCAGAGATCATTTTAACGGGTATAGAGGTTAGTGCATACAACAAAGCTCCGTTGTATAGGTTAATTGATGCATTGTCCGACATTGAAGGATTAAAAAGACTTCGTCTCGGGTCTCTTTCGCCGAATATCATTAACGAGAATTTTCTTGAATCGGTATCAAGGTCAAAGAATTTTATGCCCCATTTTCACCTTTCGCTTCAATCGTGTTGCGACAACGTTTTAAAAGGCATGCAAAGACCTTATAGAAAGGCAGATATTTTTAATAAAATCGAAGCAATACGCAGATATATACCGAATGCAATGATTTCTGCGGATATTATCGTTGGTTTCCCGGGCGAGACTGAAGATGACTTTGTTGAAACAATGAATGCCCTTGTTGAGCTTCATGTTTTCCACGTTCATTCATTCCCGTATTCCGAACGAAAAGGAACGGTTGCTGCAGAAATGGCAAATTCCGTACCGAAGAACGTCCGTGCCGAAAGAAACGGTCGTTTAATTGAAGCTTTGTCCGAAACAAAACGGAAAATCCTCGATGATTACATCGGAAAGTCTGTTTCGGTACTTATAGAAAAAATCGTTGATGGTATCGCTTTTGGACATACCTGTGAGTTTTTAGAGGCCTCTTTCGAAGCAAATTCGTCCGGTGTCGGCGATGTTGTTAATATTAGAATTAAAGACCATGACGGTTCTATTTTGAATGGAGTAATAGATAATTAGGAGCAGTATATGTGCGAAAATATTCAGATTGAAGAAAAAAACGGCATCGTTCAAAATTTTATAGATTCGCTCTCTGATGGTATATATTCAATACTATTCAAGCGTATTTCAAGTGTTAGAATTAAGGATATTCGTATTCTTGCTGCATTTAATCATTTCATCAAAAACGTCGAATGCGGAAAATCGTTTTCACTTGCAGAAATGATCGAAACCACGGAAGTTTTGTTGACCGGCGCAAAAATCAATGAAAACGCTGGTAACAAGATCTATATGTATGATCCGAAAAGTATTACTGATCAAAAAGTATTTGACAAACTATTAAAAAATTCAATTACAAATATATTTTCGCTCTTTGCGTTAAATAACGGAATTGTTTTTTCGGCGTGTATTCTGTCCGAAAAGCTTGAAAGCCTTGAAACGAAGCGGTTCGTTGTTGTAACCCCTAAAAAAACAAACAAATTCACTCAATATTGCGAAGATAAAGGGGTTCAACTTACGTGTGTAGGTGAATTTTCTTGCCAAAATCATATTGTTTTCAACGAAAACGACCAAGCTCATATATTGGATAAGAATCTTCTTGCGAAAAACGATGAATCTAACCATATTGAATTAACCGAAGCTCACTTTGATTCTTTTATGTCGGGATATAATGCAATAGGGTCGCTTCATTTGTTGGATACGATTTCCGATAATAACGTTTTAAGACTTGGATTAGACGGCGATTTTGCTTCTGTGTTTGCAAGATTTCTTGGTTTTTACGTCGGTGTTAATGATTTTAAACCAAAATCATATAGATTCATCTATACTCCCGAACAAAAATTCAGCGTTTCTGTTTCAAAACCGTCTGTTTCCGATGGTGACTATCTGTATCTTTTAAGATTGCATAACAACCAATTCGGAATGACGGATAAAATACATTTAAACCAGCTTTTTAATTATCTCAAGGATAAAAAAATAGTTGTTAAATATGCTTTTCCTTATATGAAAGGCATTGAATCAACCTTCGAAAAAATAGCTCCCGAAGGATTAGAATATGTTCCTTTGGAACACGTTGAAAACGACAAATTCGCAATAGTAGCTTGTGTAGGCCGTGGAGAATCACTCAACGGTATAAAAATCGGTTATTATAAAACTATTGAATAGGTGATGATTATGAAAGGATATGTTAATAAGTCAGCACTGCGACGACAGAAAAACGATTATCAACGTCCTTTGAGAGTGGTTAAATATTTTGATTATCCGTTCGTTCTCGAGGATAGTCCTGTCGAGCTTGAAGAAGGATACATAGTTTCTGATAGGGAAACATGTGATGTTTTTGCATCGTTTGTATTCAAAAACGTTTCGGAAATTCCGCTAAAATCACTTAAAATCCGTTTGGCTTGTTATCTTAATCAGAATATTCCGTATCTTAATATAGATTTCGAATATTCACGGAAGGATTTAACGTTCGGTATTATTAAATCCGGAGAGCTTGAATTAAAGCTTCGTGATTCAAACAAAAAAGAGTTTATCCAAACAGCAGAATCGTTTGGCTCGTGTGTGTTTATACCCATTCCCGAAAGTTATTTTACAAAAATGGAAGTAATTTTGCTTTCTGCAGAGATGTCAAACGGCGAGATCATCCCCCTGAATACTCTTGTTGTCGGTGATTCACAAAGATATAAAGATCTTGACGACATAAGTAAACTTGTATATTCAAGAGTTAACATTTATCAATCTGCAGAGGAAAGATTTCCTACAAAAGTCATTCCTCAGTTCGGCAATCAAGTTTGGCTTTGCTGCTGCGGTACAAAGAACCCTCTGTCAAACAGCGAATGTGAAAAATGCGGCAGGGAAAAGGAATGGCAGAAACAAACGGTTACAAGCGACGTCCTTTCCGAGACGAAAGAACGTATGGTTTCGGATCCCAGAGAAGTAACTCTTCATGACAAGAGCCGTTTTGCACAAAACAAATATCTTGAAACAAAAGAAGAAACGCAAGCAAAAATCGAGCAATATGAAAAAGCAATTAAAAATATTGCGTATGAAGAAAAACTAAAACATAGACGTCAAATGATGATTATTCCCAAAATCCTGCTCGTTGCTTTGGTCTTATATTTGTTAACATTGCTCTTCCGCATAATCTTGGAATTTCAAGATCCTGAACCTCAAAACGCAATTGCATTATTATCACGTTCGATAATTGAAAAACTCAAAATATAGTGTTTTCTTAAGGATTATTTAAGGTGGATGGGTATATATAGATATGTAATCGTTTTGTATATATCTAAAAGGTCATCAATTTGATGATGTTTCATAATATCCCCAATTAATCCCCCTTTAGTAAAGAGCGCACGTAAAACGTGTGCTTTTTGCTTTATATGAAAAACACCTCTCAGAACAGAGAGGTGTTTTTATCAGTCGTTTTTGAATTCAATCGGTAGAAATTCATTGGGTATATATTTATTTAAAGTCATTTTAAGAGATTCGATAGAAAACCTACCGCCGACAAGTGTACTTCCGTGAGAGGATTCATATTTACGTACACCGTGGTCTAATGCTAATTCTTCTGTATAATCAATTAAGGGATAAATTTTGAAATCTCTGTATCCGGTATCGTTAGAAGCAACACGTGATTTTTTCGTATAATGTGTTACGATCGGCACAAAAAGGGGAGTGTCGATATATACTTCTGCGGTTTCTGCATCACGGATAATGTTCATGGACAGCATACCTGCCAGCATATTCTTACCCGCTACCATACCGGAAACAAAATTGCCGAGAGAATATATAACAAGTGTTTTATATCCGGACGAAGACGTTTTCCATTCCATAGGTTGTATAACGTGGGGGTGCATACCCAATACAACGTCAACCTGTAATTCACACATAAGTTCTGCATATTTTTTCTGTTCGCTGTTGGGATTAAAGGTGTCTTCATAGCCCCAATGACACGAAACGATAACGACGTCGGATATTTCTTTTGCTAATTTAACCTGTTTTGTCACAAGGTCTTCGTTAAGATACGGTATTACAAATTCACTTTTAGAAGGAAGTCTAATGCCGTTTGTGCCGTACGTGTAAGCTAAAAACGCAACCTTAATACCCTTTGATTCTATAACCGTGATATTATCGGTTGATTCCTTATCCGGATAATAACCGATAACTTCCAAGCCTTCGTTTTCGAAAACCGAATTACAGTTTTCAAGATATTTGGTGTTGCCGGAATCAAGCATATGGTTGTGTGCCACGTTTACAACGTCAAATCCCAAGCCGATAACCGTATCTGCAACGGCATTAGGCGAATTAAAGCAAGGATATCCGATAATTTTCCCGCTTGTGCCGCCAATCAACGTTTCTTGGTTAATATAAGCAATATCGGCATTCTTTATGTCCTCTGCGACATATTCATAAATAGATTCAAAATCATAATCGGCATTGTGAAGGTCGTTGAATACCGGTTTTACGTTATTTTGAGAAGCTTTGCGTTCAATAGCATCGTAAAATACAGAAGGATGTATTATATTGTCGGGGCACGCCAAAAAGGAAACGATCGTATCTTCGGGGATAGGCTCTTCGACTGTTGAGTCATCGACGGAGCTATCGATACCGTTGGAAACGTCGTAAACCGGTTCTTTCGAGGCGGTCAGATCCGATGTTTCGCTTGTATTAACGTTAAAGCTTATATCGGATTGATCACCCGATGAAAAGCTTTTGCAAGAACAAAATAACGATATAGTTATAACAATTGCCGATAATACGGAAAGTACCTTGGACATAGTGCTGTTTTTCATATTTATCACCGTTTTTTAAATAGATATATTAATTATATACATTTGTGTTTATAAATCAATAGTTTTCCTTTTATTAACACGCAATATGCTTGACATTTTTGATAGAAAAATATATAATATACGGGTAAATGTAAAGGAGATGTAGCTATGAAAAAACTGTTGGCAACAATACTTTCTTTAATTCTTCTTATCTCGTCTTTCCCGCTGTTTAACTTTGCTGTAACTGCGGAAGAAGCGGATATTCCCGTACTTTACGGAAACAATGCATTTGTATCCTGTAAATCTGCAACCGTTATGGATATTAACGGAACACGTTTTAAAGCAGTTGAGGATATTAAATTTACCGTAAACATCAGCGTGTCTGACTGTTCTTCAACGTACAGTTTCATATATCTCAACGGCGAACAGCTCTGCCGTTTAGTTGATGGCGATAATATTGTCGAATTAAGCGCAAGTTCTCTTAAAGACGGCAAAAACGAGATCTCATTGCATCTCGGCCACGATTACTATACTTATACCGAGGATGATATTTACGGAAGCGTGAATATCGACGATATAACCGTTGAATCCGTAACCTTCTCCGGCGTGGATTTTGATAAACCCGAGAGCATGAATATGTATATGCCGACTATCGACGAAGCCGGAACAACTCTTAAGAACGCTCCTTATGCCGACGGTATTAAAGTCGGCGACGGTTGGTTTCAAGAAACCGATTTGGGCGGCAGTACTCCCGAAAACCCCGTATTCATCGGTTATGTTTTTGAAAAGCCCGTAACCGACGGTATCTTCTACGTTGATACCACAAAGATACCCGATGGAAAATATAACGTATTCTTCACAAACGAAGGCAATAACGTTGATTCAAGAGAGTATTTTATCGACAATACAGCTCCGAAAATTTCCTTCTCTTGCAATAACGGAGCAAAACTAACTCGTTTTGATAAATTAAACGCTTCGTTTGATGATATAACTTTAACGGAAACCACCACCTTGATAGACGGCGTTTCTATTGATAGAGTTAATTTTGAAGACCTCGCTACAGGCTCTCACACAGCATTTGCTTCTGCATCTGACAGAGCAGGTAACAAGACCACAAAAATGATTTTGTTTGAAATAGTTGATAAAAACTACACCATTGATTTCAACGACAAAAAAGTCACCGGCAAAGCAAACGGCGATTCTACACTTTATTCTGCCGATCTTCTTAAAACCATTTATATGTATGAGAACAGATACGGCGAAATCGATCAAGATTATCTCCGTTCTTCCGATGAAGTTTTGATCTCCTTTAATGATAAAGGAAACATTAAAACTACCGCTATCGGAAATTCCGTTCCTTACCAGTCCTTCGTTGTCGATACCGAAGGCAATAAGAAAGCCATCGTGTCCTATACCGGTGAAACCGGCAACGGCAGCGGAATTATTTTAAAGGCTTGGAACTATAAAGAAAAACGTTTCGACATCATCGGCGAGGCCGAAAGCGGTGAATCTATTACATTAAACATAGATCTCGAAACATATTCTTATGATAATAAAATGAGAATTAATGCGATTCCGAATATCGTTTATAACGGAAGCGATACGATTCTTTGGAACTCCGATACACAGTTCTATTCAAGATTTGAAGATCTTAATGAGTTCTATTACAAAGTTAATCAATATGCTGTTCAGGAATACCAAAAAGGCAATATAGGTTATTGTGTACATACCGGTGACCTTGTTGACCAAACCTTCTTGGGCGATGAAATTGCTCATACTGAATTTGCTGTGGCTGATAAAGCGCAGGATATGCTTGATCAAGCGTTGGTTCCCAACGGTGTTGTAAGCGGCAACCACGACGTACAGCACGAAACCGCCGATTATGGATATTATTATAAATATTTCGGCGAAGACAGATATAAAGATTTCGATTGGTACGGCGGAAGCTTAAATAATAATATGCACCATTATGACCTTGTATCTATCGGCGCTCACGACTTTGTCTTCCTCTATTTGGGATGCTATAAAGAAGCAGAAGAAGATACGATTGCATGGGCAAATGCAGTTTGCCAAAAATATCCCAACAGAAACGTTATAATCTGCACTCACGAATACCTTCTCCCTTCGGGTGAATATTCGGGCGATAGAGCAGAGGTTATTTGGGATAAGATCGTAGTTCCCAACAATAACGTTGTTATGGTACTTTGCGGTCATAACGACGGTGTTTGTGACCAGCTTCATCAAGTCGGCGATACAGACAGATATGTTCTTGAAATACTTGCTGACTATCAGTTCTGCGAACTCGGTATAGGTCCCCAGCACGTTCTCAACGGATATACCTGCGACGGCGAAGGCTTTGTTCGTTTGATGACATTTAACGAAGCCGGACAAGTTATCACTTCAACCTATTCTCCCGTTGCAGAAGAATACGGCGCAAATCCCAATAACTTCTTCCCGTCGTATGCTGATAGCTTTGTTTATGACCTTAAGCTTGTACAGTCCGACCGTTCAATTAAAACAACCGAATTTAACGTTGTCGTTAATCCTGATGAAATCGGCGCTCTGGGCGAAGAAGCCGTTAACGTTAAAAAGTATGATGCTTTCTACGCAGAGATCAAAAACAACGACAAAACAGAATATTCTAAGGTTTACGTTGTAGACAGCTATAGATCCGAATACTCTGCAAGCTCTCATAACTATCAGATTCCCGAAACCGAAAAGGTATTTGTTACCGGTTATGAAAACGTAAGTGAAAACTTCCGTTATAACGAAAAGAATACTTTCCCGAACAACCCTGCCATTGAAATCGGTCTTAACCTTCTTCCTGATGATATAAATAAATTGATTAAAGCATCGGGAACGAGTTCTTATGTATTAGAAAATGCGGAAAACGGCGGTTATAAGATTACTCACGAAATGGTCGCATCCACACACTGGATAACATTTGCTAATAACATTTATCAGCAGGTCGACCTTTCTGAATATGACAGACTGTATTTTGGTGTTACTGCAGGTAAAGACGTTAAATGGAACATTCTTGTGAATTACTCCGGCGGTGTAATCAATTTCTCGCAGAATCCGGAAATAGCGTCTATGTTCGGTTATGTAAACGATACTCCAAGCGATATTACAGGTACTTGGAACGGATATATTGATTTGTCCGACTTCGCTTCCGGATTGCAGACAATCAACAGTATCAATATCGTCGCTGCTTCTCCCGGAGAATCTGTCACATTTGATTACATGTTCCTTGCAAAATCCAATGGCGGTAAAGTTAGATTTATTACGACCGATACAATAGCTTCTTCCTTTGACGGAACTATCGATTCCGAAATCAACGTTCCTGCGTCCCCGTTCAGGCAAGGATATGTTTTTGACGGTTGGTATACCGAAAAAGACGGCGGACAGAAGATTGAAGGTGCTGTGAAAGTTACCGAAGGAACAACCGAAATTTATGCAAGATTTAAAGAAAAAACAATACAAAAGCGTGATATTAAAACGTTCGACGAAGAAGTTGAGCTTCACAAACCTTCTATAGGAAAAGCAATCTTTGTTTGCGTTTGCGCTGCATTCATGCTGTTTGTCGTTGTTGTTCTTATGATTAAAATCAAAAAAACAAAGACAAGGTGATTTAATGAAAAAATTATTAATTATTCTCTTTGTTTCGATATTAATGTTCTCTGGTTTTATTACGGTTTCTGCCGCCGAAAACGATGCAGAGCTTGTTGTTACAGGAGATTTTAATAAAGATACAAAGATACTCACAGTTCATGCTTCTATTAACAATATTAAGCCCGAATACGGTATCATTATTGTTGAATATCATATCAACTATGACAGAAGCGACCTCGCTCTTATGGAAGCAAAGGTAAATATGCCCGACCTTTGGAAGCCCCACGTTGAATCTCAAAATGCAGAAGACCTTTCAAGAAGGGTTGCGGACGGTAAATATTCTTGGGCAGTCGTAATGTCTAAAGTTAAGCTCGGTATTAAAGAAGACGAACAGCTTACCATTGACCTTAAATTTAAGGTCAAAAGAGAAACAGATATTAGCGTCCGTTTTGACAGAATCGTTGTTGCTACCGAAGTTCCGTTTAAGTATAACGGAAAAACCATGTATGAGCCTACTGAAATATCTGTAAATGACGCAACCTTAGAATTTGATTCTCGAGTTACAAATAATGACGTTAGCGTTGATAACAATGATGTTTCTAAAGAACCTATAACTTCTAACCCCCAAAATCCTTCTACTTCGGAAGAACCCGATATTCCTTTGACTTCTGAGGAACCTGTTGTTTCTACCGAACCCGATCCCGTTGAATCTCAAGAACCGACAGAGTCGGAAATTCCTTCTGTTTCTAAAGATGAAGATCCTGTTGAATCTAAAGATCCTATAACTTCCGATAAGCCAAATGATGATCCTATTGAATCGGAAGAACCGACAGAATCGGAAATTCCTTCTGTTTCTAAAGATGAAGATCCTGTTGAATCTAAAGATCCGACAACCTCCGAGAACCCCAAGGATCCTATCGAATCGGAAGAACCTGCTGTTTCTCAAGAGCCTTCTACTTCCGATAATCCCGCAACGAACGAATCGGAAGAACCCAATAATTCCGATGTTTCTGATGACATAAGTCATAACGATGAAGAACAGTCGGAATCGGAAGGTGACGGAATTATTGTTATGCCCGACATAAATGCTTCTAATGATGCAACCAACGAGAATTCTACAGACACATCAAATTCCGAAATCAATCTTGAAGAAGACCATTCGGATATGATTCAGACCATCATTTGGATAATCGTCGGTGTTTTAGGTGTAGCAATTATTGCTATTGCAGTAGTTTTGTTTGTTCGTAAATCAAAGAAGGTTGATCCTAATGCTTAAATTAATTCGTGAAAACGTAGATATTATTGTAAAATTCTTGGTGACACATCTTGTAATGTCCGTTTTGGGCATTATGGTCGGGCTCTCTGTTTTGTCTTTTGAAAACGCCTCTGAAAGTATGAGTTCTATTGCTATAATCGCAAGTGTGTTTACTATCGGTTTTATGTGCTTTATGCATTACGACGATATGTATTTCTGTGCAGTAAAAGAGGGAATACGTATTCGTTCGGAAGGCGGAGAGCGTAAATACAGTAAAGGTTTGTATCTTACGCTTATTGCATATTCACCCGTTATAATTGTCGGCTTGGTTGCAATTATTATTGATTTGACTGCAGGAAATGTAGAAAATGCTTCTCCTATAGCTTTGTTGATATATTACTTCTTTCAGGGCAGTTTTCTCTGTCTTTATAGATTAAGAGAAGCTGTCGGTGTTACGGGATATGTATTGATAACCTTGCTTCCTGCGATAATATCAAGCTCCTTGGGCTATATTATCGGCATTAAGGACAAAACCATACGAGGTATGATGGGCTTTAACGTAAAACCGCCGTATGACGGTCCTATGGAAAGAAAGCCAAAGAATAAAAACGATAAGTAATACTGTTATGTTAGATCGCATATAATCTTACAAACTTTATTGTGAGGTTATTATGCGTTCTAACATTTTTAGAGAGACCCGTATCGGCTTTTATGTTTTAACGGCGATATTGGCGTTTTCGATAGTCTTTTATTTCCTTGTTTCTATGTTTGTTTCTATGGGATATAAAGGATATAAAGATGCAAGGGAATCAAACTCTGCCACGGTTTACAATCAAAAAAACATTGTGATCGATCCTGGGCATGGCGGAGAAGATCCGGGTGCATCTGAAAACGATATCATAGAAAAGCATTTAAATCTTGACGTTTCGTTAAAGCTCGAAAGTTTACTTGTCGGAGCAGGATATACAACTATTCTCACACGAAACGAAGATAAACTTCTTTACAAACAAGGTGAAGAAAATAGAAAGAAGTTTTTCGATTTGCGTAATAGGGAAGAGATAGCAAACTCTTACGAGAATTCACTTTTCGTAAGCATACATATGAACAAATTTCCTGCATCATATTGCAAGGGGTTACAAACGTTCTATTCTGACAATAATCCCGAAAGTAAAACTATTGCAAATTCAGTTCAAGAGAATATCCGTTTATTGCAAACGGATAATAAGCGAGCAATTAAATCAGGCAACGAAACGATATATTTACTCAAAAACTTAAAAATGCCTGCTGTGTTAATTGAATGTGGATTTGTTTCAAATCCCGAAGAAGCAAAGCTTCTTATAAACGAGGATTACCAAAAAGCACTTGCTCTTTCTATTTATTGCGGAATTGCTGAATATTTGGAGAATTAAAGAATGAAAACCGAATTCGTTTGCGAAAATTGCGGATATATTGCCTCGAAATGGTACGGAAAATGCCCACAATGCTCTGAATGGAATACTTTTTCCGAACGTGAGGATATTCCCGTCCAAACAACAAAATCCAAGAAAACAAGAAATAACAACGCTGTAGTTACCGATAAACCAAAGGCGGCACGTATTAAGGATATTTCTTTTCTCGAAAAAGAACGCATTGGAACAGGTATAGGTGAATTCGACAGAGTTCTCGGCGGAGGCTTGGTTTCGGGATCTGTTGTGTTAATTTCAGGTGAACCCGGAATAGGGAAGTCCACCCTTCTTTTACAGATTTGTCGCAAAGTCGGCGATTCGGGTAAAGTTCTTTATGTAACCGGCGAAGAATCGTCTGCGCAGATTAAAATTCGTTGTCGTAGACTTGGCGTTGAACACGATGAGGTCTATATTTTAAGTGAAAATAACATTAATAATATAATAGCAGAAATTAACGTCCTTCAACCCGAAGTGGTTATTATAGACTCGATACAAACTATGTACGACGAAGATTATCCGTCTTCTCAAGGTAGTATTACACAAGTACGTCAATGCGCATTACGACTTATTAACAAAGCAAAAGAAGACAACGTTTCTATGCTTTTGGTTGGACATGTTAACAAAGAAGGCTCGATAGCAGGTCCGAAAGTTCTCGAACATATGGTCGATGCGGTTTTGTATTTCGAAGGTGATAAGCAACACGCCTACAGAATTGTCAGAGCCGAAAAAAACAGATACGGTTCAACAAACGAAATAGGTGTTTTTGAAATGAATGACGACGGTTTGAATGAAATTGAAAAACCGTCGGAAATGCTTCTTTCACAGCGTCCTAAAGGAGTTCCCGGAAACTGTCCTGTATGCGTTATGGAGGGCTCTCGACCTATTATTGCAGAAGTACAATGTCTTGTAACACCTACGGTGTATCCGTCTCCGAGAAGAATGTCGTCGGGTATTGATTATAATAGAACTGCGTTGCTTCTTGCAGTATTGGAAAAACGTTTGGGTATGAAGTTTTCAACGCAGGACGTATACGTTAACGTAGCAGCAGGAATGCGTCTGCTTGAGCCTGCTTGTGACACAGCTTGCGCACTTGCTATGATATCTACATATAAAAATACGCCCATACCTGACGATTTGATCGTTTTTGGTGAAATAGGTCTTGCGGGTGAATGTAGGTCGGTTACAAACACAATGCAGAGAGTTAACGAAGCTGTAAGACTCGGGTTTAAGAAAATTGCAATCCCATATAGATCAATAAAAACTATTTCTAAGGTAACAGACGTTGAAATTATACCGTTAAGAAGTGTTTTTGACTTAATAAAACTTCTTGACTGATATGTTCATAAATTATTCATAATTGGCGAGGGTAGTATGGCAGAGAGATTTTGTGACCCCAATATAGTAAACTCCAGGGTAGCGAGAGCTTTTGTTTCACGTTTACTGCCCGAATCTATTATTAACGAGCTTAGAGATATGGGTGTTGTACCGTATAAACTCGGAAAAACGCCGAATATCTCAAGTGAAATTGCGTATCATCCTGATATATTGTTAAATAATTTCCGTAAAGGTATGTGGCTTTGTGAAAACGATCCAAAATATCTTCCGATAGAGCTGAAAACATCGTTTTTTACAGAGTCTGAAACCGAATTATCAGACAGTTATCCATTTGATTGTCCTTTTAATAACTTTCGTCTTAACGGCAAATTGATCTGCGGTAAGAGCGCAGATTACCTTATAAAAGCTTATGCTAAATACGAGGATTTACCAATTATATTCGTAGAACAGAATTATACAAAATGTTGCTGCGTATTAGTAAATGAGAACGCTGTGATTACGTCTGATTACTATATAGGACGTGCATTACGTAAAAACGGTTTTGACGTATTGACGATTGAAGATTCAAGCGAAATCGGACTAAAAGGAATGAGTCACGGACTTATAGGCGGTTGCGGATTTAAAATCTCTAAAGATTTAATTGCGTTTACGGGTGATTTAAACAAATTTAAATACGGTGATGATATTAGAGATTTTTGCGCAAATTATAAAATAGATGCATTTTCAATTACAAATGATAGAATGTATGATTACGGTGGAATGCTTCCGATAACCGAATACGTTCCAAAGGAAGAGATAGGCATTTCAGAGACCTGTAATTTTGAAACATACCTTGTATAATAGAAAAACGCCTAAATCAGGCGTTTTTCCAATATTGTTCCTCCCCTTTAATATATAAAATCTTTATTTTATACAATTGATAGAGTAGGAAAGTCTATAAAAAAATGTATACCCCCTATGCCTATAAGAAGCAAAAAAGCCGACGCAATGTCGGCTTTTATTTTATCCTCTATCGACAAATACTCTGTCGTTTGTAGACCAAGGATCTTCGGGACGTTCATCAGGATGATCTTCGTAATACGGATCGATTACATATCTTTTAACTATCGGATACGCACAATATACTCCGATATATGTTAAAAACGAAAATGCAAACATACAAAGCAAAATTATTGAAAACTGCGGTAATATTATATATGCATACATAAACAATATTACAAATACAATTGCACCGATCAAACCTGCAAAGTTTCTCTTAATTCCGAGAGCCGTAAGCAAGAAAGAGTTTTTAATCATCTTGCCGATAGACATCTTACAAGTTACAAGCTGAATATAAATATAGAATCGCATTATATAATACAAAACAGCAAACAAAATCGATGCATAATAGAAAACCAAGAAAATAAATTCATTGTTTGCTTCAACGCCGTATGCGATGATATCGTATATCAACAAGAAAATAATCAAAACGTCCAATATGCCGATGACTATTCCCTGCTTAAAGTTCCTTTTAATAGAATAAAAATAATCGTGCCAGGTATCAATATGCTCACCCGTGCAAACGTTTCTCATATTGTATACAAGTCCGATTGTAGATATACCAAAGGTAAATACAAGCAGAACAACACTATACATTAATATTCTCGAAGCTTCGGAAATAACACGAAGGCTCGTAGAGGCGCCGTAAATGGACATAAGCGACGCAATCGAGGGACCGCTATCATTCTTTGCGATTGCGGTGATTTGCGCATACAGCGGATTTGCGGCCGTTGAGGTTTCACCGTCAAGCATTCCCGTCAAACCAATTAATGCAACGAATATAACAATGTTGCATAATGCGAAAATCAGGTTCGAAGCCGAGAATTTTCCAAGACGCATTTTTAACAATCTAAAGAAGAATCCAAAGCCAAGCTTTTTATCAAATTCAACCTGTTTTTTTGTAACACCCTTCCCCGGTTTGTTACCGCCGGAAAAGAAATCATATATTTTTCCCATTGTAATTCCTTAAAATTTATAATCGTTATGCTCTCGGATGGAATTTAATATAACTGTTTTTCATTTTGTCCTTAAGGAATTGCGCATAACGCTGTGTGGAAGCTATGTCCGAATGCCCAAGGATCGTTTGAATATCATGTATATCGGCGCCATTTTCAAGCAAATGTGCCGCAAAAGAATGACGAAGTGTGTGCGGCGTGATAGTTTTTTTGATTCCTGCCGTTGCTACGTATGCTTTCAGGATCTTCCAAAAACCTTGCCTGGTCATTCTGTCGCCGGTTACGTTAACAAAGAGGGATCTTTCGTTTGTGTTGGTAACAAAAAGCTTTCTTGCTTTTTCAAGATAAACCGATACAGCCTTTGCGGCAATTGGATAAATAGGTATAAAACGTTCCTTATCTCCTTCGCCGCAACGAATAAACGAAAGTTGAGAATTAAAATCCTCTATATTTAGTCCGATCAACTCCGAAACCTTAATTCCGGTTGCATAGAGAACTTCGAGCATGGCCTTGTCTCTCATTCCCTTTATATCCGATGTGTCGGGTTGAGAAAGTATGATTTCAACTTCTTTTGAAGTCAAAACAACCATTTCTTTCTTCTCGTTTTTATCGTTATGAACAGCTTTTGCAGGATTGGTATCGCATATACCTTCGGATATCAAAAACTGATACAAACTCCTCATCGAGGAGAGAGTACGGCTTACCGACGATGCGGACAAGCCTTTTTTTGTAAGGTATGCCTTGAAATCGGAAACGCAATCACTATCAACGTCAATAAAGCTATTAACATTAATAACGGCAGCATAATCGAGAAATTTTTCAAGGTCACGTCTGTACGCCTGTAATGTATTATCGGAAGAATTCTTTACATTCTTCAAATAATCATAAAAGTTATTCAGTTGTGAGATAAGAACAGAATTTTCACAACTAAGCATTTGAACTATCCTAACATACTTAAATTTGATATTTTAAAAAGAATATAATCAATTGATGAAATCGTAAAAATGAAACGGAAGATAAAATATAAAGAATTCGGAAAACGAATCTTAGGCCTATTCCCTATCATCAATTTATAAATGATCATCGAATCGGAATAAAAAAGAATACAAATCAATGAAGAGAACGATATAAGCAATATCAGACCAATGGTCAAATGTAGATTACTAACTAAATTAAAACTATAAAAAGCTGAAGCAAACAACGCCAAGCATAATGCTGTAAATATCGCACAGATAGAGATAACGTATCTTCCGAAGATAGTAAAACTAAAGATCAATGATGCAGTAAGTAAAAAAACAAACAATCTTTTAGTTATAAACAAATCGTATGAAATAATAACTAAAGAATATGCGTTTGGATATAACGATATATACGAACAAATAAACAAGAAAAAAGCAAAATATATTCCGGAAAACAGAAGAATATATTTCTTTCTGAGTCTCAAAAAATTCAACAAAACTGCAACGCTGTTGTTTTTTAAGTTTATAAGTGTTTGTTTTTTATGCTTTGGTTCTCTATAAATCGTAAGCGCTGTAATTTGATTTGAAGTCATACATATCACCGTTAAAGGTATATGCGGACAAGCAAAAAATATTACAACTCTTCAGAGATTTCATTGGCACGTTTCGTACATGCATCCATCGCACGCTCGATTGCACCGCAAAAATCATCGTTTTCAAAAGAATTTAAAGCCGCAAGTGTAGTACCGTTAGGTGAAGCAACGTTGTTGATAAGCGTTTCTATCGAATCGGAACTATTCTCGATCATCGAAACGGAACCTTTAATAGTTTTTAAAATTAAAGGTAATGCAGTGTTTCTGTCAATTCCCTGCTTCTCGGAAGCATCTAACATTGCTTTTACAAATAAATAAACGTATGCGGGAGAAGAACCGTGAACGGATATGATCGGATTCATATTTGCTTCGTCAACAATGGCAACGTGCGCAATAGAAGACATTGTTCTGCAGAAATATTCAAAGTCCTTGCTCGATACACGTTCGTTTTTGCAAATAGAAATAACGCCTTCGCCGATAGAAATCGGTGTGCTGGGCATTGTACGAATGACGGCAAGATCCTTACAAGCATACTTTTCAATATGAGCGATGCTGACAGATGCCGCAAACGATACAACAATAACTCTTTCCAGTAAATCGTCGATCGCTGCAAGTTGATTCATAACTTCCTTAACAATAGCCGGTTTTACTGCAAGAAAAATAATATCGGCATCTTTAGAAGCCTCTGCAAGATCCAGAGATGTGTTAATGCCCAATTTTTCAAAAGCAACAAACTTATTGTTGTTTCTGTTATAAACAGTAATAAATTGCGGAGGCGCGATTTTAGTGGATACAAGTCCAAAAGCTACTGCTTTTGCTATATTTCCGCTGCCAATAAAAAGCATTTTTTTGCATTTATTTTCGCAACGTGACATATTATGTACCTCCTTAACACAAGTCGTGCAAGATATATAATAATATAAAACTCTTTCAATTTCAAGGGGTTTTGAAAAACTATTTCAAAATTAGCGATTATGACAACGAATTATGTATACCGCATTATGTCAACACGAGCAACCTCTACCGCATTTTGTATCAATGCAATTTATGAATCGCTATATATTGTTTTTGGTATGTGTTTGTCACTTTACTTAAATACTCTCATAAATGACATATTGCACAAAATGTATTTTTCTTAAATTCAATCAAACTATTGAAATAATTTAAGTTTAATGTTAAAATTCTTTTTGTAAATGAGTTCGTGAGGTTTTTATGAAGGAAATTATCATTTCAAAAAACGATGCGGGACAACGCATTGATAAATTCATTGCAAAAAAATACAAAAATATGCCCTTCTCCATGCTGTATAAGCTTATCAGAAAAAAGAAGATCACCGTTAATCGTAAAAGAACAAAAGAGAATTATATATTAAACGAGGGCGACCTTATTCTGATTTTTGCACCCGATGATGTTTTATCGGATACTCCCAAAAAACAAATAACCTCAAATACAAATATCTCTGTTGCATACGAGGACGAAAATATTATTATCGTAGATAAAGAAGCCGGTTTGTTAGTTCATTCCGATGACAAAAACGATACGGACACACTTATTGACCGTATAACAGCTTATCTGATAAAGAAAGGTGATTACTCCCCTGCTGATGAACACAGCTTTGCTCCTGCGCTTTGCAATAGGATTGACAGAAACACCGAAGGGCTTGTAATCGCAGCTAAGAACGCAGAAGCTTTGCGTGAAATGAATCTGATTATTAAAGATAGAATGATCCAAAAAAAGTACCTTGCCGTTGTTCACGGTACTCTTGAAAAAAAAGAAGACTCTATACAACTTTTCCTGGAGAAAAACTCCGATAATAATACAGTCTACGTCAAAAACACAAAGACAAAGAACGCAAAAACCGCAATTACCAAATATAGAACTATCTCAATAACTCGTGACCGTATGTTTTCCCTGCTTGAAATCGAGCTTATAACGGGCAGAACACATCAAATTAGAGCTACTTTTGCTCATTTAGGTCACCCTCTTCTCGGCGACGGAAAATATGCCGTAAATAAAAAAGACCGTGAATTAGGTTATAAATCACAGGCTCTTTGCGCATATTCTTTGAAATTTGACGGATGCAAAAAAATCGGGCTTCTCGGCTATCTTGACGGCATGACCGTGACAGCAAAGAAACCCAAATTTTTGTCTTTGTTTTAAATTTCGTTTTTAATTATATCTTCATAAGTTTCACGTTTGATAACAAGCTTTTCTTTGCCGTTACAAACCGAAACCATCGCAGGTTTGGGAACACGGTTATAGTTTGAAGACATAGAATAGTTATATGCTCCCGTAACAGCAACCGCCATAATATCACCACGTTCAAACTCTTGAAGCTTCATATCCTCGCCGATGAGATCACCGCTTTCGCAGCAACGACCTGCAACCGAAGCAACTGTTGTACGTTCCGTGTTAGCTTTGCTTGCATTATAAACGGTATATTTCGATTCATACAACGCATATCTCGGGTTATCGCACATACCGCCGTCGATGCATACATAGCTTTTATAGCCCGTAATATTCTTTACAGAGCCGACGGTATATAACGTCATACCTGCGTTTGCACAAATATATCTTCCCATTTCAAAGAGGAATATCGGTCTATCAAGACCTCTTTCGGAAACGAGCTTATCAAGCTCGTTTTTTATTTCTCCCATAATTTCATCAATCGTAACGTCGGGATCATCTTCGGTGTATCTAACACCTATACCGCCGCCAAGATTAATTTTCTTGAACGAGAAATTTAGTTTATTCTTAACGTCAAGCGCAAAATCAAGCATTATTTTTGCGGCATCGGTAAAAGGAAATTTATCAAAAATCTGGCTTCCTATGTGGCAATGAATGCCTTCAAGATGCAGATTTTCGCATTTCAACGCAGCTTCGACAAATTCCAACGCCTGACCGGTTTCGATAGCGACACCGAATTTAGAATCAACGCTTCCCGTAACGACCGCACGATGTGTGTGGGGGTCAATGCCGGGCGAAAGGCGAAGAAGGATGTTTTGCACCTTATCCTGTTTTTCAGCCTCGCTATTTAAGAAATACAATTCCTCAAAGTTGTCAACAACAAATCCGCCGATGTTATTTTTCAGAGCAAACAAAATTTCATTTTCGGTTTTGTTGTTGCCGTGAAAATAAATCTTATTGGCAGGAAAACCAACGCTTAAAGCTGTATAGAGCTCACCGCCCGAAACAACGTCTGTTCCAAGCCCTTCCTCATTGATTATACGATAAATATCTTTATAGCAAAGTGATTTACTTGCATAAAGAGGAAGACTTTCTTCGCCGAAATATTTTCTTACCGCATCTTTATACTCACGACAATTTTTGCGTATTCTTGCTTCGTCGGTCAAATAAAGCGGTGTACCGTACTTTGCAGCTAACGAAACAACGTCAACACCGGAAAAAGCAAGATGGCCGTTATCTAAAACGGAAATATTATTATAAAGCATTTTCTCCTCCGAGGGTACAATCGAGAATTCTTTCCCAAAGAGCTTCCCTGCCGATTCCTTTTGTGGACGAATAGAGAAGAACTTCGGTATTACTGCGCAACAAACCGCTTGAAAGAAGCTTTGAACAAGCTTCATTAAGCTGGGTCTTGTTAAGCTTATCGCATTTTGTTGCGACAACCATATACGGCAATCCGTAATGGTCAAGATAGCTGAGCATCATTTTATCGTCTTCGGTAATGCCAACACGAATATCGATCAACTGTAAAACATACGTTAAAGCATTGTTATCGACAAAATAATGTTCTGTAAGCGATGACCATTTTGTAATATCACTTTTAGCACGTCTTGCAAAGCCGTAACCGGGCAGGTCGACCAAGAACAGCTTTTTGTCAACCTCGTAATAGTTAACGGTAATTGTCTTACCGGGCTCTGAAGATACTCTTGCCAGCTTTTTTCTTCCGAGAAGCGAATTGATAAGAGAGCTTTTGCCAACGTTTGATCTTCCGACAAATGCAATTTGCGGAACACCCTCTTTTATCAACTGCCAAGGAAGTCCTGCAGTGATTTTTAAATCTGTTTTATGGAGGTTAACACCGCCAAAAGACATTTCCATATTATTTATTCAACGCAATATCAAAAACTTCCGAAATGTGTTTTACCGGAATAAATTCGATAGCGTTTTTAACCTCCGCATCAAATTCATAAATATCGGGTTCGTTTTCTACGGGGATAATAACCTTTTTTGCACCGCATTTATACGCAGCCATAGATTTTTCCTTCAAACCGCCGATAGGCAGAACTCTGCCCGTAAGAGTTATCTCGCCTGTCATAGAAACGTCACGTTTAACACTTCTTCCAGTCAATTCACTAAGAAGTGCCGTAGCGATCGTTATGCCGGCAGAAGGACCGTCTTTGGGTATTGCTCCCTCAGGTACGTGAATATGTATATCACGGTTTTCATAGAATTTCTCGTCAACGCCAAGAGCGTTTGAATGTTTTCTAATGTAACTGACAGCGGCTCTTGCGCTCTCTTTCATAACGTCGCCTAAGTGCCCCGTTAATTCAAGCTTGCCGTTGCCCGACATAGAACTGCATTCAATTCTAAGCATATCACCGCCGACAGAAGTCCACGCCAATCCGTTTACAATACCAACCTCATCCTCTTCATAAATATGATCAGGAATAAATTTTGCAGGACCTAACATAGAACGTACCGTTTGAACGTCGACAAGAACCTTCTTTTCGCCGTCAACAATCATTTTTGCCGCCTTACGACAGATGGACGCAATCTCACGTTCCAAACTTCTAACGCCGCTTTCACGGGTGTAGGAAGCAATAAGTTCCTTGATAGCATCGTCGGAAATTTTAATTTGCGATGCTTTTAATCCGTGTGCTTTAATTTGCTTGGGTATAAGATGGTTTTTAGCTATTGCAATTTTCTCGTTGTCCGTATAACTGCTCATATTGATAACTTCAAGTCTATCCAATAAGGGAGCAGGAATAGTATCAAGAGTATTAGCGGTAGCAATAAACAGACATTCGGATAGATCTATAGGAATTTCTATAAAATTATCACGGAATGCATAATTCTGTTCTGCATCAAGAACCTCAAGCATAGCACTTGCAGGATCTCCGTGAGCATCTCTGGTAAGCTTATCAAGTTCGTCGAAAAGTATAACGGGATTTGAAGAACCTGCAAGCTTGAGAGCATTAATAATACGACCGGGCATTGAACCGATATAGGTTCTTCTGTGGCCTCTGATTTCTGCTTCGTCACGGATACCGCCAAGAGAAATTCGTGCAAACTTTTTATTCGTTGCTTTCGCAATTGATTTTGCAATAGAGGTTTTACCAACACCGGGAGGGCCGACAAAGCAAAGTATCTGTCCCTTTAAATCGGGCTTTAACTGTTTTACTGCAAGAAATTCAACAATTCTTTCTTTGACCTTTTGAATACCGTCATGGTCCTTATCAAGAATCTTTTTTGCAGCATCAATATCAATTCTGTCTTTTGTCTTCTTGTCCCAAGGAAGTTCGAGGCAAACCTCGATATAATTGCGAATAACGGTTGCTTCGGGTGTTCCAAAAGGCATTTTTGACAGCTTTGCATTTTCCGATAAAAGCTTTTCTTGAATTTCTTTTGGAATCTTTGCGTTCTTGATCTTTGAATACAGTTCGTCGCCGTCTTCCATATCATCGGCGGATTCGTCGCCAAGCTCATTTTTGATAGCACGAATCTGTTCTCTAAGATATATATCCTTTTGCTGTTTCTGAAGAGTATAACGAACCTTTTGATGTATCTTATTATCAACGTTGAAAATCTCGATATCCTTTTGGAATATCTCCGTCAATTTCTTAATTCTCTTCGTTGTATCGTATTCTTCAAGCAGTTGAATGCGTTCATCAAAATTAACGACAAAGTTACTTGCAAGAAAGTCAGCAACCTGAGAAGCGTCGGTTATGTTATTAACCTCTTCAATGATCTCTTCGGAAGGCTTTGCAATATAGTTCAGGTATTCCGAAAAAACCTCGTACAATTCTTTAACAGCAACTCTTTCTTGAACAAATGAAGAAATCTTTCTTCTTTCTTTAACCTTTACCGAGCACTTAATTAAATCGTCTGTAATAATTGTATTTTCGCGTTCGGCGCGACGAATACCTTCAACAACAACTTGTATTGCTCCGTCCTGTAAACGTGCTGTATGAACGACACGGGCTATTACACCGGTGCTTAACAAATCAAGCTCGAGAGGTTTGATTATAGATGCATCGAACTGTGGCACAAGGAATATAGGCTCGTCGTTTGCTTCTGCGTTCTTCAAAGCATTTATAGAAGCTTTTCTGCCGATTTCAAAGCTTGCTGTCGAACCGGGGAAAATAACAATCCCTCTTAATGCGATCGTATTTAAATATTTTACTTCTGTATCTACTGTGTGTGACATTTTTACTCCGTTATTTGCCAAGTGAAGCGGCACCGATAATTCCTGCGTCATTACTCAACGCCGCTGTTTTTATTATTGTCTTTTTATCACAATGACGTGAATACTGTTCTCGTTCTGCAATCTCTCTTATGGGGAAAATCAACGTATCCCCTTCTTTACTAATTCCGCCGCCGATGCTTAATACTTCGGGTTGGAATATATTGATCAAACTTACAACGCCTGATGCAAGATATTGAATATATTCATCAATAACAGCTTTAGCGGTTCCATCATCTTTTCTCATAGCATCAAAAGCAGTTTTGCCGTTTGCGTTATCAATGTTATTTTCACAAAGCTCCCACATCAGCGATTTTTTGTTTTCAAGCATTTTTTCTTTAGTAAGCTCTACCAAAGCCGTTGCAGAAGCATAGGCTTCAAAACAGCCTCTTCTTCCGCAAGAACATTCCTTGCCGTCCTTAACGATGACAATATGTCCAAGCTCTGCACCTGAATAATTAAATCCGGAATATACTTTACCGTCAATAATTATACCGCCGCCAACGCCTGTACCGAGAGTAATGAAAAGAGAATTTTTGCAACCCTTCGCAGCACCGAACGTTGCTTCGCCTTTTGCTGCGGCATTTGCATCGTTTTCAATATAAACTTTTTTTATACCCGTCTTTGCTGTGAATTTCTCGACGATAGGATAATTCAAAAAAGGTAAAGTAGAAGCATATATAATAGTTCCGTTTTCTTGATCGGCGCTTCCGGGAGATGCGATCCCTGCATATTCAATATCACTTACGCAAAGTCCTGCTTCGGCAATGACTTTCAAAGAAAGCGACGCTATATCGTTTAAAATTCTATCACCGTCTTCGGTACGTACTGTCGGGCAGGTATCTTTATATAAAATAGTGCCGTTCTCGTCACAAATACCTGCTTTTATTGACATACCGCCAAGATCTATACCAAGATAATACATCTTATCCTCCGATGTGGTTCATAGCTTCTTCCTGAAGCTTCTTTTCGAATTCTTCAGCAGTATTATAACCCATTTTTTTCTGTCTGTGGTTCATAGCCGCAATTTCAATTATAACCGCAAGGTTACGGCCGGGTTTCACGGGAACAGTAATGGAGGGGATCTTTATACCCAAAATTTCGGTATATTCGGAATCTAAACCAAAACGGTCGTAAAGCTTACCCTGCTGCCAGTTTTCAAAGTTTATGATCAAGTCGATTTTCTCGGACTGTTTAACCGAACCCATACCGAATATACGGCGTACGTCAACGATTCCGATACCGCGTAATTCGATATAGTGACGGATAAGCTCGGGAGCACTGCCGACGAGCGTTATAGCCGAAACACGCTTGATTTCAACAGCATCATCAGCGATTAGTCGATGTCCTCTCTTAACAAGCTCTATGGCCGTCTCACTCTTACCGATACCGCTGTCACCGAGAATAAGCACACCTTCACCGTAAACTCCAACCAAAACACCGTGTTGTGTAATTCTTTCCGCCAAAGAAACGCAAAGATCAGAGGTTATCGCAGCAACTAAGGCAGATGTTGTTGTAGAAGACGACAAAAGCGGTGTATTGCTGTTCCGCGCCTCTTCAAGCAGTTCAGGAAAAACCTCTAAAGATGAAGTAAGAACAACGGCTTTTACGTTATGATCAAAAAAGTCTTTGAGCGATTTACGTCTATCTTCGGATGAAAGCGAAGCAAGGTAACTGTGTTCCATATTACCGATTAACTGTATACGCTCGTTTTCGAAATACTCAAAAAAACCCGCTAAAGGCAAACCGGGACGTGACATATCCGAGCGATATACAAGAATATCCTCGTAATTCTCGGGAAGATATACCGGTTCAAAGGAATGCTTTTTTGCAACTTCAGATAATTTAATACTGTATTGTTTACTTTGCATTTTTCTTTACCCCGATTTTATTGGTAATGTATTTATCGAGATTAATGCCCCCGAGTATAAAGAGCAGTATTGCCAAGGGAGCAAGTATTGCAATAACAGAAACAGCATCGCTTTCTCCGAAAAGCTTCGAACATAAAGCAAAATATACGTTCAAAAGCTCAAGGAAAGCGTTTATAAGCCTTCTGAAGAGATTGATTATCGCCTGAAAAAAATTAGGGTTTGGCGCAACAATAAGAAATTCTCTTATCTGACCGCTTGTTTCCAAAGAAACTCGCTCCAAAAATCTAATAGCAAACGCTTGATAACCGCAAACGACCGTACTGCAAATAGCAAAGAAATAGAGATATAACGTGCGCCAAAAATAAACGGCACAGTTCATCTTATATGCTTCTTTTGATAATTCGATCGGCGAACCAACCTTGCGGAAGTACGCCCAATGTCTTTTAAGTGTAACTATATATTCTCCGTTTTTTTCACGTGCTTCAATATAGTTCTTTGCTTCGTCAGATTTGGGCGCCATATCGAGATATTCTATGGAATAATAATATTTCTTATCTTTATCAAGACTAAAAACATATTTTCCTTTACTTTTTGATTTAAGTAAATAGCCCATATTTCCCATTTTATTGAGCCATTTACATTCAAAGGCTTTTGAGGGGAAAATTCTATATAATGTTTTTTCCATAAATACCTCCGTGCAATCCGTATATTTGAACATCTTATTATATATTATAATATTAAGATTGTCAATTACATTATAAAGATGAGGGTAATATAATTATAAAACTACGGCAAAATACTTGAAAATATAGCAAGTATGTGTTATAATACAAAAAGTTAATGAGATATGAAATATGGCCATACTAATCGGGGAGTTAGCGGTGCCTTGTACCCACAATCCGCTATAGTGGGGATGACAAACCCTTTGAGGGCCTTGTTTGTGTCGCTGCGCTGAAGGCATCTTGTTGAGAGATGGGTCCTTGCGCAATTCGTACCTGTGAAATATGTCAGGTGGGGAACCAAGCAGCATTAAGCAGAAATACGGATGTGCCGCAAGGGTGCCTGTTTCGAGAGAAACCTTTTTCTTCCGGACGGAAGCAACGTTCGACAGGGGTTGTATGGTCATATTTTGTATCTCATTATTTCAATCAGGAGGTGACGGATTTTGTATTTATCGCTTTACAGAAAATGGCGTCCACGCATTTTTGACGAAATTTGCGGTCAGGAACATATTACATCGATTCTGAAAAAGCAATGCGCCGCAAACAGAGTATCTCATGCCTATCTTTTCTGCGGAACAAGAGGCACGGGTAAAACTTCGTCCGCAAAAATTCTTGCAAAAGCTGTAAACTGCGAAAATCCCAAAGACGGCAACCCTTGCAACGAATGTTCTGCATGTAAAGCTATTGATTCGGGAAGCGCAACCGACGTTCTTGAAATTGACGCAGCGAGCAACAACCGCGTCGATAACGTACGTGACCTTCGTGACGAGGTCGTCTACCCTCCCTCGGTTCTTAAAAAGAGGGTTTATATTATCGACGAGGTTCACATGCTTACCGACAGTGCCTTTAATGCACTCTTGAAAACTCTTGAAGAACCTCCCGAATATGTTGTTTTTATATTAGCTACAACAGAGATCAACGAGCTCCCTCCCACAATAATCTCTCGTTGCATACGCTTTGACTTTTCCCGCATCGATGCGGAATCGGTCAAAAATCGTATTGAATTTGTTGCAAACCAAGAAGATATAAAGCTTGATGATGGCTCTGCGGAACTGCTTGCCCGTCTTGCTGACGGTTCTATGAGAGATGCTCTTTCCCTTTTGGAAGCCTGTTCAAACGGTAATAACGGTGTTTTGACCAAAGAATCCATTAGAGGTGTTCTCGGTCTTGCAAGCAACGAAACTCTTTATGATTTGCTTTTTGCTGTATCAAACAAGGATATCCCGAAAGCTATTGATATTATCGAACAAATACACCGTTCTTCTAAAGACGTCTCTGTTTTCATAGACGATCTTTCTGTGCTTGTTCGAGATATTATGATCGAAAAACAGCTTAACAGATCACGTAATGTTACATCTGCATCATCCCTTCCTGCGGATCTTGTTGAAGCACTTACAATGGAACAACTGTTTTATATAATTTCTGTTCTGGAAGAAACTCAATCGAGAATCTCAAAATATTCAATGAACAAGCGCACAATTTTGGAAATGGCGGTTATTCGTATGTGCGACCGTACGATTTCAGATTCACCAAAAGCGTTAGCGGCAAGAATTTCAGAGCTCGAAAAGAAAATTGCTTTACTTACTGCTACAGGATTTTCGGTTGCTGCTCCTGTTATTAAACCGGAAACACCTAAAACAGAGGACACACAGCACATCACAGAAAATGTGATTACAACCGACCGCACACCTTTTTCTGATATGTCTGAAATTTACGAATACCTTTCCAAAGAACCTCAGGTCATCGCTTTCCTAAAGCAATCCAAAGTTTTTACCGAGAATGATAACATTATTATTGTTGCAGAAGATTTTGCGAAGAAAATGTTAGATAATCCGATAAGCAAAAAAATGATTACAGAAGCGTTTACCTCAGTTATAGGTAAAATAGTTACCGTTTCTTTCGAAACGCAAGAAAACATATCAATCAACGAAAATCAAACAACACTTATTGATGAATTATAAAACATAAAGGAGATTGTTAAAATGAAAGTTAGACTTCCTAAAGGAATGGGCGGACCTTCCGATATGAACGCTTTGATGCGCCAAGCTCAAAAAATGCAGGAAGATATGCAAACAAAGCAAGCAGAGCTTGAAGAACGTGAATATGAAATTACCGCAGGCGGCGGTGTTGTTAACGTTAAGATTAACGGCAAAAAAGAAATTCTTTCCATCTCTCTCGAACCCGAAATAATCGATCCCGATGATAAGGAAACTCTTGAAGATATTCTCGTTGCTGCAGTAAACGAAGCTATTAAACGTGTTGAAGACACAAATAACGAAGAAATGTCTAAAATTACAGGTTCTATTCCCGGAATGCCCGGTATGTTTTAATCGGAGGTCGTTAAATGACACCGACGTTAGAGAAGCTTATAAACAGCTTCGCTTCCCTGCCCGGCATCGGAAGAAAAAGTGCTTCTCGCCTTGCTTATAAAATCATCGAAATGAGCGACGATGAAGTTAAAAACTTCGCCTCTTCTCTGATTGAAGCAAAAAACTGTATAAAACTTTGTACGGCGTGCCAATCATATTGTGAAAACGGTCTTTGTGAAATTTGCTCCGATAACACCCGTAATTCGGAAACAATTATCGTCGTTGAAGACAACAAGGCTTTAGAAGCAATCGAGGAAACGCGTGAATATAAGGGTAAATATCACGTCATACACGGTGTAATTTCCCCCGTTGACGGAATTGGTCCCGAACAGCTTAAGATCAAAGAGCTTCTCTCTCGTTTGTACGATGTTAAAGAAGTTATTATTGCAACAAACCCCAGCGTTGAAGGTGAAGCAACGGCAATGTACTTAAGCAGACTTATCAAGCCTTTCGGCATTAAAGTAACCCGTCTTGCCTACGGCTTACCTGTTGGCGCAACTCTCGAATATGCCGATTCCGTAACGATTATGAAGGCTATTGAAGGCAGAACCGAAGTTTGAAAATTATACAAAAAATAAGCGGAACTTCTTATTTGAAGTTCCGCTTTTATTATTTCGTTTATTTTACTTCACGAATGTTTACGTTGTACTTATTAGAGGAAGCGTTTGCAATTGCATTTGCAACAGCAACACCTTCGTCTCTCTTTTCAAAGAACTTAAGTGCAACCTGATCGAAGAGTGCGTAGGAAAGAACGTCTTCATCCTGCTGAGCCTTATTGCCGAGCTGGCTCTTGAGCGTTTCGAGTTCGGGCTTAAGCTGGTCTGCGGGACGGCAGGTGATCTGCTTTTCATCACCGATGATCTTTTTAACAAATTCAGGTTTGATCGGAACGGGAGTCTTACCGTAATCGCCTCTGATCATACCCTTGAATTCTTTGGTAACGTTCTTGTATCTTTCGCCCATAAGAACGTTAAATACTGCCTGAGTACCAACGATCTGAGAGGTAGGAGTTACGAGAGGTGCATAACCTGCATCTTCTCTAACACGCGGAACTTCTTCAAGAACTTCTTGAAGCTTGTCGCTTGCACCTGCCTGTTTAAGCTGAGAAAGAAGGTTGGAAAGCATTCCGCCGGGAACCTGATACATAAGAGCATTTACGTTAACCTTAAGAAGCTTGGGATCGAGCTGGCCGTTTGCGATATATTTTTCACGGAGACCGTCGAAGTGCTTAGAGATCTTGTCAAGCTGAGCAAGATCGATGCCGGTATCGAACGGAGTACCCTGAAGAGTTGCAACGATCGGTTCGGTTGCGGGCTGAGAAGTACCCAAAGCGAGAGGAGAAAGCGCACAGTCAACAACGTCAACGCCTGCTTCAACAGCCTTAAGAACGGTCATAGAAGCGAGACCGCTGGTGTAGTGAGTGTGAAGCTGTACGGGAATCTTACAAATAGCCTTGATTGCGGTTACTAGATCGTATGCATCATAGGGCTTAAGAAGACCGGACATATCTTTGATACAGATACTGTCTGCGCCCATTTCTTCAAGCTGCTTTGCATATTTTGCAAAGTATTCATTGGAGAACACGGGACCGGTAGTATAGGAAATAGCCGCCTGAACGTGACCCTTTTCCTTCTTGGTTGCTTCGATAGCAGTCTTGAGGTTTCTGGGATCGTTGAGAGCATCGAAGATTCTGATTATATCCATACCGTTTGCAATACATTTTTGAACAAAATATTCAACAACGTCGTCGGCATAGTGTCTGTAACCGAGAATGTTCTGACCTCTGAAAAGCATCTGGAGAGGAGTGTTGGGGCACTTATCTTTGATAGTGCGAAGTCTCTGCCAAGGATCTTCGTTCAAGAAACGAAGGCAAGAGTCGAAAGTAGCACCGCCCCATGCTTCGAGAGAATGATAACCGACTTTGTCGAGCTCGGGAAGGATCTCAAGCATTTCGTCGGTGGTCATTCTTGTAGCGATAAGCGACTGGTGAGAGTCACGGAGAATTGTTTCTGTAATTTTAACTTGCTTAGCCATTATTATACATCACCTTTCTAAAACGATTTAATTAACCGAACATTGCGAGGAATACGCCCGCTGCAACCGCAGAACCGATAACACCTGCAACGTTGGGACCCATAGCGTGCATAAGAAGGAAGTTTGCAGGGTTTTCTTTCTGACCAACGGTCTGGGAAACACGTGCTGCCATAGGAACGGCAGAAACGCCTGCAGAACCGATAAGAGGGTTGATCTTTCCTCTGGTAACGAAGCACATAAGTTTACCGAAGAGAACGCCACCCGTGGTAGCAACGGCAAATGCGCAAAGACCAAGTGCGATGATCAAAAGTGTCTGTACCTTAAGGAAGTTTGCCGCATCGGCGGTAGCACCGACAGAGATACCGAGCAAGATTGTTACGATATTCATAAGTTCGTTCTGTGCAGTCTTCGACAATCTGTCTGCAACACCGGAAACCTTCATAAGGTTACCGAGCATAAGCATACCGACAAGTGCAGCCGCAGAAGGAAGAATGATACTTACAACAAGAGCAACAACTATCGGGAAAATAATTTCTTCGGTCTTGGAAACGCTACGGAGCTGACCCATAACGATCTGACGTTCCTTCTTGGAAGTGAATGCCTTCATAATGGGAGGCTGAATGAAAGGAACGAGAGCCATGTAGGAATATGCAGCTATTGCAATTGCACCAAGAAGGTTGGGCGCAAGAGATTTGGTTACGTAGATAGCAGTAGGTCCGTCCGCACCACCGATTATGCCGATGGAAGCGGCTTCTGCAACGTTAAAGTAACCGGATGCAAGCGCACCAAAGAATGCGATGAAAACACCGAGCTGTGCTGCTGCACCGAGAAGAAGGCTCTTCGGGTTTGCAATAAGAGGTTTAAAGTCGGTCATAGCACCAACGCCGAGGAATATAAGCGGAGGATAGATACCAAGCTTGACGCCGAGATAGAGATAGTCTATCAAGCCTGCGCCGTGAGCAAGTTCTTCCCAATTGATGTGACCTGTTTCATTAATAAAAATACTACTATGGAAAACAGAATCGCCGATAGGACCGGGAATGTTAACCAAAAGCATACCGAATGCGATCGGAAGAAGAAGAAGGGGTTCAAACTTCTTAACAATTGCAAGATAGAAAAGGAGGCACGCAACCAAAAGCATAATTATCGTGCCGAAGTCAAAGTTTGATTTAATGCCAAAGTACTCAAACTGTTCGCTGGCATTATACAAACTGCCAAAACCGGATTGCGAAAACAATCCTTTCAATGCTTCAAACATAATATAACACCTTTCTCTTTATTAATTACGGTGAATTCTATTAACCGATAACAAAAAGAAGATCGCCGGTGTTAACGGAAGAACCCTTTGTAGCGGAAACGCTTGCAATGGTGCCGTCCTGAGGAGCAACGATTTCGTTTTCCATCTTCATAGCTTCGAGGATGCAGAGGATGTCGCCTTTCTTAACAGAAGCGCCGGAAGCAACCTTAACATCAAGAATGTTGCCGGGAAGCGGAGCAGTAATTTTAACTCCGTCTGCCGGAGCTGCAGCGGGTGCAGGTGCAGGTGCTGCTGCGGGTGCGGGAGCTGCTGCAGGTGCAGGAGCTGCAACGGGAGCTGCGGGAGCAGCGACAGATCCGCCTTCTTCAACAATTACTTCATAACCTGTACCGTTAACGGTAACAATATACTTCTTTGCCATAATAATTTTCTCCTTAAATTTCAATTTCAAATATGATCTGAAATATTTTTAACAAATTCAAACTAATTAGCCGATAACAAAGAGAAGGTCACCGGTGTTAACGGAAGAACCCTTTGTAGCAGCAGCGGTAACGATCGTACCGTCAATAGGTGCAACGATTTCATTCTCCATCTTCATAGCTTCGAGAATACAGAGAATATCACCCTTCTTAACAGAAGCGCCGGAAGCAACCTTAACATCAAGAATGTTTCCGGGAAGAGGAGCATTGACCTTTTCGCCGTCTCCGGCAACAACAGGAGCAGGAGCGGGAGCCGGTGCAGGCTCGGAAGACTTAGGAGCTACAGGAGCTGCAGCGGGTGCGGGAGCCGCATTTTGTGTGCTTGCAGAGCCGTTGATGGGTGCGATAGAAAGCACTTGGAAATCAACGTTGCTCTTTCCACGGGATGCCGCAATAGCAGCAGTTGCGATTGCAACAATTTTTTCTTCTTCGGAAGAAGGTGCAGCAACAGCGGTCGGAGCAGGTACATTAGCGGCAGATGCAACTTTGGATGCTTCAGATTTAACTTTGTTTGCAGGCTTAGCGCCGAACAATTTAAAGATCTGAAGAATACCGATCAAGAGCAACAATACGCCGAATACCACAGCCATGCCGATCGCAACCACTTCCAAACCGAACGTTGCACGTTCAGCAAAGGACGAACTTTCGTTCAAGTGACTGCCATATCCCGAAGCAGAGGCTGTTAAAGCCAACTTCGTAATACCGGTAAAATTCATAAACCGTACATCCTTTCGTTAGAGAAAATATAATATTTTCTCACAATTTATTTCAAGATATAATATACATCTTTTTTGTCTAAAAATCAAGTTTTTTCCACCCTATAAAATCATTTCGTTATTTTTACACAATATCTTGTTGTTTTTTTGACGATTTTTTCAAAAAATATCTACATTTGCAAGTTTCAACAAAGAAAAAACGACCGAAATAATTTCTCAAACGGTCGTTTTGAAAATTTAAACTTTTAAATCATAAAACATATAATAACTATTGTAAATAATAGTTGTTCTTGATCATCAATTAATAATTGAATCGATCGGGAGTCCAAATGCCTCAAGGAAATTATCCAAAAAGTAATCGGCTTCCTCACAATTCATATCTTTTACTGCGGCAAGCAATCTCTCCCCTGCTATTTTAAATTCCTTGCTTCCATAGCTTTCTTCTTCCAGACATTTAATATATGCCGATATTCTGTCTGCGGCTTTAATTAACATTTTTTCTTCATTGGAATATTCAAACAAAGATGAATATTCATTTTTGAAATCGTCGGGAAGCATTTCCATCAATTTGTTCAAAGAAGCGTTTTCTACCGCATTGTAGGCTTCTTTTGTATCTTTACTGTAATACTTAACGGGTGTCGGAATATCACCTGTGAAAATCTCCGGAACGTCGTGATACATAGCCTTTACAGCGATCCTATCACAATTATAATTCTTGCCAAAATATTTATTGCCGATAATAGCGAGAGAATGCGCAAGAAAACCCACTTCAAGAGAATGTGTGGACAAATAATCGGGAATTATCGAATGCATAATCCCCCATCGTTTTATATGCTTCATTCTAAATAACATAGAGTAAAAACCGTTATTCACAATAACCTCCGCAATCGAGTTTTTGTAGTTTTAATTATTCTATCATAAACGTATTGAAAAATCAATTAAATTTGATATAATAAAGGGTGATATAATGCAATTTCATAAAATGCAAGCTTTGGGAAACGATTTTGTTATTTTCGGCAGTCCTGCGCAAAAAACTCTCCCCGACAGAGAGTTTATAAACTTTCTTTGTAACAGACATTACGGTGTCGGTGCCGATTGTGCAATTTTCATTGCTGAGTCTAAATATGCAGACTTTTTCATGCACGTTTATAATCCCGACGGTCACGAAGCCGAGATCTGCGGTAATGCTTTACGGTGCTCCGCAAAATACGTAACCGAAAAAGGATTTTTTAAAAAGAGAACATTTCTTGCAGAAACCTTGTCGGGAATGCGTTCACTTACCGTCGTAAAGAACAAAATCAAGGCTGAAATCGGCACACCGAAAATTGAATCCAAAGGTAATCTTGAGGTTTGCGGTGTTCGCTTCCCTTTTATGTCTATTTCTTTAGGGAACCCACATTGCGTGATTTTTGTTTCGGGTCTACGGGATGACGAATTTTCTTATTACGGTTCTCAAATTGAAAATCATCCAATGTTTCCAAACGGCACGAACGTTGAATTTGCGCTCATTACGGGAAGCGGAAAAATTGCAATGCGTGTTTGGGAACGAGGTATCGGTGAAACTCTTTCCTGCTCAACGGGAAGCTGCGCTTGCGTTGCCGCCGCAATCGAACAAGGCTACAACGAAGATACTTTCGAAGTATATCAACCGGGTGGCGTTATAACAGTTAATTGCGAAAATAATAAAATGTTTATTACCGGCGAATGCGTATCAGTTTTTAAAGGTGAATTGATCGGTAATAAGCTATAAGGAGATAAATTATGAAACTCTCGGAAATTTTAAACGGAATAGAGATTTCGTGCAACTACAATGCGGATACGGTTATCAACGACGTAGTTTACGATTCGAGAAAAGCATCGGAAAACACTCTCTTTGTGTGTATAAGCGGTTTCCAAGCAGACGGACATAATTATGCCGAATCTGCCTATTCCAAGGGTTCTCGTGTGTTTGCAGCGGAAAAGGACATTTCCCTTCCCGACGATGCTCTCATAATTAAAGTTGAAAATACCCGTAAATTTCTTGCTCTTGCAAGCGCAAACCTTTTCGGCAGACCTGCAGAAAAATTGAATACCGTTGCTATCACAGGCACAAAAGGAAAAACAAGCACTTCATTTATGTTAAAAAGCATTTACGAAGCTGCAGGACACAAGGTTGGTGTTATCGGCTCGACGGGTACATATATCGGAAACGAAAAGCAAGACACCGAAAATTCAACGCCCGAATCCTATCTTCTTCATAAATTCTACCGTGAAATGCTTGATAAAGGCTGTGACACAGCAATAATCGAAGCCACTTCGCAAGGATTTCTTCTCGACCGCACGTACGGTATAAATTTTGATATTGGTGTATTTACAAATCTTTCCCCTGACCATATCGGTCCTAACGAGCATTCCGATTTTGACAATTATCTTGAATGCAAAAAGATGATCTTTAATCAGTGTAAAGAAGTTATCGTCAATCGTGATTGCGAATATTTCGAACGCATTATAGAAGGTGTTGATTGCAAACTTTCAACCTTTGGCAGTAACGATAATGCAGATTGTTGGTTTACGGAAGCGAAATTTTCTGCAGAAACCAACAGCTTAAAAACACTCTTTACATATTGTGAAAAAGGTGCAACTTGCAATATCGACCTTAACACTCCGGGATATTTTTCACTTTATAATGCAGTCGGAGCCATTGCTGTCGCAAGAACACAAGGAATCTCCTTCAAAGCAATTGCAGAAGGTCTTAAGAAAGCTTTCGTTAAGGGCAGAATGGAAATCGTTCCCATTGATAAAAATTATACTGTCATTATCGACTTTGCCCACAACGAATTCAGCGTTAAAACTCTTTTCGAAACAATGAGCATATATAACCCCAAACGCATCATATCTGTTTTCGGTTGCGGCGGCAACAGAAGTAAACTTCGCCGATATGCGATGGGTGAGGTCATCGGTCAAAATTCTTCGTTATCTATAATAACTTCAGACAATTCTCGTTTCGAGCGTGTAGAAGATATAATCAACGATATTTTGATCGGTATGAAGAAAACCGACGGCGAATACGTTATTATCCCTAAAAGAAGAGAAGCAATAAAAGAAGCCCTTCGTATTGCAAAAGACGGCGACGTCATATTGCTTATTGGCAAAGGGCATGAAATGTATGAAGAAATCGAAGGAGTAAAATACCCCTTCGATGAACGGCAGGTTGTTATTGACAGTCTTTCTGAACTTGAGCAACAAGGCTGTTGATAGTGAAACCTTTTGCAGAAAAATTCTTTTCGTATTCGGTCTCGATGTTATTTTGCGAAAGAATCGGATCGTTATGCAGATCAAAGCAAACGTCGCTTAACGTAAAACCGCATTCGGCAAATGTTTCCAAAGAATAATCGAATAACGGCCTGTTATCGGTCTTAAAAAATATCTTGCCGTCCTCGGCAAGTATTTTTTTATACCTTTCGAGGAATAACGGGCTTGTCAATCTTCTCTTTGCATTACGTTTTTTGGGCCAAGGATCGGAAAAATTAAGATATAGTCTTGAGACCGATTTTTCGGGAATCAAATTCGTAATATTCTCTGCGTTAGCATTAAGAAAACGAACGTTTTTAATCTCTTCTCTATCTGCTTTTTCCATAGCCATCATCAAAACGTCGGGAACCAATTCAACGGCAAGAAGACGTTCGTTGGGATACATTCTGGAAAGACCTGTGATAAAAGCACCCTTACCGCAACCTATTTCTAAATATAAATCACCTTTTGTTTCATAAGCAGTTTCTATTTCACCAAAACCGTCTTCGTTAAGAGGAAGAAAAAGTGATTTTACCTTCTCCATACGTATATCACGGTTCTTTTTGGGTCTCATTCTCATTTTGAATACCTCATTTTGAAAAAATTTCAATAAATATAATAACTAAAAAATTTCTTAAAGTCAATGTATATTTAATTTATAATTGAACAAAATATCATCGAGGAGGATGAAATTATGATACTTGACAGAATAGCTTTATTCCTTGTTATAATCGGTGCTGTCAACTGGGGTTCGATCGGTCTTTTCCGTTTTGATATCGTTGCCTGGATCTTTGGCGGTCAAGGCGATATCGTAAGCAGAATTATCTATACCCTCGTTGCAATAAGCGGTCTCTGGTTGATCAGTCTTTTCTTCAGAAGCAGAGAAACCGCAGCAGCTCTTGACTAACACAAAATAAAATACACGAATATCGCTTCCGAAAAATTCGGGAGCGATATTTTATTTATTTGACATCAAAATATTAATATGTTATCATTGATTTGATAAAAAATTCCGAGGTTAATAATGAGCATAATTGTATGTGACGGTGTTTCGCTTTCATACGGAGCAGACGTAATACTTGAAAATATAAATTTTTCTGTAAATGCAGGCGATAAAGTCGGCATTATAGGCGTTAACGGTGCAGGTAAATCCACTCTTTTGTCACTGATCAGAGGAAAACTTGCGCCGTCATCGGGCGATATTTTCATAACATCGGGGACCAAAATAGGTTTTCTCGAACAGATCAACGACGCTTATCGCTTCAATTCAACAATATACGAAGCAGCTCTTTCTGCGTTTGAAGAATTGCTTTCTCTCGAAAATCATATAAATGAACTCAACGTTCAAATACAGCTTGGAAACGAAAATTTAATCAAGACATATCTTGATGCTAATGAAAGATTCAACTTCAACGGCGGAAACGAATTCAGAAGTAAAACCAAATCAATGCTTGCAAAATTCGGTTTTTGTGAAGCCGATTTCAATAACAGCGCCGATTCTTTAAGCGGCGGTCAAAAGACAAAACTTTTGCTTGTGAAATTACTTCTTTCCGAACCCGATATTTTGCTATTGGACGAGCCTACAAACCATTTGGATGCAGAAACATCCGAATGGCTTGAAAGCTTTATAAAATCATCAAAAAAGATCTTCCTTATTATCTCCCACGATAGATATTTCCTTGATAACACAACAAATAAAACCATTGAAATTTCACGTGGTAATTCCGAAATGTATGACGGAAATTATAGTGTTTTCAAGGAAAAGAAAAAAGCTCTCGACGAAACGAAACTCAAGCATTATAACCTTCAACAGAAGGAAATTGCTCGATTAGAGGCGTTTATTGAAAACCAAAGAAAATGGAACCGTGAAAAAAATATTATAGCCGCTGAAAGCCGTCAAAAAACAATAGACAAAATGGTCAAGCTTGAAAAGCCGAAAGGAAAAGAAAAAGGTATTTCTTTTTCAATATCCGATTCCGGCTCTACGACCAAGGACGTTTTATCGGTTCGCAATCTCAGTATGTCCTATCCGCAGAAACCCTTGTTCGAAAACCTGTCTTTCGAGCTTAAGAAGAATGAAAGACTTTTTATCATTGGCGCAAACGGTTGCGGTAAATCAACGTTATTAAAGATTTTAACTGGACGTGAGACACAAAATAAAGGTGTTTTTGAATTCGGTTATAACCAGAGTATCGGATATTACGACCAGGAACAACAGCTTCTTAATCAAAACAGCACGGTAATTGATGAGATATGGAGCGTATATTCCGATAAGACAAACACAGAAATTCGCTCGATGCTTGCAAGTTTTGGCTTTAAAGGCGAAGATGTTTTCAAAAATATATCCGTTCTAAGCGGCGGTGAAAGAGCACGTCTTTCAATTGCGAAAATGGTTTCTTGCGGTGTAAGCCTTCTCATTTTGGACGAACCGACAAACCACCTTGATATAGATTCCCGTGAAATGCTTGAAAATGCGCTTAAAGAATACAATGGAACAATTATTGTCGTTTCGCACGACAGATATTTCATAAAAAGCCTTGCAACCGCTATTCTTGAAATCGATAAACAGGGCTTTGACGAAGGTTATTGCTATAAAAAGTCTACTTATGACGAATATATCTCCAAGCGTAATAAGAAAGTCGTTAACCCTATCGTTCAAGAAGCTTCTGCCAACGTAGGAAAAACAAGCTTTGAAGAAGCAAAACAACGCAAAAATCAATATCGTTCAGCCGTTACTAAATATGCTTCTGCAGAAAAAGAAATAGCAACGCTGGAAAACGAATTATCTACATTAAAAAACAAAGAAAACGAACCCGAAATTCTTACAAATTACGTCGCTCTTAACGAGCTATACGAAAAAGAAAGAAATATCGAAAACCGTATAGACGAATTGTATCAGGAACTCGAACGTCTCGAGGAAATAATCAATTCGTATAAAGAATGAATATTTCCAAAATTCTCCCTATATAATTTATCAAGAATTATTTAAGGAGCGATAACAAATGTTCGTATACACAATGAAAGCCTCCGGGTTAAAATTTTTTGCCGTAATTGCCCTGTCGGTTGCACTGTTGGTAACTGCAATAGGTGTATTGCCTGCTATAAGTGCGGCGTCCGACGCAGCAAGCGTTACGACCGATTTCAAAAATATTTCTTCAGAAGAAGATATGGTGAAATTTATTGGTCAATTTGGGTATGAAACCGAGCAAAAAGCTTGTGAAATCTACGAAATCGAGATACCCGAGGAATTCAACGCCGTTTATGAAAAATACAACGAGATCCAAAGAGCTCAAGGCTTAAACCTTAAAAGATATTCCGGAAAAACCGCAAGTGCGTACGTGTTCAAAATTACAAATTATGACGCCGAAGGCGAAGTGTTTGCCACACTCTTTATCAGAAACGGAAGAGTAATCGCAGGTGACGTTTCTTCGACATCGGGAGAAGGGTTTGTTCACGGTTTCAGGAAATCGTAAATATTATGCAAAATAGATAAACACAGCATATAATTTTTGGATAATTAAACACTTACATTTATTATCTTTTTTTGGTATTATTGTATTGATAAAAATGAGATGTTACACACTCATTATGGAGGTTACAAATGGCAAGTGTATTGTTCAAACACCTTTACAAAAGGTATCCCGGCGGTGTAACTGCTGTATCCGATTTCACCCTTGATATCAAGGATAAGGAATTCATCATCTTCGTTGGTCCTTCTGGTTGCGGTAAAACCACCACCCTTAGAATGATCGCAGGTCTTGAAGAAATTACCGAAGGCGAACTCTTCATTGATAACAAGAGAGTTAACGACGTTGCGCCTAAGGACAGAGATATCGCGATGGTTTTCCAGAACTACGCTCTTTATCCCCACATGTCTGTTTTCGACAACATGGCATTCGGTCTTAAGCTTCGTAAAGTAAGAAAAGAAGAAATCAAACGTCGTGTTGAAGAAGCTGCAAGAATTCTTGATATTACTCACCTTCTCGACAGAAAGCCGAAGGCTCTCTCCGGTGGTCAGAAGCAGCGTGTTGCGCTCGGTCGTGCAATCGTTCGTGAACCGAAGGTATTCCTTCTTGACGAACCGCTTTCCAACCTCGACGCAAAGCTCCGTGCTACCATGAGAACCGAGCTTACAAAGCTTCACCAGAAGCTCCAAACAACCTTCATCTACGTTACCCACGACCAGGTCGAAGCTATGACCATGGCTACCCGTATCGTCGTTATGAAGGACGGTATCATCCAACAGGTTGATACTCCTCAGAACCTTTACGACTTCCCTTGCAACATTTTCGTTGCAGGCTTCATCGGAACTCCTCAGATGAACTTCGTAAATGCAAAGATCACCAAGCCCAAGGGACAGGACGATTGCTTCCTCGAATTCGAAAATGTTTCCTTCAAGCTTGATCCTGCAAAATTCGAAGATAACAACCTCGCTGATTATGTAGGCAAAGAAGTTATCGCAGGTCTTCGTCCCGAACTTCTCCATGACGAACCCGTTTACATGGAAAAATTCAAGGACACCATCATTGAAGCTCAGGTTGAATTCACCGAACTTATGGGTGCAGAAATTTATCTCTACCTCAAGGTTGGCGAAGAAACAACTCTCGTTTCCAGAGTATCTTCTCAGTCCTCTGCAAGAGCAGGCGACACTATCAAGATTGCAGTTGATACAACTCGTATCCACATCTTCGATAAAGATACCGAACAGATCATCGCACACTAATTTAAAACAAAAAGAAAGTCCGCAGGAATCATTCCTGCGGACTTATTTTATTGAATTTTATTTATAAAATTCATCAATAAGGTGTTTGATCATCATTGCAGTACCGTCAACGCCAAGAAGACTGCTGTCAATGTTCATATGATAGTTTTTAGGATCGCCCCAACCTTTGCCTGTATAGAAATTGTAATAAGATGCACGTTTTTTGTCAGACTTTGCAATATATTTCTTTGCGGCATTTTCGTCTTCCATACCGTGTGCTTTCATAACCTGTACACGGTACTCCATAGGAGCGTGAATAAAAATCTTCAAAAGACCTTCACAATCCGAAAGAACGTCGTCTGCACAACGACCGATAAATATACAATCGCCGTTATCTGCAATCTTCTTCATTTCTGCCGACTGTATATTAAAAACACGATCGGTATAAATATAATCATTCATTCCGTAATGAGCAACATTACCGTTATAACTTGTCATTGCGAGCGAATAAAGAAAACTTGACGTTGCCTGTTCGTCTGCCTTTTCAAACGTTTCAAGGGGAATTCCATGGTCGGTGGCGATCTTAACCAATGCATCTCTGTCATAACAAGGAATTCCCGTTATTTCAGAAAGCTTTTTTCCGATTTCGGAACCCAACGTTCCAAACTGTCTTCCGATTGTAATAATTTTACGCATACTATTACCCCTTTCAAACGGTATTTTGTATTAATATGATAACACATTATTTTTCTTCTTGCAAGTAAATATTTATAAATGCATTGAAAATATATTAATTATATGATATAATGTATGAAATTAATACTCTATGAAGCATAATAAAAGCCGACGAAATCATATCGCCGACTCTTTTTAGTGAGTATTATTCGTCTTTGTTCTCGAGTTCTTTGGTTGCTTTGCGGTTTAAGAATAAAGGCATTTCGATATCGGTGATCTTAAAAATCAGTTCCGAGAATTTACGCTTAGATACACGTGTGTTTTTTAATAGTATAAAACTGCCGATTATTCCGATAATTAAAAGGGAATTAATCGTATTAAGCGATTCACCACGCTCAATTATAAAAGAACGCATACAAAAGAGCAAGCCCATGACAAATCCAACGAGAAGATAATCGATTATAGATTTCGTATAAAAGCCAACTATCTCACTTCCCTGCTTTGTACTTTTAATTTTTCCGTGAAAAATCGGAGAAAACGGATCTCGAGAAAGCTTTGTTCTCCGCATAAGTTTAACAGAATCTCCGTTGCGTTTTGCACTAAAGATAAGGTCGAGCGTTTCGTCTGCACCTGCAAATCTCGCAGGAGACGTATATTCGTCCCAACGTTGCATCAGGTCTTTTTTTGTGAAATTACTGGTATAACGTACCATTTTCAAACTCCAAAATCAATGTTAAAGGTATTATAGCATATTTGAATTTCCAAGTCAATCTGCGACATATAAAACGCATTTATAAAAAATCTTAAGAAAGGAATGTTAGCGAGTGAATAATCTTATTAAAAGCATTAAATATCTCACGAGAAAAGCTGCAGCAAGCAGAATTAGCGCATATTCCGCACAGACAGCATTCTTTATGTTCCTTTCTTTGATCCCTTTGGTAATGTTATTACTTTCGTTGTTGCAACAAATCGGTGCAGCAACCGATTCCTTTGCGAGCGTCGCTAAAGAGTTTGCTCCCGAATTTGTAAGTTCTTTTTTCAATACGTACGTAGATGAAATCATTACTACAAGCAATCTCTCATTAACCATTGCGTCTGCATTAGTTCTACTTTGGTCTGCATCAAGAGGTGTTTTTGCCATTATTGGTGGTTTGAACTCTGTTTATGAGATCAAAGAAAGCAGAAACTATTTTTTGGTCAGATTACTTGCTATTTTCTATACGATTTCATTTATATTTATTATCATCGCTGCGCTGATTTTGCTCGTGTTCGGTGATACTTTAAGCGGATTTCTCTATTCCCTCTTCCCGAATCTTAAAGGATTGGTATACATTATCACCTCATTGCGCTTCATACTTGGTTTTTTGATATTAGTTTTCTTCTTCTCGATTCTATATAAGTCGCTCCCGAGCGGTAAGCAAAGATTTTTAGATCAAATCCCCGGTGCTGTAATTTCAAGTGCAGGTTGGGTTTCCTTCTCAATATTGTTCTCTTTCTTCGTTGAAAATTTCGGGAATTATGCCAATATTTACGGTAGTCTTACCGCAATTATCGTTTTAATGCTTTGGCTGTACACCTGTATGTATATACTGTTCCTCGGTGCCGAAATAAACAATATTATATCATCAAAAATTGACGATTAAAAAAGCCTAACATAAGTTAGGCTTTTTTCTTATTTTGAAGCAAAGGCTGCTTTTTTAGCTTTGCTTTCCGCCTTCATACGTAGTTCTTTATTAAGAATACGTTTGCGGATCCTTAAAGATTTCGGAGTCACTTCGATCAGCTCGTCCTCGGCAATAAACTCTATTGCTTCTTCAAGTGACATTATAATAGGAGGAGTTAAAATCAGTTTTTCGTCTGCACCTGCAGATCTGATGGCGGTAAGCTGTTTCTTTTTACAAGGGTTAATTGCGATATCTTCTGCCTTGGGATTGATACCGACGACCATACCTTCATATATCTCCATAGCAGGTGAAACAAAAAGGTTTCCTCGTTCTTGCGAATTATAGCAACCGTACGATGTTGTTTCGCCGGTTTCACTTGCAACAAGAGAACCGGTAAAGCGAATCTGTATATCACCCTTATAAGGTTTATATCCTTCGAAAATGCTGTTCAAAATACCTTCGCCACGTGTCGCAGACATAAACATACTGCGATACCCGAGCAAGCAGCGTGCAGGAATCGAATATTCAATTTTCATACGAGTGCCGTTACCGTTGGGGTTCATTTGCAGAAGTTCACCTTTTCTTCTGCTCAATTCTTCAACGACAGTTCCGACGTAATCATTGGGAACGTCTGCAGAAACAAGCTCAAACGGTTCGCATTTAACCCCGTCGATGTCCTTAAAAAGAACTCTCGGTGTAGAACAGCAAAGCTCAAATCCTTCACGTCTCATCGTTTCAATAAGGATCGAAAGGTGCATTTCGCCTCTGCCGGCAACCTTGAAGGAGTCTGTCGTGTCGCCTTCCGAAACACGGAGCGAAACGTCCTTGAGGAGCTCTTTAAAGAGCCTGTCACGAAGCTGACGAGAGGTTACAAACTTACCTTCTCTGCCCGCAAAGGGAGAATCGTTAACCGAGAAGGTCATTTCCATTGTGGGTTCGCCAACCTTGACAAATTCAAGAGGTTCGGGACACTGCAAAGATGTAATCGTATCACCGATAGTAATATTTTCAGCACCCGAAAAACAAACAATGTCGCCCACAGATGCAGATTGCACGGGAACACGGTTAAGTCCGTCGATTTGGTAAAGCGAAACTATTTTTGTCTTTGTAGGCTCGGCTTGAGAGTGATAGTTCGTCATCAAAACTTCTTGACCCTGTTTTATCTGACCACGTTCAATTCTTCCGATACCGATTCTGCCTACATATTCATTGTAGTCGATTGAAGAAACGAGCAACTGCAATTCACCGTCGGGATCACCTTCGGGTGCAGGAATATGGGAAAGTATAGTATCAAAGAGGGGTTGAAGATCTTTACCTTGTTCATAAGGAGAGATAGAAGCGGTACCTGCTCTGCCCGAACAGAAAAGCGTGGGACTTTCAAGCTGTTCGTCGCTTGCGTCAAGATCAAAGAGAAGCTCGAGAACTTCGTCCATAACTTCTTCGATTCTTGCATCGGCTCTGTCAATTTTATTAACAACAACGATAACCTTGTGGTTAAGTTCCAATGCTCTTTGAAGAACGAATCTTGTCTGAGGCATGGGACCTTCAGCAGCGTCAACGAGAAGTATAACACCATTAACCATTTTCAAAATACGTTCAACTTCACCGCCAAAGTCTGCGTGGCCGGGGGTGTCTATAACGTTTATCTTAACGTCTTTGTAATGGATTGCCGTATTTTTTGCAAGAATAGTAATGCCACGTTCACGCTCAAGCGCATTATTATCCATAACACGGTCTTCCGTCACTTGATTTTCACGAAAAACACCGCCCTGCTTAAGCATTTCGTCAACAAGTGTTGTTTTGCCGTGGTCAACGTGTGCAATGATAGCAATATTTCTAAGATCTTCTCTAACCATTATATATCCTCAATTAATTCAATCTTATTTCTGCGTCTTTTCTACCGCTTTGCATACTGCAGGAGAAAGCAAAAGAGTTGTGAGTGCTTCGAAGATAAAATTGATTCCCACAACTGCAACAATTATAAATCCGAAAACGTTATTTGCATATCCGCCTGCTTCGGCTGCGGAAACCAAAAGTTCTTTAAAAAGAAGAACGTAAAAGGCGATAAAAATGCCTGTATTTAAAATCGTAGAACACAAACCTGTTATCATATATTTCAACCAAGATGCTTTGATATTTTTCACAAGTTTAAATATAACTGCAGTTAATACGCCTGCAAGCATTCCACGAACAGCGGTAATACAAAATGTGAAAAAAGGACTTATAGCAAATATTGTAGCTCCTGCAGCATCAAGACCGATGATACTGTGAACAAAAACGGTCAACCCAAAAGCAGCACCGATTATTGCACCTCCCTTAATTCCAAAAAAGCAAGCTGCAACCGTTATAGGAATCATAACAAGAGATATGGAAATACCTGCAACCTTGATAGGAAAAACAGCGCCAAGTGTTTGTAAAACAACGGTAACAGCGATTAATATTGATATTGATGTAAATTGCGAGATTTTCGATTTCATGATCCACCTCTAATAAACATTACTACATTTAAAAATTATACACAAAAAGAAGCATTGTGCAATGTGCAAAATGAATAATATTTATCATAGGTGTAATTTTGTCTTTATTTTATCTCACAAAAGTGATATAATACATTGAATAATAACAAAATCTGCTGTGATTTGGAAGGTATTTTGTTTTGAATATTAACGAACTTAAACTTGATTCCGGTTTATATTTTCTTGGCATCGGCGGAATAAGTATGTCTGCCATTGCTATGATACTTGCCGAAAAAGGATATTCAATATCAGGCTATGACCGCACGTTAAGCGACGTTACCGATAAATTAGAAAAGAATAACATAAAGGTTTATTCTGAATTCGACGCTTCGCAACTTGAAAATTGCGGTGCCGTCATCTATTCAGCCGCTTTTGGTCCCGACCATCCCATGATGAAAGAAATCGTAAAATCCGGTAAACAGCTTTATTCTCGTGCAGAAGTTCTTGGCGCATTGGCGAACCTTTATAAAACGTCTGTCGCAATAGCAGGTACACACGGTAAATCCACAACAAGCGGAATGCTCGGACACGTTCTCCTAAATGCTCTCGGATGTGACCCTACGATAGTTGTCGGCGCAGTTATGCGTGACGTAGGCTCTACATATCGCATCGGTCATGACGATAATTTTGTTTACGAAGCATGTGAATATAAAGACAGTTTTCTGTCTTTCTTCCCTAATATTGCCGTTGTTCTGAATATTTCACTTGACCATACCGACTATTTCACGGGTATTGAGCATATGCGTAGATCCTTTACTCAATATATGAACAACACAGGTAAAGACGGATGCGCTATCTACAATTTCGATTGTGAAAACTGTAACATCTCTGCCGAGGACTATGTTGGCAAAAAAATCACTTTCAGCGCCAAAGGCAATGAAAAAGCAAACTATTACGCAAAGAATATATCAATCGTCGGCGGATATGCGTCTTTTGACGTTTATAAGAACAACCAGTTCTTCCTATCACTGAAGTTATCGGCTCCGGGCGAACATAACATTGCAAACTCGCTTGCGGTTATTGCAGTTTGTGATTTGATCGGAATCACAAAAGAAGATATGGTAAAAGGCATTGTAAGCTTTGCAGGTGTAGGAAGACGATTTGAATACAAGGGCAGTTTTTGCGGTGCCGACGTTTATGATGACTATGCCCACCACCCCGACGAAATAAAAGTTACTTTGGACGCTGCAAAACGAATCACACGTAATCGTGTTGTATGCGTTTTCCAACCCCATAACTATTCGAGATTGAAAGACCTTTTTGACGAGTTTAAAACATCGTTCGATGATGCCGATATACTCATACTCTGCCCTCTTTATGCCGCAAGAGAAGCCTGCGGAACCGAAGTTTCCTCTAAAAAGCTCTCGGAAGAAATTAGTGGTTCTTTGTATTTTGAAACGTTCGACGAAATCAAAGAATTCCTCAAAAATGAACTAAAATCAGGTGATTTGCTCTTAATTATGGGCGCTGGTGATATAACTAAATTGGCAAACAGCATCTAATACACATTATTTTGTTTAAAAATCAAAAAAACACTTGACAAATGCAAAAAAGTGTTATATATTAAGGTGTTCGAATTTTTACGCAAAATCTTTTGGAGGTGGAATAGATGGCAAAATGTTCAGTATGCGGAAAGGGCGTTACTTTCGGTTGTAACGTTTCTCACTCCCACAGAAAAACCAACAGAACTTGGAAGCCTAACATCAGAAAAGTTAAGGCTAATCTCAATGGCACTGTAAAGCACGTTAACGTTTGCTCTCGTTGCCTTAGAAGCGGCAAGGTTAACAGAGCCGTTTAATCAAACACGAAAAAAGAAGCAGCCAAAAGGTTGCTTCATTTTTTTATTTTTGTTTGTATTCGTTTGCGAGTAATTCGTAATGAACGATCTCTCGTTCAACGTCTTTTACGTTCATATACGTCACTTCTTTTTTCGTAAATCCGAATCTTTCCGCAAGCCTTATAGAATCGGCGTTTTCGCTCATAATTCTAAGCTTTATTTTTTCAAGACCGATATTTTCAAACGAAAAACACAAAAGCATATCAACCGCTTCTGTCATATATCCCTTTTTACGGTAAAAAGGCGAAAGTACGTATCCGATCTCACCTTCATTTTGCTTCAAATCGAGAGAAGCAAATCCACAGGTTCCGATCATCTTTCCCGTTTCTTTAAGGACCAATGCCCAGTCGGCATAAAGTCCTTTTTTATATCTCTGGCAAAGAAATTCTATATAACCTTTCGTAGCGGTAAGATTAATATGCGGGCTCCACAATAAATACTCGGAGACCTCGGGGATGGAAGCATATTCATACATATCGTACGCATCGGAAATCTCAATGTATCTTAACATAATTCTATCGCTAATAAGCGGAATGGAATTCATTATCATTTTCCTGATTTTTCGTTCATTCATAAATCACACCTCAGGCAGTTATTATATCTTTAAAATTCTTAAAATTCAATAGCGAAAAACCACTTTTTATGTTTATAAAAAAACTTTTAATAAATATGATATTTAATAGGTAAAATTATTACATTATCCTTGACATAAGACATAGAAAGTTGTATAATACGAGGTGTATAAATAACCGATTTTTAGGAGGACCGCCCAATGAAAAAAGGCATTTTATGTATTCTTCTGTCACTTCTTTTGCTTGCGCCGATGTTCGCATCCTGTTCGCAAGAAGCTGACCTTACCGGTACAGAAGCAAGCATATATACCCTTTATACGATTGTTGACGAAAAAACCACACCTGAAGCAATCAATCAGGTAGAACTCGCCCTCAACCGTATCCTTTTCTACCGTCTGCACGTTATTCTCAATCTCGAAATGGTTACCGAAGCTGAATATGACAAGCTCATTTCCGCAAAATTCGAAGAAATGGAAGAATATCAGGCTGCAAAGAAAAACAACACTCTTGTTCTTTCCGAAAGCAGCGACGGTTCCGATACATCCGAAGAGATCATGACGGGCGACCGTATCCTCGACATACTTGAAGAAGGCAAGGACGTTCCTATGGACGAACCTCGCCTTGACATCTTCCTTGTAAGAGGTTACGACAAGTATTATGAACTCGCTTCTCAGGGTAAGCTTACCGCACTTGATGAAAAGCTTGAAAACGAAGCTAAACAGCTTAAATCTTATATTCACTCCACCCTTTTCACCGGTTCTAAGGTTGATAACAAAACTTACGGTATCCCCGTAAATAACGCTATCGGCGAATATACTTACCTTGCTTTTGATGCAGAACTCCTTGAAAAATATTCTATCGACCCCAAAACCATCAGATCGCTTGAAGACCTTCAGGGTTATCTTGAAACCATAAAAGCAAACGAACCCAACGTTGTTCCTCTTAAGAATACGAAAGCATCCACAGACATTCAATTCCTCGCAAACGAAGGATTCCCTGCTCTTGTTTCTAACAAGACCGTTTACGATGCATACAAGAACAACAAACTCAAGAACTATTTTTCGATGATTGCAAGATATAAGGCTCTCGGATATCTTGCCGATGCAAACGCAGACGATAAAGCAGACGACAAAACTCGTTATGCAGTTCGTATTGAAACCGGCACTACCGATGAAATCGAAAAGCGTCTTGAAGGAACCGGCTACAAGTATGATTACAGCCTCTATTCCCTTCCTGTTGCTACAAACGAAACCGCTATAGATAACATCTTCTGCGTTTCTAAATACGTTGTTTCCAACGAACTTACCGACGTTATGAAGATCATTACTGCGATCAACACCGATTCTCAGCTTATGAATCTTCTCACCTACGGTATAGAAAACGAACACTATACTCTTAACGATGATGACCAGGTTGAAAGAACCGATGATTGCACATATTTCATCAACCCCGACTACGTCGGCAACCGCTTCATCACATATACTCTCAAGGGAGAAAATCCCAATAAATGGTTAGAAGCAACAAACCAGAATACAGAAGCTATCGTTTCTCCTTCTCTCGGATTTACATCTTCTCCCAAGAAGTTCTATTATACCACAGACATCGAAGTTGAAGATCCTGACGATCCCGATAAAAAAATAACGACTACTGTCAGAAAAGAAATTGCCGAACCCGATTATTACGCAATTATAAACAGCGTTGTTGATAAATACTATCCTTCCCTTATGGCAGGTACCGCTGTTCAGTTTGACTATAATGCATTGTATTCTAATGCAAAAAGCGAAGTTGAAAAGCAGATAACCGAAGAACTCAACAACCACTACGTTGAAAACGTTCTTAAACCCATGTTTGCTAACAAGGTTCGTGACAGTGTAATTGCTTCTAAATCCGAACAACTCAAACAAGATGCAGAAGAAAGCACTTACGAAGAATGTTACAATAACGTTCTTAATTCTCTTATTACAGAATTAACCGAAAAATTCACTTTCGAAAATCCGCTTGCGACCGAAAATGAAATCACTCAAATGGTAGAAGATACGATGACCGACGAATACATTGACGAAAACTTCGATAGATTCTATCCCGAAGAAGCATTCAATGAACTCGTAAACAGCGTTTATGAAAGCCTTATCGAAATCGAAATTTCCGATGCAGTTGAAAAGATCATAGGCACCTCCGAGTACAACAAAGAATATTCCAAACTCGTAAGCTCTGACAAATATCAGAAAGACCTTAATGACCGCATCCAATATGATGCTCCCGCAAAGATTCTTGCAAAGGTTGATGAAAAGATTTCCGAAGAAATCGGAACTTACACCGAAAAGATGTATGAAGATATCAACAAAGCTCTCGAATCTTCTGTAAACGACTTCATTAAGGAAAACAAAGAACTCCTTGCACTTGACGAAGAAAACATACTTCTTCAGATCGGTTACCTTGTAGAAAAAGAAGTTGAAGTTGAAAGCGATACAGAAACTTCCGAAGGCGAAACCGATGAAGAACCCAAAACCGAAATCATTCGTGAACCCAAATACGAAACTTGGTATGAATTTGTTTTCGAAGATAAGGTGAAAGCAGTTTACTACAAGATCTTCGGTGAACCGGCATAAGCTTATAATCCCATAAATAAAAACGGGCATTTAGCCCGTTTTTTCTTTTTGTTTTAATTCTATATACCGAATATTGATATTCCCGTTAAATGTTCAATAAGAATTTTAACGCCCAAGAGAATCAATACAATACCACCAACAAATTCTGCTCTTGATTTGAATTTATTCTCTAATATTTTACCAAGTTTAACACCAATAGCCGATAATACAAATGTAGTCAAACAGATCAAGATACACGATGCATATATGCCAAGCAATACACCGCTGGATCTCGTGGGCATACCATCGCACGAAAATGCAATACCAACCGCCAACGCATCAATACTTGTCGCAATAGCCATTACTATCATCTTCTTAAAACAGAGCGCCCCGTCACTTGGTTCATCTTCGCCGTCAAGGCTTTCTTTGATCATATTAAAACCAATATAGAAAAGCAACAAAAATGCAACCCAATGATCAAAATTCTCTATGTAACTTCGAAATGAATTCGCCAATGCATATCCTATCAACGGCATTAAACCTTGGAAAATACCAAAATACAATCCAACCTTCACAGCATCGATCATTCTGGCTCTTCCAAGAGCAATGCCTTTGCATATAGCTATGGCAAATGCATCCATTGAAAGACTTATTCCGTATGTAAGAACAAGTAAATAATTCATAACAACCCTCGTATTTAATATCTTCTCTTTTTATGTGGTATTAATATAAAAGAAAATTTATATAACTTAAGTAATATAATATATCGGGGTGAAAAAATGAAAAAGCTACTATTTTATATATTAATTCCTCTGGTTATATTTTCGGTGATTCTTATAGTACTTTTCAGCAATAATTATTTTACCGAATCGGAAAAATATTTAAATAATACAATCAAAGGTGAACTTAACGAAGATATAAACAAAAGAATAATAAATGATATTCAAAAGAAGAATATTTCATTCAAAGAAATCGTATCTTATAATTACTTAAATGACGGTAAAATATCAGCAATCCGAGTTGATACTCAAAAGCTAAACTTCATAGCAAGCGATATAACGATATCTGTCCACGAAGTTATACGTGAATCGGAAAACAAATACGGAATACCTGTTACAAATATTATGGGCTCAAAGTTTTTTGCCGGAAAAGGCCCGAAACTGTCAGTAAATATCATAAAAAGCGGTGCCGTAGATTATAAAATAGAAAGTCAATTAATAAGCGGCGGAATCAATCAAACTATCCACAGGATCATAGTGACTTTCTATACAAAAGTAAACTGTATGTCCCCGTTTCAAAACTTGACGTGCGAATTGGAAAATACATTAATTATTGCAGAAACTATGATCGTCGGAGAAATACCCGAAATAATTCTACCTCCTGCCGGATGATTCAAACTTCTTTGCACATTCAAATGCAATAATTGAAATTGCACTGCAAGCGGGCAAAGAATAGTGGCAATTGCGAGGATATTTAATTTTTATGCATTGATCGGACAGATCAAGTATCTCTTGCTTGATCCCCCTCTTCTCACCGCCAAAAACAACGCAGAGAGGTTTTTTGATCTTGCAACGATAAAGATCTTTGGCCTTTGCATTCTTTGCAGTAGAGGCGATTTCATAACCTTTTGACTTTAAAATTCTGCAAGCTTCCGCTAAATCAGGAACACAACAAGCTTTTATCAATTCCGATGCACCTGCAGAAGAACGTATTACGGTATCGCTTGCTGTGAAAAAGTTTCGTTCGGGCAAAATCACCGCATCAACGCCCGCTGCATAAAGTGAACGCAACGCATACGCAAAATTAAAAGGATCCTCAATGCCGTCAAGCATCGCTATGTAACCGTTCCGAAGAGCATAGACCTCTTCGGCAGGAGTAAATATTCTCTCCCCTACTTCAGCCGCAATACCGCCTGCATTTGAATTACTAACCAAAGCTTCAAATTCTTCGGAGTTGATAAAACAACATTCGGCGCCCGAATTCAACAAAGCATTGTATTGACGCTGTTCGGGCACACGAAGATCTGAACGCATAACCTTGTCATAACGGTCTTTTTCAATATAGATCTTGTAGATCTCTCGGCTTTTCGTTTCGATAACGCTCTTTACCGAAACAAACCCGCTTAATATAGTTTTATCCATTGGTTTGAACTCCTGAAATATTATTTAAAGACGGAATATAATTGCCGTTAACGGCATTTGTAGAATAGCACATCAACAAAACATCGTTATATTCTTTTTCAATTGCAAATTCTTTAAAATCACCGTTGAATTTTTCGGGATATATGAAATCGATCTTACTGTAATGACAAGAAAGGAACGGTATTATCGGAAACACAGAACTGTCACCGACAATCAAAAGACGACCGCCTTCCGAATTTGTCGTAATTTCATATCTCTCAGCTTCCCTACCCAAAAAAACATTATATGCCGTATTAGAATACACGTAATTATCGCAAAGTGTGTAATCAAAATACATTACGTCCGAATCATATACCGTCAATTCGGTTTCAATTGAATCGGGCAATGAATAAAATACCATTTCGTCAGGATTATCATATAAGATATCCGAACCCGTTGCGTTATAATAGCTTCCGAGAAAATCAGAAATTGACTGTTGCTCAAATTCATCTAATTCGAGAGGAACAATATCAAGCTCTCGGCAAAATTGAGTATACGCATAATATGCGCCTAATGGGGTCCAATTCCTGTCCGTTCTGAAATATACATACTCGCCGTTATCGTATTTTTCTTCAAGTAAAGATACGATAGGTATATTTTTAATTTTAGAATCAAGCTTTGAAGAAATTGTCGAAACAAAAGTTGTTTGCGATTTGTTATAAAACTCATCTTCGGTATATACTTCTCTCGGGATCGAAACAAACGTACCGCTCACAGGAACAACCATATTATATATGTTTGTGCCTTCGGAAAATATATCAGAACAGGTATTTATACTGTCAATAAACCTATTTAACGTAAAGTTGGAATACGTAAATTGTTCATATCCCGCAGCGTCGTATAGATAGGTATATCCATATTCGTTAATTACCCAGCCGTGAGTGATCAGCTCTTCATCATTAATAGAATTGTCGTCCGAAACATCTTCTATCGAGCTGTCAAAACTATTGCTGTCGAAGGAATTCTCTTCCTTCTCTGCAAAAACATCTTTTGTACTTACTTCGTTAAGCGACGTTGTGTCAGAGAATTCTTCATCTGTCGGTTCATTGTTTAATATAAGTGATAACACCGTTAAAAACAAGGCTGCGACGACAAATATAACCGCCGAAACTATCCATACAAAGCGTTTAGTTAATTTTTTTTCGTTCAATTCCAAAATGTACAACCTCCTATCATTTATAAAGATGTTTGACGCAATAATAGGAGTTTATACAGAATCACCCCAAGAAGTCTAACAACTTCTTGGGGACCCCGAAAAATGCTCTGTCGCAAAAATTGCGACAGAGATTTTTTTAATTGTTTAATATATCGTCGGAAAAAATAACTTCTTCAACAGAGGTCTGTCCGTTGTTATCTGAATCTATTTTTGCCTTTTTCTCTTTTTTAGATTCCTCAAGAAGTTCTCTTCTCTTTTGGTTTTCGATTTCTGCTGCTTTTTTCTTTCTGTCAGCAACTTCATCGAGCATTTCTTCGGTTACACCCTCAATAAAACAAAGTTCGAACTGCTCTGCATCCATAATCTCGTTCTTAACAAGATAATTTGCAATAAAAGTAAGAATTTCTTTGTTTTCTTCAAGTATCTTAATCGCACGTTCATATCCGGAATTTACAAAATTATAAATTTCAGCATCGATCTGCTCTGCGATTTTTTCGGAATAGTTCTTTGTTGTACCGAAATCTTTACCAAGGAAGACTTCGGAATTCTCTGCGGAGTAAACCACAGGACCAAGAACGTCGCTCATACCGAATTTCGTAACCATCTTACGAGCGATATCGGTCGCACGTTCGATATCATTAGATGCACCGCCCGAAATATCGTCACACATAAGCTTTTCAGCCGCACGACCTCCAAGGAGTGTGCAGATATTATCAAGTAACTCGATCTTATAAACACTTGTCTTATCCTTTTCGGGCAAGGACAAGGTATAACCAAGCGCACGTCCGCTGGGAATTATCGAAATTTGATGAACGGGATCTTGAGTTCCCACCAATTTGGTGACTATCGCATGACCGGCTTCGTGATAAGCGGTCTTAAGCTTTTCATCGGGTGTGATGATCAAAGATTTCTTTTGAGGTCCAACGATAACCTTGATCGTAGCTTCTTCGATGTCATCAACGTTGATGACGGTCTTTTTCTTTCTTGCCGCAAGAAGAGCAGCTTCGTTAAGAAGATTTGCAAGGTCTGCACCGCTGAAACCGGAGGTGGATTTTGCAATTACTGCCAAATCAACGTCTGCTCCGATAGGCTTACCTCTCGAGTGCACCTTAAGAATCTCTTCTCTGCCTTTAATATCGGGAAGATTGACGGTTATCTGTCTGTCAAATCTGCCGGGACGCAACAATGCAGGGTCGAGTATATCAGGACGGTTGGTTGCGGCAATAACGATAACACCGTCGTTAACGCCAAATCCGTCCATTTCAACAAGAAGCTGGTTCAATGTCTGTTCACGTTCATCGTGACCGCCGCCAAGTCCTGCACCCCTGTGACGACCGACTGCGTCGATTTCGTCAATGAAGATTATACAAGGAGCTGTCTTTTTTGCCGTTTCAAAAAGGTCTCTAACTCTTGATGCGCCAACACCGACGTACATTTCTACAAAGTCCGAACCGGAGATCGAATAGAAAGGCACACCGCTTTCACCCGCAACAGCTTTAGCCAACAAAGTTTTACCCGTACCGGGAGAACCTACGAGAAGAACACCTCTGGGGATTCTTGCGCCGAGATCGGAAAATTTATTGGGGTTGCGAAGAAATTCAACAACTTCCTCAAGCTCTTCCTTTTCTTCGTCTGCACCTGCGACATCAGTAAACAAAACTTTTTTCTTTTCGTCACTTCCGAGTCTTGTTCTCGCTTTACTAAAGGAATTCATCTTTCCGCCGAGACCAAAACCACCGCCGCCGTTGCTATTCTTAGAGGTACGAGAAATAAAGAGCCAAAATACGACAAGCAAGATTATAATAACGATCAAATACGGCAGATATGCAGCCCACCAAGGAAGCACTGCCGGAGCTTGATAGTCATATCTTTGCAACGTTCCCTTTTCGGTTTGAGCAATGATCAATTCGCCCAAATCAGTTCTGAACTGCTCGATATCAGCAAGCGAATGCATATATTCAAAGGTTTTTACATCAATTTTTCCGCTGTCGTTTTCCTTCGAGGACAAATAAAGGATTCCTGTATTGTCAATATAATACCTTTTTACTTCCTCGTTTTGGAACATTTTGACGACTTTACTGTATTCGATTTCTTCTTGCTTATTATTAGCACCTGCGAAAGCATTCGCAATGAAAATGATTATCAAAAAGAAAACCAAATAAAACAGTAAGATCTTTCCGGGACCTTTATTTTTCATAGGCGTTTTTCCACCTTTCTTTGTCTATGGTATTAAATGTTGTTGTAATATATACTTTTTCTTTCGGATTCTTTGGGAATACACGGTCTGCAATACCAACGAATGGCACATAAACTATCCCTGAATCGTCATACAGAACCGGAATAATATTTCTATATTCTTTTGGTATTTTCTTGTCAATAAACAGCTTTTTTAAGCTCTTATTAATACCGTGAATACAAATTTTATCACCAACGGAACGGTTTCTAACACGAAGCTTACCAACAATATTATCAAAAGAAAATTTGTCAGCTATGGATAATTTGTTAAAATTCTTCGATTGAGTATTTTCTTGCCTATCAACTATAATTTCAACTCTTCCGTTAAAGATGCTATTTTCTCCGAAAGATAGATCGATTGGTTCAAAGACATATTCTATATTGTCTGATTTGTTATAAAAACTGATCTTGCCTTCAAAAATAACAGCTTCATATTGCGAATAAACCGCAATCACACTACGCTTATCTTCAAAAATCAGCTTATCGATTTCTTTTATAATTTCATAATTCAAATGACCGCAAGAAAAATCATTAAATTTTCTTATAAGAACACGTCTTCTGATAGCTTCGGGCAGAGTTCTTAGATCTGTATCAAGATTTAAGGATACGATCTCGTCAAAATAATCTCTGTCGGCACGAACAGAATCCGCATATCGGGAAAGTGATTTGACCGACAATGGATTGATTTTTTCGATTTCGGGCATCAATACACGTCTTATGAAATTTCTTGTATAATCAACCGACAAATTTGTGCTGTCGGTTACGTATTCTTGGGATAAATCAGCCAGAAATGCTTCAATTTCTTCACGGCTTACCTTTAAAAGCGGCCGCAAGACAGTCCCTTTGTATAAAGAAATCGAAGATGCTCCGTTAGAACCCGAGCCTCTGATAAGATTAAACAACAATGTTTCGGCATCGTCGTTCATATTATGTGCCGTAAGACAATAATCTATATTCTTTTTTTCGGAAATACGTTGAAAAAAAGAATACCTGCACTCTCTGGCAGCTTCTTCAATAGACTTTTTCTCGGTTTTTGCATAGAGCGGCACATCGTCTCTGCCGCAATATATCTTTATACCTAACGTATTACAAAGATTCTTACAAAAATTCTCGTCCTCGTCGGCTTCTTGTCCACGAATCATATGATTAAAATGGCATGCAGTCAATTCAAATTGCAATTCATCGCTTAAAAAATGCATAGCTCGAAGCAACGAAACCGAGTCTGCCCCACCCGAAAGGCATACACACAAATTCTTGCCTTTTATTTCAAAAGGCAAGAGTTTGAAGTAATCTTTGATTTTATTTAAAAATTCAGCACTAAATCGGTTCATTTTCAGAATTATCAATTCCTGTAAATTTGAAGAATTTACCTATCCAGTTTAATTGAACGGTACCTGTACCGCCGTGACGGTTCTTTGCAACGTTGCATTCAGCAACGATAAAGTCTGAATTTGTGTCCTGCGGTTGCGGTGCTTCTCCGTCTTTGCTTTCGTAATAGTCACTCCGGTAGATAAACAAAACTATATCTGCGTCCTGCTCGATTGCACCGGAATCACGAAGGTCGGAAAGCATAGGTTGGCGTTCCTTCTGGCCACGCTTATCGGTTGCACGTGAAAGCTGAGAGCAAAGAATTATCGGAATTTCAAATTCTTTTGCCATAAGCTTGATAGAACGTGTTATGCTTGCTATATCCTGAACGGGATTATTGGTTGTAACGTCGGGATGCATAAGCTGAAGATAGTCGATAACAACAAGCCCAAGATTACCGAGTCTGCGTAATTTTGACTTCATTTCAGTAGGGGTTATATTAGGATTAGGGTCGATATAAATGTTGGTTTTTGCAAGAATACTTCCCGCTTCGGCAAACTTTTCCCAATCCTTATCCGAAAGCTTACCCGTTCTCATGCTCGAGCTGTCGATAAGAGCTTCGCTGCTTATCATTCTCGAAACAAGCTGTTCAGACGACATTTCAAGAGAGAAAACGGCAATGTTTTTGTCAGTAGATTTTGCAACGTTAGTGGCAACGTTCATACAAAAGCTTGTTTTACCCATACCGGGACGACCGCCGACAACGATAAGGTCACCTTTTCCCATACCTACAAGGAGTCTGTCAAGCTTATCAAAACGTGTCTTAGTACCCGAAAGCATATCGGGATCGTTTTTAAGCATGGTCAACGTTTGAGAATATCCTGCAATAACGTCAGAAATTTTATCAAAGCCATCCTTATATTTGGCCTGAGAAATCGAGTATATTCGGTGTTCGGCATAATTGATTGCATCGCTGACTTCACCTTTTTCGCTATAAGCGAGGTCGGAAATATCACGAGAAGCATCAATAAGCGAACGCAACATAGCTTTATCACGTATGATTTGCGTATATTCTTCGATATTAGTAGCATCAGAGGCAAGATCGACAAGCAGCTTGATATATTTTGCAGCATCACCTTCGGTGTATGTACCCAAATGTGTGAGCGTGTCAATAAGAGTTACCGGGTCGATAACTCTGTTCTTTGAAAACATATCACGCATTGCGGAAAATATTTCTTTGTGCTGTTGAAGATAAAAATCTTCCGCCTTTAATGTGGCAATTTCGGCAAACTTTTCGGAATCTACGATTACTGTTCCGAGTATTGCCTGTTCCGCTTCAAGCGAAAACGGCATTTTTTTAATATCCAGTTCTGCCATTTCGATTCCCCTGTTCTTTATATTTGGGATTAATTATGCTTTAACAATAAGTTTGAGATCAGCGGTGATACCTTGGAAAAGTTTAATTTTAACAACGTATTCACCGACAGTTTTGATTGTTTCGGAAATTGTAATGTTTCTCTTATCTATCTTTATACCAAATTCGGTTTCGATTTTTTCGCTTATATCCTTGTTGGTAACAGCGCTGTACAATCTTCCGTCTGCGCCGCCGGTAGTTTGGAAAACAAGCTGTTTATCGGAAAGAAAATCCTTTGTTTCGTTTGCTTTTTTCTTTTCTTCCGCAAGATGAAATGCTGCGCTTTCCTTCTTCGTTTCGATTTCTTTAATGGAACCCGAATCCGCTATTTTAGCAAGTTTGCGAGGAAGAAGAAAATTTCTCGCATATCCATCGGAAGTATTTATAAGTTCACCTTTTTTACCCTGACCTTTAACGTCTGCAAGTAGAATTACTTTCATACTGTTTTACCTTCTTTCACAATGTCGCCAATGTATTCATCAATGGCTTCTTTTAATATTGCTTCAGCTTCGTCCATATCAAACACAGCACCGCCGAAATCTCTGCCGTCAAAACGTCTTATCAATGCACCTGCAGACTGAAAATGTCCGCCGCCGCCAAGCAGCTTGGCGATATTGATAACGTTAACGGTTCCATCGCTTCTTGCAGAAAGATTAATTCCGTTGTCAAGAGAATACAAGACAAAGGATGCGGATATGCCGTCAATATCAACAAGACGGTCTGCTGCTTTTGATGCAATAACCTTATTTTCAGAGCTTACGCCTTCATCGAAATACGAAATAGCGTATTTATCTTTATACACAGTCATTCTATGTTCAATCGAACTAACCGAACGGAACTGTTTCATATCAGATTTGAAAAGATTTTTCGCCTTAACAGCTTCTGCGCCTGCATTTTTAAGGAAAATACACGCAGAATAAGTTCTCGTACCGGTATCACGTGAGAAGAATTGCGTATCCAACAAAATACCAGCAAGAAGAATCTGTGCCTCTTCGGGGCGCAATGCACTCGGGTTAAGCGAAAGTTCGAGAATTTCACAAACAAGTTCAGATGCACTGGAAGCTGTCGGGTCAATATTGGAAGGCTGTAGAACCTGTTCGCCCAAAGTTTCTTTTATTGCATGGTGGTCGATAACGATAACCTTGCTTGCATTTTCATACACGTCACGTGCAGAGAATATTTCGGGGTTTGATGCATCGGTAATGATAACAAGTGTGTCGGGAGTAAGCATTTCCTGAGCATATTCTGCATCTACAAAAACACTTTCATATTCGGGAAAATCAATTATCGATTCAATAACCTTGGAAATATTCCTATCGTTTTTATCTGCGACGATACAATAATCCTTATCATAAGTCTGCACCAATTTTGCAATACCGATATTAGATGCAATAGAGTCAAAGTCGGGGCGCAAATGCCCCATTATGATAACGTTTGAACATTTCGGAAGCTGATCTGCAAGCAAATCACGACAAAGTCTTGAACGGATCTTCGTTTGACGTTGAACAGCCTTTGTACGTCCACCGTAGCTTATGTCACCGTCGGGTGTACGCACGACCGCAAGCGAGCCACCACGTTGTAAAGCAGAACGCAAAGCATTCTGTGCGGATTCACGTTTTTCGATAAGTGTGCCATCACCGCTTGAAACACCGATAGAAATAGTTATCGGGATCGGCGATTCATCCAAAGAAGCCTCAACTACCCTATCAAGAATATCAAATTTAGCATCGGTCATAACCTTCAAATGGCGGTTTTCAAACTGCATAACATATTTGTCACGATCGTATTCGGTAAGGATCGCATCAAATTCAGCAGCCCATTCCGAAAGAAGCTTGTTGACCGTAGCAGAACCGAAACGACGGTTTTCCTGAACCTCTTGCGTAACTTCATTCGTATTATCAATAACTATATACGCAACACGAAGTGCTGTATCGTCAAGCTGTTGTTTTAAGCTAACTTCCTTGTCTTTACTGTACCAAACGGTAGCAAAAAGCTTCTGCTTACCGTATTCAAGCGGAAATACACGCAATTCATAGAACGATTCGCCTGTTGTTACAGGGACAAAATCTGCATATTCTTCATAAGCGGCAGAAAGATTGGAATAGGAAACACTTCCGCCGAAAAGCTTTGCTGCACCGACAGAAATGTGTTTTTCACCAACCTCTTCCAAAGAACAAAATTCATCGTTACACCAAACGATTTTATTAAGTTCATTAACAACCATAACGGGAGAATCGATTTTTTCCATTAGACCGGAGATCATCTTATAAAAACCGCTACCGTCACGGTCACGAATTATACGGCTGTTTGTTCTGTTAAATAGCACGAAAACAAATACCGTATATAACAATAAACCAGATAGAGAGATTATACCCGCCGTGCGATTGAAAGACATCAAAAGGAAAGAAACGGCCAAGAAAATTGCAATGCCCGTCAATTCAAATAAATATCTTCGAAAAAATCGTTTGATCGTCTTCATTGTTTATCGCCTCCAAACTGATTAATTATACCATTATTTATAAACCTTGTCAATCAAGAAGAGTTTGCTGGGTTATTTCGGGATCAATATCCTCAAAAATAACACCGGAAGCAGGCAATTTGCTCTTGCGATAACGAGATTCTTTCAATAAAGGTTGTTTTTCACGGTCATATACGTCCACAGAAACAATCTTCTTACCCTTTTTCAAGGTAAAGAGCGTGCTTCCCGAAGAAGTACGTGTCGTTTTTTCGATAACCTGATTATTTTTGATCAACAAAGCTCTTCCGTCATCGGAACGAACGAGATATTCCGCTTTTTCGGAAACCATAAATGCACCAACAAGGGGACTTCCCGCAAAGAAAGCGTTTGTTAATTTCTTACGGTTGGTTTTTGTTGCATAAACGTCAATAGGCAGAGAAACAGCCTTACCGTTTTCAAAGAAAAGTACAACTCTTCCGCTATATTCTCCTAAACAGATCGCAGAAACGACCTTTTCGTTATCGTTGAATTTTAGCTTTCCGGGAACATATTCGCCAAGCGCACTTGCTTTTGTATCTTCAAAGTCATCAAGACGGGATTTATAAACCTGCGCATCGGACGTAAAGAAAAGAACTTCTTCATTATTCTTTGTGACAAATTTCGTTTTTAAAGAGTCGTTTTCTTTAAATTTCTGTACGTCATTACCTCTTAACGAGGCAAGTGTACACTTCTTGAAATAGCCTTCAACACTAAGAAAAGCTTCGCAGGGATAATCGGGAATCGGTTCTTCGGTATCCTCATCGTTAATTTCCGAGCTGTCGATTATATAGGTTTTTCTTGGAACACCGTATTTATTAGCTATTTCGTTTAATTGCTTTATAATACGGGTTTTTATTCTTCTTTCACTCGAAATCAAAAGTTTGAGCTCTTCAATATCCTTTTCAAGCTGACCGATTTCGTCAATACGTTTAAGAATATATTGCTTGTTAAGATTACGAAGCTTTATATCAGCGACATATTCCGCTTGAATCTCATCAATCGAAAAACCGTTCATCAAATTAGGAACAACGTCTTTTTCGTTTTCCGTACCTCTGATTATTGCGATTGCTTTATCAATATCAAGAAGAATTGACCTCAAACCGTAAAGAAGATGCAGTTTCTCGTTCTTCTTTCCAAGGTCGAAAATATACGTTCTGCGCAAACATTCAATTCTGAAAGCACACCATTCCTCAAGTATCTGCTTAATACCCATAGTCTGAGGAACACCGCCGACGAGGATATTGAAATTACACTTGAAGTCATCCTCAAGCTTTGTCATCTTGAAAAGCTTACGCATTAGCTTTTCAGGATCTGCGCCACGCTTGAGATCTATAGCCATTTTAAAGCCGTTTATATCGATTTCATCACGAACGTCGGAAACGTCTTTGATCTTGCCTTCTTTGGCAAGCTGGATCATGCTCTCACGTATCTTTTCAAGAGTTGTTGTATAAGGTATCTGTAAAACTTCAATACGGTTTTCGCTTTTATCGTAAACGTATTTTGCTCTGACCTTAACAGAACCTCTTCCCGTTTCGTATATTTCGGAAAGCTTTTTCTTATCGTAAATAAGCAAACCGCCGGTTGAAAAATCGGGTGCTTTTAATATATCTAAGATCTCATCGGTAGTTATGTTTTCGTTACGAAGGTATGCAGCTGTAACCTCGCAAACTTCACGAAGGTTAAAGGAACAAATGTCGCTTGCCATACCGACAGCAATACCCGAATTCGGCGAAACGAGTATATTCGGAAAGCTCGTCGGTAAAACAACCGGCTCCGTGGTAGTACTGTCATAGTTATCAACAAAATCAACAGCATCTCTGTCGATACCGTCAAAGATTTCCTCGCTGAATTTTGCCAATTTACATTCGGTATAACGTGAAGCAGCATACGCCATATCGGAATACTGCTTACCAAAGCTTCCCTTTGACTCTATAAAAGGGTGCAACAAGCATTCCTTGCCCGTTGTAAGACGAACTAGAGTTTCATAGATAGCGGCATCGCCGTGAGGGTTCAAAACCATCGTTTGACCGACAACCTTGGCACTCTTTTGCTTTTGACCGTTCAAAAGTCCCATTTTATACATCGTATAAAGGAGCTTTCTGTGTGCAGGCTTAAAGCCGTCAATTTCGGGAATTGCTCTCGAAACTATAACGCTCATCGCATAGGGCATATAGTTGGTTTCAAGCACGTTTGTTATATTAACGTCAATAGGCTCGGATATAATTTGCGGTTCAATTACTTTTGACTTTTTTCTTGCCATTCCTTACCTCATTAATAATCTGCCAAATTAAGATATTTTGCGCCGTTTTTAGCGATAAAGTCTTTTCTTCCGAGAATATTATCACCCAAAAGAACGTCAAACATCTGGTACGTCTTTTCTTCATCTTCGGGAGAAATCCTGATAAGCCTTCTTGTAGCGGGGTTCATTGTTGTCAGGCTCATCATATCGGCATCGTTTTCACCCAAACCCTTGGAACGTTGGATTGTAAACTTTTTGTCGCCGATTTTTTCAAGTATTTCTGCCTTTTCAGCTTCGCTGTATGCAAAATGAGTATCGTTACCGCACGTAATTTCATAAAGAGGAGTTTCTGCAATATAAATACGGCCTTCTTTGATCAAAGTCGGAAGAAGTCTGTAAAACATTGTTAGGATCAACGTTCTAATCTGATAACCGTCTTCGTCGGCATCGGTACAAATTATAATCTTGTCCCAACGCAAAGCCGAAAGGTCAAATGCCGAAACACCCTTAACACGAAGCTGTTTTGCTTCAACACCGCAACCGATAACCTTAATCAAATCAAGGATTATATCACTTTTCATGATCCTGTCAAACGATGCCTTAAGACAGTTAAGTGTTTTTCCACGTACGGGTATTATCGCCTGAAATTCAGAGTCTCTTGCCAATTTACAGCTTGTAAGAGCCGAATCACCTTCAACGATGTAAAGCTCGCATCTGTCGGGATCTCTAAGGCGACAGCCGACAAATTTCTCAACAGTATTTGTTATATCGAGCGTAGCAGTTAGCTTCTTTTTCGAAGAAACACGCATATGCTCTGCGGATTCTCTTGCACGCTTGTTTACAAGTATCTGCGTTACGATTTTATCTGCAGCCTGAGGATTTTCCGCAAAGAAAACTTCAAGAGAATGCTTGAAAAATTCCGTCATCGCTTCTGCGATAAAAACGTTATTTATAGCTTTTTTAGTTTGGTTTGCGTACGACGTTTGAGTTGAAAAAGAGTTGACTACAAGAACCAACGAATCTTCAACGTCAGAAAACAAAATCTTGCTTTCGTTCTTATTATATTTGCCGTTATTTTTTGCATATTGGTCGATTGCCCATACAAAAGCACTTCTTGCAGCTTTATCGGGAGAACCGCCGTGTTCAAGATATGAAGAATTGTGATAATACTCAATCAAATTAACTTCATTTGTAAAACAGCAGGCAAATTGCATTTTTACTTTATATTCACTTCTGTCCGGGCTGTCACGTCCGACACGTTCAGCGGAATAATCGGCAATTGGAGAAAGAGTATTCTCACCGACAATCTCTCTGATATAGTCGGTAATGCCGTTATTATAGCAATATTCCTCTGTTTCAAAGGAATTATCTGCTTTTTGCCATTTCAAGGTCAAGGTCAGACCCGCATTGACAACAGCCTGCTTTTTCAATACTGTGCTGAAATATTCACGAGGAATAGCAGTTTCGGTAAATACCGCCTTGTCACTCTTCCAACGGACAACAGTACCCGTCTTATTCTTAGGACACTCCCCTTTTATAAGCTCGGTTACAGGCTCACCTGTTTTAAAGCTGATATTGTATTTTGTTCCGCGTTGATAGGAAGTAATGTCCATAAACTCCGATGCATACTGAGTAGCACAAGCACCGAGTCCGTTAAGACCGAGAGAATATTCGTATGCGCCGCCTTCGGCGTTATTATATTTACCGCCGGCATAAAGCTCGCAATATACAAGCTCCCAGTTATACTTTTGTTCCTTTTCGTTCCAATCAAGCGGAACACCACGACCGAAATCTTCAACTTCCATAGTTCTATCGTTATAAACGGTAACGTTAATACGGTTGCCGTAGCCTTCACGGTACTCGTCGATAGAGTTTGAAAGAATTTCAAAGAAGGAATGTTGACATCCTTCAATACCGTCAGAACCGAAAATAACAGCAGGACGCAAACGAACTCTGTCTGCGCCTTTTAGCGATGAAATTGTCTGGTTATCGTAATCGACTGTTTTTTTAGCCATGTATCATTTTCCTTTTCGTTATTTTCGGACATAGATTGATTTATTTTACGGAATAGAAACCAACCTTGCGATAAACTTTTCTAAGTGTTTTTTCAGCGGTATAAGATGCCTTCTGAGCGCCCTCTATAAGAATCTTATTAAGCTGTTCCTTATCGGAAATAAATACCTTGTATTTTTCTTGGAAGCTTGAAAGTGCATCGGCGACAACCTCAGCAACAGCAAGCTTGAATACACCGTATCCCTTGCCTTCAAATTCCTTTTCGATTTCATCAAAGCTCTTTTCGGTAAATGCAGAATAAATAGACATAAGGTTATTAATGCCGTCTTTTCCTTCTGCAAACCTAACTTCGGAGCCGGAATCGGTTACCGCACGTTTGATTTTGCGTATAACGGTATCTTTATCATCAAGAAGGAAAATACTTCCGTCGCCGAAATCCGATTTGCTCATTTTCGAAGTAGGATCGGAAAGTGACATTATTCTTGCGCCTGCGGTAGGCATATAAGGTTCGGGAACCTTGAATGTTTCCGAATATGTGTTGTTAAAACGGTTTGCGATATCACGTGCAAGCTCGATATGTTGTTTTTGGTCATTTCCAACGGGCACAAGATCGGGCTGATAAAGAAGAATATCCGCAGCCATAAGAACGGGATATGTGAAAAGACCCGCATTGATATTATCGGAATGCTTTGCGGATTTATCTTTAAACTGTGTCATACGTGAAAGCTCGCCGAACATTGTATAGCACGAAAGAACCCAAGAAAGCTCTGCATGCGCAGGCACGTGGCTTTGAAGAAATAATGCATTAGCTTCGGGATCAATACCTGACGCAAGATAGAGTGCAAGCGTTTTTAAGCAATTCTGGCGAAGATCTGCAGGAACCTGACGAACAGTTATAGCATGCAGGTCAGCAACACAAAAATAGCAGTTATAGTCATATTGCAACGTTGCCCAGTTACGAAGTGCACCGAGATAGTTGCCGATAGTTAAAGTACCCGAAGGCTGTACACCCGAAAGAATCGTCTTTTTAATATTTTGGTTTTCCATAAAACACCTCTTATAATACGCTCGCAAGACGTTTTACGCCTTCAACGATCTGTTCATCGGACGGAGTTGAATAATTAAGTCTGACCGAAGGAGAATAGCCGCCCTGAATCGGATTAAAGCTTGAACCTGTAACAACCGCAAGCTTATTAGCTATTGCCTTTTTAGCAATATCGTCGCCGTCACCGCCCTTAACGGTAAGCCAAATGAACAAACCGCCTTCGGGACGTGTATATTCTGCTTTACCTGCAATATGCTTATCAAGCTCTGAAAGCATCAAATTGCATTTTTGACGGTAAAGGTCTTTGATGAAATCAATATGATCGTCAAGCCCGTATTTATCGATAAATTTAGATGCAACCATCTGGAAGAAAAGGTTTGTGTGAACGTCGTTGACCTGTTTTACGACAACGATCTTCTGTACCAATTCTTTCGGACCGCACACAAAACCGATACGCATACCTGCGGAAAGAATCTTTGAGAAAGACGAGCAATAAACAACTCTGCCTTCGGTATCAAGACTCTTTATCGTAGGAACGTCTTCGCCTGAGAAGCGAAGTTCGCCGTACGGGTTATCTTCAAGTATTATAACGTCGTATTTCTTTGCTAATTCAAGAATTGCTTTTCTCTTTTCCAAAGAGGTTGTAATACCTGCAGGGTTTTGGAACGTGGGAATAACGTATATCATCTTTGCGTTCGGGTTTGCCTTAAGAGCATTCTCAAGCGCTTCAATATTCATACCGTCGTTTTCAAGATCAATGCCGACAAGCTTTGTGTTATAAGAACGGAATGCATTAAGCGCACCGATAAAGCTTGGGTTTTCACAAATAACAACGTCCCCTTCATTGCAAAGAACCTTAGCACAAAGGTCAATACCCTGCTGTCCGCCGGTTGTAATAATTACATCGTCATTATCGGAGCCTGTATTGAATCTTTCTTTGAGTCGTAAAGCAATCTGTTCTCTCAAACGGGGATAACCTTCGGTTATGCCGTACTGAAAAGCAAACGAGGCTTCATTTTGAAAAATCTCTTCAGCAACAGTATGCATCTTTTCAACAGGAAAAGACAGCGGAGAGGGGTTACCTGCAGCAAAAGAAATAACGTTGGGATCGGAAAGCGATTTGAAAATTTCTCTTATTGCAGAGGGCTTCATATCCCTAACTTTATTTGAAAAAATATATTCCATGGCAAAATTCTCCTATTATCCATTCAATAAGTTGTATTATAACACACAACATTTGCTATTTCAACACAATTTTTTGCAAAATACCATTTACAAAAGGAAAGTTTTGATATATAATAAATTGATAAAATAAAAGAAAGGCAGTATATAACCAATGGAAAAGAAAATACTCGTCGAAACGTCTGCCCGTCACGTTCACCTTACGGAAGCAGATATGGAAACCTTGCTTGGCAAAGGCCAAACTCTTACTGTCAAAAAAATGCTTTCTCAGCCCGGTCAGTTTGCGAGCAACGAAAGAATCAACTTGGTTGGTCCCAAGGGCGCAATCAACAACGTTCTAATTCTTGGTCCTACAAGACCTGCTACACAGGTTGAAATCTCCCTTACCGACGCTCGTGCACTCGGCATATCCGTTCCCGTACGTGAATCGGGTGACATCGCAGGAAGCGGCGCTTTGAAGCTTGTCGGTCCTGCAGGTGAAGTTGAGATCACCGAAGGTGCAATTGCAGCAAAAAGACATATGCATCTCGATCCTGCTACTGCAGAAGAGCTTGGTGTTTCCGATAAGCAGATCGTTTCTGCAAAGATTTGCACAGCAGACCGTTCCCTCGTTTTCGGTGATGTTGTTGTCAGAGTTAATCCTAATTTTGCTCCTGCAATACATATCGACACCGATGAAGCCAACGCAGCAGGTTGCAGCGGCGAAGTTTATGCTGAAATTATAAAATAAATAAAAATACAAAGACAAAGCGAAAGGATTTTTTCAATGTTGCAGTATTCAAAAGAAGTTGAAAACATGTGCGTTGTGGCTAAAGGCCCGAAGCACGGTCCTGCTCCTATTCCCGAAGAAGGCAAATGGGTTCAGGCAAAGGAAATCAAAGACATTTCCGCTTACACTCACGGTGTGGGCTGGTGTGCTCCTCAGCAGGGCGCATGCAAGCTCTCTCTTAATGTCAAAGACGGCATTATCGAAGAAGCTCTCGTAGAAACCATCGGTTGCTCCGGTATGACTCATTCCGCAGCTATGGCTGCTGAAATTCTCCCCGGCAAGACCATTCTCGAAGCTCTCAACACCGACCTTGTTTGCGATGCTATCAACACAGCAATGCGTGAACTCTTCCTCCAGATCGTTTACGGTCGTTCTCAGTCTGCTTTCTCTGAAGGCGGTCTCGTTATCGGCGCAGGTATGGAAGACCTTGGTAAAGGCTCCCGTTCCATGGTTGGTACCATGTACGGTTCCAAAGCAAAGGGTGTTCGCTACCTCGAAATGACCGAAGGCTATTGCACTCGTATGGCTCTTGACGAAAACGATGAAGTTATCGGTTACGAATTCGTATCTCTCGGCAAGATGACCGATTTCATCAAAAAAGGTATGGAACCCAACGAAGCATACAACCAGTCTATCGGCACTTACGGCAGATTTGAAGATGCGGTCAAATATATTGACCCCCGTCATGAATAATTAAGGAGGTAAATACCATGTCATTGTTTGAAGGTTACGAAAGACGTGTTGAGAAAATCAACGCTGTTCTTAAAGAATACGGCATTTCCTCCATCGAGGAGTGCAAAGAAATCACTCTCGCTAAAGGTATTGACGTTGATAAGATTATCCGCAGCACCCAGCCCATCTGCTTTGAAAACGCTGTTTGGGCATACACCGTTGGTTCTGCTATAGCTATTAAGAAGGGTTGCACCAAGGCTGCTGACGCTGCTGCTGCTATCGGTATCGGTCTCCAGTCCTTCTGTATCCCTGGCTCTGTTGCAGAAAACCGTAAGGTTGGTCTTGGCCACGGTAACCTCGGTAAGATGCTTCTTTCCGAAGAAACCGACTGCTTCTGCTTCCTCGCAGGACACGAATCCTTCGCTGCCGCTGAAGGCGCAATCAAGATTGCTCTCAACGCAAACAAGGTTCGTAAGAACGCTCTCCGTGTTATCCTTAACGGTCTTGGTAAAGACGCTGCATATATCATCTCCCGTATCAACGGCTTCACCTACGTTGAAACCGAATTTGATCCTTACACCGAAGAAGTTAAGGTTGTTAAGGAAATTCCCTTCTCCAAGGGTCCCCGTGCAGACGTTAAGTGCTACGGCTCTGATAACGTTCCCGAAGGCGTTGCTATCATGAAGCTTGAAAAGGTTGGCGTTTCCATCACCGGTAACTCCACCAACCCCACCCGCTTCCAGCATCCCGTTGCAGGCACCTACAAGAAGTGGTGTGTTGAAAACGGCAGAGAATACTTCTCCGTTGCTTCCGGCGGCGGTACCGGCCGTACTCTCCACCCCGATAATATGGCTGCAGGTCCTTCCTCTTACGGTATGACCGACACCATGGGTAGAATGCACTCCGACGCACAGTTCGCTGGTTCCTCTTCCGTTCCTGCTCACGTAGAAATGATGGGCTTGATCGGCGCAGGTAACAACCCCATGGTTGGTATGACTGTTGCATGTGCAGTTGCTATCGAAGAAGCAAGCAAATAAGCAGTTTTAACGAGAGTTTTATACGCTTTTTGAAAAAAGCTTAGCAAAAACTTTTTATACCCCCCACAAAACACACGGTTTTGCGGGGACCCCATAATAAAAAATCAGACACATCATTTTGGAGAAATCCTTAATGATGTGTCTTTTTTATGTGTTCATAGAACTTATTCTCTATATAAACGATCAACTAACAACTGAACAAGCTCCAAATCGGAACCCTTCAATTTATTTAAACCTTCTAAAGTATCCTTTGTCATTTTGGGATTATGGTTATCAATATCAAAAAATTCAATAGGAGTTATACCAAAATATTCACAAATAGCAAAAAATTCAGCAAGAGAGGGCAAAGCTTTGCCGGAAGAAATATTGTTGATATATCCCCTGCTATGACCTAAATCATAGCTCATTTTATATTCAGATACACCCTTTTGGATTCTTAACTGAGTTATTCTATCTCTTACAAATTCTGCTGTCATTACTTTAACTCCTTTTTTCTACAGTATATCGTATTTAAAAGGTATGATGCACTTCTTAATTATGTGTTTTTGCTTGACACGCAGTTTTATAAATGTTATTATAGGTTTATAAAATGATTTATGACACAATTTATCATTTTAAATACTTTTTAAGGAGTTACTTATGGATTACGCAAAAAACTTTATATTGCATTGTAATAATACAAATATAGACTTTGAAAGAGTTTTCAATTTTGTTTATAGTGCTAATTTGAAAAACAACAGAATCAAATGCAGATCGAGCCATTTAGCAAGAAAAGAAGAACAATTATTTATTATCGGGTATTCTAAAGAACTACAATTATATTTTGTCTGGGTATTACATGACAAAAAAGCTAGAAATTTGAATTATTTTTCAGCTAACATAAACGACATCTTTACTAGCAAAAACGGGATAAGCTATATTGAAAAGAACAGAGAGTTCTCGGGATGGGGTAAAGAAAAAGTATATGTATTCAACGAAGAAAAAATTGATGTTTTTTTGAATATGATAAAGGAGCTGCATCATGAGATTTCAGTTAAATAAATTAGGAAATATCGATCATAAAACGCTACGCGAAGAATTCTTTAAAAAAGTACCTAAAGTAAATTGTCCTGAACACACGATAAAGAAAATCTCCGACGAAGCAAGAAAACGGAGAAGCGTCAATATCCATGAACGTGATAAATCTGTATTCTTTATTTGTCCTAATTGCGGCGCGGAACTTTATGGAGAATGGAAATATCTTGATATCTATAACAAACTAGAAAAAGTTGCTAGAGGTGGTTATAGAGCAGATATTTTTGATGATGATGTTCAGCAATGTGAATACGTAAATGGTTATTGGAACTATTACACAACGGGTTGTTATAGCCAAGCGTTTTATAATAAAATCGAAGCATTGATAAAAGAACATGAAAAAAACAATAAAGATGTTTTAAAGGAAATAGACAAAGTCTGTAATACTAAACGGTGTCTGATATGTAACGCTGAATTGTCTAACGATGAAGCATATTATACTAACAAATTATATGATTTTAAAATTAATGCAATGCATAAGGAAATTGCTGATTTTAGTAAATCAAAGGCAAACGAAAATGTTTTCTCTTTTATTCAAAATGTAGATATAAAACCGCATACGCATAACTGTTTAAATAATCAAATCGAAACAAATACTTTAAAAGAATATGTCTTAAATATAATAAATTTAGAATCAAATATAATGTGCTTATCAAAACGTTTAGAACAGTTGTATTTCCAACAAATATATAACAATAAAGATGTTGTATTCGAGCACAATTATGCTTTGTACGATTTAAGGCAAGATATAGAATCAAAAAGTTCTCGCCTGAAAAATTCAAAAAAAGAGTTATCTGATTTTGAAAATCAACCAATTAACTTCAAGAAAAAAGAATATCCTTCAAAACCCGAATATCCAAATCTAAGAACACCATATTTCTTTAACAAGAAAAAGGTAGAGGCAGAAAACGCACAAACACTACGTGACTACGAAATAGCTATAGATAAATACAATTCAGACATCAAACAGTGTGATGCAGACAATGAAAAACTCAGGATAGCCGCAGAAGGACAAAGATCCGAACAAGTAAAACAGCTGAGTGATAAAATCGGAAGATACGCATCTGAATTAATTGAGTCGCAAAATAAATTAGGTTCAAAACTTAGTAATATAAATAGCATTCCTACAAAAGCACTTGGTGAAAAACACTTATTAGATTCGGAGATTAAAACAGTTGAAGATACATTGAAAGAACTGTTCAAGTGTAGAAACGAATTATATAGTTATAACATTGTGTTTGATAAGTATAGAAACATTGTAGCACTTTCAACATTCTATGAATATCTAATGTCCGGCAGATGCGAAACCCTCGAGGGAATAAATGGCGCATATAACATCTATGAAAACGAAATAAGATTAAACACCATTATCACGAAGCTTGACGAAATCAAAGAAAATCAATTTATGATATATAATAAATTGAGAGATATTGATAATTCATTAAGCACTCTAAACAGCACAATGGAAAAAGCCGTTTCTTCGTTAGATACAATTAATAAGAACACCACTGATATGAATGTTTATTTGCATAACATTTCAAAGAATACTGCTGTTATTGCTCATAATAGTGCTGTTACAGCGTACTATTCAAAGGTAAATGCAGAACTAACGAATGCCTTAGGATTTATGGTTGCATTAAAATAAAATTCAATTTAAATAAAATGGAGGTGAAATTTTATGGATTTTTGGTATTTGTTCGTATTAATAGGATGTATAGTTGGCATTATCGTTTGTTTAATTCCAAATGAAAATAAAGAAATACGTCCTTTTGGTGCTGCTTTTTTTGCAATAGTCTTAGTCTCTTTAATCTTGGCATTTAATGTTTAATTTTACAATAAAATCGGGAACAAAATGTTCCCGATTTTATTGTTCCAAAAGAAAAATGTATTTATATATCGTAGTTCTACTAAAATCACACAAATGAGCGAGCTCAGAGAGGTTAATTGTACATTTCGATATAGCGAATAGCATCTTATGATTTGTCTTTTTTATGTGTTCAATTAATTAACACAAAAAGCACCTTGATATTTCAAGGTGCTTTTCATATTGTTATTTACTTATGCGTTCTGTTCGAGATAAGCAACAACGTCGCCGACAGTGAGAAGTGTCGGGAGTACGCTATCATCGAAGCTTATGTTGAATTTTTCTTCGCAGAGAACAACAAGGTCTGCAAGCTCGAGAGAGTTAAAACCAAGGTCATTCATAAGCTCTGCTTCGGGAACAATAAGTTCTGCGGAAATGTCCATTTCTTCAACAAGAATTTCTTTAAGTTTGGAAAGCATAAAGTACCTCTTCTTTTATGAGAGTTTATATCTCATTATTTTTTTAGTTGTTGTTTTTTCGAACTCTGTCTTTTTAAGCTCGATATTGCGAACCTGCTTGAACGTAGGAAGTATCTTATTTACCTTCGCAACCTCGGAACGCATTTTGTTGATTATTTCGGAATCCTCGCAACCCTTGAATAAATCATAATCGGGATAGATCAACGCAGTAATAACAACTTCGCCATTCTCGTTTGCTCTGCCGATAACGACACATTCTTTAATATATTCGATCTTTGCAAGATATTCTTCAATTTCTTCGGGATAAACGTTTTTACCGTTATCAAGAATAATTATATTCTTCTTTCTGCCGGTAATATAAAGGAATCCGTCATCGTCCATATAACCATAGTCACCTGTACGGAAATATCCTTCCTCGGTGAAAACAGCTTTTGTTGCTTCTTCGTCCTTATAATAGCCGATCATAACGTGAGGACCCTTAACGCAGATCTCGCCGATCTCGCCGTTGGGCATATCAACTTCTCCGCCGTCCTCTTCGTCTGCAATAATCTTAATCTTACTGCCGGGGATTGCGATACCAACTGAATCGTAATGAACGGTAACAAGCGGGTTAACTGCAACAAGGGGAGAACATTCGGTAATACCGTAGCCTTGAGAAACGTTAATGCCGATATTTTCAAACCATTGAATAGCCTCGGGATCGGCTGCGGCGCCGCCGCAAACGATTTCCTTCAATCTACCGCCGAGAGAAGCAAGTATTTCAGAGAAAACAAGACTTCTTGTATCAAGACCGACCTTTCTGAGAGCCTTTGTAGCCTTAACACCCACGTTGATGACGTTTTCCTTATTGCGTTTTCTTATCTCATCGGAAATTCTCTTTTTAAGAGTCGAAACGTACAGAGGAACAACAACCATAGCCGTCGGACGGAAGAGCTTGAAGTTCTTCATCAAATATTTAAGGCTATTGTTGATGCATATAGTAACACCCAAACGAATTGCCGTAAGCTGACCGCAGGTCAATTCATAGGTGTGATGCATAGGAAGAACGCTCATCAAAACGGTATCTTCGGGAAGGTTTATCATATTCGACGAAGCGGTAATGCTTGCAAGAATATTATCTTCGGAGAGCATAACACCTTTGCTTGTTCCCGTCGTACCCGATGTGAAGATCAATGCACACATCTTTGAAGAATCGTATCTCGCCTGAAGGAACTTATTATAGCCTTCTTCAAGAAGTTCGTTTCCTTTTTCGATAAGTTCAGGATAGCTAAGATAGCGAGTATCGTCGCTTCCGTTTCCGTCAAAGTCGATTATAAATTTGATGTTGGGAACATTCATCTCCAACACTTTTTCAACGTACTTGGAAGAGCAAAAGATCGCTTCCGCATCGGAATAATTGAGAAATGCTTCTATCTGAGAAGGCAAAAGCTCTTTATCAAGAGGAACGATGATCGAACCGCTGCTAATTACAGAAGCATAGGCGGCGATCCATTCAGGTCTGTTTTCGCCGAGAACCGCTATCTTAGTCTTTTGCAGACCTAAAGAACAAATTGCCGTTCCGAGCGAATTGAAATCCTCATAAAACTTTTTATAAGAAATTTCTGCGATCTCATTAGTGTTATTATAATATTTGTATAAAATCTTATCACCGTATTTTTCAGCACTTTCGCATATAAGAGCACGAATGCTGTCAGGCATTTTGTATTTACCTTTGATTTTTGGTACTTTCAAAATAACACTCCTTTCATCTCTATAATTATACCTATATATTAAAAAAAGTCAAGACTATAGGAATATTTTCGAAAACATAGCAAAAAATATAACAAAAGAAAAGGGTGTTTTTATGACTAACAAACAATACAATGAATATATAGAAAAACGTTCAGAACGTTCCCCTTGTATAGTTAATTGTTTCAAAGCCTTCTTTGTCGGAGGAACTATATGTACTTTGGGTGAAGGTTTATCACAATTATATATAACGTTAGGTGCAGAAAAAGAAAAATCTCTTTTATATGCTTCGATTTCATTAATATTTATTGCTTCGCTTTTAACGGGTATAGGTGTTTTTGATAAAATTGCAAAATTCGGCGGTGCAGGTGCATTAGTACCCATCACCGGTTTTTCAAACTCAGTCACTTCCCCTTCAATCGAAGCAAAAAGCGAGGGATACGTAACGGGTGTGGCGTCAAAGATGTTCACCATCGCAGGTCCTGTTATTGTATACGGAACAAGTGCTTCAATTATTTACGGAATTATTTATTATTTTATAAGGTGATAACGCTTTGAAGAACAGATTGATTTTTAACAACGTGTATGCAAATTTTGCTTCTGCAACTGTAGGCAAAAAAGAATTTGAAGGACCTCTCGGCAATCGCTTTGACGGATATGAAAAAGATGAATATTTTGGATGCAAAAGCTTTGAAGAAGCAGAAAGCGAAATGGTCCGAAGGAATCTAAATCTGCTAACGGGAAAAGCAAATATAAGTTTTGAAAACATTGATATGTTAATTGGCGGAGACCTCATTAATCAATGTACAGCAACAAGCTTTGCAATATCTGATACCAAAATCCCTTTCCTTGGTCTTTACGGCGCATGTTCTACGATAGTCGAAGGGCTTATATGCGGTTCTGCGTTTATAAGCGGCGGTTATGTCAATAGTGCAATAACTTTTGCTTCGTCACATTTTTGCTCTGCAGAAAGACAATACCGCTTCCCTCTTGAATACGGTAGTGTACGAACACCAACCAGCCAAAATACCGTAACGGGCACAGGTGCATTTTTATTATCAAACAAAACATCGAAAATCAAAGTCAAAAGTGCGGTGATCGGCAGAATAATCGACAAAGGTGTTACAGATGCCAACAATATGGGCGCAGCCATGGCGTGTGCTGCCGTTGATACCATAAAAAGATTTTTTGAAGATAATGCGATTAAACCTAACGATTTTGATATCATTGCAACGGGAGATCTTGGATACGAAGGACACTCTATCGCAAAAGAAATGTTTGCGCTTGAAGGTATGAATATCGGGGAGAATTATACAGACTGCGGAATCTTGATATACGATAAATATAGTCAAGACACACATTCAGGCGGTTCGGGCTGTGGTTGTATAGGCAGTGTTCTCTCGGGGCATTTCTTCAAAATGCTTGAAGAAGGAACGATAAAAAATATTCTTGCAATAGGAACGGGAGCTCTTTTAAATCCAAACAGCGTTTTTCAAAAAAAGCCGATACCTTCTATTGCTCACGCAATTCACCTTTCTACGGAGGAATAAATGAATTATCTGTATGCTTTTCTAATCGGCGGTGCGCTTTGTATTCCTGCGCAAATACTTTTAGATAAAACAAAGCTCACAAATGCCCGTATATTGACAGGATACGTTGTTAGCGGCGTTATTTTAACCGCTATAGGAATTTATAAACCCATTGCCGAATTTGCATCTGCGGGCGCTACAGTACCTTTGACAGGGTTTGGCTTCTCGTTGGCAAAAGGTGTTCAACAAGCCGTTGATTCAGACGGTTTATTCGGCGCATTATACGGAGGTCTTGCATCTACTGCGGCAGGAATAAGTGCAGCTTTGATTTTTGCGTTATTGTTCACTATCTTCTTTAAAAGCAGACAAAAATAAAACAGAGCTGTTCAACCATCTTGAACAGCTCTAAAATTTTATGCGGTATAGTTATCAAAATAGCCCTGAATCCAAACGATAGGAGTACCCTTATCACCGCTACCGGAAGTGAGGTCGCACAAGGAACCGATAAGGTCGGTCAATCTACGGGGCGTTGTACCCTGAGAAACCATTTGTCCGACAAGGTCATCATCCTTCTTGCGGATATAGTCGCTGATAGCTTCTTTAAGAGCATCACCCGAAAGATCTTTAAAATCGTTATCTGCAAGATATTTCAATTTGATTTCGTTAGGCTGACCGATAAGACCTTTGGTGAAACCGGGAGAAACAACCGGGTCTGCAAGTTCCCAAATTTTTCCAACGGGATCCTTGAATGCGCCGTCGCCGTAAACCATAACTTCAACGTTCTTGCCGGTTTTTTCGTTAAGAATCGAAGCTATTTTATCAACAACAACCTGGCTGTCACGGGGGAACAACTTAACAGAATCTTCGGTAGCCTTGTTACTGCCGAGAAGACCGTAGTTTTCGTTGTAACCCGAACCGTTAACCGATTTATTCAAGATTTCGTCAAGACCGAAAACGTTTTTTGCACCTGCAGCACGGAGAAGACGCTTACTACGTTCACGGGTATGAATATCGCAAGTAAGAACGGAATCGGTATAGTCAAGAACCTTACGGCAATCGTTAGCGAGAACGATTTCAACTTCGCAATCCTGCGATTCGATAAGTTCTCTGTAATATTCAATATAGTCAACACCCGTAAAAGGATGTTTTACGATGCCGAAAAGTTCACGGTATTTCTGTTCGGTGAGAACGTCTGTCCAAGGGTTGATTCCTGCAGCATCAAGAGAATCAATATCTATCAAATGGTTACCGACTTCGTCGGAAGGATAGGAAAGCATAAGAACGATTTTCTTTGCGCCTCGTGCAATACCCTTAAGGCAGATTGCAAAACGGTTACGGGAAAGGATCGGGAAAATAACACCGAATGTACCTTCGGGGAATTTATTCTGAACGTCTGCAGCAATTTGGTCAACGGTAGCATAGTTACCCTGCGCACGAGCAACAACAGCTTCTGTAACTGCAACAACGTCACGGTCACGAATTTCAAGGTTTTCGCTCTCTGCGGCAGCAAGTACGCTTTCTGCAACGATAGCGGCAATATCGTCACCCTGTCTGATAATGGGAGCCCTAACACCACGGGAAATTGTACCAATAAGTCTTTCTTCCATTTTGTCCTCCAAAATATATTGACAAATTTACTTAACTATTATATTATAGTCTCATGCATAAGTCAAACAATTATTAATAATGGTATATATAAGGAATACTTATGAATACTAAACTCGAACAATACAAAATATTTTGTGTCGCCGCAGATGCCGGAAGCTTTTCCGAAGCCGCAAAGTGTCTTTTTATAACACAAAGCGCAGTAAGCCAACAGATCCGTTCTCTTGAAGACGAGCTTGGTATTGCACTTTTTGTAAGAGGCAGAAAGGGAGCAAAGCTAACGTCGCACGGCGAACTTCTTTATAGCTACGCAAAGCGTTCGTTAGACGAAATTGAGAATGCCGAAAGTCTTTTTGAACGTATGAAAACCCTTGACGAAGGCAGCCTGCGAATCGGTGCAGGTGATACTCTTACAAGACACTTTCTTATCTCTTTTCTTGAAAGATTTCACAACACCTACCCCAATATTAAAATCGAGATAGTAAATCGAGTTACAAGCGAAACGCTCAAAAGATTAAGCGCAGGTAAAACCGACGTTGCATTTGTCAATCTTCCTATTGAAGATAACCAATATCAAGATATTTCTATCCGTGAAATCGAAAACCTTCACGAAGTTTTCATTGCAGGCAGCAAATACTCTTATTTAAAAGACAAAGTTCTTTCCATAAAAGACATAGCTTCCCTTCCGCTTGTTATGCTCGAACCTAAATCGAATACAAGGCGTGTCACAGATGACTTTTTTAACTCGTTTGGTATTAAATTAAAACCCGAATTTGAACTTGGTTCGCACGACCTTCTTTTTGATTTCGCAAGCAAGAATCTTGGCATTGCTTGTGTTACCGAAGAATATTCTTCAAATTTAGAAGACATAAACGTTTTTAAGCTTAAAACAGATTTTGATATGCCCAAAAGAAGCATAGGTATTTGTACTCATAAAAACATTCCGCTGACACCGGCAGTTACGAAATTAATTGAAATGATAGAAACTGCGAAATAAATAGAGAGGTATTTAAACCTCTCTTTTTATTTTAGCTTTTCTTGTAATTCCTTCATTAACTCTGTTGAAGGTGCTGCATGGATTTCAAACGGAAATTCGAGTCCAAGCTTATCATATTTCACTTTACAGATCTTTTTAAATGCCAAGAGTTCGATTTTCTCTATACATGAAAACTTGTTCTTGATTTCGTTTAATTCAGCGATATTTTCATCGTTATCGTTAAGACTTGGAATTATAACCTGACGAATTGTTGTGGGGATTCCTTTTGAATTAAGATATTCAAGAAACTCCAAAGGCTTTGCGATACTGCAACCAACGTATTTTTTGTAGTCATCGTCGTTAGTATATTTTATATCAAGCAAAACTCTGTCGGTATTTTCAAGAAGTATTTTTATATCGTCGTTCAATATACTTCCCGAGGTATCAAGACAGGTATTAATTCCCTCTTTATGTGCTTTTATAAAAACGTCACTTACAAAATTTGGCTGTAACAGCGGTTCACCGCCCGAAACGGTGATACCTCCGTCTTTTCCGAAGTATTCCTTAAAACGAACGGCTTTTTTTATAATTTCTTCCGAAGAAACTTCTGTTCCTTCAGAAATATTCCAAGTATCGGGGTTATGGCAGCAACCGCAGCGAAGGTTACAGCCTTGTGTAAATACAACGAAGCGAACCCCGGGACCGTCTAAGGTACCGAGGCTCTGTATCGAATTAATTTTACCGTAGATTATTTCGTTCATATTGCTTCGTGGAAGGTTCGGCTTATAACTTCACGTTGCTGTTCACGGGAAAGCTTGTTAAAGTTAACTGCATAGCCCGAAACACGGATTGTAAGGTTAGGATAATCCTCGGGGTTTTCATAAGCCTTCATAAGAAGCTCACGAGTCATAACGTTAACGTTAATATGATGCGCCTTCTTTGCGAAATAGCCGTCGAGTATGGAAACAAGGTTTACAACACGTTCCGAATCGTCTCTGCCGAGCGCATCGGGAGTTATCGAGAAGGTATTGGAAATACCGTCACGGCAATCGTTATAATCGATCTTTGCAACCGAGTTAAGCGAAGCAAGTGCACCGTTCTCTTCGCGGTTATGCATAGGGTTTGCGCCGGGTGCATAGGGTGCAGATGCTTTTCTTCCGTCGGGTGTTGCGCCGGTATTCTTGCCATACATAACGTTCGAGGTGATAGTAAGAACAGAGAGAGTATGTGTCGAATTTCTGTATGTGGGTGTTTTGCGCAATTCGGTAATCATTTTGTGCGACATTTCTTTTGCAATCAAGTCAACACGGTCATCATCGTTACCGAATTTCGGAAATTCGCCCGTGGTTTCAAAATCAACTATATATCCGTTTTCATTCTTGATAGGACGAACGTTTGCATATTTGATAGCGCTCATAGAATCGGCCATAACCGACAAGCCTGCAATACCAAACGCCATAAAACGCTCTGCATAGGTATCGTGGAGAGCCATTTGAACCTTTTCGTACGCATATTTATCATGCATATAATGAATTATATTCATTGTGTTTACGTACAAAGCGCAAAGCCATTTCAAATATATGTCGAATCTTTCCGAAACTTCCGAATAATCAAGCTTTTCAGTATCGAGAACGGGCATTTGAGGTCCGATATGCATACCGCAGGTGGTATCGTAACCGCCGTTAAGCGCAATAAGAAGAAGCTTGGGCATATTACATCTTGCACCGAAGAACTGCATCTGCTTGCCGATTTTCATTGCGGAAACACAGCAAGCGATAGCATAATCGTCGCCATAAAGAGGACGCATAACGTCATCGTTTTCGTACTGAATAGAGTCGGTATCGATAGAAACCTTTGCACAGAATTTCTTGAAGTTTTCAGGCAAGGAAGTCGACCAAAGAACTGTCAAATTGGGTTCGGGAGAAGAACCGAGAGTATAGAGAGTATTAAGAATTCTATAGCTGCTCTTTGTAACAAGAGTTCTGCCGTCATCACCCATACCGCCGACTGCTTCTGTGATCCACATGGGATCGCCGCCGAAAAGCTCGTTATATTCGGGGGTACGCAAATGGCGTGCCATGCGAAGCTTCATAACGAAATCGTCAATCAATTCCTGCGCTTCGACTTCGGTAATAATACCGTTATTGATGTCACGTTGAATGTAAATATCAAAGAAAGTGCTGACTCTGCCCAAAGACATTGCGGCACCGTTCTGTTCCTTAATGGCAGCAAGATATGCAAAATAGGTCCATTGAATAGCCTCACGTGCATTAGAAGCAGGTCCGCTTATATCGTAACCGTACATTTGAGCCATATCCTTCATATAGCCCAAAAAGGTTATCTGCTTATAAAGCTCTTCATCAATACGAATTACTTCTGTATTGAAGGTTTTATTTGTGAGGTCGGCTTTATCCTTTTTCTTCTCTTCGATAAGTCTGTCTACGCCGTAAAGAGCAACTCTGCGATAGTCGCCGATAAGTCTTCCTCGACCGTAAGCATCAGGAAGTCCGGTTATAACGTGACATTTACGAGCTGCACGCATTTCATCCGTGTAGGTTCTGAAAACACCGTCGTTGTGTGTTGTTCTGAAAGTAAATTCTTCCTTGACCTTACGGCTAACTTTATAGCCGTACGCTTCGCAAGCCTGCTGCATCATACGCATACCGCCGAAGGGATTAAGACCTCTCTTCAAAGGTCGGTTGGTTTGCAAACCAACGATCAATTCATTTTCTTTATCTAAATATCCGGGAGCATAAGCCGTAAGAGATGAAACCGTATCGGTATCAATATCCAAAACACCGCCAAACTGTCGTTCCAAAGCAAAGAGAGATTGAAGCTTTTTAAAGAGAGTTTTTGTGCGTTCGGTTGCTTCTGCCAAAAAGCTATCGTCACCGCAATATTCTTCATAGTTATTTTGAATGAAGTCACGAACGTTAATTTCGTTCTTCCAAAGTTCGCCTTTAAAACCATTCCAATTATTGTGTTCCATAGTTATTCCTCCGGTAGGTAAAAATAAAAGGACAAATCAGTGATGCTGATTTGCCCAGACGGTCGGCTTATACCCATAACACTCCCCTGCGGTAAACCGCATCTTCCGTCAGTTGTGCTACAGCATAATAATTATATACAATATTTATTGCATTGTCAATAGAACGATTATGTCAAAATACAATTTATTGTGGTCCGTTTTTTGTAAATTTGTACCTAAAAAGTGAAATGAAATAAATCCACTCACGCCCGCAGGCATATCACATTGCGAAGCAATATTTCACACGCAAAGCGTATTTCACAAATCCCGCAAGGGATTTATTTAGTTGAAAAAAGCACTTGCGAAAGCAAGTGCTTTTTTCAACTAAGAGTAACCAAAGTGTACCGTTTTATTCTACAAACGCCAACATATTTCCTAATGGAATTTCAAAACCAATCGCTTGATACATTTCTACATCGCAATCTGCACATCCGACTGTAAGGGAACCTACACCACTTTGCTCATACGCATAAGAAACAAGTTTTCGTGCAATACCCTTATGACGATATTCTGCTTGAATGTAAAAATCTTCAAACACTCCAGATTTACCATAATTAAAAGTTGAGTAAGTAAAGCATATTGAACAACACGCTATGAGGGAGTTATCACAGATACATCCATAAAAATGTATCTGTTCATTCTCAATCGCATTTCTTAAGCTTTCAAGTTCTGCATCGGTAGGCATGCATTCTCCAATTTCTACTTTGTATGCCTTTTGTAATTTCATTAGTTCTTCAAAATTTTTTGTTTTAATTTTCACAAAATCCATCTTTGTGACCTCCGTTAAATTGTATTGGAGGATTAGTTTTTGTGCATCCTCCAGACACCGCTCATATTTTTTCTCATAAACAATCATCCTTTCCGTTATATATCTATTGCAACGCGCTGAGCGATGAATAGTCAAATTCATATTTATCGGTCAGTTTATTATATCATCCTATCGTAAACAAATCAAGGCGAAGCCTTGTATATCATCCGCAACTTGTTGCGGTATGTCATCAACACGAAGTGTTGTATCTCATCAAGCCGCAGAGAATACAGCCTTCGGCTGATGATATGCGCCTACGGCGATGATATACACGCTGACGCGTGATGATATACCAAGCCTGCGGCTTGGATAAACAAAGAAGGAACTTTTGGTAGACAAAAGTTCCTTCTTTGTTGGCCCGCCCTAAGGGATTTGAACCCCCGGCCTACGGAATCGGAATCCGTTGCTCTATCCGGCTGAGCTAAGGGCGGTTTTATCTCATTTTTGAAAATATAAAATAAAGCAGCCAAAAAATCAGCGAAATCATAGCGAAAATCGCCGTGAAAATGAGCGTTGTTATTCCGTCTGCAAGAGTTTTTCCATTTATGACGGTTATTATAATCTCGGTGATCAGTATTCCAAAGAAAGCAGGAATAAGACAGGAAACAGAATCGAAAAGAATGTATTTTCCTATCGACGGCGACGGATATTTTCTTATATATACGAGTGACACCCAAAAAGGCAATGTATATAAACACGCTATCGGCACTACCGAAAGTATTATATACAAAAATCCGTCTTCGATATTCATAAACGATGAAAACAAAACGTACATCGGCGCTAACATCAAGGCAAATATAACCTTAATTATGATTGCCGATTTAGAATAGATTCTATCAATTATCATCGCTTTTTCTGATAGTAGAGCGTTTTATCTTGCCGCTTATGGTCTTGGGAAGCTCTGTTACAAATTCTACAATTCTGGGATATTTATAAGGTGCGGTCACCTTTTTAACGTGATTTTGGATTTCCTTTTTGAGTTCATCGCTTGCAACGTAATTCTTTGCAAGAACGATCGTTGCCTTTACGACCTGACCTCTGACGGGATCGGGTGCTGCCGTTACTGCACATTCAAGAACAGACGGATGGGTCATCAAAGCACTTTCAACTTCAAACGGACCGATTCTATATCCCGAACATTTAATAACGTCGTCGTTTCTGCCGACAAACCAATAATATCCGTCAGCATCACGCCATGCGGTATCACCGGTGTTATAGCAATCATTAACAAATGCTCTTGCGTTAGCCGCATCATCTTCCTGATAACCCTGGAAAAGACCGGCGGGATAATGCTTTGAAAGATTCTTAATTACAATTGAACCGACAATACCGTCTTCACAGCTGTTGCCGTTTTCATCCACGATATCAACGTCAAAATCGGGAGAAGGTTTACCGGTAGAACCGGGTTTGATCGGAATACCTTCAAAGTTAGCAAGAATTACGGGTGTTTCGGTTTGACCAAAACCTTCCGTTAAAGTCAATCCGGTGAGTTCTTTGAACTTATTAAAGACTTCGGGATTCAAAGGTTCGCCTGCAATACAGCAATGCTTTATGGAAGAAAAATCATATTTTGCAATATCTTCTTTAATGAGGAATCTAAAGATCGTGGGAGGTGCACAGAACGTGGTTAATTTAATTTCTTGGATGAGTTCCAAGGTATTTGTTGCATCGAATTTCTCGTTATCGTAAGCAACTATAACGGCACCGCAGATCCATTGACCGTAGATCTTACCCCATGCAAATTTAGCCCAACCGGAATCGGACATAGTAAGATGAAGCTTTCCTTCTTCAACACGTTGCCAATATTTTGCAGTAAGAATATGACCGATAGGATATGCAAAATTATGTAATATCATCTTGGGCATACCCGTAGTACCCGAAGAAAAATACAAAAGCATCGGATCGGTATATTTATTAGGTATACGTTCAAGTTCAGAACTGAATTCAACATATTCCTTTCTGAAATCAATATATCCGTCAGGAATATTTTCGCCTACAATGGCGATATGTTCAAGAGTTTCACATTGTGAAACAGAGCTATTGATCGCAGAGATAATATGAGAATCGTCAACAGCAACAATAATTTTAACTTTTGCGGCGTTGCAACGATATACGATATCTTTTTCAGTCAACTGGAAGGTTGCGGGAATGCAAACAGCTCCGATCTTACAAAGAGCTAAAATACATATCCATGCTTCAACTCTCTGCTTGAGCATAAGCATGACTCTGTCACCCTTCTTTATTCCTTTGGAAATAAAGAAATTAGCGGCGCTGTTAGAAAGATTCTTAAGCTCCGCAAAGGTATACATACGGCGTTCGCCAAAATCGTTGCAATACAACAAAGCAGGCTTTTCTGCATCCTGCTCTGCCCAAGCATCAACAACATCATAGGCAAAATTGAAGCCGTCAGGGATATTTACTTTATAATTAGCTTTGAAATCTTCATAAGAATCAAAATCGATTCTCGGCAAAAACTTTTCTAACATAATAGTTACCCTATATTTGAAGTATTAAACAATCTTAACGGTTTTCATTACCTGAGGTTCGTACGGCATATCTCTAAAATCGGTAGCAACGGAAGCAATAGCATCAACAACTTCGATGCCTTCCGTAACCTTACCGAAAGCGGCATACTGTCCGTCGAGGAAGGTGCTGTCTGCATGGCAAATGAAGAACTGGCTTCCTGCCGTATCATATCCCATAGAACGTGCCATAGAAATAACACCCCTCTTATGAGAAAGATCGTTCTTCACACCGTTAATTGCAAATTCACCCTTTATGGAATATCCGGGACCGCCTGTACCTGTGCCGTTAGGGTCTCCGCCCTGAATCATAAATCCGGAGATTACTCTGTGAAAAATCAAACCGTCGTAAAAACCTTCATTTGCTAATTTGACAAAGTTTTCAACAGTAATGGGTGCAACCTCGGGATATAATTCAAGCTTGATCTCCGAGCCGTTTTCCATTGTAATCTGAGCGTTGATAATTTTTGATGTATTCATAATTAACCTCACTTATTGAAAAAGCCGAACACTCTTTTGAAGTGTTCGGCTTCTGGTGATCCATCGGAGAATCGAACTCCGGACACCATGATTAAAAGTCATGTGCTCTACCGGCTGAGCTAATGGATCGTCTGCAACCGCCTGAATAGCATACCACAAACTTAACCCCTATGTCAATAGCAAAAGAGAAAAAATATGAACTTTTTCTCTAATAAATTTGTGCATTATTATTTCCACGGAAATCAGACTATAATTATAAAATCAATAGAATCTAAAATTCGCAATAACTTTACCGAGAACCGTAACTTCTTTGCTGTATATCGGTTCCATAGTGTGATTCGCAGGCTGTAAACGTATTCTTCCGTTATCCCTGAAAAAGCGTTTTACGGTTGCTTCGTCATCGATCATAGCAACAACGATTTCACCGTTGTCCGCATATTGTTTGCTTTCAACAACAACGATATCTCCGTCAAGAATACCTGCTTCTATCATACTTTCACCCATAACACGCAGAGCAAAAAGATTAGCCTTGCCTTTTGCCATAGTCGCAGGAAAGTCAACGTAACCGTCATAATTCTCGACAGCTAAAATAGGTTGACCTGCAGTTACCCTTCCCAAAATCGGCACTTTCTTCATTTTTGCGGACTCACTTTGCACTCCGCCTTCTATAGTCAATGCACGGCTTTTACCGGAAGATTTTTTTATATATCCCTTTGCCTCAAGACGACGTATATATTCATGCACGGAAGAAGTTGATTTCATACCAACCGCGGCACAAACGTCTCTTACAGAGGGAGCATAGCCGTTCTTTTCAAGACATTCTGATATGAATTTGTATACTTCCTTTTCCTTTTCGGTAAGATTAACCATATTCTAAACCTCTTCTTGTTCTTGTTGCTTTGCGGCTATTAAAAAGAGTTCTTTCGCCCGTTGCTGATTGCCTGACAAATAGAAATATCCATACAAGCATTCAAGACCCGTTGCTCTGCGATATTCCACCGCCTCGGCACTGCGGGAATGGTGAGTATTCCTTGCGTTTCTTCCGGATTTGTAAAACCATGTTTCCGTATCATCAAGCAAAGGGAGCAGAATATCGACAATTTTGCTTTGTGATACCGCCGTTATAAACCTTTTAATACGTTCATTGGTTTTGGAAACCAAGCAATCGCCGTCGGACACGACATATTCTCTCGCTAACGTTTCATAATATGAATCACCGAGATATGCTAAAATCAACGGACTGTAATTACGCTTTATAAATTCTAAGCTTTTTTCCATTTAACACCCTGAGGAGTATCTTCAAGTATAATTCCCTGTTCACGCAATTGATTACGGATAGCATCGGCTTCGGCATAATTCTTCGCTTTCTTCGCATCGGCACGTTTTTGAATCATCTCTTCAATATATGCCGTATCAACGTCATCTTCTTCCCTGCCAAAGCCCAAAAGTTCGCACAAAGGAACATATATTTCCTCAACTGCATCAATATAGGCTTTCGAAGCACCGTTCGAAAGAACAACGTTAATATCTCTTGTCATTTCAAAAAGGAAACCGATAGCATCAGCGGTGTTAAGGTCATCATCCATAGCTTCAATGAAGCTTGATTTTTTCGAATTAAGAAATTCTATACTTTCTTTTTCACGGTCAGTAAGCTCGCCCGAAGCGTTTTTAGCAACGAAATCAATATTATTCAAGCAGTTATTAATACGTTCAACAGCCGCAAGAGCCTGCTCAAGCGTATCGTTTGTATAATTGATAGGACTTCTGTAATGAGAAGCCAAAAGGAAAAATCTTACAGCCTTGTATCCGAACTTTCCTGCAGCATCACGAACAAGGAAAAAGTTACCTGCAGATTTGCTCATTTTTTTGTTATCAACGTTTATATGACCGTTGTGCAACCAGAATCTTGCCAACGTGCAACCCGTCGCACATTCACTTTGAGCAATTTCATTCTCGTGATGAGGGAAAATGAGGTCAACACCGCCGCCGTGAATATCAATATCGGTTCCGAGATATCTGTTTACCATAGCCGAACATTCAATATGCCAACCGGGACGTCCTTCACCCCAAGGAGATTGCCAAGAAATTTCGCCCTCTTCTTTTTTACCTTTCCAAAGTGCAAAATCGAAGGGGTGCTTTTTTATTTCGTTAACGTCGATCCTGGCACCTGCTTCAAGCTCATCCATATTGTGACGAGAAAGCTTTCCGTATTCGCTGTCGCTTTGAGAATCGAAATATACGTCGTTACCCGAAACGTATGCATGACCGTTCTCAATCAATTTTTCAACGATTTCGATTATTTTATCAATATTTTCCGTAGCACGAGGATGAATCGTTGCATCATTAACACCGAGTCCACGGGCATCCTTAAAATATTCATTAATATACTTTTCAGCTATTTCGGGAACGGTGGTATTAGTTTCTTTTGCAGCACGTATAAGCTTGTCGTCAACGTCGGTAAAGTTCTGTACAAAGGTAACCTTATTTCCACGATATTCAAGATAACGTCTTAACATATCAAAAACCACGAAGCAACGTGCATTGCCGATATGGAAATAGTTATATACCGTAGGTCCGCAAACGTACATTTTCACTTCGCCGTTTCGAACTACAAATTCTTCTTTTTGTCTTGTAAGTGTATTAAATAATTTCATAAATTCACCCTATTTGTTCGTATTGATAAACTTCCAGTACGTCTTTATGTAGTTAACACCGGAAAGAATCGTAAAGAAAAGCATGACTGCCGTAGAAACGAGCGTCAACCATCCTCCAAAAAACGGGAAAATGACGGGTTCAAGCATTACAGCGGAAACACCCACTATCTGGGTAACCGTTTTTATCTTGCCTAAATAACTCGCCGCAATTACGGCACCGCTTGATTTTGAAACGACCAAACGCATTGACGTAACCGCCAATTCACGGAAAACAACTACGATAGCCGTCCAGAAAAACAAGTGTTTTATTATTTCAACAGATACATACGTTTGAAAACCAACCGCACTATAATCAAAGATATAGTCCGAGAAAATTATTGCAAACATTGCGCCCAAGATAAGAAACTTATCTGCCAAAGGATCCATAAACTTACCGAAATCGGTCACCAAATTACGTGATCTCGCAAGATATCCATCAAGAAAATCTGTAAACGATGCCAAAAGAAAGAGTGACGCAGATATCGTACGACTTATGTTGGGATTTTCAAAAAGATTGTAGGCAAGAAAAAACACAAAGAAGGGTATGACGATTATCCTACCTAACGTCAATTTGTTCGGAAGATTCATAAAACACCTCTTGAATCAAAATCAGCATACTTTTCCAAAAAGATCGTAATCAAGAACTTCTGTTATCTTAACATCAACAAACTCACCCTCACGGATTCGTTTAGGTGCAGTAAAATATACTTTTCCGTCAATATCAGGAGCATCTGCATAGGAACGGCCGTAGAAACATTCGGAAACGGTGTCGTATCCTTCGCAAATTACTTTAAGTTCAGTATCCACAAATCTCTCATTGAAATCATTATGAATACGATTTTGGTCACTCATAATTGCATCCAAGCGTTTTTTCTTCGTATCGGCAGAAACCTGCTTTGGCATATCGTATGCAGGAGTACCTTCTTCTCTGGAATATTCAAAAACACCGAGACGTTCAAATTTAGTTTCCTTTAAGAATGAACGCAATTCATTAAAATGCTTTGCGGTTTCGCCGGGAAAACCAACGATGACCGTACTTCTTATAACCATATCGGGTACTTCGGAACGAAGCTTGGAAATAACGTTCTTAATGCTTTCGGTAGTGTCCCTGCGATTCATATTCTTCAATATTTCATCGTTGATATGCTGAATAGGCATATCAATATACTTAAGAAGTTTTTTGTTGTTTTTAAATTCGTTTATCAAACCGTCGGTAATTCTGTCGGGATAGCAATAAAGGACTCTTATCCATTCAATTCCGTCAATTTCGGAAATAGCGGAAATCAGGCTATCCAAAGCATAAGTACCGTACAAATCTTCGCCGTATCGTGTTGTATCCTGAGCAACAAGACAAATTTCTTTGATGCCGATAGAAGCAAGATTTTCGACTTCTTCAAGAATATCGTTCATACTGCGGCTGCGGAATTTACCTCTAATGTCGGGGATAACGCAATAGGTACAACGGTTGTCGCAACCCTCCGCAATTTGCACGTATGCAAAATGCTCGGGAGTTGTTATAACACGTTCTCCGCCCAAAGGAGCTTCGTCAACATTTTTAAAGCTGCTGTACGTGCCGCCTTTATATGCGACTTTAACAGCTTCGCATATATCCTCGACAGAACCGGTACCGAGAATACAGTTGACCTCGGGAAGCTCTTTTAAGAATTCTTCTTTATAACGCTGGGGCAAACAACCCGTAACCACTATGCCTTTTAAAGAACGGTTCTTTTTAAGCCATGCAATATCAAGTATATTATCAATAGCCTCGTTTTTGGCACTCTCGATAAAGGCGCAAGTGTTAATAACGATAACGTCTGCTTCAATGTCTTCCGCAACGATTTCCATACCGTCATTAACAAGCAAGGAAAGCATAACTTCTGTATTAATTAAATTTTTAGGGCATCCAAGAGAAACAAAACCCACTTTAATCGGCATAATCAAACTCACTTTCAAAATTTCTGATAATATCGCCTACGTCCAAGCCCGAAAATCCCGCTCGGATCGCACCTGCATATACCTTTTGGCGATATTTAATATCATTCATTCGGGACAAATCGTATTTCTTTGTTATAAACGCTTTTATACGTTCCGATTGATCCTCATACTCATATTTGCTTAATGCATCTTCGATATTTTCTTTGGATATTCCTCTGCGGAAAAGTTCATTTCTGATACGGGATAACCCCATATTTTTAAATTCGTAAAACGTTTCCGCATATCTTCGTGCAAGATCAAGATCGTTAACGTACCCTCTTTCGACAAAAAGCGCAGCAACGTCCTGAGCCAAAGATTTATCGAATTTTTTCGACAATTTATCTCTCAGCTGCTTTTCGGAAAGATCCCCGTACGACAGAAAATCAAACGCCTTCTTTATACAAGACAGCCTTTCTCCTGCTTCAACCAACTGCTCGATTCCGTTTTCGTCAATAGAATCGCCGTCTTCGAAGCCAAGAACTTCGAGATCGTGCACAGTTATTCTGTATTTTTCGCCGCAACAAATAACCAAAACCTCGTTACTGTTTTCGTCACGGCGAAGAACGTCTATCTTATACATGAATTATTCTTCGCTGAAAAGATCGTCTACACTTGCTGTTTGAGGCGCATCACCGCCGAGATTAGTGTAGTGTGCAAGGATCTTTGCAGAAAGCTCTTCGGCAAGCTCTTTGTTTTCTTCAAGGAGCATTCTAACCTTGTCTTTACCTTGACCGAGTTTTTCTCCGTTGTAAGAAAGCCAAGAACCGCTCTTATCAATGACACCGCAGTTAATTCCAAGCTCTATAATTTCGCTTTCTTTGGAAATTCCTTTTCCGTATATAATATCAAATTCGGCAGTGCGGAAAGGAGGAGCAACTTTATTCTTAACAACCTTACATTTAACGTGGTTGCCGATGATTTCGGTTCCGTTCTTAAGCTGTTCGGATTTACGAACGTCAAGTCTGACGGATGCATAGAACTTCAATGCACGTCCGCCTGTTGTTGTTTCGGGATTGCCGTAAATTACGCCGACCTTTTCACGAAGCTGGTTGATAAAAATTACTATACAGCTGGATTTTGCGATAGCACCGGAAAGCTTTCTTAGCGCTTGGGACATAAGTCTTGCATGCAAACCAACGTGAGAATCACCCATATCGCCGTCAATTTCATTCTTGGGAACAAGTGCCGCAACCGAGTCTACAACGACGACCTCGACAGCACCGGAACGAACAAGAGCTTCGGTGATTTCAAGAGCTTGTTCACCATAGTCGGGCTGTGAAACGAGCAGCGAATCCGTATCGACACCCAAAGCTCTTGCATAAACAGGATCGAGAGCATGTTCAGCATCAATAAAAGCGGCTTCTCCGCCCGTTTTTTGAACTTCTGCAATCACATGAAGAGCAAGGGTCGTTTTACCCGAAGATTCAGGACCGTAGATCTCTATGATTCTTCCCTTCGGAACACCGCCGATACCCAACGCAACGTCAAGAGACAGCGACCCTGTCGAGACACTTTTAATCTCCATACCGCCGTTTTCGCCAAGTCTCATTATAGAGCCTTTGCCGCATTGTTTTTCTATCTGTGCAAGCGCTGTTTCAAGAGCTATTTTCTTACTGTCTTTTGTCGCCATGATTTTCTCCTTTTCGAACTTTTGTTCTTATTTATTCAGTTTATAATAACATATCCTCATCTTATTGTCAATCAATATTTTTAAAAGTTTGACAGGTATCTTTACGTAATATAATATTATATATAAATTTTGACATTTTTCTTCAAAAGATAGAAAAAAAGATATTCATTTTGTTTAATTAGTCAATATACAAAATGAACATTTATGACTAAAATATATGTGTATGAATTTTTCAAAATCAAGGAGTGTTACTATGGCACAGAATCAAAATCACGGAAAAATGGGGCTTATCGTCCTTCAGAGTTGCTCTAATCTCGGCGCAAAAGTTAACCAATTCATCAAACAGCTCAGAAATGACAACAGCGACGACAGCTATATTATTCCGATCGAAGAAGTACGCTTCAGCAACGGCGAAGGCAAAGTTAGGATCAAAGATTCCGTCAGAGGCAGAGATATTTACATTCTTTGCGATATCGGCAACTACAGTTGCACTTACAATCTCTTCGGTTACGAAAACCATATGAGCCCCGATGACCACTTCCGTGACATCAAGCGTGTTCTTTCGGCTATCGGCGGTAAGGCAAGCCGTATAACCGTTCTTATGCCTCTTCTCTATTCTTCCCGCCAGCACAAAAGAAAAGGCAGAGAATCCCTCGACTGCGCTCAGGCTCTTGAAGAACTTCAGAATCTCGGCGTAGATTGCATTCTCACCTTCGACGCACACGATTCCACCATTTATAACGCAATCCCCTCTACTTCCTTTGAAAATATTTATCCTACATATTCCATCCTCAAGCGCTTTGTACAAAATGAAGGCGACGACATTTTCAGAGATAATATGACCGTCATCAGCCCCGATACCGGTGCAATGGACAGAGCTATTTACTATGCTAACGTTCTCGGCCTTGACGTTGGTATGTTCTATAAGAGAAGAGACCATTCCAGAATAGTCAACGGCAAGAACCCTATCGTTCAGCACGAATACATCGGCGGTTCCCTTGAAGGCAAGCGTGTTCTTATCATCGACGATATGATCGCTTCCGGCGAATCGGTGATCGACGTTATCAATGAAATCCAGAAACAGAACGTAAGCGACGTTTATGCTGCTGTTTCTTTTGCATTCTTCACAAGCGGTCTTGAAAAGTTTGATAAGCTTTACGAAGAAGGTAAGCTCAAGAGACTCTATTCCACGAACCTCACATACGCACCTGAAGAATTGTTGAAACGTCCTTGGTTTGAACAGGTCGATATGTCTAAGTTCATCGCAAAGATACTTTGCACTCTTAACAACGACGAATCCATTTCTCCGCTTCTCGACAGCGTTGCAAGAATCCGCCGTCTTTTGAAGAGACACAACCAAGGCAATAACTAATTCCGTAAATATACAAAAAGATGTTGACAAAACAGAATTTTTGTAGTATTATATTTTAGATTTGAAAACTTTTAGTTTTCTCCTTACTCCGTGAAACATCGGAGTCAATGTCCAGAAGGAGGTGTATAAAGATGAACAAGTACGAAACAATTTTCGTTGTCAACAGCACTCTCGGCGAAGAATCCGTCAAAGCGCTCGTTGAAAAGTTCACCTCGCTCATTGCATCGAACGCAGAAGTCGAAACGATCAATGAATGGGGTAACAGAAGATTCGCGTACCCCATCGAAGATTTGACCGAAGGTTATTACGTTCTCGTTAAATTCGCATCGGCTCCCGAATTCCCGAGCGAATTGAGCAGAATTTATAACATTACCGACGGCATTCTTCGTTCGCTCATCGTAAAGTGCGAACAGTAAAAAACTCATCTGCTGAAAGGTAAGGTATAATTTATGGCATTCAACAGAGTAATACTTGTTGGTAACTTGGTTGCCGACCCTGAATTGAAGACTACTCCCAACGGAACTTCTGTAACAAGATTTCGCATCGCTGTAAACAGAAGATTCACCCGTGCAGGCGAACAGCCTCAAACCGATTTCTTCGATATTGTTGCTTGGCGTCAAACTGCGGAATTCGTTTCCCGTTTCTTTACTAAAGGAAGACCTATCCTTATCTCGGGAACTCTCCAAAACCGTAATTGGACCGATAATAACAACGTTAAGCATTACTCAACCGAAATCGTAGCTGACGAAGTTACCTTCGTTGAACGTAAAGCTGACGGTCAAGGTCAACCTATGCCCCAAAACACTATGCCTACTTACAGCACACCCACGGCAGATTCGGGCTTTGAGGATCTTTCCGCAGACGACGAATTGCCCTTCTAATTAAACTACAAGGAGGAAAACCATGGAAAACGAACAGATTGTTGCTACTGAAGAAGCTGTTGCACCTGCTCAGAACGAGGTTAAGGAAACCAGAGAACCCCATGAACAGCGTGAAAGAGCTCCCTTCCGTAATAAAAGAAGAAAGAAAGTTTGCGCATTCTGCGCAGATAAGGTAGACTATATCGATTATAAGGATACCGCTCGCATCAGAAAGAGCCTTTCTGAACGCGCTAAGATTCTTCCTCGCAGAGTGACCGGCACCTGTGCTCGTCACCAGAGACAGCTTACTATTGCTGTTAAGAGAGCAAGACATCTTGCACTTATTCCCTATATCACTGACTAATCATCAAGTGTATATAACAAAATGCGGACCCTTAACGGTGTCCGCATTTTTTCTTAAAAACCTATGAAGAGAGTTTAATATGTTAGAATATTTAAAAAGCATTCTTGACGGCGAAGGAATATCAAGAGTCGGAATGATAGATATTGCAGACTGCGATATTATCAACGAAAGAATATTGCCAAACGGAATTAACAGCGCAATTATATTTATAATCCCTTACCGTTCACAAACCGAGATCGCAAACGACGGTTTTTCCGAATATGCCCGTGTTTATGATTATCATACATTCAGTAAATTACTATATGAACGCATACTTGACAAACTTTCAGAATATTCAGGACATAAGTTTTATGGTTTCTGCGACCATTCGCCCATAAACGAAAAACTTGCTGCAGCAAAATGCGGTTTGGGTGTAATAGGCAAAAATTCACTTTTTATTGATAAAATTTACGGAAGTTACGTCTTCATAGGTTCTATTTTAACCGATGCCAAATCCGACAAACTCGCTCAAGAAATTGAATTTTGTGATAATTGCGGAAAATGCATTGATGCTTGTCCAAACTCTGCAATAATGGAAAAAGGCATTGACAGGTTCAAATGTCTTTCGGGAATATCGCAAAAGAAAAACAAAACAGCCGAAGAAAAAGCTTTGCTGAAAAATCACAAAATCGTTTGGGGTTGCGATGCATGTCAAAACGTTTGTCCGCATAACAAATCGGCAAAAATATCGCCCATTCCCTACTTTAAAGAAACAAGAATACCGAAAATCGATAAGGAATTTGTACTTTCTCTTTCAGATGACGATTTCAAAAAATACGCATTCGCTTACAAGGGACGAAAGCTTGTTTTAGATAATATTGATTTTATATAATCACTCGCTTGACTATAAATACTTTTAATGTTATAATCAAACGTACAAAAGTTTATAATTATTTGGAGAGTCTATTATGAACGTAAACGAACAAATAAAACAAATAGCACAAAGAATCAACTTTCTTCGTGATACGTTAGATATGCCCGAGGAAGAAGTTGCAAAAGCACTTTCTATTTCTCTTGATGAATATATCTCCTACGAAAACGGCGAAAAAGATATTCCTATAAGCATCATATATTCCGTTGCAGCGGTTCTCGGTGTTGACCCCACAGAAATTCTTTTAGGTGAAGCGCCCAGAATGGCAGAATATTGCGTAACTCGCAAGAATGCAGGTGTAATGATAGAAAGATACCCCGGTTATTCCTTCGAAGCGTTGGCACACAATTTCATCGGTCGTGACAAAGAGCCTATGATCGTTACACTTTCATCCTCCGACAAAAAGTCTGACCTTGTTTCTCACTCTGGTCAGGAATTCAACTATGTTCTTGAAGGCAAAATCGGCGTAACGCTTGGTAACAAAACGATCGAGCTTAACGCAGGTGATTCTGTATATTTTCTCCCCTCCATACCGCACGGTCAGTTTGCAATCAGCGAAACCGCAAAATTCCTTACGATAATTGATAAAGAATAATGGCAGAATTTAAGAAAAAAAAGCATTACGGACAAAACTTCCTCACAAACGTTGCGATCCCGAGAAGAATTGCCGCAGAAAGCGGCATAACTCCCGATGACTGCGTTATTGAGATCGGTCCCGGATTCGGCATTTTAACACGTGAGCTTTCGGCTGTTGCCGACAAGGTTGTTGCTATCGAAATTGATACCGAGCTTATGGAGATTTTGCCCGAAAAGCTTAAAGATTGTGATAACGTTGAGATAATCAACCAAGATATTTTAAAAATCGATATTCCGAAGCTTGTTTCCGAAAAATTTGGTGACAAAGACGTTTGTGTTTGCGCAAACCTGCCCTATTATATAACTACGGATATCGTTATGAAACTCTTGGAAGGCGAATACAAATTCAAAACGATAACCGTTATGGTCCAAAAAGAAGTTGCCGAACGTTTTTGTGCAAAAGCAGGAACTCCCCTTTATGGTGCCGTAACCGCTTCAATCAATTATTATGCGTCAGTAAAGCGTCTTTTTACTGTCAAGGCAGGTTCTTTTGACCCAAGACCAACGGTTGATAGCGCCGTTATAAGGTTTGACGTTCATAAAACACCTCCCGTTTCACCTATTGACAAGAAAACATTTTTTGAAGTTATAAAAGCCGCTTTTTCTCAAAGAAGAAAAACTCTTTTGAACTCATTAAATTCCGTTTTCGGTAGCATTATACCCAAAGAAACACTTGCTTCCCTGCTCATAGAAAACGGTTTTTCAGAAACGGTACGTGGCGAAGAATTGGATATACACGATTTTTCTAAAATTGCAGATTTAATTTACAAAGTAAAAACCACCGGATGACCGGTGGTTTTATTTTGCTATTTAGGACTTATTTCTAACAAGATATTTTTTGATTATTCTTGAAACTACTATCATAACTATACCTGCAAAAACGGCAGAGAACGTGATTATGACAAGATCCCAAAGAACTATGCTGACCACTTGTGTTAATAGCTCAGCATTGATGCCCGAAAGCAAAAGATCCAAAATACCAAACATAAGAGCAAGCGAGCAAACCAAATATACGAAATTGACAATGGTCAACGTTATTCCGTTATACATAAATCCAAGTCTGAACGAACGAAGTACAAGGAAGATCAAGACAATCAGGAGTGCACAAACTATGATCAAGCCTATAAAGAGCCAATCAGAGAATACGACGTTGATTATCATAGCAGGTGCTTTGCCTACTACACTTTTAAGTTCTTTGATCTCAAGCGATTTGAAAGCATCACCGAAGTTTGTATCAAGAGTTACACGAAGATTGTTTTTATGATCTTCGGTTAGCTCATATCCCAAGATATCCGTAACCAATGCTTCTTCTTTTTCGATGAATCCTATTATATCATCGGTAGTTATCAAAGAAACGCTTTTACCGTTAACGGCAGATTCGAGATTTTTGCCTATCAAATTGCCGAAATATTCAGAAACAGCATCATTCTTGACGATCTCACTAAACTGCTCTTTAGTAAGAGGTTCTTTTAGAGCTTCTTGATCAATGTTATCGTAAATTATATCAAGAACATTGTCAGAATCGCATTTGATGCCCAATTCCTCAAGATCTCTTTTATCTGCGCTGCTTTCGATCGTTATTTTTTCAAGTTCTATCGAAGAGAAGATTTCTTTAATTGAATTCTCTGTAATTGCACTTCGCACAACAAAGAGAGCAAGCGTTGCAACCATGAGTATCGCAAGAAGGACACTCAGCCCGAGAGCACCTAAATGTGCGCCGAAACCACGCTTATGTATCTTAGCAAGCTTTTTAGGCTTCTTTTTTATAGTTTCTGTTTGTACAGGAGTTTCTTCGGGAATTTCGGTTTCCTCGTCACAAACTTCGTCTTCGGCCTCAAAAATCTCATCTTCGGGATCGGTTGTTTTTACAAACACTGCAGTTTCGTCTAAAACGCCATCGTCGACGACTTCTGTTTCATCGGTTTCGGAGGAAAGCATACCCGTTTCTTCGTCTTCTTCCGAATCGAAACACTCGGTTTCGACTTCGCTTTCACAAGAGATACACTCTTCACAAGCTTCATCTTCTACCGCATTTTCGACGGGTGCGTCGGATGCAAGCACGGTAGTTTCTTCAGGAACAACTTCATCGTTGACAATAGGTTCTACCTTATTACCGCATTGACTGCAAAAAACATCGTCCTCATTCAGCGGCTTACCGCAATAATTACAATTCATACCAAGACCTCCTTTGAATTTTTAATTTATACTTTAAACCATTTTTTCTTGTTTGACCTTTTTATCAATTACATGCCTTGATGCAAGTTCCTTCATCACGTCATCAACGGAAATCTCCATATCAGCCATAAGAACAAGAGCATGATACATCAAATCAGCAAGCTCGTAAATAGTTTCCTTTTTGTCGTCAGCTTTGCCCGCAATAATAACTTCGGTGGATTCTTCGCCAACCTTTTTAAGTATTTTATCTCTGCCCTTCTCAAAGAGGTATGTTGTATAAGAGCCTTCTTTCTTATCGGTTTTACGACCATTTATAAGCTCCATAAGTCCCTCTATGGTGAAGGGTGCCGCATTCTCTGTAATCATATTGAAGAAGCAGGTTTCGCTTCCCGTATGGCACGCAGGGCCTGCAGGAATAACGCTAACCAACAACGTATCCTTGTCGCAATCGGTTGCAATCGAAACAACCTTCTGAATATTGCCGGAAGTTTCCCCCTTTCTCCAAAGCTCGTTTCTCGAACGGGAGAAAAAGCAAGTGTGTTCTTCTTTGATCGTTATTTCAAGGCTTTCTTGATTCATATACGCAAGCATCAACACTTTGCCAGTACGTGAATCGGTTACAATAGCGGGAATCAAACCCTTTTCATTATATTTAAGTTCGTTCAAATTCATTTTTGTTTTCCTATCCTTACGTTAATCCCATTGGATTTTAATTCTTTTTTGAGGTCGCATATTTTTATATCGCCAAAATGGAATACAGAAGCAGCAAGACCTGCATCAACATCGGGAACATTTTTGAAAAGATCTATAAAATGCTGAACCGTACCTGCACCGCCCGATGCAATAACCGGTATTTTTACCGCTGAGCAAACTTCATTAAGAAGTTCAAGGTCGAATCCGTCACGTACACCGTCTGTATCTATCGAATTTACAACCAGCTCACCGGCACCCGAATCGACACCGTTTTTCAGCCACGATATAGCTTCAATGCCCGTATCTTCCCTTCCGCCCTTGGCGAAAACACGAAACTGACCCTCAACACGCTTTATGTCGGCAGAAAGAACAACACATTGGCTGCCAAACTTTTTTGCACCTTCATAGATCAACTTCGGGTTCCGTATTGCTCCCGAATTGACACTGACCTTATCGGCACCGCTTTCGAGAACACGGGTGAAATCGTCGATCGTGTTTATACCGCCGCCAACGGTTAAAGGAATAAATACATTTGAAGCTGATTCTCTTAAGATATCCGCAAAAAGCTTACGCTGTTCAAACGAAGCGGTTATATCGTAAAAAACAAGCTCGTCAGCTCCGCTTTCGCTATATTCAGCGGCAAGCTTCACAGGAGAATCAACGTCGTTAAGACCAAGGAAATTTTTTCCTTTTACAACTCTGCCGTCTCTGACGTCAAGGCAAGGGATAATTCTTTTTGTTATCATCAATTCCCCTCCCCGACCTTTATGGCTTCGACAAGGTCGATATTTCCTGTATATATAGCCTTACCTACTATTGCACCGTAAACTCCGCTTGCACGAAGCTCTTTAATGTCTTTGATAGAAGTAACACCGCCTGATGCGATAAGCTTTAATTCGTATTTAGAAAGAATTGTTTTATAAAGCTCGGTATTTGTGCCCGAAAGCGCACCGTCTTTTGAAATATCGGTACAAATTATCGTATCAATACCCAGCGAAAGCATTTCGCCGATAAAATCAAGTGTCGGGATACCGCTTTGCTGTGTCCAACCGCTAATCGAAACAATACCGTCACGTGCGTCAACACCGACAGCTATTTTCTTACCAAACTCTGCGACCGCCTCCTTCAAGAAAGCTTTATCCGAAACAGCCGAAGTGCCGAGAATAATTCGATCTGCACCAACAGTTGCATATTTTTCAACAGTTTTAATATTTCTAATTCCTCCGCCGATTTCGCAAGGAACTCCAACCGAAGTTATAACAGACGAAACGGTTTCGAAATTGGTAGGCTCTCCTTTTTTTGCGCCTTCAAGGTCGACAAGATGAATATAGCTTGCGCCTTTTTTGACAAAACCTTTTGCTATCTCCAAAGGTTTACCGTAAACCGTCATTTGTGCATAATCGCCTTTGAAAAGGCGAACTGCTTTTTTATCAAAAATATCTATTGCGGGTAATATCTGCATAAAATCCACCTATATTTCACAAAACGACTTTAATATCATTAGTCCTGCTTCACCGCTTTTTTCAGGGTGATACTGAGCGCCCATAACGTTTTTATTCTGCACCGATGCAGTCAACATTGCGCCGTAATCGGTCTTTGCGGTAATAAATTCTTCAGGACATTCTGCATGGAAGGAATGAACGAAATATACAAACTCTCCGTTATCGGTATATTTGTATATACCACCTTTATTCTCGGTCATATGTAACTGATTCCAGCCGATATGAGGTATTTTGTTATCACCTACAAGAGGTTTTATCGAAACAACCTTGCCGGGAATCAATCCCAAGCCCTTGTGAGAGCCAAATTCGAGCCCCTCTTCAAACAAAAGCTGCATACCAAGGCAAATACCCAAGAGCGGCTTACCTTCGTTAGCGGCAGCAATAACGACCTTATCAAGACCGCTGCCGGCAAGAGCCTTTGCCGCATCGCCAAAGGCACCAACGCCCGGTAATATAAGACGTTCACAGCTTTGAATTGACTTTTTATCGTTAACTATTTCCGCGGAAATACCAAGATACTTAAGCGATGATTTGAGGGAAAACAAATTTCCCACGCCGTAATCAATAATACCAACCATTATAATACACCTTTTGTTGAAGGAAGAACTCCCTCTCTGCGAGGATCTATCATCGTTGCTTCGTCAAGGGTTCTGCCGAAAGCTTTAAAGCAACCTTCAATGATATGATGCGTATTGCGACCTGCAAGTTTCTTTATGTGTAATGTCAATTTTGCATTGCGCACGAATGAAACGAAAAATTCACCAACCAATTCTGTATCGAAATTACCTACTCTTTTTGCGGGAACTTCAAGATCGAGCGAAAGATGAGGTCTGCCCGAAATGTCAATTGCAGAAAGCACAAGAGATTCGTCCATAGGAATTATCTTGTCTGCATAACGTTTAATGCCCTTCATATCGCCCAAAGCCTCTGCAAAAGCCTTGCCAAGGCAGATTCCAACGTCTTCAACAGTGTGGTGTGCATCGACCTCAAGATCGCCTTTACATTCAACGTCAAGATCAAACATACCGTGCGAAGCAAACAACGTTAGCATATGGTCAAAAAAACCCACACCCGTATTTATATTGCTTTTGCCGGTTCCGTCGATATTAAGAGTTAATTTTATATCTGTTTCTTTTGTCGTTCTTTTAATTTCAGAAATTCTCATCTTAACCTCCGATGATTTCCTTCAGCGCTTTAGCAACAACTTCCATTTGCTGAGGAGTTCCGATCGTTATACGAATGTATTCGGAAATACGTTCATTATCAAAACGTCTTATTAATATTTTACGGTTACGCAATTCATTTGTTATGTATTTGCCCGATACGGTGGGGTGTTTAGCAAAAACAAAATTAGTATTAGAAGGAATAACTTCAAAGCCGATATTTCTTAATTCTTCCGAAAATGCATCACGGGTTTCACAAATTTCTGCAACAGCTTTCTTATAGTAATCGTTTTGTTCCAAAACGGCCGTACCTGTTGCTTGTGTGAGCGCATTTACGTTATAAGGATTGATGGAAAACTTAACCTTTTCGATATCTTCGGCAAGCTCTTGCGAAGTGATTATATATCCAAGCCTTGCCCCTGCCATACCGCGAGATTTTGAAAAAGTACCGACAACAACCAAATTATTATAACGTTTTGTAAGCTCGGCTGCTGTTTCACCCGAAAAATCGGCATACGCTTCATCTATAACAACAACGTTAGATTTGTTATTATTAAGAATATCTTCTATCTGAGAAATGGAAATCTTCTTTCCCGTAGGTGCATTCGGGTTAGCTATAAATACCGTCTTTTTAACGCCGTAATAATCCTTCGGTTCTACAGAAAGTTCTTCATCAAGAGGAATGATCTGCTTTTCGATACCGCAAAGATCTGCATAAACCGAATAGAAGCCATAGGTTATATCGGGAAATGCCGCACCGCACTTTTGACCGCAGAAAGTCAAAAAACAAAGATATAGTGCTTCGTCAGACCCGTTAGTGAAAATTACGTTATTACCGCCGAATCCAAAAATCTTATAAAAAGCATTCTTGAGTTCCGTGCAGTTCAAATCCGAATAAAGATTCATATTAGTAACTGCATTTGCGGTTGCTTTTGCAACGTTTTCTGCGGGCGGATACGGGAATTCGTTTGTATTTAGTTTTATAAATTCACCGGGTTTGGGCTGTTCGCCCGGAACATACGCTTTCAACGGTTGTAAGCGCTCGTCTATGAAAGAACTCATTAATTAAACTCCTTGCGTATTAAGACACTTCTTGCGTGAGCATCAAGACCTTCACGCATAGCAAACATTGCAATCTTGTCTGCGTCCTTAAGCAATGCTTCACGAGGATAATATGTATATTCAAGTGTTTTTACAAAATCGTCAACAGAAAGTGCACTTGCAAAACGAGCAGTTCCGCTTGTGGGCAAAACGTGGTTTGTTCCCGAGAAATAATCCCCGACAGCTTCGGGACAGTTTGCTCCTATGAAAACAGAACCTGCATTTCGGATCGACGGCAAAAGATCGAAAGCATTATCCGAGTTGATTTCCAAATGCTCGGGTGCAAGCTTATTGGCAATATCAATAGCTTCGCTTATTGTTTCGGTTATAATTATTTTACCGTTGTTTTCGATAGATGCTCTCGCTATTTCTTCTCGAGGCAATATCGAAAGCTGTCTTTCGAGCTCTAATGCAGTTTTTTCTGCAAGTTCTTCGGAATTTGTTATAAGAACAGCCGCAGCATTTTTATCGTGTTCTGCCTGAGAAAGCATATCTGCCGCAGCAACGGCGGGAGGACAATTTTCATCAGCGATAATAAGAATTTCGCTCGGTCCTGCAATCATATCAATATCTACGATGCCGTAGACCTGTCTTTTTGCTTCTGCAACAAAAGCATTACCGGGACCGACGATCTTATCAACCTTGGGGATATTTTCCGTTCCGTATGCGAGCGCAGCAACAGCCTGTGCGCCGCCCATACAGAAAATTCTATCAACGCCCGCAACGTATGCAGCCGCAAGGATATCATCACGTACAGTTCCGTCTTTTGCCGGAGGTGTTGTCATAATAACTTGTTCAACGCCCGCAATTTTCGCAGGAATACAGTTCATAAGCACAGACGAAGGATATGCTGCCGTTCCGCCGGGAACGTATAAAGCGACCTTCTCAAGAGGAAGAACTCTTCTTCCGATCTTAACGCCGTTATTGCGGTTGATCTCATATCCGTCACTTACTTGGGCTGCATGGTATTCCTTAATGTTTGCTGCGGCTTCATCAAGAACCGCCTTAAACTCCGTATCACAACGGTCGTATGCATCTTTTGCGGCAGAAATCGGTATTTCAAAATTTTCAATTTCAACCTTATCGAATTTCAGAGAATATTCTTTAAGGGCTTTTTCGCCGTTATTGCGAACGTTATCTATAATATCACGCACGGTATCGGAAACGTTAACAGTTTCGCTGCCGCGTGCGAATATTTCTTTTTCGTTATAGCTTTTTAATATCTTAATCATTTTTGTTTCTCCGAGATAAACTTTATCGTCGAATCAAGAAGCTTATTAATATTTTCAGACTTAAACTTATATGCCGCTTTATTTGCAACAAGACGTGCGCTTATATCGCAAATAGATTCAAACGCTTCAAGCCCGTTTTCTTTAAGCGTTGCACCCGTTTCGACAATATCGACAATAACGTCGCTCAAGTTGAGCAAGGGGGCGATTTCAATAGAGCCGTTAAGCTTGATTATTTCGATATCGCAGGATTTTTTAGAATAATAATCACGCGCGATATTGGGGAATTTTGTTGCAACACGCAGAGTTCTGTCAGTAGCAACACGCATTCCCTTTTTACCTGCAACCGCCATTCTGCACTTACCGAAACCGAGGTCACACAATTCATAAACATCGGGCGAATATTCAAGCAAAATATCCTTTCCGACAACACCGATATCAGCGGCACCACGTTCGACGTAAATCGCAACGTCGGAAGGTTTTGCCCAAAAGTAGCGAACTTTATTTTCTGCGTTCTCAAATATCAGTTTTCTTCCGCCGTCGAGCATTTCGGGACAACCGTAACCGATAGACGCAAATAAAGAATATACTTTTTCACCAAGTCTTCCCTTTGGAAGCGCAATATTTATATAATCATTCATCTTTTACACTCCCGTCGGATAAAACAACAACTTTTCTTCTGTACTTCAAACCTGAAGGCTCACTTGATAAAGCAATGCACTTTTCACCTTTTGCCGCAATTCCCTGCTGTATTTTCAGAACGTCGCAGGGGGAACATTCCGGTGAATAAGAAAGAAATACGTCATAATCAAATTCCGATTTACGATAATGGAATTCATTAAGCAGATCAATACTTACTGCAAAACCTGCAGCAGATGCATTACAACCAAAACGGTGTACAAGGTTATCATAACGGCCGCCCGACAAAACACTCTTTGGAACACCGTTGACAAAACCCTGAAAAACAAGTCCGTTATAATAATTCATATCGTTCATAACTGAAAAATCAAGAATGAACTTATCAGCAAGACCAAAAGCAGAGAGAATATCCGATAATGCAGTAAGTTCGGCAAAGGCAGCCTGTGACAATTTACCGCAAACTATATCTGCGGTTTTGGAAACAGTTTTGTCAAACTGACCGCAAATGCTTATCAATCCGCACAACCTATTCGTGGTTTCTTCAGAAATATTGTATTTCGAGCACAAATCGAGCAAACCGTGCAAATTCTTTTGCGAAACTGCTTTTGATATCTTATCACGGCCGGATTCGGAAACAGATGCAGAATCAAGAATGTCGCTCAGAAAACTCATGTGCGAAATTGCTATACGGTAATCCTCGTCAACACCGTCAAGACTTTCTGCGGAAAGAATTAAAATTTCCGCAAGTGCACGTATATCCAAATCTCCGATATACTCCAAGCCAACCTGTGTCGTTTCCTTGATCTCACCTGCTTCGTTATCGGAAAAGTATACACTCTCGCTGTAATAAAGCTTCTCCGACAAAGTCGACGCACGAAGATTCTTTACGATAGACAACGTAATGTCGGGTTTTAATGCCAACAATCTTCCTTTAGGGTCAGAAACTGTGATAATATTTCCGTTTTTCAGGAAAGATCTGTTTTCCGAGTATAGTTCGTACTGTTCAAACTTACTCATTTTAAATTTTTTATATCCAAAAGATTCATACAAACGCCTTAATTCAAGAACATATTCTTCATCACGGCGCAAGATTGCTTTATTTGAAGTCATTTTTACCCTCTTGTTTTTCAAATTACATTAATTATATCACAGCAATATGCTTTAGTCAAGTAAATTGTTAAAGTTTTTTGCCTTTTTATACAAATTTTTGCGATATTTTTTGAAAAACCGATGAAATGAAATTATATAATAACCGTATTCGTAAAATTTACAATTTACGTTGTTGACACCGTGCTGAATAAAAGATATTATATAGATATAATTTAAGTTTGGAGTAGCAAAATGAACGAACGTGAAATTTCTCAAATACGACGCAGAATGCGTCCCGAAAAGAACAATATCGGACGTATTTGCGGTTGTTATGTTAATGATAAGCATGTAATAATATCTGAATTTAGCCAAAATCTCGGACTGATCTCAAGCAACGAAGCCGAAGAGATTCTTTCGGTTTTAAGAAAAACGCTTTCCGGTTCGTTAGGAAGAAACCTTATTAAAGTTCCTTTCACTAATCAGCAAGTTCTTGAGGGAGAAGAACATAAGCTTTTGTCTGCATTACGCAGTTCTTCTTTGTCCGACACCGATGCCGTAAAACAGTTCTTCGAAAAGGCTGTTAGCTCTATCGAAATCGAAGGCAGTTATCTTTTATTGCTTGCAAACGACAAATACGACATCTTTACATATAACGAATTCGGCGAGAAAAACGATTCGCCCGACGTTTTCTCTTATATAATTTGCGCAATTTGTCCGATCAAATCTTCTAAACCCACGTTAGGTTATAACGTGACCGAAAACAAGTTTAAAAACGTTATACGTGATTCACTTGTTTCTTCTCCTGAAATTGGATTTATGTTCCCGACATTGTCCGATAACAAGGCTAATATTTACGAATCTCTTTTCTATACACGTAACGTCTCGGAATCTTATAAAACCTTTACCGATGCGATCTTCCGATCCGAGCTTCCGAAACCCGCAACCGAGCAAGCAGAAAGCATTGCATCGATTTTGAACAATACAGTTGCCGAAGATTGTAATCTTGAATTAGTTCAAGTATTACAAAGTCAGCTTATCGAGATTACCGAAGACCATAAGAACAACAAAACCGAAGAACCTCTTGTTATTACTTCAAAAGACCTCGGTTCACTGTTGCGTTGCGGAGGTATCGGTGAAGAAACGATTGAAGAATTTTCAAAGAGCTTTAAAGATGATTTCGGCGAAGATGCAAAGGTTTCTCCAACGAATATTTTAGATATTAAAAAGCTTGAGGTTCGTACACCGGAAGTTACCGTTAAGGTTGCTCCCGAATACAGCGATTTCGTTGAAACACGTGTCATCGACGGCACAAAGTATATTTTGATACGTGCAGACGGCGACGTTGAAGTAAACGGTATCAGAATAAACATTAACGAAGATTAAAATTTGGTATTTAATATGTTTGAAAAATTAAAGTTTTTGATAGTGGATCATTTCTTTGCACCTCGAGATAGCTTTGAACCGTGCGGTATGTTCACTTCAAATCACATACTTTCCGCAATTCTTTGCATAGTTTCTGTTTTTATTGTTTTTTGGATTTTCCAAATAAAAAACGTTAAAATCAATAAAACAAAAGTAATACGTTCTTTGGCATTCATAATTACGATTTTGGAATGTATAAAAATTGCACATAGTTTTTATTACGGATATTTATATCTCGACTCGTGGTTCCCTCTCTCCTATTGCGGATTGTTTATCTATGCGCTATGGATAGTTGGTTACGGTAAATCCTCAATAAAACGTGCGGGAGAGATATTTATAGCCTACGGTTGTCCTGTTGCAGGAGTCTTGTTCCTCATTTTTCCAACAACATCATTGATGTCGTTTCCTATATGGCATTATTTATCTTTATACAGTCTTTTGTTCCATACGTTAATGATTTTCTGCGGTATGATCCTGCTCTGTTCCGAGCCTAAACTTAACAAATTCACCTATCTGCATTACATTGTTTTCATAACAGTATTTTCTATCGTTGCAATAACCTTAAACTGCATTTATGGTTGCAATCTAATGAATTTAAGAGAACCCTATAACATACCGATTGGATTCTTACAAAATTTATATGCAAATTCAAAAATAGGCTTCACGCTTTTTGCCTATTTCATCTTCGCAATCATTCCGTTCGTTTCAAATCTTCTTTTCTTAAAGAAGAGAAAAACTTTTTGTATTTCGACTACACTAAATTAATCGATTTTTATTGAAAATAACAGATTTTTATGTTAAAATCCGTTATGTAAGTTTTGTGTTCAACGATAAATTTTAGGTATAGGAGTATTCAGTCATGAAAATTCTTATTATAGCCAATCACTATAATACACTGCGTATTTTCCGACGTGAGCTTATAAAAGAAATCGCAAAAGAAGGACACGAGGTTATTGTGTCTATCCCTGCATGCGAAGACGAATATAAAGACGTTCTTGAATCGTACGGTTGTACCGTAAAATTTATCAATTCCGAATTCGAACGCCGTGAAACGAGAATTCTCGGAGAACTCAAGCTTATCAATGCATACAAAAAGATCATTGCGGAAGAGAAACCCGACAAGGTTATCACATATACCGTAAAATGTAATATCTACGGTGCTTTGGCTTGCAAAAAATATAAAGTTGAACATTACGCAAATATAACGGGATTGGGCTCTACGTTTTACGGCGGAACGCTTATGCGCACACTCATTTCCCTTCTGTATCGTTTCTCTTTAAATAAATCAAAGCGGGTTTTCCTTGAAAACACCGCTAACAGAGATCTCTTGGTCAGCAAAAAGATAATCAAAGGCGAAACCGCCGTTGTACTTTCCGGCGCAGGCGTTAATCTTGATGAATTTCCTGCATCGCCCTATCCCGACAAGGATACACCCACAAGGTTTCTGTTTGCCGCAAGAATTATGAAAGAAAAAGGTGTTGATGAATATATCAATGCTTTAACTCGTGTCAAATCGGTTTATCCCGAGGTTCAATTTGATTTTATCGGTTGGTATGAAGATGATTACGAAGCAACGGTAAAGGACCTTGAGGAACGTGGTCTTATAAATCACTTTGGTTTCCAACCCGATGTTTTGCCATTTATCCGTAATGCTCATTGTACCGTTCTCCCTTCTTGGCACGAAGGTATGTCAAACACATTGCTTGAATCTGCATCAATGTGCCGTGCACTTATCGCAAGTGATATCAACGGTTGTAAAGAAGCTATAGAAGACGGTGTTACGGGATATGTTTTTGAAGTTAAAAATGCCGATAAGCTTTATGAAGCACTTGTCCGTTTTATCGAACTGCCCTATGAAGAAAAGGTTTTGATGGGACAAAACGGAAGAAAACGAATGGAAACTATTTTTGATAAAAAGCTTGTTGTTGCCGACACCATGAAGGAAATATTCTAATACAAGTAAACGCCATAAAAGACCCGCATAACGTTAATAACGAATATCTCGGGTCTTTTTTAATTTAAATTAAGAGGAAGAATAAATGAACGAAAAAATTTCGGTCATTATGTCTGTGTATAATTGCGAAAAAACCATCGATAAAGCAATAAAATCAATCCTTGATCAAACCTACACAAATTGGGTTATGATAATATGCGACGACGGTTCAACAGACAGAACGTACGAGATTCTCAATGAATATAACAGTAATTATCCCGACAAGTTCATAATCATCAAAAACGAAACGAATATGAAGCTTCCTTATTCTCTCAACAAATGTTTAGCACTTGTAGAAACCGACATTGTTGCACGTATGGACGGAGATGATTGGTCACATCCTCGACGTTTTGAAAAACAATTGGATTTTCTCAAAAAACACCCCGACATCGACCTTGTCGGAACAGGTGTGACGGTTTCCGACGGCGAGAAAAAAATCGGAGCAATTATTAAGATACCCCAACCCACAAAGCAAACCATGACCCATCAAAATGCATTTTCGCATGCGACGATAATGACCCATAAGAGAATATACGATGATCTCGGAGGATATTCTCTTGATAAATCGGTACTTAGGGTTGAAGACGTTGACCTTTGGTGCAGATTTCTTTCTGCAGGCTTTAAGGGATATAACCTGCAAGAAGAACTTTATTGTATTCTCGAAGATAGAAACGCTGTCAAAAGAAGAAATTTATCTGCAAGAATCAACGAGGCAAAAACAAAATCCCGTGGTTACAGAGCAATGGGTTTTTCAGGCTTGGTTTGCATTAAACCGTATTTAGGAATATTAAAAGCAGGTATCCCTTTTCCGATATACAAGGCTGTCCATAAGCTAAAGCTCAATAAAAGCAAATAAAAATAAGGCTGTCGTTAATATCAACGACAGCCTTTCTATTATTCCCAACGGTTCATATCAAAATTTATCAAATATTCGGTTCCGTCATATAACGTTACTTCCGTAGGCGCATAGTCAAAACCGTATACATTTTTATCGGGCCAAATGCTCACAGAATCGTTTTTGTCATTTGTCCAAGGAGTAGGTTCGCCCTGTTCAAACAATGTCAATTCAGTAGCTTTGAATGATTTAAACTGAATACCAAGATCGGAATTTGCCAATGTGATCTCAGTCCAATTGTTAGAAGGTGCACCGTTTCTGTCAACCTTCGTATCCGGGGGAAAATCGAGTGCGGAATTAAAGAGCATTGCCGTATTGGAACCGTCTTTCTTTGCACCTTTTACCTGAATAAGTATATCGTCGGTTATTCCCGTGGTTTGACCTCTAACGGTTAGACGTGCGTAGTCATCATCGATTATTTGAAGCAACATTATATAAGAATCATGTGAAGGCAGAATCTTCCTTGATTCATACCAACTGGGCGTTGAAGGATTTATAGTTTCGTAGATGTTATAAAAAACATGCCAACCGCCTGCTTGTCCGGACCAACAAAGACCTGCGTCAACGCAATTGATCCAATAATCGCCGTCATAAACGTCAATACCGAGAAAAGAATATCCGTTCAAATATCTGCCGTCGGGCAAAACGTTCTTCATTACCACAGAAGGAATATCGAGAACGACCGAAGCGGCATTATATCCTTTTTTTGAATATACGGCAAAAGCAGGACCGTCGGTATCGCCCATTCTACCCTGGTTTGTATAATTCAAGCTATTAATTACCGTCGATTGAATCGGTGCTTGCGATTCTTCGGAAAGCGAAGATTCGTTTTCATTTATCGAAGAATCGTCATTTGAAGAAGTATTGTCCGTTTTACCGTTATCACAAGCAAACAACGAGACAAACAAAGCCAACGAGACAAACAATAATAAAATTTTATTCATAATCCACCCTTAATCGTTTTGATTTTCTTTATCGGACTTAAATTTTTCATAAGCGTCGCAGAGGAAAGTCAGCACTGCTCTTCTGGTGATAATACCGATAAAAACACCTCTATCGTCAACCACAGGCACAAAATTCTGCTCTACAATGCGGTGAAAAAGCTGATCGACCGTACAAGTAACGCTAACGGGAGGATTCCACCCTTCACGAACAACGTCTTTTATACAAACCTTTTCGTGTTCACGCATATCACTTCCGCCGTTGGAAAGCATACTGCGAAGAAGATCTCCTTCGGTTATTGTACCAACATATACGCCATCGGACGAAATTACAGGAATAGCACGGTATTTATGAAACGTCATCTTCTCAAATCCGTTTCGAACCGTAGAAGCGGAATCAAGAAAAGCAACGTTGCTTTTCGGCGTTAGAAATCGCATGATATTTGTCATATGTGCCTCCTGAATGTGATTTATATTTGCATTTCAAGATGTCTTGTTCTTGTAGAAAAACCGTATTTTTCGTAGAAATCCAATGCCGATCCATTAAACTCCCAAACGTTGAGCATGATCATACGGCAGTTCTTTTCTTTTGCGTATTCCCTTGCACGATCCATTAATTTAGAAGCGATACCCTGTCTGCGAGCCGAAGGATCAACGCACAAATCGTCAATATAGAGAGTGGCTCCGCAGCCTTCTTTTATTATATCACAAAAGATATATCCATTTACGTCCCCATCGATTTCGGAAACAAAAACACCGTTGTCTCCCTTCGAAAGCCGTTCCCTAACCTCGTCAAGCGTATATTTGCTTTCAAGGTTTGGGAACATATCGGGACGTGCATTTTTATGTAATTTCGCAATAATTTGAAGTAAACGATATACAGCCTCGGCATCGCTCGAAACCGAGCATCGTACAGTACAATTTTTCATATTCAAACTCTTTTATAAGTGCAAAAGCGGAAAGTCATATCTGCTTCTGTATCTGTTTCGGGATCTGTTTTTTGAGGTTCACCGACGGTAACCAATTCCCATTCGGGCAAAGCATCGAGATCATCAAAAAATGCATCTTTTTCAAAGCTTTTTTCAAATTTCGTAACGTATGCCGTATCGCAATACGGTAAAAGCTGTGAATATATTTGTCCACCGCCGATAACGTATATAGAATCGGAATCAAATTCTTTTACTTTTTCAAAAAGCTCATCAAGCGAACGAACCATTATTGCACCTTCGGGCGAATAATCGGGGTTACGACTTAAAACGATATTTGTTCTGTCCTTCAAAACTCTTCCGCCGGGAAAGGTAGAAAGCGTTTTCGAACCGAGAATCACAACATTACCCTTTGTAAGACTTTGAAAATAGCGCAGATCCGCACGAACACGTGCAAGAAGCTCGCCTTTATTGCCGATTCCCCATTCGTTATCAACAGCAACAACAAGTTTCATTAGTGTCTCCTTTTATACGGCAACGGGAAATTTACCGACCTTGTCGCCGTGAACGTAATTTTCAACCTTAAAGCTATCCGGGGTAAACTGATAAAAATCGGTTATTGAAGGATCTAGCGTAACCTTCGGTGCAGGGAAGCTTTCACGCTTGATAAGTTCTTCAACAATAGGAATATGTCTATCGTAAATATGAGCGTCTGCGATAACGTGAACAAGCTCACCGGGCTGAAGTCCAGAAACCTGTGCAAGCATAAGAACCAATGCAGCATATTGCGCAACGTTCCATGCATTTGCCGCAAGCATATCCTGCGAACGCTGGTTAAGTATAGCACAGAGCTTTCCGTCGGTAACGTTGAACGTCATTGAATATGCGCAAGGATAAAGCGCCATTTCGCTTAAATCGGCAAAATTATACATATTCGTCATAATTCTGCGGCTTGTGGGATTGTTTTTAAGGTCGTATAGAACACGGTCGACCATATCAAATTCGCCTTCACGGTATTTATGCTTAACCGCCATTTGATAGCCGTAAGCCTTGCCGATGGTACCGTTTTCATCAGCCCAAGCGTCCCAAATCTTGCTTCCGAGATCTTTTATGTTGTTGGATTTCTTTTGCCATATCCAAAGAATCTCGTCAACAGCCTTTTCGAAGGAGATCGGACGAAGTGTTATAAGAGGAAATTCCTTAGAGAGATCGTAACGGTTAACAACACCGAATTTTTTCTTCGTGTATGCAGGTTCGCCGTCGTCCCAACGTGCACGGATGCGTTCGTCACGAACCCAACTTCCGTTTTCTATGATATCCTTACAAGTTTCAATAAAAGCTTTATCTGCAGAACTCATTTTTCTTTTCCACCTTCTTATACTTCTCATATTAATATATCATTTACAATACATTTTGTCAACAAGAATAGCGTTAGTAATTGACAAATATGCACACATTTGATATCATAAACTAAAGTTATTTTTCGGAGTTTTTATGAAATTCACTGTAACGATCCATTGTGGCATCGACGTCATAAAAAACGAATACGAAAAGCCGATTTCTTTATTAACTGCTATCAAAGACAGCGGTTTTGTTTTTGATGCACCTTGCGGCGGTAAAGGTCTTTGCGGAAATTGCAAGGTTTTTGCATACGGTTCTGTTAACGAACCCAGCCAAAAAGAAATTGACTTTTTAGGCGATGAAATTAAAAACGGGGTGCGTCTTGCGTGTATGACGACTGCTTTTTCCGATGCAACAGTCTATATCCCCAAGAATTTCGGCCTTAAAACTTCAAAGAGCAATAGTTTAAATATTGAAATTTCACCAATAACCGAAGAAAAGGCTTGTTTTGCTTGTGCTCTGGACGTTGGAACAACAACGCTTGTCTTCAGATACTTCTCTCTTCCCGAAGGAAAGCTTGTTTTTGAAGAAAGCCTTCCTAATCCGCAACGCAAACACGGCGCAGACGTATTAACAAGAATAGATTTTGCTTTAAACGGCGGTTTGAATATTTTAAGAGAAGAGATTGAAAACGCTATAACAGAATCCAAAAATAGATTTGGAAAAGAGATAGAATATTATGTAATTACCGGCAATACGGCTATGTTACATATTCTGTCGGGCAAAAGTCCAAAAGGGATTGCCGTTGCACCGTTCCAACCCGAAACGCTTTTCGGCTTTTGGGAAGGTAACCGTTATTATATGCGCTGCGCAAGTGCATATGTCGGCGCAGATGCCGTTGCATCACTTCTTGCTTCGGGAATAACCGAAACCGATGAAAAAGCACTTTTGCTTGATATAGGCACAAACAACGAATGTATTTTGTGGAACGGAAAAGAATTGACCGCTTGTTCCTCCCCTGCCGGCCCTGCTTTTGAGGGTGGTAATATTTCCTGCGGTATGACTGCATTCGGAGGTGCAGTATACAAAATCGAGGATAGCGATGCATTAAAGGTTTATACGGTTGATGAATCGGAAGAAGCAAAAGGTTTTTGCGGCAGCGGTCTGATCGACGTTGTTACGTACTTCGTTAAGAATGAATATATCGCAAAAGACGGCAGCGTTTTGAAGGATCTCCCTTCGTTTGGTAAGGCAAAGCTTTTGCCCGAAGATATTGCCGAGCTTCAGCTTGCAAAATCCGCAGTTTGTGCGGGGTTATTAACGTTATTGAATGATTCTAATTTACAACCAAGCGATATTCAAACGCTATATCTCACAGGGAATTTCGGTAATTATATTAATATTGATAATGCAAAAACTATTGGATTGATTCCCAAAGACACCAAAGCCGTTTCTCTTGGATATTCGGCGATTGACGGAGCATCAATGGTTCTCTTAAACAAGGATTTGATGAAAAAATCCGAAGAATCGGCAAAAAAGATTCGAACAATTGAGCTTGCCGACAGTGAATTTTTTGCAAAATCATTTATTGAGAATATGTATTTTTAAAACAGAAGAAGCTATGCTTTAGACAGCACAGCTTCTTTTCTTATTTCTTTATTTTCAACTCCAAAACGGTAACGCCAAGGTCGCCTTCGCCGTAGCGTCCCATACGGAACGAGCGTATACGGGATCTGTCCTGACGGAAATACTGCCAAAGCGCAGCTCTTAAAGCGCCCGTGCCTTTACCGTGAATTACAGAAACAAATTCATGTCCTGCAAGAATGGCATCGTCAAGATAACGGTCTATCATAAACCACGCATCATCGCCCGTATTACCACGAACGTCGATCTCATTCTTAACGTTGGAAACGCTGTGAGTATACTGTGCCTTGCCCTTTTGTTTGTTCTGTTTTTCGACAGAAGCGGCATTACCGAGAAGGCGAATATTCTTTATGTTTGTCTTGGTCTCAAAACGTCCCGATACGGTAAACACCGTGTCGCCCGAAACGCTTTTTACTATCGCTTCCCTGCCGATATCAGCCAAAAGAACTCTGTCACCGACCTGCAACGGGCGAGGAAGAACGTAATTATCCTCTTCCACCTCAAATTCTTCAACGTCGGAAATCAAAGCAGAGGTATCTTTAATATTCTGTCTTATAGCCTTACGTGCTTCTTCGATACGTTCAAGCTCAAGACGCTTTGCGGATTCCTTCTTCAGCTCGTTAAGCTCATTAAAAACAGTATTGCTCGATGCCTTTGCCGCATCAAGAATACGCTGTGCCTGCGCTCTTGCTCTGTCAAGCTCTGCTTCGGCACGGTCTTTAAGCTCTTTTGCGTTCTTTTCGGCTTCTTCACGGATACGAAGCGCTTCCTTACGGGCACGTTCGCTTTCCGTGCGCTCTTTTCGAAGGTCCTGCTCTGTTTCTTCAAGCCTTATTATAACGTCTTCAAAACGCACGTTATCGTCTTCAAGAAGTTGTTTTGCACGTTCGATTATGCCTTCGCTCATGCCAAGGCGGCGTGATATTTCAAAAGCATTGCTTCGACCGGGAATGCCGGTTATCAGTCTATAGGTCGGCTTTAGGGTTGCAAGGTCAAACTCGCAAGAAGCGTTCAAAACACCTTCGGTATCAAGCGCATATATTTTCAATTCCGAATAATGCGTCGTTGCCGCAACAATAGCACCCGAATTACGAACGCTTTCAAGAATTGCAATTGCAAGAGAAGCACCTTCTGTTGGGTCTGTTCCTGCGCCAAGCTCATCAAAAAGGACGAGCGAGCCTTTAGAACATTCCTCCAAAATCGAAACAACGTTCACCATATGCGAGGAAAACGTAGAAAGCGATTGTTCAATACTCTGTTCGTCGCCTATGTCGGCAAGAACTGCATCAAAAACCGGGAGTGAGCTTCCGTCATCACAAGGGATATACAGACCGCTTTGTGCCATCAAGGCAAACAAACCAAGCGTTTTTAACGTTACGGTCTTACCGCCCGTATTAGGGCCTGTAATTATTAAAGCATTTTCTTTATCGCCGAATTCAACCGAGATCGGTACGACCTTATCACGAGGCAAAAGAGGATGACGGGCACGAACAAGCTTTATCGCAGGTGTTCCGATATTCGGACAAATACCTGCTATATCGGACGAATATGAAGCACGTGCGAAAATCGAATCGAGGTCGATTATTGCTTGGTGGTCAACACGCAAGGTTGAAGATATCGATGCGATCTTTTGCGACAAAGCATAAAGTATCTTTTCGATTTCTTCGGTTTCTCTGCCCTTCAATTCACGCAATTTATTATTAGCTTCGAGAACCGCCATGGGCTCGATGAACAAGGTTTGTCCCGAAGCAGAGGAATCGTGAACAAGGCCTTTAATTTCATTTTTATGCTCTGCTCGAACGGGTATAACGTATCTTCCCGAACGTATCGTAACGACCGCATCACGAAGATATTTTGAATTTTCACCAAGCGTTATGTTAGAGAGAATCTCACGAATGCTTTCTTCGGCACGGCGAATGTCCCGACGGATCCTATAAAGCTCGGGCGAGGCATCGTCGGCAATCGTATCTTCTCCGATGATCTTAACGGTTATCTCCTCGCCAATACTGCGAGAGCCCGTTAACGCCGAAAAATAGGGTTCAAGCGCAGGAACGTTTTTACCTTCCGGATATTTTTTAACAGCGTAGACCGAACGTAAAAGCGAACCGATCCCCATAAGCTCAAGCGGTATTAAGGTTGCACCCTTTTCTGCTCTGTCGATAGAATCTATGATCCCCATAGATGCAGAAAAACTCGGAACCCCCTTCAATATCAAAAGGCCAAGCGCTTCCGTAGTTTCGGCAAGCATTCTTTTGACTGCTACGGGGTCGGTATTCGGTACTGTTTTCAATATCTCGAGCTTTGCCGTATCGGTCTTTGCCATTGACGCAACTCGGGATATTATTTTATCGTATTCAAGTATTTTTTTGGATTTAGAAAAACCTTTCATCAGTGTTCCTCATAAAAGTTTTAAATAAGCGTTCTTTACGGCAGTTCTTCACAATGCTTGTAAAAAGAAAGTGTTTTAAAACCACGTTCCGCACGTAAAAGCAAAAATCTTTCTGCACAAGCAGAGAGAAATTCCTCGTCCTTTTCGCTTATTTTGAATGAAATGAATTTTGTAAGCTCGCTTTCGGTTATATGTAATATTGCTTTTACAACCGAACGTGTTAAAAACAAATCGTTTCCGTTATTGAAGGCGCAGTTTTTGCAAAAAGACACACCCTCGGTTACGTTGAAAATGACTTCTTCGTCAAGTTCATCACCGCACATCTCGCAAACCGAAACTTCGGGCAAAAAGCCGCATTCGGCACATATTCGCAATTCAAAAGCTGCTTTAATTATCTTGTTTGAATTTTTATCGTTTTCAAGGGCATACAACGAATTTAAAAGAATGCGCAATATTATCCCCGAATCGTCACCGGGGATTGAAAACGAAGACGCAACGTCCGCCAAATAGCACGCTAACGAATATTTTTTAATATCCTCTCGTATCGGATAAAAATCGGCAATCAAAGAAGCTTCGGACAACGTAAAGAAACCGTTTTTTTCGTAAAGAAGCATATCCGAAAAAGCAAACAGCTGTGCGGATTTTAAATAAGGTGAAGAAAGCTTTCTGACACCCTTTGCATTAACCGTTATAACGCCCAAAGAAGACGTAACAACAGTCAAAAGCTTGCTTGTTTCGCCTTTCGGGATTTCTCGTATAACTATGCCTTTAATTTTGTGGCGCATTATTCAAGTTCTTCCTTATAACCAAAATCGGTCAAGAGAGAAGGTCGGTCACGCCAATTTTCTTTAACCTTAACCCAAAGGTCAAGGAAAACTTTTGTTTCGAAGATCGATTCGGCATCTTCTCTTGCGTAAGTACCGATCTTTTTTAGCATAGAACCGTTTTTGCCGATAATAATGCGTTTGTGAGATTCACGTTCACAATATATCTCAGCACGCACGGACAAAAGTCCCTTCTTTTCGGAAAAATCTTCGATCGATACCGCAACACCGTGAGGTATTTCATCATCGAGAAGGCGCAAGACCTTTTCACGTATGATCTCAGCAAAAATCTTTCTTTCGGGCTGATCGGTCAAATAATCTTCGGGGAAAAAGTGGATGCTTTCGGTAAGAAGCGGATCGAGCTCCTTCAAAATAAGTTCGACACCGTCACCCGTAAGTGCAGAAACAGGGATTATTGCGTGAAAATCATACATTTCGGAAAAAGTCATTATCTGTTCGGCAAGCTTAACTTTATTAGCACGGTCGGTCTTGTTTATAACAAGTATAACGTCAGTTCCCGACTTTTTATAGCTATCGAGCGCATTCTTCTCGTTTGTATTAAGTTCGGTGCCTGCTTCAACAACGAAAACGATAATATCCGAAGAATCTGCGGCATTGCCTACCGCACGCATCATATATTCACCGAGAAGCGTTTTCGGTTTATGAAGACCGGGCGTATCGGTGAAAACGTATTGATTTTCGCCTTTTGTCAGAACACCCGTTATTCTGTTACGGGTGGTTTGAGGTTTTCGGGATACTATTGCAACCTTTTCTCCCAAAAGAGTATTCAACAACGTACTTTTGCCTACGTTGGGTTTTCCTGCAATCATTATAAAAGCTGTTTTTGTCATTTTTACCTCTTTATGCCGAGTTTATTTAAAATCTCTCGCTGTTTTTCTTCCATAATTTCACGTTCTTCATCGGTTTCGTGGTCATATCCGAGAAGATGCAACGCCGAATGCGCCGCCAAAAAACAAAATTCACGTTTCGGTGAATGTCCGTATTCCTCTGCCTGACGGTATGCCGTGTCACGTGATATGATAATATCGCCCAAAAGCGTTAACGTATCGGGTGTATCAAAATCGAAAAACGGGAAGGAAAGAACGTCTGTGGGACGGTCGATTTCACGATGTTCTTTATTGATTTCCTTAATCATCGCATCGTCGCAAATCGTTACGTTAACTTCAAATTTATGATTGGGAAATTTTTCGGAAACGGTGGTACGTATTACACGTTTCATCAACGTTTCGTACAATTTCGGTATTCCCTCTTCTGTCAAAACATCAAAATAAATTTTAATCATTCTTTAGGTCTCCTCCTGAATGACTGACTTTTTTCTCTGCGGGAATTATCTCGTTTTTCATACGCCATAATTATTTTTTGAACGAGAGGATGTCTTACGACGTCTTTATGTGTGAATTTAAATATTGAAATTCCTTTGATACCGTCAAGTATTTCAAGAGCATCCACAAGACCGCTTTTGCGAAGATTCGGTAGGTCGATCTGAGTTATATCGCCCGTAATGATCGCTTTGCTGTTATTACCGAGACGGGTCAAAAACATTTTCATTTGTTCGGGGGTCGTATTTTGTGCTTCGTCGAGAATGATAAAAGCATCGTCAAGCGTTCTGCCACGCATATATGCAAGCGGAACTATTTCGATTATACCTTTTTCACCGCAATTTCTAAAGCTTTCGTTGCCAAGCATTTCTCCGAGAGCATCATAAAGAGGACGCAGGTAGGGATCAATTTTACTTTGAAGATCACCGGGCAGAAAACCAAGCTTTTCGCCTGCTTCAACGGCAGGTCTTGTCAAAACGATCTTTGAGACCTGCTTCTTTTTTAGTGCAGTAACCGCCATAGCAACGGCAAGAAAGGTCTTGCCCGTACCTGCAGGACCCACACCGAACACTATGGTGTTCTGATTGATCGCATCAACGTATCTTTGCTGACCGACCGTTTTTGCTTTTATGGGTTTACCTTTGTTTGTAAGGCAGATACAATCATTATAAATGGTGCTAAGCTCGTTTTCTTTTTCTTCACGAACCATTGTTATGACATAATTTATGGTATTTTCGTCAATACTTTCACTTGTACGGCTGACACGTTCAAGCTGTTCGATACACGAAGCCGCCATATTAACGTCGGACACATTGTCACCTGTGATCTTTATAACACCTTCACGTGCGACGACGGAAACAGAAAAAGCGTTTTCTATATTTTCAATATTTCCGTCCAAAGTACCGAACAGTTTTAAAACAAATTCAATTGAAAGATCGGGAATCGATTTTTCAAACATTATTCTTTCTCACTCCGTCAATTTATTTCAACGTATTATATCACAGTATAACCTGAATGTCAAAATATATATGCAAATTTACTTGACTAAACAGTAATAATTTGGTATAATGACTTGTAAAAAATTGAAATTGTTGTATTTACGGTTTCAAATCAAACAAATTCAGGAGGATCAAAATGAAAAGATTCACACGCATCATGGCAATGTTTCTTGTTCTTTGCCTTGCTGTTTTGAGTGTTACCGCTTGTAATAACACCGGCGATGATACCTCAAAAACTGCTTCCGGCTCCGCAGGAAGCGAAGGCGGACTTTTCTCCAAGTTGCCTCAAAGAGATTACGAAGAACGTGAAGTTAACTTCCTCGTTCCCGGTGACTGGAGAGAAATTTACAAATCCGTTGAAATTTTGGAACACGAAACTTCTCCGGACATTATCAATACGGCAATCAAAAACCGTAACGAAATCGTTGAAGGCCGTTTCAACGTTAAGATCACCGAAACCCGTACCGACAGCTCGCAGACTATGATTCAGAGAATCAGAAGTGCTACTCTTTCGAGCTTGCCCGATTACGATATCGTTATGCCTGCTATTCCCGACGCAGCTATGCTTGCTCTCGAGAATTCCTTCTATCTCCTTAACGATATGCAGTATGTTGATCTCGAAAATCCCTGCTGGGATAAAAACGCTATCGACAGCCTTTCCATCAACCACAAAAACTATTTTATAACCGGCGATATCAGCCTTCTTTCTCTCGGCTGTACTCACGCAATCGTTTTCAACAAGGATATCGTCAACGAACAGCATCTCGAAGATCCTTATGAACTCGTCGAAACCGGCAAATGGACCATCGACAAGCTTCAGGAAATGGCAAGAAAAGTTACAAACGACTCTGACGGTGAACCCGGTATGTCCTACAAAGACACCTACGGTTTCCTTATCAACAGCAACTTTGTAACCTCTATGTACGTTGGTTCCGGCCACACCCTTACCGGTAAGGACGATGATGACAAGCCCGTTGTTTCTATAATGAAGGACACCGTTACCGCAGCGAACATCTTCACCAAGATTTTCGACCTCGTTAACGACGAAACCGCTACCGGTCAGATCGATAATCCCGCCGGCAACTACACCGTTACCGCAGGACAGGCAAACAAAAACGTTTGGACTGCTGCTAACGAATCTGTTGCAGAAAAGAAAGCTCTTTTCCGTGCTATGGCTATAATCGACATTCCCGAAATCGGTAAATTGGAAGCAAACTACGGTGTTATTCCTGTTCCTAAGTTCAATCAGCAGCAGGAAAACTATCATTCGCTCGTTTCCACGATCCTTGCAACCTCTTGCGCAATCCCCGTTTCTGCCGAAGATCCCGAAATGTCCTCTATCATCATGCAGGCAATGTGCGAAGCTTCCACAGAAACCACCAAGTATGCATACGTTCAGACAATTCTTAAGGACCGTCACAGCAAAGACGACAAGACCGAACAGATGCTTGATATGATCTTCGCCAACAGAGTTTACGACCTTGGTATCGTTTACAACTGGGGCGGCGAAAGTGTTTGGGATGCAAACTCCCTTTCCAACTTTATGAACACCGTTGCATTCAGCGGAACTCAGACCTTTGCATCTACTCTCGACTCTATCTCTTCCGTTGTTCAGACCGACCTCGAAGAAACTCTCGAACAGTTCAACAAGAAGAAAAACTAATTTTCAATAATTGATAAAAAACAGTCCTGCGAAATTGCAGGACTGTTTTTTGTAGTTATTATTTAAGTTTAGAATCTGTTTTCGCTTGGAATTTTTCGGAGAACACCAAAAACCGTTCGTGTGTTCCCTTTCCGATAAGACCGCATTCATCGCTTGCAGAAACTTCAAAAACAAATTTTCTTCCTTCCCTTGAAATCAATTCTGCTGTTGCAGATACATTCATTCCAACGGGAGTTGCAGCAAGATGTTCGACATTAAGCAGTGTGCCGACCGTTGTCTCCCCTTCGGAGAGCAAGGGTGAAATTGCTTCGCAGGCAGCACGTTCGATCAACGCAAGCATCGCAGGCGTTGCATACACGTTAAGGCTTCCGCTTCCGACGGAAAGTGCAGTATTTTTAACAGTCACGGTTTCAGTAACCGTTGCCTTTACATTATCCATAAAATACCTCTTTGATTATTTTTATACATAATATCACATACTTCAAAATGTGTCAATAAACCGATTGCAATAATTAATTCTTTCTGCTATAATATTAAAAAATCCAACGAGGTATATTTTATGTTTGATGCAATAAAGGTCAAGAACGATTGTGTCCAATGGATACGAGATTTTTTCGAGGAAAACGGAAAAGACTGTAATGCCGTGATAGGCATTTCGGGCGGAAAGGACAGCACGGTCGTAGCAGGGCTATGTGTCGAGGCTCTCGGCAAAGACAGAGTTATCGGTGTGCTTATGCCGAACGGCGTACAAAGTGACATTGACGATTCATTCAAAGTCGTTAAGCATTTGGGCATCAAACACTATGTTGTTAATATCGAAGATGCGTTCAACGGATTGAAGAATGCTTTCCCTTCCGAGCTGAATATGAGCGAACAAACAAAAATCAACATCTCTCCCAGAATACGTATGACCGCTTTATATGCAGTTTCCCAGAGTTGCAACGGCAGAGTCGCCAATACCTGTAATCTCTCGGAGGATTGGGTTGGATATTCAACAAGATACGGTGATGCTGCGGGCGATTTCAGTCCCCTTTGCTGTTTGACTGTTCAAGAAGTTAAAGAGATCGGAAAAGCACTGGGATTACCTTACGATCTGGTCGAAAAGACACCTTCTGACGGACTTTGCGGAAAAACCGATGAGGACAATCTCGGATTCACTTATGCAGTTCTTGATAAATATATCCGAACCGGTGAAATCGATGATCTTAAAACAAAAGAATTGATCGACAGAAAACATAGGCTTAACTTATTCAAACTTCGTGTTATGCCGGGCTTCATTTACGGTGACGGTACCGCCGACAGATAAATTCATCGAGCTGTTGCAACTAATTTGTAACAGCTTTTTTATAAGTTTCAAAAATTCGTTACAATTAATTATATTGATTTTAAAGTGTTTATGTTATATAATACACATAATAATTGCGACTCTAACGGAAGGAGAGGTACAAATATTGAAAAAATCTTATTCTAAAATCACACCGTATATATCCGAAATGGCAGAAATCGCCAATAAAAATAATAAAATCGAACCCGAAATGTATGCACTTCATCGTGTTAACCGTGGATTGCGTGATATGAACGGGAACGGCGTCGTTACGGGCCTCACCGAGGTTTCAAAAATCAAAGCAAAGACCCTCGATGAATTCGGAAACTCTATTCCCTGCGAAGGTCAGCTTTGTTACAGAGGGATCGACGTAAGAGATCTTGTAAACGGCTTTATGAACGATGGACGTTTTGGTTTTGAAGAAACAGTATATCTTCTTCTTTTCTCAGAGCTTCCCAACGAAGAACAGCTTAAAACCTTCACAAACGAGCTTTCCGAATACCGTACGCTTCCCAAATCCTTCGTTCGTGATATGATATTGAAAGCACCCGGCAAAGATATGATGAATATGCTTTCAAGAGGTGTTCTTGCGCTTTACGCTTACGATGATAACCCTGATGATATCTCTATTCCCAACGTGTTGCGTCAAAGCTTACAAATGATATCGATGTTTCCTCTTTTGGCGGTATACGGATATCAGTCCTACCGTCATTATCACAGAGGAAAAAGCCTTCATATTCGCCTTCCCAAGCCTCATTTTTCCACCGCAGAAAATATACTTCATATACTTCGTAAAGACGGTCAATTTACCGAATTGGAAGCAAAAATACTCGATCTTGCACTTGTGCTTCACGCCGAACACGGCGGCGGTAACAATTCTACGTTCACTACACACGTTGTTACTTCTTCCGGTACCGATACATATTCAGCAATAGCAGCAGCTCTTGGCTCGCTTAAAGGACCACGTCACGGCGGTGCCAATATCAAGGTCGTTAAAATGTTCGAGGATATGAAGAAGAACATCAACGTTAAGAATAAGAGCGAGATCGAAGGTTACCTCAAAAAGCTTCTCGACAAACAAGCCTTTGATAATACAGGCTTGATCTACGGTATGGGCCATGCCGTATATTCTCTCTCCGACCCGAGATCCGATATTCTTAAGGAATGTGCAAAAGCACTTTCGAAGGAAAAAGGCCGTGAAGAAGAATATGCCTTGTACGAAACGGTTGCAAAACTTGCTCCTGAGCTTATTGCCGAAAAGAGAAAAATGTATAAAGGTGTCAGCGCTAACGTAGACTTTTATTCGGGACTTATATATAAAATGCTGGGTATCCCCAACGAGCTTTATACTCCCATTTTTGCTATCGCACGTATTGCAGGTTGGTCGGCGCACAGAATTGAGGAAATACAAAACGCAGGAAAGATTATCAGACCTGCCTATATTAACGTAAAAGACGATGAAATCTATACTCCGTTGCAAAATAGATGATTCAAAAAGAGCGTTCTATGTTGAACGCTCTTTAATTTTTGAATTTTTATACATATATCTACCAAAATTCATTGTATATTACACAAAACAAACCGAAATATTCGGTAGTGTTTTCGTCAATTTCATAATTATACTACAATATAATATATAACATTGACTTTTTTTGTATTTTTATGTATAATACAAAGGATTGTAATAATGGGGGCGTGTTTTTAATTGAACCCGAAGGTTTCGTACAGAAATATTATTTTGTTATGTATAGCCGCTGTTGTTTGCTTTATCTACTTTCTAAAAGGCGGAATAATTCTCAAAGCCCTTACAAGCCTGTTTTTCGTTTTAATCGGTGTATCTTCTTTTTTCTCTGCACGTAAAAACGGTTCAAAAAAGCCACAGTCATTAATTCTGATCGGTTTGACGTTCTGCTTTCTTGCAGATATAGTTTTGAACTTCGCATTCATCATTGGTGCTTTGTTCTTTGCACTCGGGCACATTTTTTATATTTCAGCATATTCTGTTTTAGAAAAATTCAATTTTCGTGATTTGATAATTTCCCTTTCGATTGCTCTTCTGTCGTTAGCTTATTTAATTATATTCGACAGATTTGATTTTGCCGACGACATCTTGAAAACGGTCTGCTGTATTTATGCGTTTATTATTTCTTTTATGCTCGGTAAGGCAATATCTAATATATTTTCCGTAAAAAGCAGTTATTCCCTTTTGATTTTGATCGGAAGCAGTTTGTTTTTTATATCCGACGTTGCACTTTTGTTCTATTTATTCTTAAATGCTTCGGAATTTGCAAATACGATCTGTTTGATAACCTATTTCCCCGCACAGTGTATTATAGCTTTATCAATAGAAAGTATAGGAAATTCAACAAAAAATCATTGATTTTCAAACACAATTTTGTCTCACCTTAATATATCAATAAACATAATATCGATATATAATATTAATAATTTACAAATGTGTTTTTTTTGATAAAATTATGTCGATAAATTATGATGGGAGAATTTGTGGTGAAACAAGTTTGTGTTATGAAGTCTACGTTGGGTCGTCTTCCCACGTATTTGAATTATCTTAAATCCATTGATTCCTCAAAAAAGAATATTTCAGCAACCATAATTGCAAAGGCTCTCGGCTTGGGCGAAGTACAGGTTAGAAAAGACCTAAATGCCGTCAGCGGTGCAGGAAGACCGAAATTGGGCTACAAGACCGCATCGCTTATTAAAAGTCTTGAGGATGTTTTGGGGCTCAATTCCTGCAGTAAAGCCGTTATAGTCGGCGCAGGTAAGCTTGGAAACGCATTGCTCGGTTACAAAGGTTTCTCGGAATACGGTTTGGAAATAGCAGCGGCTTTTGACGTTAAACTGACAAATAACGAAACTGTTGATTCTGCGAAAAGTATTTTTCCTATCGAACAGCTTTCCGAATATTGCCAAAACGAAAAGATCAAGATCGGGATCATCACCGTTCCTACAGAAGCAGCGCAGAGCATCTGCGATATTCTCGTTAACAGCGGTGTAACGGCAATCTGGAATTTTGCTCCCTGCCATTTGGCGGTTCCCGAAGGAGTTATTCTTCAAAACGAAAACCTTGCGTTATCTTTGGCACACTTGAAATCTCAAATGATAAATAAATAACGCCTTACTAACAATAAACGATGCTCCTTGCATCGGTAATATTGATATACAGTCACGTAAAATAAAGGAGTCTACATCATGACAAAAGTTACCATTATAGGAACCGGAAGTGTTGGTTCCACCATCGCCTATACTCTTACAGTCACCGGCGTTGCATCCGAAATCGTTATGATAGATATTAATGGCGAAAAAGCAATAGGAGAAGCTCTTGACATCCGTCAGGGTACGCCTTTCTGCAATCCCTGCAATATTTACGCAGGTGATTATCCCGATGCCGTTAATTCCGATATCGTAATTTTAACTTCCGGTGTTGCAAGAAAGCCCGGTCAGTCGAGACTTGACCTCGCTCAGATCAACGTTGACATCACGAAGAAGATCATTCCCGAAATAACCAAGTATGCTCCCGATGCCACCTATGTTATCGTCAGCAATCCCGTTGATATTCTTACGTATACGTTCTGCAAATACTCCGGACTTCCCCAAGAACGTATTATCGGCTCGGGTACTATACTCGACACCTCGAGACTTCGTTCGAGAATTTCCGAATATTATTCTGTTAACCAGCAGAACGTTCACGCTTACGTTCTCGGTGAACACGGTGATTCTTCCTTCATTCCCTGGTCTATTGCAAACATCTCCAACGTTCCCGTTGAACAATACCGTGATTCTCTTCTTTATACCGACACCGATTATCCAGCAATAAACAAAGAGGAAATTGAAGAATACGTTCGTAAATCCGGCGCAAGCGTTATCCAACGCAAGGGTGCTACCTTCTACGCAGTTTCTATTTCGGTTTGCCGTATCTGCAAAGCTTTGCTTTCGGGTATCGACACAACCTTGACCGTTTCTACCATGCTTAACGGAGAATACGGCATTGACGACGTATGCTTGAGCCTTCTCAGCGTCATCGGTTCCAAAGGTGCAAAGGGCAAGGTCCTTCTTCCCCTTAACGACCAAGAGCTCGCAGCGCTTCATCGCAGCGCAGATAGCTTGAAACAGGTTATAAAGAACATCAATTTGTAATTTCAACTTCGAAAGGATATAGTATATGGAATACCGTATTGAACACGATTCTATGGGCGAAATGAAGGTCCCCGCTGACCGACTTTGGGCGGCGCAGACTCAGAGAAGCCGTGAGAATTTTGAAATAGGTGTTGGTATTGAAACAATGCCCGCAGAGATCATTCACGCTTTCGGCGTACTTAAAATGGCTGCGGCAATTACCAACAATGCACTTAAACCCGAAAAAATGACCGACGAAAAGCTCTCTGCTCTCAAGCAAGCTTGCAGCGAAGTTATGAGCGGCAGTCTTAACGGTCATTTCCCTCTTGTAGTTTGGCAGACCGGTTCTGGTACTCAATCGAATATGAACTCTAATGAAGTTATTGCGAACCGTTCCAACGAAATTCTCGGCAAAAAGCTTCTTCACCCCAATGATGACGTCAATATGAGTCAATCTTCCAACGACACCTTCCCCACCGCAATGCACATTGCTGCTGTTATCGCATTGGAAGATAAGCTTATTCCTGCTGTTGAAACACTTATCGACACCTTTATCCGTCTCGAAAAAGAAAATGAAGGAATCGTTAAAAGCGGCAGAACTCATCTTCAGGACGCAACTCCCATTAAGTTCAGTCAGGAGATCAGCGGTTGGAGATCCAGCTTGCAGAAAGACGTTGAGCTTATCAAGCGTTCTATCGAACCCTTGCGTGAACTTGCTCTCGGCGGTACTGCCGTTGGTACGGGCTTGAACGCACCCAAAGGATTCGCTGAAAGAGTTGCGGAAGAGATCAGCAACATCACCGGCAAGAAATTCGTTACCGCTGACAATAAATTCCATTCTTTGACCTCTAAAGACGAGCTTGTTTTTGCTCACGGTGCAATTAAAGCTCTCGCTTGTGATATGATGAAGATCGCAAACGATATTCGTTGGCTCGCTTCCGGTCCCAGAGACGGTCTCGGCGAAATTTTTATCCCCGAAAACGAACCCGGTTCTTCCATTATGCCCGGTAAAGTTAACCCCACTCAATGTGAAGCGGTAACTATGGTTGCCGTTCAGGTTATGGGTAACGACGTTGCCGTTGGTATGGCTGCATCTCAGGGTAACTTTGAATTGAACGTATTTATGCCCGTTTGCATTTACAACTTCCTTCAGTCTGCAAGACTTCTTGCAGAAGCAATTGTTTCTTTCAACAAGAACTGTGCTGTCGGAATTACCGCAAACAGAGAAAAAATGCACCACAACCTTCACAATTCTTTGATGCTCGTAACGGCGCTCAACCCTTATATCGGTTACGAAAACGCAGCAAAGACTGCTAAAAAGGCATACAAAGATAATATTTCTCTTAAGGAAGCTTGTGTTGAGCTTGGATTCCTTACCGCAGAAAAATTCGACGAAGTATTCCATCCCGAAGAAATGGCATAATTTCCAATACAAATCGTTTTCAACTATAACTTTTTGCAATTTACACCGGAGGTGTTTTCAATGAAAGTCAGTTACTTCCCCGGGTGCACACTCAAAAACAAAGCAAAAGATCTTGATATATACGCAAGAAGATCTGCTGAGGTTTTGGGTATTACGCTCGAAGAAATAGAAGATTGGCAATGTTGCGGCGGTGTTTTCACCACCGCTAATGATGAAGTCGCTACAAAGCTTTCCTCGGTGCGTGCGCTTAAATCCGCTTTTGAAAAAGGACAAGCGCTCGTCAGCGTATGTTCGGCTTGCCATAACGTTATCAAACAGACTAATTTCGCCATGAAAAACGACAAGCAATTTGCCGACAAGGTTAATCGCTATATGGCAGAAGACGAATATAACGGTGAAACTACGGTTTACCACTATCTCGAGCTGCTCCGCGACGTCGTTGGCTTTGACAAAATTAAAGAAAAGGTCGTTAATCCTCTTTCCGATAAGAAAATTGCGGCATACTACGGCTGTCTTTTGCTTAGACCGAATACGGTTATGAGAATGGATGATCCCGAAAATCCCTCTATCATCGAAGACCTTATCAAAGCCCTTGGCGCAGAACCCGTCGTTTACGGTTATCGCAATGAATGTTGCGGTGGCTACGTGCGTCTTGAAAGCCCCGAGCTTGCTGACAAAAAGAGCAAAAACGTTTCTTCTGGTGCAAAAAAAGCCGGTGCAGAAATCATTGTTACCGCTTGCCCACTTTGCAAATACAATCTTGAAAAAAGCGGTTCCGAGGTCCCCGTGGTTTATATAACAGAGCTTCTTGCAGAAGCACTTGGGGTTAAGGAGGATGGCTGTAATGAATGACAAGAACAAGAATCTAAGAGACGAGCTTATACGCATAAGCGGAGTTAATCCCAGAAAATGTATGCGTTGCGGTAAATGCTCGGCTACCTGCCCTGCTTATGATGAAATGGAATATCATCCTCATCAGTTCGTATATATGGTAGAATCGGGCAACATCGAACCGCTTCTTGAATCTGAATCCCTTTATAAATGTCTTACGTGTTTTGCGTGCGTTGACAGATGTCCCAGAAGTGTTGAACCTGCAAAGCTTGTAGAAGCAGTACGTCTTGCGGCAATCCGCAAGCAGGGAGCTAACCGTTTGAAGGCAGACGATATTCCCGCTATGCTTGACGATGAGATTCCTCAACAGGCCATCGTAAGCGCATTCAGAAAATATACAAAGTAAGGAGGAAAAGACATAATGCAAAGAATTGGTGTTTTCGTATGTTGGTGCGGAAGCAATATTGCAGGAACCGTTGACGTTAAAGCTGTTGCCGAAGCGTTGAAAAAAGAACCCGGCGTTGTCTTTTCCGACAATTACCAATATATGTGTTCCCAAGCAGGTCAGGACCTTATAAAAAATGCCGTTAAAGAGCATAATCTCACCGGCATCGTGGTTTGTTCCTGCTCTCCCCGTATGCACGAAGCAACCTTCAGAAAGACTGCCGCTGCTGCAGGACTAAACCCCTATATGGTTGAAATCGCAAATATCCGTGAGCAATGCTCTTGGGTACATAAAGAAATGCCTATCGGTACCGAAAAGGCAATTATTCTCGGTAAAGCGGCTATTGCAAAGGTTAACCTCAATGCGCCCCTTACTCCCGGTGAATCGCCCGTTACAAAGCGTGCGCTCGTTATCGGCGGCGGTATTGCAGGTATCCAAACTGCCCTTGATATTGCTGATGCAGGTTTTGAAGTTGACATTGTCGAAAAGAAGCCTACCATCGGCGGTAAAATGGCTCAGCTTGACAAGACCTTCCCCACTCTCGACTGTGCCGCTTGTATCCTCACGCCCAAAATGGTTGACGTTGCTCAGCATGAAAAGATTCGTATCTTTTCTTACAGCGAGGTTACCGACGTTAGAGGCTTTGTAGGTAATTTCGACGTTACAATCAAAAAGAATGCCCGTTACGTTCGTGAAGACCTTTGTACCGGTTGCGGTGATTGTACCGAAAAGTGTCCGATGAAGAAGGTCCCCAACGAATTCAACCTTGGTATGGATAACCGCAGAGCAATCTACATTCCCTTTGCTCAGGCGGTACCGAAGGTGGCTACCATCGACCCCGACCACTGCAATATGCTTAAAAACGGCAAATGCGGTGTTTGTGCGAAGGTATGTACCGCAAATGCTATTGATTATACTCAAAAAGACGAATTCATCGATGAAAAATACGGCGCAATCGTTGTTGCAACCGGCTTTAATCCCATCAGTATGGATAAATTTGATGAATTCGCATATAACCAGTCAAAAGACGTTATCACTTCCCTTGAATTTGAACGTCTTACCAATGCCGCAGGTCCTACTGCAGGCAAGCTTCTCCGTCCCTCTGACGGAAGACATCCCGAAAAGATCGTTTTCGTACAATGTGTTGGTTCCCGTTGCGATTCTTGCGCAGAAAAGGGCAAAGAATATTGCTCGAAGATCTGCTGTATGTACACGGCAAAGCACGCAATGCTTACCAGAGATAAATATCCGGATACCGACGTAACGGTATTCTACATTGACGTTCGTACTCCCGGTAAAAACTTTGATGAGTTCTATCGCAGAGCGGTTGAAGAATACGGAGTACATTATATTAAAGGTATGGTTGGTAAGGTTATCCCCGAAGGCGACAAGCTCCTTGTTCAGGCCTCCGACCTCCTTGAAAACAAACAGCTTAAGATTGAAGCAGATCTCGTCGTTCTTGCTGCTGCAATAGAGCCCGACAAATCTGCACGTCCTCTTGCTACAAAGCTTACCGCAAGTATGGACACCAACGACTTCTTCACCGAAGCACATCCTAAGCTTCGTCCCGTTGAAAGTCCCACGGCAGGTGTGTTCCTTTCCGGTGCGTGCCAAGGTCCTAAGGATATTCCCGAAACCGTTTCTCAGGCAGGTGCTGCCGCTGCGAAGGTTATCGGACTTCTCGCAAAAGAAAAGCTTGTGGGCAACCCCTGCGTCGCACATTCCGACGAAATGATGTGTAACGGCTGTTCTTCTTGCGAAAGAGTTTGTCCTTACGGCGCAATCACTTACGAAGACAAAGAATTCCGTATGCCTGACAGAACGACTGCGATCCGTCGCATCGCAAAGGTCAACCCCACCGTTTGCCAGGGTTGCGGTTGCTGTACCGTTGCTTGTCCTTCAGGTGCAATGAACCTTAAAGGATTTACAAACGAACAAATTATAGCGGAGGTAGACGCAATATGCAAGTAAACGAATATAAGCCTTTGATCGTTGCTTTTTGCTGTAACTGGTGTTCCTATGCGGGCGCTGTCCTTGCCGGCAACAACCGTTTAAACTACCCTGCAGACGTAAAGATAATTCGTGTTCCCTGCTCTTGCAGAGTTAATCCTACCTTTATCCTTCGTGCTTTCCAAAAGGGCGCAGACGGCGTTATCCTTTGCGGCTGCCACCCCGGTGACTGCCACTATACCTCGGGTAACTACTACACAAGACGCAGAATGTCGCTTCTCTTCTCTATGCTTGACTATCTCGGCATTGAACGGGAACGCACCCGTGTTGAATGGGTATCTGCTGCAGAAGGCGCTAAATTCGCTGCAACTATGAATGATTTTGCCGAAAAAGTTGTCGCACTCGGCAAAAACAAGAGATTGGAGGACCTAAGATGCAAAAAATAACCCGTGACGTTTTGGTCTCCAAAGCTATTGCACTTCTTGAAGACGGTACCGTTGCAAACGTACTTGGTTGGAGAAAAGGTGAATTTGATTACGATATCACCCCTTCCGTATTTACTGCAAAAGAGGATATCGAAGCAAATTTCGTATGGAACGACTTTTGCGGTGCAAACTTTTCAAAATATTTAGTTCAGAAAACACGCAAGCTTGAAGGCAAAATTCTTGTTTTTCTTAAGCCTTGCGATACTTACAGCTTTAATCAGCTTCTTACCGAACACAGATTTGACCGTGTTAAGGTTTATGCCGTAGGCATTCCTTGCGAAGGTATGGCTGATATAAGCAAAATCAAAAAGATTTGCGGTGACGGTATATCCTCCATTGATTTTGACGGCGGAAATATCCTCGTTAACACCATTTACGAAGATACTCCTATTGTAATTGATGCGAAATCCGTTCTTTCCGAACGTTGCATCAATTGTAAAAGCAAAAAACACGTAGCCTTCGACGAGCTTATCGGCGAAGACGGCGAAATTATCCAATCGGGAAGATTTGATGAAGTCGAAAAGCTTGAGAGAATGACTCCCGATGAAAGATTTGAATTCTGGCAGAGCGAGCTTTCAAAATGCATTCGTTGTAACGCTTGCAGAGACGTCTGCCCTGCTTGTACCTGTGAAAAATGTGTGTTTGACAACCCCAAATCCGGTGTTGAAAACAAAGCTCCCGCTAACAGCTTTGAGGAAAAGATGTTCCACATAATCCGTGCATTCCACGTTGCGGGACGTTGTACCGACTGCGGTGAATGTTCGAGAGTTTGTCCTCAGGACATTCCGCTTCATCTTCTTAACAGAAAACTCATCAAGGATATTGATAATTTCTACGGTGAATATCAGGCAGGCGCCGAAGTCGGTTCGAGAGCACCTCTCGTTGACTACACCACCGAAGACGTCGAACCCTCTGATATTTTTGAAGGGAGGAACGGCTGATGTTTAAAAGTTCTCTCAATTCAATAAACGAAATTTTTGCAAAGATTGCCGAAAATGCAACTCTTTATCTCCCTTCCGACAACAAAGACGGCAACGCAGTATACACAAAATGGGAAAACGGTGTTGTCTGGAGCAACTCTCTTAACACCGTTAAGAGCCCCAAGGATTTCTTCTTCCCTCAGGTTGAAGACATGATGGCCTTTAAAACGGAAGGTAAGAATATTGAAATTAATGACATTCGTGAAGAATCCGAAGATTTTGTTGTTTTCGGTGTTCGTGCTTGCGACGTTAGAAGTTTTGATATTCTCGACAGAGTATTTCTCGTTGATCCCTGCGACAGCTATTACGCAAACCGCAGAGAACACGGAATTATAATTTCCGTTGCATGTACAAAGCCTTCCGAAACCTGTTTCTGCAAGACTTTTGACATTGATGCAACTAATCCCGGCGGTGATATTACCGTTTGGAAAACAGAAAATTATCTTTATTGGAGTGCAAACACCGACAGAGGTAGAGAATTGCTTTCCAAATTGAATCTCGAAGAATGCGGCGACGAAGCAGTTAACGAACAAAAAGCAAAGACCGAAGCTATTCTTAAAAAGCTTCCCTTGGCAAACCTTAATACCGACGGTTTCGGCGGTGACAAGACAGACGCACTTTTTGACAGACCCGAATGGAAAACTCTTTCGGAATCTTGTCTTGGTTGCGGTACTTGTACCTTTGTCTGCCCCACCTGCCAATGCTATGACATAAAAGATTTCAATACCGGTAATCAGGTTATTCGTTATCGCTGTTGGGATTCTTGTATGTATTCCGACTTTACAAAAATGGCTCACGGCAACAACCGTTTGAGCCAGGTTGAACGTTTCCGTCAGCGTTTTATGCACAAATTGGTTTATTATCCTGCAAACAACGACGGTATTTTCGGTTGTGTAGGCTGCGGTAGATGCGTATCTAAATGTCCGATTTCCATGAATATCGTAAAAGTCATGAAAACTTTAGGAGGTAACGACTGATGAACACACGTCCCGAAACACTTATTCCCGTTATCGGCGTTATCACCGACGTAAGACTCGATACACCCGATATTAAAACCTTCCGTGTTGTTACTCCTGATGGAAAAAAGGCTTTTGACCACAGACCCGGTCAATGTGCCATGCTTTCTATTCCCGGTGTCGGAGAAGCAATGTTTTCTATCACTTCTTCCCCCACGAATACCGAATATATGGAATTTTCCATTAAGAAATGCGGTTGCGTTACCGAATGGCTTCATCAAGCAGAGGTCGGTCAGCAGATAACCATTCGTGGTCCTTACGGAAACCCGTTCCCCGTTGACGACGAATTTGTCGGCAAGAACCTTCTGTTTATAGCAGGCGGTGTTGGTCTTGCTCCGCTTCGCTCGGTCATCAACTATTGCCGTCATTATCGCAGCAAATACGGTACGATCGATATTGTTTACGGCTCCAGAAGCAAAGAAGACCTTCTCCAATACAGAGAAATTATCGAAGAATGGGCAACCGACGAAGGAATCAACGTCCATCTTACGATTGACAGAGAACAGGAAAATTGGGACGGTCACGTTGGTTTTGTCCCAAATTACGTTAAAGAGCTTGGTTTTGATACTAACAAGACTGCCGTTCTTTGCGGACCTCCCATTATGATTAAATTCACCTTGGAAGGCTTGCGCTCACTTGGTTTTGAAAAAACTCAGATGTATACCACTCTTGAACTTAAGATGAAATGCGGTGTAGGTAAATGCGGCAGATGCAACGTCGGTTCAAAATACGTATGCAAAGACGGACCTGTGTTCCGTTTTGACGAGCTTGACGAGCTTCCCGATGAATATTAATCGTTGACAATTAGGTTTCCTATCAATCATAAGGAGATTTTCAATGGAAAATATGGTAAATATATTCTTGTTCGGAAAAAAATATTCTGTTCCGAGCAACTTGACAATTATGAATGCAATGGAATACGCAGGCTATCAGCTCGTCAGAGGCTGTGGCTGCAGAAACGGTTTTTGCGGTGCCTGCGCTACCATTTACAGAATCAAGGGTGACAAAGAGCTTAAGGCTTGTCTTGCTTGTCAGACGAAGGTTGAAGACAATATGTATATTGCAACGCTTCCCTTCTTCCCCCTTGTTAAACAGGTTTACGATATAAACACTGTTTCTACTTCCGAAGCTGTTATGATGCAGCTCTATCCCGAAATTTACGCTTGTATCGGTTGTAACGCCTGCACAAAGGCTTGTACTCAGGAGCTTAACGTTATGCAGTACATTGCTTATGCGCAACGCGGCGATTTTGAAAAATGTGCGGAAGAATCCTTCGACTGTGTAATGTGCGGTGTTTGTTCTTCCCGTTGCCCTGCAGGTATTTCTCATCCTCAGGTTGCAATGCTCGCACGCAGAATTAACGGTAAGTATCTTGCTCCTAAATGCGGACATCTTGACGAACGTGTGCAGGAAATCAAGGACGGTACCTTCAACGACCTCATCGAAGCACTTATGCAGAAGCCTATCGACGAGCTTAAAGAGCTTTACAACAACCGTGAAATCGAGAAATAAGGAGGGCCAAAGAGATGTATTCTGAAAAATTTCAAAAATCCATCGCAGCAGTTGAAGCTGCAAGAGAAAAGAACATAGCTCTCGAGCCCGCCCGTATGACGGCTCAGCAAAAGCAGGATCTTCTTGCTGCATACCATCCCGACTATAAGCAGGATGAATTTGAAGAACTTAAAATAGGTCCTAACAAGGGTAACAAGGTCCCCAAGGAGCTTGCAGAAACTCTTCAGGCACACAGCCGTATTTGTCCCGACTGCGTTGATCTCTCCAATCCCGATTATGACGTTGACGTTCTTGTTATCGGCGGCGGCGGTGCAGGTTCTTCTGCGGCAATTGAAGCTCACGAAGCAGGCGCAAACGTAATGATCGTTACAAAGCTTCGTATCGGCGATGCTAACACTATGATGGCAGAAGGCGGTATTCAGGCCGCAGATAAGCCCAACGACTCCCCTGCAATTCACTTTGTTGACGCTTTCGGCGGCGGTCACTTTGCCGCAAAGCGTGAGCTTCTCCAGAAGCTCGTTTGTGACGCTCCCGAAGCAATCCAGTGGCTCTCCGAGCTTGGTGTTGAATTCGACAAGACCGAAGACGGCACTATGGTTACCACTCACGGCGGCGGTACTTCCAGAAAGCGTATGCACGCCGCTAAGGACTACTCCGGCGCTGAAATCATGAGAACTCTCCGTGATGAAGTTCTTAACAGAAACATTCCTGTTGTTGACTTTACTTCCGCTATCGAACTTATTCTTGATGAAAACGGAAATGCGGCAGGCGCAGTTCTTCTTAATATGGAAACCAAGGAGCTTCTCGTTGCAAGAGCAAAAACCGTTATTATTGCAACCGGCGGTGCAGGCAGAATGCACTATCAAGGCTTCCCCACCTCCAACCACTACGGTGCAACCGCAGACGGTCTTGTACTTGGTTACAGAGCAGGTGCAAAGCTTCTTTATGCCGAAACACTCCAGTATCACCCCACGGGCGCTGCATATCCCGAACAGATCTTCGGTGCACTCGTTACAGAAAAGGTTCGTTCACTCGGCGCAAAGCTTGTAAACGTAAATGGCGAAGTATTTATGCATCCGCTTGAAACACGTGACGTTGCTGCCGCTTCTATCATCCGTGAATGTTCTACAAGAGAAAACGGTGTTGAGACCGATCAGGGGCTTGCGGTATGGCTTGATACTCCTATGATCGAAGCTATCGGCGGTGAAGGCACTATTGAAAAGAGAATACCCGCTATGATGAGAATGTTCGGTAAATACGGTATCGATATCCGCAAAGAGCCGATCCTCGTTTACCCTACTCTTCACTATCAAAACGGCGGTCTTGATATTACTCCCGACGGTATGACCACCAACGTCAAGAACCTCTTTGTTGCAGGCGAAGCTGTTGGCGGTATCCACGGCAAAAACAGACTTATGGGTAACTCCCTCCTCGATATTATCGTATTCGGTAGAATCGCAGGTAAGAGCGCAGGTGCTGTTTGCAAGAACGTTACCGTTGGCAAGCTTACTCTTGACCATATAAACAAATTCGAGAAAGAAATTAAAGACGCAGGCATCGAAACCGATACCGTATCGCCTAAACTCCTTCCCGATTACACAAGAAAGGTTAACGGTTAATTCGGAGGTCTTATTCGATGAAAAACAGCAAAAAACTGATTTTATGTTTAGTTGCGTTTATCCTCGTTGCGGCTTTGACTGCTTGGTGTTGTATAAGCGCTTCGGCTGAATCTGCAAAAGGTGCGGAAAGCGTATTTAACTTTTCTTCCACCTTTGTCCTCTTTACTTTAGTTTTCGTTATAGTTGCATTCGGTTACCTCTTGGGCGGTATCGAAATCAAGGGTGTTTCGCTTGGAACAGCCGGTGTATTCCTTGTTGCAATACTCGTCGGCTGGCTTTGCACTCTCGATTTTGCAGATATTCCTCTTCTCGGTAGCTTCCATATCGAAGGTGAAAGCGACAAGATCGTTTCGACCTTCAAATCTACTATACAAAACATCGGTCTTATCCTATTTGTAGGTGCCGTTGGTTTTATTGCAGGTCCTAACTTCTTTAAGAACCTTGCTAAAAACTTCAAAACCTATATTGCGCTCGGTGTTATAATCATCGTTTCGGGTACTGCTGTTGCAGTTGTTTGCACACTTCTCACTCCTGAATACGGTCCTGAATATTGGTCGGGTGTACTTTCGGGTGCATTGACTTCAACTCCCGGTTTCTCCGCCGCTAAAGACGCAGTTGCCGGTGCTGTAGACCAAAATAATCTTGAAGCTCTTATTACTCTCGGCCACGCTATCGCATATCCCTTTGGTGTTATCGGTGTTGTTCTTTTTGTTCAGCTTATTCCGAAGCTCCTTAAAGCAGATATGGATAAAGAACGTGAGCTTCTTAAATCGGGTGCGTCCGACGAAAGAAGACTTCCCGAAGGTCTTTTCAGATGTGAAGAGCTTGGACTTATGCCCTTTGCTCTTGCGATAATCGCAGGTCTTGTTCTCGGTTCGATAACCATCCCCCTTTCAGGTGCAGGATACGACGGGCCCTGCTTCAGCTTGGGTACCACCGGCGGTGTACTTATTATGTGTCTTGTATTTGGCCATTTCGGTCATTTCGGCAAGCTTTCGCTTGAGATCCCCGAAAAAACTCTTAAGGTATGCCGTGAATTCGGTCTTATGCTCTTCTTGCTCGGCGCAGGATTCCACGGCGGTGTCGCTTTGGTAGAACAAGTTAGCCAATACGGTGCAGGAATTGTTATCTGGGGCTTTGTGGGCGGTGCACTTATGACTATCGTTCCTATGGCGATCGGCTTGGTTCTCGCAAAATACATTATGAAGCTCCCCTTGCTAAACTCTTTAGGTTCTATCACCGGCGGTATGACTTCTACACCTGCTCTCGGTGCACTCATTCGTACGGCAAAGACCGACGACGTTGCCGCCGCTTATGCTTCAACCTATCCCATAGCTCTTGTGCTTATCGTACTTGCTTGTCAATTAATGATAACTCTTATGGGTTAATGTTCAGACTGTCATAGTTCAATCTATGGCAGTCTTTTTATTGTTTTCTATTGAAAACGAGAAAATTATATTGTATAATTAGTTAATATATTTTGTGAGGTAGATTATGAAAAGAATTATTGCGTTTCTTTTAATTTTTGCGTTATGTATTCCGTTTTTTGCTTCTTGTGAAAATGAAACAGAAAAGGTCTACACTGCAGAAATTGAAATTGAAAATTACGGTACCATCAAGCTTGAGCTTGATGCTAAAACCGCTCCTATTACCGTTGAAAACTTTGTAAAGCTTGCTCGTGACGGTTTTTACGACGGACTTACCTTCCACAGAATTATAGCAGGCTTTATGATGCAGGGCGGCGACCCTAAGGCTAACGGCACCGGCGGTTCGGAAAACAAGATCACAGGTGAGTTTAAAGCAAACGGTCATGAAAATAACATCTCTCACAAGAGAGGTGTCGTTTCTATGGCAAGAAGAGGAGATTCCTATAACAGCGCAAGCTCTCAGTTCTTTATAGTGCATAAAGACTATCCCAGTCTTGACGGTCAATATGCTGCTTTCGGTTGGGTTACCGAAGGTATGGACGTTGTAGACAAGATTTGCACCGATGCTAGACCCGTTGATGGCAACGGAACTATCCCCAAAGAAAGCCAACCCGTTATTAAAAAAATCACTATTAGCGAAGTCGAAAAAGAGATCAGCGACGCTGAATAGAAAATTTTCTGCCGTAATTAAATTTACGGCAGATTTTTTGTTATTTTAATTGCAATTATAAATATAATGTGATATAATCAAGCCGTTCTTATGTTATAAAGAAAAACACGTATTTTTCATTTATTTCTTTTTGGAGAAAACGCTATGACCTATTCTGAACTTTGTGCAAAATTCAGCTTTGAGCTTCCCGATTATGCCGAGCAATATTTTGACGCCTTTATCGCAAACTACGATAGAAACCAGCCTATCTTGACTCCCGAAAAGATCGATGCCGTATGGGAAGCAACTTCCCTTCCCGAAGAGGCTAAAGAAGCAATTTTGAAATACGCCGAAATTCTTCATGCTTCCGATGACGGACATCTTTGCGGTTCGTTCATGGCTGAATTGGTTGTTTATAAACGTGAACCTTGGTTGAACTATATTTACCGTGACGAGCATTTTGCTGTTGAAGGGCTTACCGCACAGCAGATCGGTTGGATATTCGTTGTTCTCCAGCTCGCAGAAACCTTGCTCGTTCGTAAACCTCCCGTTGATCTTAATGCAGAGAATATCAACACCTTCGTTGCATACACCCACAACTGCAAATCGCAGCACGGCTATTGGGGTATTATTGAATGGTGGTGGAATATGCTTTCTGCCGGCGGATGTATGTTTATGTTTGGCATACTCAAATTCTCCCCTCACGAGTTCGGTGGTGATTTTGCTGTTATAACCAACGGCGAAAAGTTTGTTTCCCTCGCCGTTCTCGACGGTTTCATCGGCAAAGAAGGCGATTTGGTTGACTGCAAAGAAAAGTCTGTTGCGACAACTTCCTTCTATGAAGATGATGAAAAGTATGTTGCTCACGTTGTAGCACCTAACGGTAAGGTCGATTTAGAACCTACCGTTTTCGATAAGAAGGTTTGGAAAGATTATCTCCGACACGGCGCTCCCACGCTTGATATCCATATCCCTTCCAAAATCGTTTATAATTCCGAAACGATCAAGGATGCTTATCAACAGGCTGTTGAATATTTCCGTACACATTGGGATTTTGACGTAAAGGCTATCACGGCATATTCGTGGTTGTATTGCCCTCAGCTTTACAAGGTTTTGCCACCCGATAGCAATATTCTTGCGGTTAATGCAGGTATGCATTTGCTTCCTATGATCGAAACCTTTGATTCAACTTGCACCTTTATTCGTCCCGGTTCAAGCTTGCAAAAACGTTTCGCCGAAGAATGTGAAAAAGGTACCGAATTCCATTTTGGTATGATGTATACCACAACTCCCGAAATCGAAACCTTTGGTAAGAAATTGATGTAACAATTAAATACAAGGTGCAGAGTAAAATCTGCACCTTGGTATTAGCATAAAATGAGGTTCTTTATAAATAATGAAAAACTATGAAGCACTTGGGTCTTTAATAGGTTCGATAATTGGTTGTATTCTTTGCGGAATTTGTGTCTATTTTACTCGAAGTGTTTTGTCTGCCGCTGTCCCCTTAATTTTTTATCTTATGGGTGGCTGGATTGGAAAATCTATAAATTATACAACTAAATAGTATATATCGGGGTGTGGCTCAGCTGGTAGAGCGGGTGGTTTGGGAGCGTGCCCAGCACGAATTGCCGAGATTTTACGAAAGTCCCGAAAAGCCTTTAACGATGCGGACTTTCGGCACTTTCGAGAAACTCAAAAAAGCGTGGATTTTGAGTTTGACCACAGTTTGTCCCACTTCCACGCAAAATCAAGAAAAATTGAATAGATATCCGGGTGTGGCGCAGCTGGGAGCGCGGGTGGTTTGGGACCATCAGGCCGCAGGTTCGATCCCTGTCACTCGGACCAAAACTCCTTTTTTGTAGTAATGCTTAAAAGGAGTTTTTTATTAAAACTAAAGTTTTTACAGGGAGAATACTATGTGTAAAAGAAGCAAAATGGAGAGCGTTTTAAAAACTCTTACAAAATATACATTCCTTGAAAAAATGTTGGTTGCCCAATCATGCGCACAACAATTAATGCATTATGATCATTTAGTGCTTTTCCCTGACCAAACAAGTAATACGGTTATGCCGTGGGAAATCGAAGCTTTTGCACAATTAGCAATTCTATCTACGGGTAATAATCCTACAAAATCTTTTAGAGCAAATAACAATAAAGAGTTTTACAAAATCATAACAACCATTAGAAATTTTTTGCCTCCAAAACTTGAAGCGGAAATCAACACACCTGAATTTGCAAACGATTTTTTCAGAGCTTGCGGAATGGTACAATTTAAACCACAAAAATATGCATTAAACCGATTGTATCGATATGACTACTTTTGGTCATTTAAAAATGATAAAATAGATATGCCACAGGTTTTTGGGGATAATTATAAAGGTCTTTCTTATGATTACTTTATGGAACTTGCAATTCTAATTTATTTTTCTGCAAGCCTAAAGGGAAATTCATCAAACATTTTTCGCTATATCAGCATGAAGCATTTTGATGCAATAAAACTACTATCTATTACTCGGGAAGATTATATCGCAAGGCAAACCGAGAAAAACGCTGGGGATATCAATAATGTAGTTTATGGCTTCAACTACTTATATCCATATCCTTTTATCGAATTCAACGATAATATTTTTATGCCTGTTCCTTATCTAATTATTGATGCTATTTGCGAATCATTAATTACAAGAGTCACCAATGGTAATGATAGGCTTCGCGAAGACATTGGGAAATTTGTTGCGCAATCATATATTGAACACATTCTTAATGACGAAAACATATATGAAGAGGTTGTTCCTGAAATTCAATATAAGATAGGTCGTCAAACCATCGATGCTCCTGATGTTATGGTCAAAGATGGCGAAATGTTTTGTTTTATTGATTCTAAATTATCTACACCAAAGCTTTCGCTCAGGAATTTTAACGAAACAGACTTAGAGCAAAATATAAAACAATATGCCAAAAATGTTCGTCAAATATATAATCGAATCAAAGATTTTCTTGATGGAAGGTTTTATCCGTTTTCTTCTGCTACAACCATTAACGAAACAAAAGTGTTTGGAATAGTTGTTGTATTTGAAAATGCTTTCATTTTTAAATCAAAAATTTTAACAAAAGTATTCCAAGATTTAGGAATTGATAATGATTCAGAAGAAGCGACATATATAAAATCGAACATCTACATCACCGACCTAAGTGACATTGAGTCTATTGCTTCGGGATCCGGCAATATATTCTCTGCTTTAGAATTAAAAAGGGACAACCCTAAAAGATGGGATGATATGGGCCTTTGTAGTGATGTAGCTTTTGATGAACACACTAAACCACAATCGCTGCTTGATTTCGAAGCCAAAACAAGAGCTATTTTAAAAGAAAACCTTGCCCATATGATCCATCTTAAAATACTTCCTAAAGAGACCAAAATATAATTCTGACCGAAATTATTTTTTCTTTGTTTACTGCAAACCAATTTTTGAGGGCGCCTTAGTCGGCGCCCTCTTTTAGTTTTGCTTTCTCTTCCGCAATCTCCGCTTTTACTCTTTCAATCATTTCGGCGAGTTTGATTTCGCACTGCTCTTTCGTTTC
>JAZSOO010000024.1:0-14852 GCA_045536935.1 Eubacteriales bacterium | reverse complement strand
CATGTCCGCAAGTACCTCTTCGTAACTTGTTTCGATGCCGCGGGCTTTAAGTTCCTCAAAGCGGCGCTTTGCTCTTGCCTCGGGAGAAGCAACCATAAATAACTTAACCTGAGCATCGGGCAAAATAACCGTGCCGATATCACGTCCGTCCATAATAACGTTGTTTTCTCTGGCAATACTGCGCTGAGTTTCCAACAAAAATGCGCGCACTTCAGGAATTTTTGAAACGTCAGATGCATATTTTGAACAAAGAGGGGTTCTGATTTCATCCCCAATGCGTCTTCCGCCGAGATAAACCGCACCGCCGCCCTGTTCAAGGCGCATTTCAATATGTATTTCGGGAAGAACCGCCAAAATGCCTGCCACGTCGTCCGAGGCAATGCCCTTTTCCGAAACAAACAGACCTATTGTGCGATATAGTGCGCCGGTATCGATATAGACAAAGCCGTAATGTTTTGCAAGATGCTTTGCAAGCGTGCTTTTGCCCGAACCCGAGGGCCCGTCCAACGCAATTTTGAATGTTTCAGTCATAAATATCACCAATTCAGTATTCAATATTACTAATTCAGTATCAAATATCACCAAGATAGTATTATATAGTATTTACTTAAATTTTTCAATAGCTATTTCCGATTTTTCTATATTTTTTACAAATTATTCGTATTTCTTTTCAGCATAAAGACGATTTTGCCGTTCTATTATTGACTTTTGGACGTTTAAGCGTTATAGTTAATATAGATAAATTTGGGCAACAAATTATCTTTTTTTCGTTTATTTGCCGAAAAACTTAAGTTAATCTTAAGTGTTTCGGCTTATAATTTAACGCAGAAAGGTTATTTTCAAAAGGAGAAACACAATGAAACGCATTATTTCTATCATTTTGGTTTCGGCAATGTGCCTTGCAATGCTCTCCGTATCTGCATTCACAGCTTCTGCCGATGCTAATACCATCAACATCAGCAGAGTTAACTCTTACGACGGTGCAACCGATATCGTCGCTTGGGCTTCGACTTCGTCTGATGCAACCGTACAATCCATATACGGATCTGTAAATGACGTTACTTTTAATTATTGGTACTTTATACTTTTGCAATACAATTCCGCAAACGGTTCTTACAGTGTTGTTGACACCAGCGGTTTTGATGCATACGGCAACAGCACCCGTCCCGATGAAAATTATACTTCTTGGACGCTCGGCAGTAACAGAATTGCTATTATGGCGAAAACTCAGGCAAGTGACACAGACGGACTTGCTCTTTTGAAATCCATGTCCGTTGGCGACACTCTTTATCTCAACACGACCGTTGCTTCGCTTGCCAATACCTACGGTGCGGTTAGCAATATCTATTGCTCTACCGAATACATCGAGGTTGATCCCAACCCCAATCCCGGCGAAAGCTCGGAGCCCGAAGACAGCTCCGAGCCCGAAGTCAGCAACCCCGACGATACTTCGAGCGAACCTGCTCTTGAAAACGTTCTCGATATCGTCCTTGACGGTCCCGAAAAATACAAGCCCGGCGATGAAATCACTGTTACCGCATCGGTTGACAATATAACCGCATACAACGGCATTTCGCTCTTAAGCTTTGTTCTTAAATACGACAAAGAAAAGCTTGTTTTGTCAAACGATATTATCGAAAGCAATTACAACGAGCTTGACTGTGTTACCTCATACCCCAATAAAAGCAGATGGGAAAACCTCTCCTACGTCGCTTGTACGGTTGACGAAGCAACCTCTGTTGCAACAGCGAAAAACAACGGTATTATCAACGTTCAAGTTCTTACCGCTTACTATGATTTTGAATACTTCGCAGTTGAAGACGGCGACATCGAGCTTTCCTTCACCTTCACCGTAAAAGACGGTGCAACCGGCGATATTTCTATCGGAGTTGATGAAGACAGCATCATTGTAGGCGCAAGCACCTTTGAAAGCGTTGATAAATTCACCGGAAGCGGTTCTTCTCTCAGCATCGCAGAAGACAATTCTAAATTCGACGTTGTTATCGAAGGTCCCGCAACCTATCTTCCCGGCGGTGAAATCACCGTTACCGCATCGATAAACAATATTGCAGGAAACGGCGTTTCTCTTATCCAGTTCCCTCTTGATTACGATAAATATATTCTCTCCAATACAAACGGACTTGACGAAGCAAACGACAATGCTCTCGACTGTGTTGTTTCGCTCCCCAATTCTTCTTGGGAAAATCTTTCCTACGTTAAGAACAGCACAATATACGTTCAGCTTCTCACCGCAGAAACAGATTCTTCCTATTTTGCAAAGGAAGACGGCGAAATTACCCTTTCCTTCACCTTCTCTGTCAGCGAAGATGCAACCGGTGAGCTTTCTGTCGGCGTTAATACCGAAGACATCGTCGGTGCAGTAAACACAGCAGACGACGTACAGAAATTTGCGGGTTCAGGTTCTTATATTAGTATTAATGAAGGAAACACAAGCTTCGACATCGTTCTTGATGCTCCCGACTCTTGTATTCCCGGTCAAGAATTCACCGTTACCGCAAAAGTCAGCAACATTCTTTCGGGCAAAGGTCTCTCGCTCGTTAAATTTGACCTCAAATATGACAGTAACGCCCTCACGCTTACCAACGGCGTTGACGAAAATGACTATAATGCTCTCCTTTGTGTAGATTCTCTCCCCGACAGCTCTTGGGAAAACCTCTCTTACGCTGAAAACGGAATTATTCATATTCAGCTTCTTACCGCAGAAACCGATTCTTCCCTCTTTGCAAAAGAAGACGGCGAGATCACCCTTTCCTTCACCTTCACCGTAAAAGACGGTTTTGAAGGCGATACTGCGATTTCCGTTGACGAAAGCAGCATTATCGGCGCAACCAACACTTCAGACAGCTATAAAACCGTTGTCGGTTACGGTGATTCTCTTGTTGTTACAGCATCTTCGGTTTCCTATATCCTCGGCGACGTTAACGAAGACGGAGAAGTTGACATAACCGACTATATCGCCGCAAAACGTGCGGTTATGGGAACCTATACGCTTTCCGAAGCCCAAACACGCATTGCAGACGTTGATAAAAACGGCTCTCTCAATATATCCGACTATATTATGTTAAAACGTCACGTAATGGGCACTTACGTAATTGCGTAAAGCCCACACAATAAAAAATAATTAAGAAAGGAAGAAACACCATGAAAGCCCTCAAAAGAATCACGGCACTTACCGTTGCTGTGATACTAGCGTTCTCCTCTTGTTTGTTGGCTGTAGCAGCTGTCGAAGACGCTCCTATCGACCCTGACAAACTTACCGAGCTCGCAGGTCCTGCTAACGAGGATCCTGTCTTCGATCTTGACATCGAAGTACCTACTTGTTACAAGCCCGGCGAAACCATAACCGTTGGCATTACGGTTAAAAACATTACCATCGACCCCGGTATCACAACCGTTGAGTTCAACTTCTATTACGACAACACAAAGCTCGTACTTGCAAATGACCTCGACGAAGACGACGAAAACGCCGTTCTCTGTGTAACCAACACCCCTAACGACAACGTTTGGGAAAACCTCTCCCGTGTTAAACACACCTTTGACGATGAAGAATACCTTGCAACTCCTCTTAATGACGGCAAAATCGTCCTTGCACTCTGTACTGTAAGTACTGCGTCCAGAAACTACGCAAAAGCTGACGGCTCGCTTGCATTTGAATTGATCTTCAATGTAAATGACGATGCCACCGGCGATTTAGGCTTCTATATCGACAACACAAGCATCGAAGGCTTGGTAAATACCACTGACAACTTTATTTACGTAACCGGTAACGGCGACACCGCTGTATTGCCCGAACATGCAGGCAGCGAATGGGTAAACGTTGAAGGCTATCCCTGCCACGATACAGAACAGACACTTTCTTGTGACGCTTGCGGCGAACTTATTGACGAAAGAACCGTTGCTCCTCTTCAGGACCACACTCCCGGCGATGAAGCTGACTGTGTAAACGATCAGACTTGTACCGTTTGCGGTGAAGTTCTCGCTAATAAACTCGGTCACACCCCCGGTGCTGCTGCAACCTGTACCGAAGATCAGACTTGTACCGTTTGCGGTGAAGTTCTCGCAGAAGCTCTCGGTCATACTCCCGGTGCTGCTGCTACTTGTACCGAAGATCAGACTTGTACCGTTTGCGGCGAAGTTCTCGCAGAAGCTCTCGGTCATACCCCCGGTGCTGCTGCAACCTGTACCGAAGATCAGACTTGTACCGTTTGCGGTGAAGTTCTTGCAGACGCTCTTGGTCATACTCCCGGTGCTGCTGCTACTTGTACCGAAGATCAGACTTGTACCGTTTGCGGCGAAGTTCTCGCTAATAAACTCGGTCACACCCCTGGTGCTGAAGCTGACTGTGTAAACGATCAGACCTGTACCGTTTGCGGCGAAGTTCTTGCAGAAGCTCTCGGCCACACTCCCGGTGATGAAGCTGACTGTGTAAACGATCAGACATGTACCGTTTGCGGCGAAGTTCTCGCAGAAGCTCTCGGTCATACTCCCGGTGCTGAAGCTGACTGTGTAAACGATCAGACTTGTACCGTTTGCGGAGAAGTTCTCGCTAACAAACTTGGCCACACTCCCGGTGATGAAGCTGACTGTGTAAACGATCAGACTTGTACCGTTTGTGGAGAAGTTCTCGCTAACAAACTTGGCCACACTCCCGGTGATGAAGCTGACTGTGTAAACGATCAGACTTGTACCGTTTGTGGTGAAGTTCTTGCAGAAAAACTCGGTCACACCCCCGGCGACGAAGCTGACTGTGTAAACGATCAGACCTGTACCGTATGCGGCGAAGTTCTTGCAGAAGCACTTGGTCATACTCCCGGTGCTGCTGCTACTTGTACCGAAGATCAGACTTGTACCGTTTGCGGTGAAGTTCTTGCAGACGCTCTTGGTCATACTCCCGGTGCTGCTGCTACTTGTACCGAAGATCAGACCTGTACCGTTTGCGGCGAAGTTCTTGCAGAAGCACTTGGCCATACTCCCGGCGACGAAGCTGACTGTACCAACGATCAGACCTGTACCGTTTGCGGCGAAGTTCTTGAAGAAGCTCTCGGTCACACTCCTGGCGACGAAGCTGACTGTGTAAATGATCAGACCTGTACCGTTTGCGGCGAAGTTCTTGCAGAAGCACTTGGCCATACTCCCGGCGACGAAGCTGACTGTGTAAATGATCAGACCTGTACCGTATGCGGCGAAGTTCTCGCTGAAAAACTCGGTCACACCGAAGGTGATTGGGTAGTAATTACCGAAGCAACCTACAGAAAAGAAGGTTGGCAGGAAAAATACTGTACCGTTTGCGGTGAACTTATTGCGGCTGAAGCAATTCCCGTAATCGAAGTTGACTATATGCTCGGTGACGTTGACTATGACGGCGACGTTGACACCACAGACTATATCAAGGTCAAACGTGCAGTTATGGGAACCTACACCCTTACTGAACTCGAAGAGCTTGCAGCTGACGTTAACGGTTCCGAAACGATCGAAATGTCCGACTATATCGCAATTAAGCGTCACGCTATGGGCACCTTCGTTATTGTACAGCCTGAATAAAACTTATATAAAAAAGGAACCTCCTATACGGAGGTTCCTTTTTCTATTCATTTTGTTAAGAAAGTGTTTCGAATATGATATTCCAAACCGAATCGTCCTGTGCGGTCATTCTATGCCAATCGAAAGAATCGACGAATTCTTTTGCTTTTTCGGCATCATTCAATCCGCCCGACTTTGTTTTTTTAGTCAGTTCCGAAAAATATTCGCCGAGATATTTAACGGCGTCTTCGGTATAGTTTGGGTTATGGGCTTTTCCGTTAACAAGAAGGAAGCTAACGTTTTCTTTATCGGAAAGAGCTTTCTTAAGAACGTTAAAATGATATTCGGGGTTTACGATTTTATCGTCGGCAGAATTTATTATCAACGCCTTGCCGTTATAATTTGTAAGAGCGTCTATTGCATTACAATCAACGTATTCGGGGTTAAAGGCTTTTTCGGTTTCGTATACCTTCTTGCGATAGATGGAAAGCAGACCGCTAAAGCTCTGTTCGAGCATACTTTTAACGGATATCGGGCCGGAAATTGCAATCATACGTTCGATATCGGGATGGAATTTTGCAATATTCTGGCAGGCAAGCGCACCCCAGCTGTGACCGATGACCGAAATACGTTCGTCTTTAAAGCGTTCGTCGGACTTAAGTGCATTCAACGCAGAATCGAGGTCGGAGACAGAGGTCGCAAAGCCCTTTACCGATTCGCCCTCCGATTCCATACAGCCCGTATGGTCGTATGAGAACACACGGTATCCCTTTCTTGCGATCTTTTCGATCTCTTTCATATAGTTTAGGTGTCCGCCGCCCATACCGTGATCGAAAACGACGAGCCTTCCCTTTATATAGTCGGGATAGCTGTAAAAAAAGCCTTTCAAGGTATCTCCACGTTTTGTTTTGAAAGAGAATGCTTCGCTGTTCAAACCTTCAAAATCGTCTGCCGTAAAGCAGAAGGTCGTATTCGTTTTGTCATAGCGGACAAACATTTTGCTTTTATAGATATTTAAGATCTTATCCTCGAAAATCATACTAAACTCCTAATCAATATTGATATTTTTTGCGGTTTGCAAAAATTAATATAACCGTCAAAACAGCAGCAATAGCTTCGGCAACAACTCCCGATACCCAAATTCCGTCGATATCGAATATCAAGGGCAGCGTCAGAACGCAAACTACTTGCAATACAAGGGTTCGCATAAAGGAAATTATTGCAGAAACAAGCCCGTTGTTAAGTGCCGTAAAGAATCCCGAGCCGAATATTGCAACTCCCGAAAAGAGAAACGACAGCGAGAATATCGTAAATCCCCGCAAGGTCAATTCCATAAGCGCTTTATCATAACCAACGAAAAATACCGACAGCGGTCTTGCCGTAAAGAAGGCAAGAAGCATCATCAATACAGAACTGATCCCTATAATAACAAAGCTTTTTCTTAAAAGCCCTTTAAGCTCGTTCGTATGTTCAGCACCGTAATGATATCCGATAACGGGGGCAACACCGACGGAATATCCGATATACGCAGAAAGGAAAACAAAATTGACGTACATCAAAACACCGTATGCCGCAACACCGTCTTCGCCCGCATATTTAAGAAGCTGGAAATTATAAAGCATACTTACAAGTGACATTGAAATATTCGACAGCAATTCCGAAGAACCGTTCGTGCTTGCTTTTAACAATGCTCGTCCGTCGAATTCGGGCTTGACAAAACGTAATATCCCTGCATTTTTCCGAGAGAAATATATCAAAGGAATCACACCGCCGACAAATTGGCTTAATGCCGTTGCAAGCGCCGCGCCGACAAGCTTTAATTCCTGTGGGAACGACATTACCAAAACAGCGTCCATTACCATGTTCGTAACGCCCGAAATTACCGTGACCAAAAGTCCGAGAAGCGGTTTTTCGGCTGTGACGAAAAAGCTTTGAAACTCAAGCTGAAGCATAAAAAACGGCAGAACCGCCAAAATAATACGTCCGTAGACCACGCAATATTCAAGCATCTCCCCTTCCGCACCGAGCATTGATGCAACGGGGCGAATGAAGATTATTCCGAGCAAGGCTACGACGGCACCGAGACCTATCGAGATATAAACGAACATAGAAAAAAGCTTTCTTGCCTTTTCCTGCTTGCCTTCGCCGAGAGTTTTTGCGATCAACGCACTTCCGCCCGTACCGAGCATAAATCCGAATGCGCCGAGTATCATTATAAACGGATATATGAAATTGACCGCCGCAAAAGGCGTTTTCCCTGCATAGTTGGAAACGAAATAGCCGTCAACGACACCGTATATCGAGGTGAAGATCATCATTACGATAGACGGAAACGTGAACCGTAACAGTTTTTTATACGTAAAATGGTCCGAAAGTTTGATTCTCATTAATTCACCGAAAAATTGATTTGATATGTATTATATCACGCATTTTTCGTTTTTTCTATAGTTTATGAAAATTTAAGAAAAAACAGTTTGAAGCGTCAGCCTCAAGCTGTTTTTATTGTCGGGGTCCCCTTAATACCCCTACAAAACTTCGTTTTGCAGGGAACCCGTTGTTAGACTTCTTGGGGTGATTTATGCTTTCCAAATTGATTTAAGTATCGTTCCTATCTTGGGTGTAGTGCCGTACAGCAAAACGCCGACACGGTATATCTTTGCGGAGATAATTCCGACACCGACGACGGAACCGATAAGGATAGCAATAGATGCCGCTATCTCATACCAAGGTACGGTGCTCATCGCAATTCTTGTGAACATCGCCATAGGAGAAGTGAAGGGTATATACGAGCATACCTTCATAAGGCCGTTATCTATGCCTGCACCAGTCATCGAGAATATAACAACGAAAAATCCGATTATAAACAATATCGTTACGGGTTGGACCGACGTATTGATATCCTCAAGCTTTGAGACCGTTGATGCTATCGCCGCATACATAAACGCATAGATGAGGAATCCGAGCAGGAAGAATACGAGCATATAAACGAATATTTCGGTGGGAATATTAAATATCGAATCGACGATCATATTGTCTTCCAAATAGGGCTTGTTTATATTATAGAACAACACAGCCGAGCCGAATACCGCAACAAGCTGGAGCAAGCCTGCAAAGCAGGAAGCAAGCACCTTTCCGAACATCATATTCAAGGGTTTTGCGCTTGTTATGAGAACCTCCATAGCACGGGAGCTTTTTTCGGAAGCCACGTTTGTTGCAACCATCTGACCGTACATGATGATCACGAAATACAACGCAAATATCATTATATACGTATAGAAGAAATTCTGTGCTTCGTCTTTACCGAGAGCTTCCGCTTCGCCGGTTATCTGAATATTCATTACTTCGCCGGCTTGTTCGGCGGTCATGCCGCTGCCTACCATAGCGTTCATCTGGTAAACGCTCTTCAACACTTCGTTGGCAATTTCGATATTCATATCGTATATACCAAGATTGTTTACGTAGTATTTATATTCCGTGGCGTTCGTCATAACAAAGGCACATTCCGCCTCGCCCGAGATTATCTTTTCCTTTATGGAATCGGTATCTTCGTTTGTAACCTGAACGTTATAATCCGTAAAAGAAGCAGAAAAAAGCTCCTTTACCATATCTGCTTGCGCCGTATCGTTGGCTTTTACAAGCATTACCGCAAGCCCTTCGGCAGAATCGACCGCAGTATCTGTATCTACGGATTCCGTTATACGGGGAATGAACATTATAAAGGCCATAAGAAGGACTAAAAACACCGTTATGCCGACAAAGACCTTGTTTTTCAAATAATACTTAAGTTCGAATTTGAATATCTTTCCGAATTGATTCATTTGTCAGTCCTCCTTTCCCGCATCGCCTGCATATTCAACGAAAATATCGTTAAGCGACGGTTCGAAGACCTTCACTTCGTCAATATCGTAATTTTCAATCAAGCGTGTCATTACGTTTTTCTTGTCTTCTGCAGAAGAAAGCTTTATTAAAAGCGAACCGTTTTCCAAAGACGAACAGGACGAACCGAAATCCTCTTTTATCTTTTCGGGATATTCCGTTCGAACCACCAAGCGGTCACGGGGGTAATCACGTTTTATATCGTGAAGGTCGCCGTGCAAAGCCACCTTGCCTTCGTTGAGGATAGCTATACTGTCGCAAAATTCTTCGATATAATTCATCTGGTGGCTTGAGAACAAAACGATCTTGCCTTTTTTGATCTGTTCTTTTACGACGTCCTTCAAAAGCATCGCATTGACGGGGTCGAGTCCCGAAAAAGGTTCGTCAAGTATGACTATATCGGGGTCATGTGCAAGCGCAGTTATAAGCTGTATCTTTTGCTGATTGCCCTTTGAAAGAGTATCAAGGCGTTTGTTTCTGTATTCGGTCATACCGAGTCTGTCAAGCCAATAATCGACCGACTTGACAGCGTCTTTATAGCTCATACCCTTCAATTCCGCAAAGTATACAAGCTGGTCGATTATTATCTTCTTGGGATAAAGCCCTCTCTCTTCGGGAAGATAGCCTATACCGACCTTCTTATAATCTATCGGCTTTCCGTCTATCAACACTTCTCCGCTGTTTGCAGGAAATACGTCCATCAAAATACGGATAGACGTTGTCTTGCCTGCGCCGTTTCTTCCGAGAAGACCGAAAGCTTTTCCGCCTTCTGCTTTAAAAGAAACACCTGTAAGAACCTTTTTAGTTCCGAAGGATTTTTCTATATTTTTAAGTTCGAGTATCATCTTTATTTCTCCTTGAACGACAGTTTTATCTCGCCTATACCGCCCGATATATCGATTCTGTTCGTTCTATTTCCGCTGTTTTCAAAGTTGGAAACGCTTTCTCCGTCAACAGTAATATTACCGATGCCTTTTTCTATATCAAGTCTGTAATCGTTCTTATTGCCAAGCACGGTTATATTGGATTGACCGATACCAAGTTCAAGATCGCTCTCTCCTGTGAGAGCAGAGGTCAGATTAAGCTGACCGACACCCATTTCAAGATCGAGATCACGCAACGAACCGTCGGATATGGTAATTTCGCCTGCGCCGGCTTCGATATTTATGTTGGAGTTGGCAACAAGGTTATCTATCTTAACCTCGCCTGCGCCGAATTTGAAGTTTATTTTATCTGCAGACAGACTGTCAACAGTCAATCTTCCTGCGCCCGTTGTTATATCTGTTTTTTCAAATACCGTTTCCGCAGGAATATACAGAATGAGTACAGCGTCTTTATACGTGGTGCTGTTAAGCTTTTTTGTTTCCTTAACGGTAAGAACTCCGTTTTTGTCCTTAACGGTAAGATGCTTTAGATTACTTTCGACAGAGAATTTTTCGCCCTGCTTGATAGTGAAATCAGCCGCGTTTATCTCTATTTCAAGACGTTTTATATCCGACGGCACATCATAAACCGTAACGTCCTCGTTTACCGCATCGTCACCGAACAGACCTATCAGATTAATGATTCCTACAACAATGCCGACTATAAGAAAAACAGCAAGAGCTATTGCCGAATATTTAATTACCTTTTGAAACGTTGTCATTCTATGTCCACGCCTCCGAACAGACAAGTACCGCTTACGTAAATTGTAGGAGCATCTTTATGTACGGTGGTCTCATTTGATACTCCGCCGAAGATGCAGTTTGAATTCACCTTGACGTTAACGTTATCGGGTACCGTTATATCGATACCGCCGAAAACCGCAGTAACCTGAATTGCACAGTCTTTTTCTATAATTGCATTTTTGAGGTTGCATTCCACACCGCCGAATATTGCCGTCAATTCCGCACCCTCGAACACTTCGCCGTCGTAATTTATATCACAGCCCGAAAAGGTTGCCGTGGTGGATTTAAATTGTTTGCCGTCCTTCTTTATTTTTACGATAATTTCCTTTGCCTTGTTGCCGAAAAGTCCGTTGAAGACCATTTTAAGACCGATAATTACGATTATTGCAGGCAAAAGGAGCTTCCAGATCATAGAGAAGCTTAGAATATCCTGACAGCAGAGCAAGAGGAACACACCGATAATAATACCGATTATATTGCCCGTTTTTTCACGCTCGGTAAACAAGCCAACGGTGCAGGGCACGATGATAAACAAAGTCCACCAGCCGTCAAAGAACACGTCGATATCGGTTACGTTTAATGCGTTAAGGGCAAAGATAACGCCTATTGCCACCAAGACGAGGCCCCAAAGAATACTGCTTAATTTTTTCATTACTTCTACCTCTTTTCATAAAACAAAGGGTTTTAATCATTATACCAAAAAGAATTTTGATTGTAAATAATATTTTCGCATTAATCAAAAACGGCTTGGAGCACACCAAGCCGTTTTATATCAACCTTTATTTTCGTTTTCCCAAACTATATTTCCGTTTATTATCGTCTTTACGACCGAGGATTTAATTTCAAGAGGGTTGCCGTCATAGATTACGATATCTGCGTCCTTGCCGACTTTCAGACTTCCCAGCCGTTCGTCAACACGGCAGATTTTTGCCGCATCAATGGTTATTGCACGCAAAGCACCCCATTCACCCATTCCCTCTTTTGCGGCAAGTCCTGCGCAGAGGGGCAGATATTGGATACGTGAAACGGGGTGGTCGGTGGTTATTGCAACCAGCACGCCCGCTTTTTGCAATATGCCCGCCGTTTTGAAATCGGAACGGCTTACTTCATCCTTGCTTCTCGAGGCAAGCGAAGGACCTACTATGGCAGGAAATCTGCTTTCGGCTATCGCTTCTGCAATAAGATGCCCTTCGGTACAATGGTCGAGAGTTATATCAAGACCGAATTCGTCGGCAATACGGATTGCCGTGAATATATCGTCGGCACGGTGTACGTGGGCTTTTAACGGTATCTTTCCTTCGAAAAGCTCTCTGTAACATTCCATGCCGAAATCCCAACCGCCCGAACTGTTCTCGAAATAATCACGTGCATTGTTAAATTCTTCACGTATCAACGAAGCAATACCCATGCGGGTCGAAGGGATATTTCCGTTTATGCCGTAATTTGACATCGGGTTTTCACCGAATGCGATCTTTATTGCAGAAGGCGCAAGCACTACCATATCGTCGATACGTCTGCCGTGAGTTTTTATAAAGGCAAACTGACCACCTATCGGATTTGCGCTGCCGGGACCTACCATAACTCCCGTTATACCTGAAGCTAACGCATTATGGAATGCGCTGTCCATCGGATTGACTGCGTCTATTGCACGCATACAGGGTGTTATCGGGTTTGTCCCCTCGTTTGTTGTATCTCCTTGCTGTGTTTTCTTTTCTTCGGCTATGCCGAGATGGCTGTGTGCATCGATAAATCCGGGATAAACGTTCAACCCCGTTGCATCGATGATCTGCATGCCTTCGGTTTCTTCTATGTTTTTTGAAATTTCAATTATTTTACCGTTTTCGACAAGAAGGTCGGATTTGATGACTTCCTCGTTTTCCATTGTGAAAAGCGAACCGTTTTTTATTAAAAGCATTTTTTATCTCCTGAAAAATTTTTCAAGTATAGTTTTCCTGAAAAGCAGACAAACTATTCTTGAAATCTATTAAGGAGGATTTAACGATGAACAACAATTATCAAAACCAGAACAACCAGAATAATCAGAACAATCGCAATGGCCAGAACAACCGTAACCGTCAGAACGATCAGAACAATCGTAACGACCAGAACAACCGTAACCGTCAGAACGATCAGAACAACCGCAACAACAATAACAACCGCAACGATCAGAACAATCAGAACAATCAGTACAGATAGATCGTTTATCAAAGCAACAAGATCCGCCCGAACAATATTCAGGCGGATCTTTCCTTATAGTTCCGTATCTTTCCAAAAGCTTTTTACGGTTTGTTCATAGCCTTCTTTATCTATTACATAGCTTATTGCGTGGTCAGCGCCCGGAACAACGAACAAACGCTTTTCGGAAGTACAGGCTTTATAGTTTTCATAGGTCATCTCTATCGGCACGAAACGGTCGTCGGTGCCGTGAATGAAAAGTATCGGCTTTTCGGAATTTTTTACCGCTTCGAGAGTTGAATAGGAATCCGAGCCGAACAATATCTTCTTTTTGCAAAGGTCTCTTGCTGCGGCATTATATATTCCGTACGGGAGATGGAAATTACTCTCCACAACGTGTTTCCATATTGCATGGGGCGACGTGAAGGCACAGTCGGAAATTATACCCTTTACGTTTTCGGGCAATTCAAACCCCGACGACATCAAAACCGTCGTTCCGCCCATAGATATTCCGCAAAGATACATAGGCAATCTCATTTCGGTCCGTTCGTTTACCCAATTGATCCAGCTTAAACAGTCATAACGCTCCAAAAGTCCGAAGCCCATATATTCGCCGCCGCTTTTTCCCTGTGCTCGCTGTTCGGCAAAGAGAACCGCACAATCGTTTTCAAACAAAAACGGAGCTATCAACCCAAAATCCTGCGACCACGACGAACGCCAACCGTGTATTGCGATTACGGCTCTTTTCGGGTTTTCGGGGCAATACCAATGACCGACAAGAGTTACGCCGTCGAACGCTTCGATCTCTACCTCTTCGGTTTCTATCGACTCCAATTCCGAAGCGGCGTTCATTACCGTTTGCAATATCTCCGAAAAATCGGAAAGCGACATTATCTTTTCTTTTTCCTTCTCGGTCTTTTTCGGACCTTCACGGTCGAGCGCAAATTTCATAAGGTATTTAGAGGAATAGTTATGAGCTGCGGCAAGAGTTGCTATGCCGGCAACCGCAATTCCGCCTGCTATCAGCATATTTCGTGTGCTTTTTTTCATAATAACTATCCCCTTTCCGTCTGATGTTCTTTTCTATTTTTATTATAAATAATTATATACCTTTTTGCAACGATTAATTCTAAAGAAAAAGACCGAACCAAAATGTTCGGTCTTTTATGTTAATATTTTAGATTCTCTTCTTTTTGATTATTAGGAATGACATAACACCGCTTAATGCAAGAAGAATGCACCAAAGAAGCATATTTCCGTTGTCTCCCGTGTTGGGTTTTTCGGAATCTTCATTTTCTTCGGGATCGGTAGATTCGTCAGAGGTGTCGTCTTCTTCGGAAGGCTCTTCGGAAGGCTCTTCAGAGGGCTCTTCGGAGGGTTCATCGGGAACTTCGGGAGCTACGTAAACAACGTCATATGCGCCGTTGCAGAGAAGCTCTTCGTAGTCAACGGTAATAGCGAAAGCGCCTTCGGAAGGAATGGCCATACCGGTGAGGTTAGCGCCTTCGTTCAGCTGGAACTCAAGAGTAAAGATAACGGGATTTTCTTCGGTAAGAACGTCCTCGTTGCTTGCGTTCAGAACTACCAGATGGA
>JAZSOO010000032.1:0-2971 GCA_045536935.1 Eubacteriales bacterium | reverse complement strand
CAATATGCAGGTCCACATCGCCTCCATCCGCGACGCAAAAAAGATGGACTACCTCTTTGCCCTGGAGCGTCCCGACATCGTCATTCACGCCGCCGCCCACAAGCACGTTCCCCTTATGGAGGACAGTCCCGAGGAGGCCGTGAAAAACAATATTTTCGGACTTTTCAACACCGCCGTTGCGGCGGATAAAAACGGAGTTTCCCGTTTCATCCTCATCTCCACGGACAAGGCTGTCAACCCCACAAACGTTATGGGAGCAACCAAGCGCGTCTGTGAGATGCTCATCACCTATTTCTCCAAGTTCTCCGGAACCACCTTCACGGCGGTGCGTTTCGGAAACGTGCTGGGCTCCAACGGCTCGGTCATTCCCCTCTTCAAGGCGCAGATCGAAGCCGGTCAGGACGTTACGGTCACCCACCCCGAAATGATCCGCTACTTTATGACCATTCCCGAAGCCAGCCAGCTTGTTCTGGCCTCCGGTGCAATGGCCAAGAGCGGCGAGATCTTTGTGCTTGACATGGGATGATATACGATAGTATATCTGCGCTCAAAATCAAAATTTCTTCTCGAAACTACCTCGCCGTAGGTTGTTTGAAATTGAACTTTTTGTTCGGAATGAGCAAGACGAGTGACGGAATACGGGCGTATTCCTAATGAGTATTGCGATATTATGGGCGAAAAGAAATTTTCAAACCATTGCGTGTTCGGTTCTTTTATGCTATAACACAAGAAATACGAATGTAAATAGCGAAAAAGCGAGAATGGCGAAAAAATAGCAAAAATTTGACAAAACCGCTTGACAAGAGCGCTTTAATGTGATATTATCGTTGCAAATAAAAGCACAGACAAGGACACGGGTCGATTTGTGTTTGGTTTTCAGAGAGTTGCCGTTTGGTGCGAGGCAATAACCGCTTAATTGACTTATCACCTTCGAGCTGCAACCCCGAATCTTTAAAGTTTAAGGGTTGCCGGAGTTTCCGCCGTAATTAAAGGGAAATGCGTCGTGTTGCGCTGCAAATGAGTGGTATAATGTAGCTATATTGGCTTCATCTCTTTGCGGATGAAGCCATTTTTGTTTGTAACGCTGATGCCCAAGTCTGTACGATTCATTAACAGAAAGAGGTAAACTATGGAACAACAATCGAAATTAATTGCAGAACGTCTTAAATGGGCGAGAGAAAACCTTGATATTGCCACGTCCGAAATGGCAGAAGCCTGCGGTGTCGGCGAAGAGGAATATATCCGTCTTGAAAACGGCGAGGACGATTTTTCCTTCACCTTCCTTTTCAAATGTGCAAAATTGCTTGGCATGGATATTTCCGAGCTTGTTTCGGGTAGTGACCCGAAGCTTGATTTCTATAACCTCACCCGTGCGGGCGGCGGTATAACTATTAAGCGTGAAAAGGGATTTGACTACCGTCACGTTGCACCGCTTCTTAAGAACCGTATGAGCGAACCCTTTATCGTAACCGCAAAATACGATGAAGATGCCGTCAACAAGCCTATCCCCGTTGCAACGCATAAAGGTCAGGAATTTGACCTTATCCTTACGGGACAGCTTAAGGTTCAGATCGGCAGACATTCCTACGTTATGAACCCCGGCGATACTATCTATTACGATTCTGCCCACCCTCACGGTATGATCGCAGTCGGCGGCAGTGACTGTACCTTCCTTGCCGTTGTATTTAAGGAAAGCCTTGAAGAAAAGGCAGAAGAACCGCAAGAAGAAGTCAAGCCTGTTCTTAAAACCGATTATAATTACGATAATTGCATCTACAAGCAGTTTGTCGAGGAGACCTTTGACGAGCAGGGCAGACTTGCCGATATCAAGCTTCATTGTGAAGACAACTTCAATTTTGCATACGACGTTGTCGATGCACTTGCGGCAAAGATCCCGTCCAAGCGTGCTATCCAATGGGTCGGCAACGACGGCAACGAGATGGAATTTACCTTTGCGGATATCTCAAAGCTTTCTTCCAAAGCGGCAAACTATTTTGCAATGCTCGGTATCAAGAAGGGCGACAGAGTTATGCTTGTGCTCAAGCGTCATTGGCAGTTCTGGGTTTGTATGATCGCTTTGCATAAGCTTGGTGCGGTTGCCGTTCCTGCAACAAACCAGCTTGTCGAGCACGATTTTGAATACCGCTTCAACGCAGGCGAGATAAGCGCAATCGTCTGCACAGGCGAAGGAAGCACAGCTGTCGAGGCAGAACGTGCGGCAGAAAAAGCTCCCACGCTTAAGACCAAGATCATGGTCAGAGGTCAGAGAGAGGGTTGGCACGATTTCGATTCCAACTTTGTTCGTTGCTCGTCGAGCTTTGCCCGTGTTGAAAACAGCAAGGACGATCCCTCTATCATGTTCTTCTCTTCAGGCACAACGGGTTATCCCAAGCTTGCAATGCACAGCTTCTCCTATCCGTTGGGCCATATCGTAACTGCAAGACATTGGCACCACGTTGATCCCGACGGACTCCATTTCACGATTTCCGATACGGGCTGGGGCAAGGCTCTCTGGGGCAAGCTTTACGGTCAATGGTTCTGCGAAGCAGGCGTATTCGTATACGATTTCGACCGTTTCGATGCTTCCAAACTCCTTCCGATGTTTGCTAAATATAATATTACGACCTTCTGCGCACCTCCCACGATGTACCGTTTCTTCATTCGTGAGGACCTTTCGAAATACGACCTTTCATCGCTTAAGCACGCATCTATCGCAGGCGAAGCGCTCAATCCCGAAGTATTCAAGCGATTCTACGATGCAACGGGACTTAAGCTTATGGAAGCCTTCGGACAGACTGAATCCGTTCCGATTTTAGCTAACCTCGTAGGAACTGAGCCTAAGCCGGGTTCAATGGGAAAGCCCTCCCCTATCTATAATGTTGATATTGTTGACGATAACAACAACTCAGTTCCCGTAGGCGAAGTAGGCGAAATCGTAATAAGAGCCGAAATCGGTCAGGACGGTCTTTTC
>JAZSOO010000002.1:0-15094 GCA_045536935.1 Eubacteriales bacterium | reverse complement strand
ATCTTTGTTGATGGCAAGACCTATAAAGGCAACAATGCCGACGGAATCGGGTTGATCAAAAATTGCGAAAAAACGGTTTGCTGGTCAACAAAAGAGATATTGCATATTGCAAAGGCTTTCGGTGTTGATACTAATTGCAGGCTGGAGGACATTTCGCTTCTTGCGTATATCTGCGCTCCTGCAGACAACGGTGTTTCTTTCGGCAAGGTGGCGCTTGACCTGCTTGGTGTTTCAAGTGCAAGCGTTAAAGTCTCGCTCCTTCCCGAGATTTATGAAAAGCTTTTAGAAAAGCTTTCTCCCGAATCGAAAAAACTTTATGAAGATATAGAGCTTCCGCTTGCAAAGCTTCTTTGCGATATGGAAGAAATTGGATTTAAGATCGACAAGAAGGCTCTTTCCGATTTTTCGGAGCAGATAACACGCTCGGTTGCAGAGGAAGAGGAAGCAATTTGGGCGCATGCAGGCGAAAAGTTCAATATCAATTCGCCAAAGCAGTTGGGAAATATCCTTTTTGAAAAGCTGATGCTTCCCCATTACAGAAAAACAAAAAGCGGTTATTCGACCGACGTTTCGGTTCTTGAAAAGCTTGAGCCGTACCACCCGATCATAGGACTTATCCTTGATTACCGCAAGGATTCCAAGCTTAAAAACACCTATTGCGACGGACTTGCAAAGCAGATATCCGGCGACGGAAGGATCCACACGACCTTCAAGCAGACCCAAACGCTTACGGGCAGGCTTTCTTCGGCAGAGCCGAATCTGCAGAATATTCCCGTTCGAAGCGAGCGTGGAAGAGAATTGCGTAAATTCTTTGTCGCAGAGGAAGGCAATATCCTTATCGATGCCGACTATTCACAAATCGAGCTTCGTGTGCTTGCCCACGTTGCAGGCGACGAGGCACTTATAAATGCATTTAAAAACGGCGAAGATATCCATACGGTGACCGCTTCGCAGGTTTTCGGTGTTCCGCTTAATTCGGTAACTTCCGAAATGAGAAAGCGTGCGAAAGCCGTTAACTTCGGTATAATTTACGGCATCGGCGATTATTCCCTCTCGCAGGACCTTAAGATACCAAAAAAGGTTGCGGCGGAATATATAGATAACTATCTTGACAACTATCAAGGCGTGCGTGATTATCTTGAAAGCACCAAGAAGACCGCAAAAGCAAACGGTTTTGTCGAAACGATGTTCGGCAGGCGGAGATATATCCCCGAGCTTGCATCTACAAACAAGAATCTTCAATCGTTCGGCGAGCGTGTTGCGATGAACACGCCCATACAGGGTGCGGCGGCAGACCTAATTAAGATCGCAATGGTCCGCACCGACAGAATGCTCCGTGAAGCAGGGCTTAAAGCAAGGCTTATTCTACAGATACACGACGAGCTTATTATCGAAGCTCCCATTGAAGAAGCAGAAAGAGCAGAAGAAATATTGCTTGAAGCAATGCAAGGTGCGGCAGATTTAAAAGTACCGCTTAAAGCCGACGCAGGACGCGGCAAAAGCTGGTTTGACGCAAAAGATTAATTTACTAAATATAAAGAGGAATTGAAAAATGGAATTGAAAAACCTTAACGGCAGAAAAGTTCGTGAACTTCTCGTTTATCCCGACTATACCGACAGAGAGCTTTCGGGCAAGCTTACCGGCGGTAACTACAGCGAAGGTCTTGCTTCTATCTCCGCAGTTTTGAAGCAGGGCGGACACGACGTAAAGCTTTTGCACCTTCTCTATCTTCACACCGAAGAAGAATTTAAGGCAAAGCTTAAGGCTATGGGCGAATTTGATATTATCGGGTTCTCCATTCGTACCACCGCTTTTCCCGATTGTAAGGAATATATAAAATGGGCAAAAGAAGTTATGCCCGATGCACTCATTGCGTGCGGAAGCTATCATTGTACTCTTGCTCCCGAGGAAGTTATTGCCGTTGACGGCGTTGACGTTATCACCATCGGCGACGGTGAATATGCAGCCCTTGAGCTTTGCGATAAGATGACCGCAGGCGAGGACTATACAAACATTCTCAGTATGTGGTTCAAGCTCCCCGACGGTACGATCAAGAAAAATGAGGTCGCTCCCCTCTTTGAAGACCTTGACAGGCTTCCTATCCCCGATTTTGAACTTTTCGATTATGACAATCTCGACAGCGTTAAGGTCGGTACGGCAATAGTTATGATGAGCCGTGGCTGCCGTTATAACTGCACCTATTGCGGAAATTCGCAGTTTAGAAACGTATATCCCAACAAGAAGATATATTCCCGTTTCCGTTCTCCTCAAAACGGTATACTCTATCTTAAGACCCTTCTTGCAAAGCACCCCCAGATTAAGGTTATCAACTTCCGTGATGCGATATTTAATATGATTCCCGAATGGTTTGACGAGTTTATCGACCTTTACACCAAGGAAATTCATCTTCCCTTCACCGGCAATATCCGTTTTGACATTCTCACAGAGGACACCGTCCGCAGAATGAAGGAAGCAGGCTGTTATACCATCGATATGGGTCTTGAAAGCGGTGACCAGGAAATGAGATTTAAGTATCTCAAGCGCTATATGACCGACGAAATGATCATAAACTGCAGTAAATGGTTCCATAAATACGGTATTGCACAGCTCACTTATAATATAATCGGTCTTCCCTATGAAGACAAATACCGTGCGCTCAAGACTATTAAATTGAACGCAAAAGCGGGTGCAGACAGAGTTATCCCCAACATATTCTATCCCTATCCCGGAACAAAGCTTTACGATATTGCAAAGGAAGGCGGTTTCCTTCCCGAAACGATATCGCCCGATGCAAGAGTTCCGCTTGTTCAGCCTCAATTCCCCGAGCACGAGGTTCTCTATCTGCAGGCATATTTTGCACATTTCGTCCGTCGTTACAAATGGGCATACGCTATGCCCGAATGGCTTGGCAAGCCCTACGAAAAATGGCTTGACCACCGTGCAACGGGTAAATACGTACCCTACAAAGCACTTGTAAAGCTTCACGACGGCTATGCAGTATGCCGTAACTTTGCGAAGAATATGCTTATCGAGCATCTTCCCAAAGTCTATATGAAGCTACGTATGCTTAAACACAGAAAGAAAGCGAAGGCTTAAAAATTTTAAGCCGATTGATACTATGTCGGGAACACTTTATATCGTACCAACCCCTATCGGCAATCTCGGTGATATGACTCTCCGTGCAAAGGAAACCTTGAGCATCGTTGATTTTATTGCTTCCGAGGATACTCGTGTGGGCGGAAAGCTTTTGATGCTTTTAGGCATTAAAAAACCGCTTGTCAGCTATCACGAGCATTCCCAAAAGCCGATAACAGAATCTATAATCGAAAGAATACTTTCGGGCGAAAACTGCGCTCTTATAACCGATGCAGGCACGCCTGCCGTTAGCGACCCCGGAGAAAAGCTTGTTGACGCCTGTGCAGAAGCAGGTGTCAATATCTGCGCTCTCCCCGGTGCCTGTGCGGCGGTGACGGCTATTTCCGCTTCGGGACTTAAATCAAGACGTTTTTGCTTTGAAGGCTTTCTTCCCGAAAACGCAAATGAAAGAAAAGAGCGTATTGCCGAGCTTTCACGTGAAAAACGCACGTTTATCCTCTATATTTCTCCGCACGATGCGGAAAAATATTTGAAGGAACTTGCAAAACCGCTTTCCGACAGAAAATGCGTTCTCGCAAAGGAGATAACAAAGCTTCACGAAAGATATTTCAGAGGCACCGTTGCTTCTGTCGCAGAAACTTTTGCAAACCTTACGTCTCCCGAAAAGAAGGGTGAATTTGTGTTCATCTGCGAAGGTATGCCCGAAGAAGAGGTTTTTTGGAAAGATATGACGGTCGAAGAACACGTCGGGCATTATATCTCGCTCGGGCTTTCGAAAATGGACGCTTGCAAGGCTGCCGCACGTGACAGAGGTGTCGGCAAGGGTGATATTTATAAGGTGATAAACCGATGAAACGATTTTTGACTATTATTCTCGCAATTTTAACAATATTTTGCTTTTGTGCCTGTGACACGAAAAGCGAACGTGCAGACGAGCTTTCTCTTGCATTTATTCGTGCGTTGGCTTTGCGTGATGAAGCGGAGATGGAAAAATATCTCCACCCCGATTATATCGACAAAGCAATGCCGAACGACGAATTTTATAAAAACCTTGAAGAGCAATTCTTCACCGCCGGCAACCCCTTAGACGGGCTTGATGCTATATCAAAAGGCAAGGCGGAAGGTATTGACTTTGACGGTGATGCAATGAAATGCACATACGTTGCACGCATTAACGAGCTTTTCTACACGGTAGAGCTTATTATTCTCGACAACGACAGCGGTTACGGCATTGTTTCTATCGCCGTTGTTCTTAATACCGACACGAAATATTACAAAAACGAAAACGCTTAATGGAGCAGACAGACTATGCCGAAAATGTTTCAGTTAACTATAAAAAAATATCTTCTGACGACCCTCGGCTGTCTTATGTATGCGGCGGGCTTTGCGTTGTTCTTAAGCCCCAACAGCTTTGCTTCGGGCGGTGTTTCGGGTATTTCAATTATAATCCGCCACTTCTTTGACAAGTTTTCCTTGGGTACTCTCGTCGTCATCTTCAATATCCCGCTTATGATAATCGGTGCTTGGAAATTGGGCGTAAAAATACTTCTCCCGACGTTTTATGCGATCGGTGTGAGCTCGGTTTTTATGAACCTTATGGAAAGCTATATCCCGCCGATCACGCAAAATCCCTTGCTTGCCTGTGTTGCAGGTTCGGTTATTGCGGCGGCAGGTATCGGCATCGTTTTTCGTGGCGGTGCAACGACGGGCGGTACTGATATTATCGTAAAGCTTCTTCGTTTGAAGTATAAGCACATTCCCACCGGTACTATATTTCTCGTTATCGACGGTTTGATATGCTTGACTTCGGGTATCGTTTTCAACGATATGGACAAGGCACTTTATGCAGGTATCGCCGTATTCATCCAGATGTACGTGCTCAACACCGTTCTTTACGGTTCCGACGAAGCGAGAATGGTTTATATTATCAGCGACAAGGATTCTCTTATAGCTAAAAGATTACTTGAAGACCTTGACGTCGGCGCAACCTATCTTAAGGGTGAGGGCGCATATACGGGAGCAGACAAAAAGGTCCTTATGTGCGTTATGAAAATGCGTATGCTTCCCCAAGCGAGAGATATCGTCCGTTTTGAAGACCCGAAAGCTTTTATGATAGTTACAAAAGCAACGAGCGTCTTCGGTGAAGGCTTTAAAAGTCATATCGAGGACGATCTATGATACGTGAGCTCGTTGAAACGCTCCCCTCTCTTTTAGATTCGCTTAAAAACGAAAAAGACATTTTCCTTTACGGAATGGGCAACGGTGCAGAAAAGATATATGCCTATCTTAAGGAAAACGGAATTGAAATTAAAGGTATCGTCGCATCCGACGGATTCCTTAGAAACCAGTCATTTTTAGGCTTTGACGTTTGCTCGGTTGCCGACGCAGAAGCAAGATTTCCCGATTGCTGTTTCGTTATCTGCTTTGGCTTGGAAGGCGAACGCTCCCGTTTTTTAAAGGAATTTGCAAAAGAACACAGAATATATTCCCCAAACCTTCCCGTTTTCGGGACGGGTGTTTGCGATAAAAAATACATTCTTGAAAACATAGAAAAGTTCGAGCGTGTTTTTGAAATTTTAGAAGACGCTAAATCAAGAGAAATATATCTTGCACTTATTAAATATAATGTTACGGGAGATATTTCTCATCTCGACGTTGACGACAGTCTTTTGCCTCCCGAAGACTTCTATGCCCACGATAAACGCCATATCGATATCGGTGCTTACGACGGTGACACGGTTTTGGAGTTTGTTTCACAAAACCAAACCTATTCCGATATCGTTGCCTTCGAGCCCGACAAAAACACTTATAAGAAGTTTTTGAAGAACACGCAACACCTGCGTAATATCATCGCAGAAAACTGCGCCGTTTGCGACCGTGACGGGTCTATCGGATTTGGTTCGGGCGGTGGAAGGGCTTCGCACTGTGAAGAAGGAAAAGGCGATATAAAATGTGTTTCTGTTGACAAATATTGCGGTTTTACACATATTAATGCAAACGGTGTTCCTATCGGCAGTATAAAGATCGACGCCGAAGGTATGGACGAAGCGGTTATATGCGGTGCGGTCAACACCATATACTGTTGCAGATGCGCAATAAGCGTTGCGCTTTATCACAGAGCAGAGGATATTATAGAGCTCCCCTTGCTTTTGAGAAAGCATAATCCCAAATACAAGTTTTATTTAAGGAAAAAGGAATATATTCCCGCTTGGGACGTATTTCTTTACGTTAAGGAGTAGTTATTATGAGCTTTAAAGAGATAAGACCCGAAGAGCTGAATTCCTCGGTTTTTCACGATATCGGAACAAAATGGATGCTTGTAAGCGCAAAAAAGCCCGACGGCAGCGTTAATACGATGACTGCAAGCTGGGGTGCGCTCGGCGTGCTTTGGAACAAAAACGTATTTATCTGCTTTGTCCGTCCCCAGAGATACACCCACGAATTTACCGAAGCGAGCGACAGCATCTCTATTGCATTTTTCGGCGAAGAATACCGTGATGCATTAAAGCTTTGCGGAACGAAAAGCGGTCGAGATATGGACAAGATAAAAGAAGCAGGCCTTTCTGTCTTCCTTAACGGCAACAACGTCGGCTTTAACGAGGCAGAACGTATCATCTACGGCAAAAAGCTTTATGCAGGCAAGATAGACCCGAAATGCTTTATCAGCGAAGATATCGATAAGCATTACAAAGACGATTACCACACCGTTTATATTTGTGAAATCGAAAAGATCGAAGAAAAGATTTAGGATATAGAATTTCAAGGAAGAAAAAATTTATGTACGTCAGCGTGTTGATCGAAAAACTGAATAACGGCAGTTTCGACGATTCTATCCTCTTGCTCTATCCCGGCAAGAGTGTTTCTTCACGCCGTGAACGTATCTTGAACCTCGCAAACGATTTTCTTAATTATTACGGCGACCTCGACGTTACCCTCTTTTCTTCCCCCGGCAGGACCGAGCTTTCGGGCAACCATACCGACCACAACAACGGTTTTTCGCTTGCCGCTTCTATCGACCTTGATATTATTGCTCTCGCCGCACCCATAAGCGGCAACAGCATCAGAATCAAAAGCAGAGGCTTCAGGGAAGATATTGCGGATATAACCTCGCCCACACCCTCGCATATCACGAGAAAAAGAAGCTCGGCATCGATAATTTCGGGTATTGCCGATTATCTTAAAAAACAGGGATATAATTGCGGCGGCTTTGCCGCATACACGTCAAGCGAGATCCCGATCGGTTCGGGACTTTCGTCCTCGGCGGCTTTCGAGGTTTTGTGCGCAAAGATGTTCTCTGCATTGCACAACGGTAACAAGATCCCCACAATAGAGCTTGCAAAGGCGGCAAAATACGCAGAAAACATCTACGTCGGCAAGCCCTGCGGTCTTCTTGACCAGCTTGCCTGTGCAACGGGCGGTTGTATCTGGGTAGATTTTATCAACCCAAACTCCCCGAGCATTGAAAAAATTGATTTTTACATAAAAAAATACGGCTACACCTTATGCACCGTAAACACCGGCGGAAGCCATTCGGGATTGACGAAGGAATATGCCGAGATAACTTCCGAAATGCGTTCTGTTGCCGCACTTATGGGCAGGAAAACGCTTCGTGATTGCGAGGAAAGCGATTTTATAAACCGTATTCCCTATCTCCGTTCTATCGTAGGTGACAGAACGGTCATGCGTGCAATGCACTATTTCTCGGAGAACAGACGTGTTAATCTCCAAAAAAATGCTATCCTAAACGGAAATATCGACAAATTTTTAATGCTTGTCAAAGACTCGGGCGATTCGTCCTTCAAATACCTCCAAAACGTCTATTCCAAGAACGACGTACAGGCACAGGGTATTTCGCTTGCGGTTGCGTTAAGCGAGCGTATGGGCGTTGTTTCCCGTGTTCACGGCGGCGGTTTTGCAGGTACTATCCAAGCGTACGTCAAGAGCGAACGCATTGATGAATATAAAAAGTATATCGAATCCGTATTCGGCGAAAATTCCTGCCATATATGCAAGATACGTCCCTACGGTGTTGCAGTCATCGAAGAAAACGGGATAAACAGTTAGCAATGGAAAAAGCAAAGGTTTTTATGCTCTATTCCTCGTCAAAGGGGAATTGTGCCTACATAAAATATAAAAACGATGAATTTCTTATTGATTGCGGTGCATCGGCACGTTCTATCGAGGATTCTTTAAGACAGCTTGGAACGAGCTTATCCAACCTCAGCGCAATCTTCATAACGCACGAGCACAGCGACCACATTCGTGGTATTCACACGATAAGCAAGCATTTTGACATTCCCTTTTATGCTCCCGAAAAGAGCTGTGATTATATCGTTCATCAGCTTGATCCGAAATCAACCTTGATCCCGCTTTGTTCGGGAAGTGCAATTTCTCTTAACGACACGGCTCTTTGCCCTATTGCAACACCGCACGATTCCAGAGGGAGCGTTGGGTTTAGAATACTTGTCGGTGACGAAAAGATAGGATATTTTACCGACATAGGACATCTTTCCGAAGGTGTTTTAAGAGGTCTTTCGGGCTGCAAGCGTGTGGTTATTGAATCGAACCACGATATAGAAATGCTCAAAAACGGGCCCTATCCCTATCCCCTTCAAAAGCGTATTCTCGGTGATATGGGACATCTTTCAAACGAGCTTTGCGCACGTCTTATCCCCCATCTTGCACGTCACGGGAGCGAATCGTTTATGCTTGCCCACTTAAGCGAGGAAAACAACCGTCCCGAAATTGCTTTTAAGCAAAGTTTAAATTCTCTTACAGAGAACGGATATCAAGTAAACCACGACAGTCTTGACAGTCTTCATCTCCAAGTTGCCCCTCCGAGAGGTATTAAAGAGCTTATATAGCTGAAACGAGGAATTATTATGGAAGAAAAAAAGAGATATAGGGTTTGGGTCTATATCGCAGATATAATAGCCTATTTGGTCGGTATGGTTATCGCACGTATCGATTCCTTCCCTGCGCAAATACATTTTGTCGGCGACGTGCTTCAGATCGTTGCGTTTTATTTCCTCGTCGCAAAGGGCATTTCGGTCTTGACGGGCATACTCACAAAAAGCAAGACCGCAAAAACGCTTTCCGTAATTGCAACGGTCTTGGTTACTGCGTTGCGTATCTTCCAAGCGATCGACCCGAAATACAACACCGAGACCTATTTTCTTTTCATAATTCCCGTCTATCTTCCCTTGATTCTCGCCGTTTGGTATAGCTTCTGGAAGGAAGACGAAAACGAAAGTGAAGAAGGCAAAAAGAAAAAACGTTTTACATTTAAAAACGTCATCATTGTTCTCTTCCTCTTGCTTATATCTTTGGGCGCACTTGCAGCCAATATAATTCCGATTATAAAATAAAATCGCCCCAACAAAAATCCCGAAGACCTAAAAGTCTTCGGGATTTTTTCATTTTATAATATCTCAATTTGGCACATCTTCATCGTGGTCAACGCAGAATCGTGCGTTTCGGGCGTTACGCCTGCGCAGCAGGAGGGATCCACCTTTATCGTCTTTTCGGGGAAGTTTGCCTTTAAAATCAATGCGTTTGAAACAACGCAGATATCGGTGCAAAGACCTATCAAGGTTATATCAAAATCATCTCCGTCTGCCGTTTCTTTGATGATTTCAGGCAATTCAACAGAGCCGAACGTGGGTTTTTCGACGGTTTTATATTTGCGGTCTTTAAGCGCAAGGACAATTTTCTCATTAAGCTCAAATCCTGCCGTACCCTTAATACAATGCTCAACGGGAAGATTTTTACCCTCCGACGTTTGAAGGTATTCTTCGGTATGAGTATCGTAAGTGACGATTATCTCGCCGTCGAACGATTTTATCTTTTCAACGGCGTTATCGATAATACCGACCGCCTCTTTTGTACCGAGCGCACCGTCGACAAAATCGTTTTGGATATCAACAACGATCAAAAAATGTTTCATTATTTATTTTCCTCTTTTACAAGCGTGTCTTCCTGATTACGGTATACGACGAATTTGCAGAACAAAAATTCAAGGACAAGGTTCGAGATCATCGTTACCGCCAAGACGATATATTCGTTTATTCCGGAGCCTTCTGCCATATTGCCAAGCCAGGTTGAGATTGGCGTGAACACAAGATAGAAACCAAACACCTTTGCCATTGCTATCGGCACGTTGGCGGCGGATTTGAAGGTGTAACGGCGGTTGAACGTAAAGTTCCAAAGCACCGAAAGTATCAACGAGCAAAGATACGCCGGCCAATATTTCCATTCAAACACTTCGTTAAACAGCGCAAACGAGCCAACCTGAATTATTCCTGCGGAAGCGGAAAACAACGCAAATTTCATTACTCTGAATAATTCTTTTCTTTCCATATTATTAACTTCCTCTAACCTATCCTAAACATTAGAACATTTTTCATATTATAAACCATATACAAATAATTGTCAATCGGCGACGATCTTCCATACAGAAAAAAGCCGTTCTACCGACCAAGCCGCATTCGCAGGCGACGTTGAAGGCAGACAGACGGCATCTCTGCCAACGGTATTACGGATATACTTATTATAATATTTTTCTGCCGTCTTTCCGTTTACAAAAATGGTTTTTATATTTGCAACCGATAAAATTTCGCTAAGATCGTTTGGAACAACGTTTTTTATCGTACTGTCTGCGCTTCCTTCTATCTCGCAAGAAGCAATAACGTCCCAAACGGCAACTCCGTTCAACAAAAGGAAGGCACGCTTTTCTTCGATCGTTTCGGGCACATCGCTTGAAAATACCTTCGCCATAACCTTCCAAAAACGGTTTTGCGGGTGGCCGTAAAAAAACATCTGCTCCCGTGATTTTTTCGAAGGGAAGCTCCCTAAGATCAAAACCCTTGAATCTTCATCAAACAACGGTTCGATGGGGTGGGTTATTCGCTCCATATATTGCTCCTAAAGAAACGAGCTGTGCGAATTTGAAATTCACGCAGCTCTGTTTGTTTTTATTCGTTATCAAAATCGCAATCGTCGATATCGGTCATAAATTCTCTGCTCGAAACACGTTTCTTTTCACGTTGAGCTTCTATCATATCGGAAAGCATATTTTTGATCTCTTCGGGTCTCTTTATCTTTGCAATATCAAACTCGGGAGTGGATTTATCGGCGGTGCAGCAATGTATCGTACCAACCTTAAAAAGACGCTGTCCGAGCGGACGGTTCAAAGTGAGGTCCATTATGCGGTAAAGGCGAACCTCTTCCTCTTTTTTGGAGAGAAAACCCGTTTCTATCAAAAGCTTTTCTTCGGTCAATTTATAAACCGTAAAGCTTAACGGCAAACCGAAAACGGTGCGTTTTCTGTCCTGCCAAACATATTCTGCCATAGCCAATACTCCTTTATTCTTCCCAAGGGAATTTATAATCAAGACCAAGCTCGTCACGGACTTCGGTAATTTCCTTTTGTACCGATTCGTTTATCGGAACACCGTCCTTACGTGCCATTTTGATCTCATATTCCTTTTCGCCTGCGGTATAGATCCTATCCTGACCGGGAACCTTCTTTGCCGCACGGATACTTCTGGAAATATCGCCTGCCTTACGGCGCGCAACGTCCTCGCCCATGAAATGGTCGGTATCGATAGCGATGAACCAATGGCCGAGATGATACTTACGGAGGTTGCCGTTTTCGTCCTTGCCGTTCAAAGCCTTACCGTAGGAGCCGTCCTGAAGGATAGCCGACAAGAATTCAACCGACAAAGCAAGACCGTAGCCCTTATATCCGCCAAGCTCTTCGCCGACACCGCCAAGCGTTGTAAGTGCCGCAGTGCCGTTTTTGATCTTCTTCAATGCTTCGCCTGCATCGCCTTCGACGATAGTACCGTCTTCCGCAATTATCGTGCCTGGACGGACCTCTTCGCCGACACGCTCGTAATGCTCAAGCTTGCCGTTTTGAGTTATAGAAGAAGCACAGTCGTACATAAAGTCAAAGGGTTCATCGGTAGGAACGCCGATAGTGTAGGGGTTTGTACCGAACATACCTTCAACGCTGTGTGTGGGAGCAACCGTGGGACGTGCATTCGTACCAACCATACCGATACAGCCTGCCTCTGTCGCCATTGATGCATAATAACCTGCAATACCAAAGTGGCAGGAGTTACGCACAACGACCATACCCATACCGTATTCCTTCGCCTTCTTAATAGCCATAGTCATCGCAGTATGTGCAATAACCTGACCCATACCGTCGTGACCGTCGATAACGGCGGTGGTAGGAGTTTCCTTAACTATTTCAAGTTCTGTTACGGGGTTCTGGATTCCCGCCTTGATTCTGTCAAGATAGATAGGTTTAAAGCGGTTAACGCCGTGCGATTCAATACCGCGTCTGTCTGCTTCAAGAAGTACGTCTGCGCATATCTCGGCATCGGCACGGGGGATTCCATAGCCTACGAAAGCGTCTATTACAAAATTAGTTATAGTGTCCCAATCAACAATATGTTCTTTAATCATTTTGCTTCCCTCACAATCATTTCAAACGGAAGATAATTAAAATACATCTTATTATAACATATTTTTCCTGCAGATGCAAGATAATTAATTTATGTATATGGAATATATAGAGGAAGTTTGTTTTTGAAAACCGAATTCTTTCATTAATAGTTGCAAACAAGATATCTGCCGCCGACGTAAGATAATAATTTATTTCTGATATCTTCAGCGGTTCCGCCTTCTATCGTCGATTTATCAACAATAAACACCTGATTGTTTGTTTGATACAAAAAGAAATACTTTGAAGTTTCGTAAACCCTTACGAATAACGAATATTCTATTTCCGCCTCGCCGATATACTCATCGCTTTTGGTAAAAGCCTTAAAAATGTTATCGCAGAAAATATACTCATTCTCTGCCTCTTTCATTTTAGCCATTGCATTATATCTTATTTTCGGCAAAACAAAATACCAATAGCATTGCAATAAATACATCATTATAACGATTCCAAGGAGGACAAATAGAATCAGATCTGTATCAAATACAATAATTTCTAAAATAACGATTGCTAATAAAATCGCATGCGATATCGTCCAAAAACGCATTCTTTTCTTCGGATCAGCCTTTTTGTACATCCACAAATGTGTCAGTGCTCTGACAGAATCAAGATCAAATTTACATTTTGCTTTGATTTCCATATAATCACCGTCCTTAGATTTCTAATCTTACCAATGAATTATTTTATCTTCTCAAACGCTTCCAGCCAAAGACGTTTTATGATTTCGTGACCACAAGACGTTGGGTGTACGCCGTCAAGAGTCCAATAGTCAGCCGATGCAGTCTTGCAAGCCTCGTCAAAGGCAGGTTGGAGTTCAATAAGAGGCAAACTATATTTTTCTGCAATCCTCTTGGCAACAACAGCCTTTTCGGCAACGTCTCTTTTGAATTGCTCCAAGCGGTCGGGGATATCCTCGGTATTACAGGTCGCAATCCCTTCAAGGACGAACGGTGCAATGATCATAAGCTTTATATCGGGGCAGGAAGCCATAATTTCGTCGATATACATTGTGTATATCTTCTCGAATTTAGCGGTATCAACGCCGTTATTGTTTAGTATCTCGTGCCAAGTGTCGTTCACACCGATGTAAATACTTGCGTAATCGGGCTTCAGATTAATAAAATCCGCCTTGATCCTCGCATAAAGGTCAACGATTCTGTCACCGCTCACACCACGGTTGATAAACTCGTATTCGTTCGGGAAATCGCACCCCAGCGAAGCCTTAACTAAGCTCCCATACCCGTCGCCCATGCCGTAAAAATTATTCCTATCCCGTCCGCAATCGGTTATCGAATCACCTTGAAATAAAATTCTTTTCATAATGGTCACCTCTTTGTCAACTATGACCGAAAACCACGATTTTCTTTATATATTATGTTTCTTTATATGTTTCTTTATATGTTTCATCACCGTGTTTATCTAACTCAGTATTTTCTTCACAATAAAAATCACATTCATAGAACAATGCTTTCTTTACAGCTTCTAAACTATCATAAATACTTGCGGTGCCAAAGCCTTCCCAATTGCCCGTATGTTCATCATATTCTTGAACATATAACTTGAATCGGTCGCCTTGTTTCAAGATCAAAGCCCGTTCGGTGTTTGAAAAATCAAACCAAACGTAATCATAATCTCCGGGGCTAATACCTGAATATTTATCCATTTCCCATTGTGCTATAATTTCAGCACCTCGTTTTTTTCCTATCCTACATGCTAAAAATACAAACAAAAACATTACGCCGGCAATTAATAATTCTTCTATTATAAATAGTGCAAATAACTGCCAATCTCGTTGTACAAAATCCGAAAACGGTTTATCTCCGGTCCAACTGTCCGTGCGATAAATATTAGCAATTAACAATATCGAACAAATCAAAAAAACGGTTACATAAACCCAATACCGTTTTGGTAAAGGAAAGCGCTTATTCATTTCATCACCGCCTTGGGTGTATTATAGCATGAATTTGCACGAAGTGCAACATCGTTGATGCGAAGCATCACATCGTTTGTGCGAAGCACAACACTGTTTGCCGAAGGCAACCTCGTTTTGTGTCCGTAAATCGGAACGATGTTGCCCTAAAGGTCAAACGATGTTTGCAGTTTCACCGCAAAACGATGTTGTGTCCTGCGGACACAAACACAAAAAGAGATACTCGTTTGAGTATCTCTTTTTGTTTGGCGCCTTTTGTAGGACTTGAACCTACGACCCCCTGATTAACAGTCAGGTGCTCTAACCAGCTGAGCTAAAAAGGCATATTCTTTGTTTCCTCAACGGAGTTTACCCCCATTTAGTTGGGGGCAAACTTCATTGATTATAAAGATGTCAGCATCGACCTATCTTCCCGGGCCGTCTCCAGCCAAGTATTGTGAGCACAGACGAGCTTAACTTCCGTGTTCGGAATGGGAACGGGTGGACCCTCGCTGTTAAAGACACTGACTCTGCCGATGTTATTACACCGACCTATGCGTGATGATTGAAAGTGAAT
>JAZSOO010000026.1:0-44005 GCA_045536935.1 Eubacteriales bacterium | reverse complement strand
CGATAATTGCTACAACAAGTGAACCAAAAAGGAACAAAGTCTCGTAAGTAACCATTGGCACCCCTCCTTTCATTTAGGAGGGAAAAGTGCCCCTCCTTAGTAAAGAAGGGCTAACCGCCTACCGTTATGGTAGCCTCTAAGAGTGCGAAGCACCGTTACTATAATACAACTTTCGACACTATTTGTCAATTGTGCGTTAGAGTTTCAAAGCCGCTGTTGACGGTACTTTCCTTGATGTTTACGAACGCAAGTTTACGTATCTCTACATAACTTTTAGAAAAAAATTTTTAATTTTTTTAGATATGATGAAAGCGCCGTGCGAATTGCACGGCGCTTGATCTTTTAGACTATCATAGTGACTTTTCTCTGCAAATTTCTTTGTGAAAAATGGCGTAGTAGTTGGCGTAGTGGAGTGGTTTTTTAGGATTCTAAATCACCACAAACCCGCATAACTACTAGGTTTCCTTGAACCGTATTAGTCCAAAGGTTTCATTGTGGGGAACAACAAAACGTCCCTAATAGCTTGGGAGTCGGTAAGGAGCATACACATTCTGTCGATGCCGTAGCCGATACCGCCTGTGGGAGGCATACCGATCTCAAGAGCATTGAGGAAGTCCTCGTCGGTGGTGTTTGCTTCGTCGTCACCTTGAGCGAGCTGTTCTTCCTGAGCTTTAAAACGTTCTCTCTGGTCGATCGGGTCGTTAAGCTCGGAATATGCGTTTGCCATTTCCCAACCGTTCATAAAGAACTCAAAACGTTCGACGTAATCGGGATTTTCGGGTTTGCGCTTTGTAAGGGGAGAGAGCTCAACGGGGTGGTCCATAACGAAGGTAGGCTGAATGAGGTGTTCTTCAACAAATTCTTCAAAGAAGAGGTTAAGAATATCGCCCTTCTTGTGGCGGGTCTCAAATTCAACACCCTTTTCCTTTGCGATAGCACGTGCTTCTTCAAGAGTATTAATTTCGTTAAAGTCAACGCCCGAATACTTCTTGACCGCATCGACCATAGTAATGCGTTCAAAAGGCTTGCCGAGATCCATTTCAATACCGTTATATACTATCTTCGTTGTGCCGAGAACCTCGTTTGCAACGTGACGGTACATATTTTCTGTAAGGTCCATCATACCGTGATAGTCGGTATATGCCTGATAAAGCTCCATAAGAGTGAATTCGGGATTGTGACGGGTATCAAGACCTTCGTTTCTGAAAACACGGCCGATCTCGTAAACTCTTTCCAAACCGCCGACGATAAGACGTTTAAGATAAAGCTCAAGCGAGATACGAAGCTTTAGGTCTTCGTTAAGTGCGTTGAAGTGTGTTTCAAAAGGTCTTGCTGCCGCACCGCCTGCGTTGGAAACAAGCATAGGAGTTTCAACCTCAAGGAATCCCGGAGAATCAAGGAAACGGCGGATTGCGCTTATTATTTTGGAACGCTTTATCATGGTATCCTTTGTTTCGGCGTTCATGATAAGGTCGACGTATCTTTGACGGTATCTGAGGTCTGTGTTTGTAAGACCGTGATACTTCTCGGGAAGTATCTGCAAGCTCTTGGAGAGAAGGGTGATCTCTGTTGCGTGGATAGAGGTCTCGCCGGTCTTGGTCTTGAAAACGGTACCCTTGATGCCTACTATATCACCGATGTCAAACTTCTTAAATACTGCATATTCGTCAACACCGACGTTGTCTCGTGCAACGTAGCTCTGTATCGTACCCTGAAGGTCCTGAACGTGGCAGAAGGAAGCCTTACCCATAATACGCTTGGACATAAGACGGCCTGCGATAGAAACCTCTTTTTCTTCAAGAGATTCAAAGTTTGCCTTTATTTCTTCGCTGTGATGCGTAACGTCGTATTTTGTAATAACGAAAGGATCCTTGCCTTCGGCACGGAGGTCGGAAAGCTTCTGACGGCGGACAGCTAAAAGGTCGCCGAGATTAACTTCCTGAGAAGGAGTGTTGTTTGTCTGTTCGTTCATTTTTTCTACCTTTGGTTTATTTCGAAATGTTGGTAATAGTGTATTTTACAATACCCATAGGAGTTTCAACGTTGATGCTGTCGCCCTTTTTCTGACCGATAAGAGCTTTTCCGAGAGGGCTGTCGTCGCTTATGAGGAACATAATGGGGTCTGCTTCTGCGGTAGAAACGATCTTATATTCGGTTTCTTCGCCTTCGTCGATATTGTGAACGGTAACCTTGTTACCAACGTTGACCTTGTCGGTGCCGAGGTCGGAATCGTCAAGAACTATTGCGTTTTCAAGAGTTTCTTCAAGACGTGCGATCTTGCCTTCGATTTCCGCCTGTTCGTTTTTAGCTTCATCGTATTCGCTGTTTTCCGAAAGGTCGCCGTATGCTCTTGCCTTTTGGATAGCCTGAGCAACTTCCTTTCTCTTAACTGTTTTGAGGTATTCAAGTTCCTGCTGGAGCTTTCTGAGACCTTCGTGAGAAACGATAATCTGTTTTGCCATTGGTGATTTTCTCCCTTTATATGTTTTAGCTGTTTAATATTTCTATTGCCTTTTGCAATTGTGTGTCTTCTTCGTTCGGCATCTTGAAGAATCTGTTTTGCCATTCTTCCTTAAGCTCAATTTCGTAATCGGGCTTGATGCCGACTTTGTCGTAACTGACGTTGTTCGGCGGGTTGTAGAATGCCGTTGAAAGCTTTATAGCGCTTCCGTCGGGTATAGAGAACGTGGTCTGCAAAGTGCCTTTGCCGAACGTTGTTTTGCCGACGATCTTTGCGAGATCATAATCACGCAGCGCTGCGGTAAAAAGCTCTGCCGCAGAAGCAGTTCCGTCGTTACAAAGAACGGCCATAGGCGCTTTAATGCAGTTTGCGTCCGAATCGACGGTAGAAATATTGCCGTTTTTATCGACCATATTTATTATCGGACCTTCGGGGAGGAGCAGATCAAGCACTCCTGCGATCTCGTCAAGATAACCGCCGCCGTTGTTGCGCACGTCAAAAATAAATTTATCGCAACCGTCGTTCTGCGCTTTTGCAATCTTTTTTGTGAATTCTTCGGAAACCGTCGTTCCCGAGAAGGAAAGTATCCGTATAAATGCGATATTGTTGTCAAGCTTTTCGTAAAGAACGTTTTCACTGTCAACCTTTTGGCGTTTGATCTTAAGGTCGACCGTTTCTTCGCCACGTAAGACCTTGATAGAAACCTCTGTTCCTGCTTCACCGGGTATCGCATCAATAATTTTATAATAATTTTCTTCGCTTGCCTTAATGCCTTCGGCTTCAATTATAACGTCACCCGTCTGTATACCTGCTTTTTCAGCAGGGGAATCGGGCATTGTTCCGAAAATATAAACACCGTGAGTGTCGATATCGTACGTTGCGTGCACGCCGATGCCAACGAAATTACCCTTTCCGGAATCTATCATAGAAGCATATTCTTCCGCCGTAAGATAGAGTGAATAATCGTCACCGAGCGATTGAACGACCGATTTATAGATCATCTCCCAAGAAAGATTCTTGTCATAATTATGAATGTAAGAACCTTCTATCCTGCCTAATAACTGCGATAATTTCTCGTATTTATCGGCATCGGTTGCAGAGATGAAACTATTTTCGGTTGCAGTTCCGTTTTCGCTTCGAATTTGGTTGATTCTCTCTTTTTCAAGAACCGAACGGTATGAACTAACGCCGAGAGCCGTTGTGATACAAACCAAAAGCGAAATAACGAGACAAGCAAAAGGGGTTATTCTCTTTTTGAACATTAAAATCCTTCTTTGCGGTAATTAATTTACCTTTGTGTAATATCCGTTGGGCAGATATTTGTTGGGGTTAGCGTAATTTCCGCCAAGTGCAGTCGATGTGTTGGTATCCACAACACCGAAGTGTAGGTGATAACCCGTCGATCTGCCTGTTGTGCCGACGTATGCGATAACCTGACCTGCCTTGACCGTATCGCCAACCTTAACTTCATAGGTGGGACGGGAGGAATTTCCGTTATCGCAATGGGCATAAAGCGAGGAAACGCCGTTGCCGTGATAGATGATAACACAGTTGCCGTAACCGCTGTACCAAGAAGCTCTGGTGACTACACCTGCTTTGACGGCAAGAATGGGGGTACCTCTCGAGCAAGCAATATCGATACCCTTGTGATATTCGGTATTGGGCTTTCCGAAGGGGTCGCCACGCCAACCGTATTGGCTGGTTACACGGTAGCTTGAGGTTCGAACGGGCCAAATGAACGTTGCGCTGGAGTTGAATATCTCCTTGCGTTCGTTTTCAAGCTTCTTTATCTTTGCCTTAACTTCCTGAACCTTTGCGTTTTTGTCCTTATATTTCTTTTCAAGCTCGTTTGCGTCAAGATTAAGCTCGCTTGCTATGGTCTTGTATTCCTCGATCTTGGTTTCAAGATCGATTTTAGATTTATTAAGGCCGGACAAATATTCGCTGTATTTTGCCTGTGTCTGCGCAAGCTCTTCTTCAAGAACTTTTAGGTCTGCCAAGGAAACCTCGATTTCCTTGATAAGATCGTTTGCGGCGTTCATAATATCGTTAAAGTTGTCACGCTTCGTAAGATAATCCGAAAAGTTTTCGGCGGAAAACAGAAGCTCGAAAGCATTGGTTTCGCTGTTTTCATATATGAACTGCATAAGCTTTTTATACATCGAAACACGGTAGTCATAGTCTTCCTTGACGACAGCAATGTCGGAGATGACCTTCGCACGCTTTTCGTCGTAGGATTCCATAATTGCCGTATTGACCTCGATGTCGGTCTCCAAAACGTCGATCTCCGCTTGGTACTGAGCCATAAGCTTTGCCGTTTGGCCGGATTTACCTTCAAGCTCGGAAATGTTCTTGCTTATTACGGAAAGCTCGGATTGGAGCGAAGATAAAAGGCTTTTATATTCGTTAAGTTCTTTTTCAACGTCAAAGAGCGTTCTCGCTTCAACAGTTTCGGTAGGCGCTTCGTTAGAAACAAAGCCCAACACCATAACGGCGCAAACGAGTAAGGACAAAACTCTTTTCAAAACTTTTTTCATAATAATAAATTTCTCCTAAGCCTTGAGGTACTTCTTAAGCGAGATGCTCGAGGAAATAATACCTGCAAAAAGACCGATAGCAGCAAAACCTATAGCGATGATGGGCGCATATTCCCAGAAGGAAGCGGAAATAATTCCTGCCTCGCCCGAAACGCCCGTTGCCGAAGCGATAATATCTCTCAAAAGATATTCGTAAAGATAGAATTCGATACCAAAGGATATTGCCGCAGATAAAATACCGATAATAATACCTTCAACAAGGAAGGGCATACGGATAAAGTTCTTCGTAGCACCGCAAAGACGCATAAACGTAATCTCGTGTCTGCGTGCAAACACACCGAGCTTTATGGTGTTCATAATAACGAAGAGCGATATCAAAAGGAAGATGACCATAAGCCAGATACCCGCAAAATAAAGGGTATTCTTGATGCTCATTACGTTTCCGTAGAGCTGGATATGGTCTTTAATATCTTCGGTGGGGATAGTGTCGTTAACACTTGCATCGTCAAGCTCGATAGCGTCGATTCTGCTCTTGACCTTCGTAACTTCGTCAAAATCCGAAAGGTTTTTGAAGGTTATGCGGTAGCTTGCACGGAGAGGGTTGTCCTCGACCGAGTTTGTAATGCCGTCGTTTTCGCCTTCGTCGTGACCGTGTTCGACGTCAAATTCAAAGATCGCTTTGATCCATTCCTCGTCGTACATCTGAAGCATGATCTCCAAATGCTCGTCGGAGGAAACGAATTTAAAGTTTTCGCTCTTGGGCACCGTCTGGTCGGCAGACCATTGATCTTTTGTCCAATCGATAATAGGCGATTCATCGCATATTGTCGCCAACTTTTGACCGATCTCAACGATCTCTTCCTCGTCGTAATCCTTGTCAAGCATAATTTCGATAACGTTAAGGTTATCAATAGCGTTAAAGTTGCGGTCGATAGTGTCGATAACGAGATAGAACGTACCGACAAGTATCATACAAGCGATAAGGACAAGCAGAGAAGCCGTCGTCATAACGCTGTTACGGAAAATACCCTTAAAGCCTTGGGCTATATTATAAAAGAATACGCTTGGTTTCATACGTTAAAACCTCCGATCTTGTCGGAAACAACGTGTCCGTTTTCCAATTTAACAACACGCTTGTTGTAATTCTTGACGATCTGGTCGTCGTGGGTGATAACGAGAACGGTTTTGCCAAGCTTGTTGATCTTGATAAGAAGTTCCATAATGCCTTCGGTCATTTCCGTGTCGATATTACCGGTAGGCTCGTCCGCAATGACGATGTCGGGATTGTTTACGATAGCTCTCGCAAAAGCAACTCTCTGCTGTTCGCCGCCGGAAAGCTCGTTAGGGAAGGAATCACTCTTGTGGCCGACACCGACCATATCGAGAAATACGGGAACACGCTTCTTGATAAGAGAGGGCTTTGCACCGATAACACGCATAGCAAAAGCGACGTTTTCGTAAACCGTCATATTGTTAAACAATTTAAAATCCTGGAAGACCATACCCATGGTACGTCTAAGCTTCGGGATCCTCCAAGAACGTATCTTGTGAAGCTTGAAACCGTTGACCTCAAGCTTACCGTCGGCAAGCTTTTCTTCGCATATAAGAAGCTTTGTGAGAGTCGTTTTACCTGCGCCGTTTCCGCCGACAAGGAAGACAAATTCACCTTCTTTAATATTAAGCGAAACGTTGTTCAATGCCAAATTGCCGTTGCCGTAAGCCATCGAAACGTTTTCAAACTTTATTATATCTCGTTTTTCTTGCATATTTTGTTCGTTCATGTCAATTACCTATTAATAAATAGATCAATAAATGGAAGGCTTGTTGATAAGATATTTCTTGACCATCAAAGCAACCTTAAAAGTAATTGCGTGTTCAAATTCACGAAGGTCAAGACCTGTAAGCTTCTTGATCTTTTCAAGACGGTACACAAGAGTGTTTCTGTGTACGAAAAGCTTTCTCGAGGTCTCGGAAACGTTAAGGTTGTTGTCAAAGAAAGCGTGAATGGTCTGGAGAGTTTCTCTGTCAAGGCTTTCAAGCGAACCACGCTTGAAAACTTCCTGAAGGAACTTTTCACAAAGCGTTGTGGGAAGCTGATAGATAAGTCTGCCGATACCGAGGCTTTCATAGTTGATAACGTTCTTTTCGGTATCAAATACCTTACCGACTTCAAGCGCAACCTGTGCGTCCTTGTAGGAATGTGCAAGGTCCTTAACGTTGGAAACAACCGAACCGATACCGATATGTACCTTAAGATAGAATTCCGACTGAACCGTATCAACAATGCTCTTTGCGATCATTTCAAGAGCCTTCGGGTCGGAAGCGGATTTAAGCTCTTTAACGAGAACGATATCCGATTCACCGACGTTGATAACGTAATCGTGTGCCTTGTCGGGGAACATATTCTGGATAACGTCGTAAGGGATAATTTCACCGGAGTTCATAAATCTTACAAGGAATACCGCACGGTTCATTTCGCTGTCAAAACGAAGCTCCTTGGATTTAATGTAAATATCGCCGGGGAGAATGTTATCGAGAATGATGTTCTTGATAAAGTTCGTCTTATCGTATTTTTCGTCGTAAAGAGTCTTGATGTTCGAGAAGGAAACCGACAAAAGCGCTGTAATGCTTTTTGCGATATCATCGTCACCTTCAACGAATACGATGTATTCGATCCTTGCGTGAGAACCGATAGGACGGTAGGTATAATCGCCGATAACAAGAGTTTCATAGCTGTAGGAAAGTTCGTCAAGAATCTCTTTGTGAACACTTCCAATCTTCGAAAGCTGGCTGCAAGCGATAACGATACCCTTATCGTCGATAATACCGATCTCACGGTCTACAGCCTCTCTCATCTGGTAGATCAATCCTTGGAAAAGCTTGTTGCTCATTTTTCTTTCTCCTTCTCGTTAGTATTTATAACGGGCTTCAAAATATATTACACCATAGTTGATATAATTTTATCTTAAATTTCTATCAAAAGCAAGTGTTTTTGCAATAAAACTACAAAAAAATTCGTCAGAATTTGTATAAATTGCCGCCTATAACCAAAAAATGGTAAAAGACCGCCTAATTTGTTAACGAATTATGAACGTCGAAAAAACGTCTATTCGAAAAATGAAGTTTTTTCATATCTTAAAATTTTTGTATACCCCCAACAAGTCAACGGGGGTAAAAAAGAGTTAAAATTTATGCACATATACAAAAATATTTTCACCCATTGACGCAAATTTCGCATAATGTTAAAATTAAAGCAGGGGATAGAATATATTTGAAATTAATCAAGGAGGATTATTATGAAAAAATATTTATTAATAACTCTCGCTTTTTTGGTTGTGTTATCAATGACCTTAACCTCTTGTAACACTAACGAAGATGTTTCGAAAACACCTTCCGATATCTCGGAACCGCAGTCAAATATTCCTTCGGAAACCGAAAGCGATATTCCTTCCAATACCCCCTCACAAGACGTATCAACAGATTTGACCGAAGAAGATATATTGAAAGATAAAACTGTTCTTTATTATACAGGCGAACATTATACACATTTAGGACACGAATTGATACCTCTCGGGATAGAAGAAGAGTATTCCGGTAACAATCCGGTAATGGGTTATATAGAAATTAACAGCGTTGAATCAGATACATACTTTCTCGTCGCTATAGAGTCGATGAAAAACAGAACCGTTGATTACGGCGATCCTATGAATTTCGATTTGATAGACGAAGATAACCGAGAGTTCTTAAACGAAATCGGTATGGTTATGTGCGATAGTCACCCGATGTTGATAAATCCCGAAGCGGTGTTAGATCCGTCGTTTGACGTGGACGAAAGAAGAGAATATTTCACAAAGAAATGGAAAGCTATTCTTCCCGATTTTGACGCAAGCAAATATACAAAGGATGAACTTGAAAAGATCCCCGAATTTAGATACGTTGGTTATATAACCGCAGAAGGTTTGAAAAAGTTGGATTCGTATAAGGACTATTCAATATATCTCACTTGGCTTAACTCTCCCGATAATTATGAAGTCTGGGAAAATTCAATACATCACTGAATAGATTCTATGAACCTTCCCTAATATCTTGTAGGTGGTTATATGAAAAAGTATTTATTAATTACTTTCGCTTTTCTCTTCATTTTTGCAACGGTCTTAACCTCTTGTAACGTCCCCGAGGATACTTCAAAAGCCCCTTCGGACGTTTCGGAACTGCAGTCAAATATTCCTTCGGAAACCGAAAGCGATATTTCTTCAGACATTCCTTCCAATACCCCCTCACAAGACGTATCGACAGATTTAACCGAAGAAGATATATTGAAAGATAAAACGGTTCTATACTACAGCGGTGATAATTATACAATGCACGACACTACCGATATGCCACGAGGAACAAAAGAAATATACTCAGGTGTTGGCGGATATTCGTTGAAGACTTATATAGAATATAATCCTGATACCCCCGATACTTATTTCTTTATAGGGGTAGTAGGGATGTACAGATTGAATGACACCAACAACGACGAAGAAAACGAACGTATACTTAGAGAATCCGGAATGGTTTTTTTGCAGACACACCCCTTCTTAGAAGGCGAAGGCGACCTTCCAAAGTTCAAATACGTCGGATATGCTACTGCAGAAACGCTTAGAAAATTGGATACGTATAGAGACTATTCAATCCATCTCACATGGCTCAATTCTCCCGATAATTATGAAATCTGGGAAAATTCAATACATCATTGAATGGGTTCTATAGACCTTCCCTAATATCTTGGAGGTGATATTATGAAAAAATATTTATTAATAACTCTCGCTTTTTTGGTTGTGTTATCAATGACCTTAACCTCTTGTAACACCAGCGAGGACGTTTCGAAAACACCTTCCGATATCACGGAACAACAGTCAAATATTCCATCGGAAACCGAAAGTGATATTCCTTCCGATATTCCTTCCGATACTCCCTCACAAGACGTATCGACAGATTTAACCGAAGAAGATATATTAAGAGATAAAACGGTTCTATACTACAGCGGTGAGAACTATACGCCTGTGACAACGAACGATGAACCTCAAGGAACAAAAGAAATATTCTCGTGTGTTGGCGGATACTCTTTATTTGGGTATATAAAAAACAACGCCGACGATCCCGATGCGTATTTTATCATAGGCATAGATAACATGTATCTACATAGCGAAGATGGTTTCGGTGGTTTCCTTAATCCCGATGACGAGGGCAACAAAAGATTGCTGAGAGAATGCGGAATGGTTCTTTCGGAAACACACCCCTTCTTAGAAGGCGAAGGGGATCTTCCGAAGTTCAAATACGTCGGCTATGCAACCGCAGAAACGCTTAGAAAATTGGATACGTATAAAGACTATTCAATCTATCTTACCTGGCTTAATTCCCCCGAAGATAATGATATTTGGGTTCGCCTTGATAGTGGGGATTATTAATACAAACAAAAGAGCAAGAACGAAATCTCGTTCTTGCTCTTTCTTTATATCAATGTATGTCTTAAACTTTAGATTTTATTGCCTCAAAGGTCTTGTCGCTGATAATATGCTCGATCTTGCAGGCATCCTCGTCTGCGGTCTGCTCGTCAACTCCGATAGAAACAAGGTATTTTGTCAATACCGTGTGACGTTCATAAATCTTTTCGGCAACGGTAAGGCCTGCTTCCGTAAGAACAAGACTACCGTCCTTTTCGGTTATGTAACCGCCCTTTTTAAGAATACCTACGGCACGGGAAACGCTTGGCTTTGAAACCTTGCGGTATTCGCAAATATCGATTGCACGAACGATCGGCATTTCCTTTGAAAGAATATGTATTGCTTCGAGATACATCTCTCCCGATTCCTGAAGCCTCAAATTTCCCAACTCCTTTCGATATCTTTTTATATATCATACCACGAAAGCTTTAGAAAATCAAGAGCTTCATCTTCTCTTCATAACACGCTTCATATTCTTCTTTTGGTTGCTTCTTGTTCTCATTATAAGGAAAGAAATCAAGAAAGCGCCGATCCCTACGGAAGACAGTATGATAGCGCAATTCACAAAATTAATGTTTCCCGGCAAAAAGAGGGAAACGAGGATTATCGGGACAACTTCGGTTGCACCCGATAAAAGCCCTGCCTGCAAAGGACTTTCCTTGCAAAGAATGGAAGCAATTGCCGAGCCGACACCGCTTCCGATAAAAGCACAGACCGCTGCACAGTAATTACTCACAGAGTTCGGGTCGTTCGTGTTCAATAACAAAAACGGCGCAATAAGAACAAGAATCAAAGTGACGGTAAGTCCAACTCCGCCGCCGATAAGTCCCGCAACGGTAAAACCGAAATCGTTTTTGGCGGTGGGATTGTTTTTCATTTTGCGTGTCATATATATCTCTCCTTGACTTTAAGGTTATATTTGATATATATGGCGTTTTGTTATTGCTTATTCCGAAAATATCTTTGAAATAAGGTCAGAGGTATATTCGTCCAAGGCGGTGAAATTCATAGCAGGGATATAAATGCTTTCGATCTTCGAATGAACGCTTCTTGCCGACGCAAGCTCTTTTTGAGCATCGATCAAAATTTCGTCGGAGAGCCTTTCAAGCGCACGTATCTTCGAACGCATACCCGTGAGAATCTCGTTGTTCGTAAATCTCGACGTCGAAATAGTCTTCTCGTGCAAAGCCGTCTTGCAGGGAGGTATATCAAGAGTTGTTATAAGCGAATTGCTTCCCTCGAAGTATATCGAATCGATAACGCAAGGATTCAGGGGTTGCAGCGATTCCGTGATGTTTTCACCCTTTTCTCTTGCAATACCCGAGATAGCATTCATCAAAAATTCCGAACCCTTGCCTATAACTCTGTAAAGGTTTTCAACCTCTCCGAAGCTTGAAAGTGTTTTAATACCCGAAGAAGTGAATGCAGAGGTGAAGATACGCTTTGCGTAACCGTTCGATCCGTTACAAAGCTTTTCTGCCATTTTAAAGGCACAGCCTTCAAGGTCATTTCTCAAAATAGATTGAGAAACAAGGCTTTTCTTAAGGTCGTCAATAGTACCGAATGCCGAAAGAGAGCGGTATGCGTTTTTGTAATGAAAGGCTTTCCTGTCCGTCAACGAGATAATATCGTTTCTTTTCGGAATAAGCTTTGCTTCATCCCAAAATTGCCCGAGATTTATAATATTCTCACGCACGCAAGGATATTTAACGTCCATACTGTGAGGGTTGGTGCCGTCTGCGACAGCAACCGAAAGCTTTGGTATGATAACCCCGTCAAGTGAATCCGGGTCGGCGGAACAAAATATAAGGTCGACTTCAAAATTAAGCCTTCTTGCCTTTTCTGCAATACGGCGCATCAAGGTGGATTTACCGCATCCGCTGGAGCCTTTCAATATATAAAGCCGTTCTGTATTTTTAAAGCATTCATCAAAAATAGAATAAAAACCTTTTCTCGTGTTCGCACCGGCAAAGTATTCCATAAATAAACCTCAACTCCAATATGTAACGCTATTCACATTTTATACAGAGCCGACGTTTTTTGTTACAATATCGATCTTCGAAGCCGATAACGGCAGGGAATACGTTTTATATCCGTTTTCACCCTTCATGTAAAATTCAAACCCGTTTTCGCACAAAGCGAAAAGCTCCTTGTCAAAACCCTTCTTTTCCTTGTCCGAAAGAGTGAAGGTCTCTTTTAAGATCTTGCTTTCAAAAAAATAATTAAATCTGCACTTCGTTCCGAATTTCCTTTCCCAGACCTGCGTTTTGCGTTCGATCGACTGCTTGCCTTTTCCGTCCCAAACCGAAAATTCGATAACAAAGCTGAGAAAATCGTCGCTTTCAAAGGTCTTTGACCACCTCATCACCGCTGAGAAGGGAAGGAAATCTGTGTCATTTTTCTTTCTCTCCTCTGCGGTCTTTGCCATATCGTGCTTTGCCGAATGTGCAAAGCTTTCTGCTATCCTCTTGTAAAATTTCACTGCATTGTGATTGAGAGGGTCACGCTCGTTGCATTGGATTTCGGGATAGCGCAAATTGATTTTGATGAGGATATCCCCGTTTGCATCGAGGATATCCTCTTTGATGGTTTTGTCGGTAACGGAAAAACGTTTTTTCTTTGTAAATAACATTAATAGATCACCCAAGATATTCTATTCGTTTTTCGCACGTAAAATTACCCGATACCCCGAAACACACGTTTGAAGCCATAAAATAGACCTATTTTTTTCTCCCCAAATTTTCTTTGCGTCCCAATGTTTTTTTGGGGATAGAAAGAATGAAATCCTGCAAACCGTTTTTGTTAAACGGCACAAGAGGGTACATATAGGGAACGCCAAAGCTTTTTTTGAGACAAAGCATCAATACCAAAATTCCGAATCCGATCCCTAATCCCCAAATACCGCAAACCTCCGCAAGAATCAAAGCAACGATCCTCGCAAGCACGATAACGTACATATACGCAGGTGTTATAAAGGCACAGACCGCCGAAAATGCAACGGTTATGACTCCGACGGAAGAAACGATGCCTGCTTCCACTGCAGTGTTACCGAGTATGATCGAACCGACGATACCCACGGCATCGCCGACGGTTCTCGGCATTCTGACACCGACTTCACGCAGAGTTTCGAACAAAAGCAATATCGCCATAATTTCCCAAAAGAAGGAAAGCGGAATATCCTTGCGTGATTCGGCAATAAGCCCGTACATCTCCTTTGGCATCGTAAAATAGTCAAAGCTTATCAAGGCACACAAAACCGCAGGCGCAAATATCGCCGAGATAAAAGCAACAAGCCTTAAAATTCGTATAAATGTTGCATAGTACGGAGTATGAAGATAATCCTCGGCAGATTGAAGTCCCTCGATAAAAAGAAAGGGAAGCGATAACAGAAAAGGACTTCCGTCAACGATGATAGCGATCCTGCCCGACATAAGCTTTGATGCCAGCTTGTCCACCTTTTCGGTGCTTCCGCAGGTCGGAAATATAGGATAAGACCTTCCTGCCAAAAGCATAGAAATATTCGTGCTGTCGGTTATAACGCTTGCCTTGATTTCGTTAATGCGCTTTGAAATATCGTTAACGAGCTTTTCGTCTGCACGTCCCGAAACGTAGGCAAGAATAACCTTCGTCGAAGAAATATCTCCGACGGTAAAACTTTTAAACTTCAAATCGGACGAGCGTATATATCGTCTTAGTAATGCCATGTTCTTTTCCGCATCTTCAACAAAGCCAACCTTCGGACCTCTGATGGTAACGTCGCTTGTCGGTTCTTCAATACTTCTGCTCGGTGCTTCCTGTGCATTGACAAGAGTAGAGAAAAATCCGTTTTTGCTTTCCGTAATTATCAGAACCTCGCCTTTTGCGATGGAATCGATAGCCATGCTTTCGTTTTCCGGAGTTCTAAGCGAAGGAGATTCGATGAAAAAGCCGAAATCTCCGTCAAATTCGTTCATTTCTGTCTTAAGGAGAGGGCGTAATATCATTTCGGAAATATATGCTCTCGAGGTTATTCCTTTTATAAAAATCAATGCGAATCTTGCGCCGTCAGCTCCGCTTTCACGGCATATAAGGTCTTCCGACCCTGAAAAAGCGTTTACGACGCTGTTGCGGAAATTTTCAAATCTATCGTTCATTTAATGCCTCTTACGTAATGATTGATATAATTATTTCCCAAAAGAGCAATATTAAACAAATCTATTGACATAATAATCGATGTGATATAAAATATATAAGTAAAAATGTCTGATTTCGGAGGTAACGTTATGTCGAAAACAAAAAGGAACGGCGGTAAGAGTATCCTTGCGATAATCTTTTGCATACCGCTTGCGTTTATCGTATATTTTTGGATAGCCTATTCCTCCCATTCGATAACGCTCGGTACCGTTCAAAAGGTGACCGTTGCCGTGCCCGAAACCACCTTTACGTCTGTCTATGCCGACGACGTGGTGCTTGAAAACGATAGCGACGTTGATTTTTACGTTGACGTACTCGCCAGCTCTCTTTCGATAAATACCCCAATGCGTGACGTTTCAAACGAAACTCCCGTCCGTATAATCTGCGACAGAGAGGATAAGGAGATCGAATATAAGCTCTATCCCTCCTTGAACCTTTCGGGCTGTCTGCTCGTAGGACCTGAAGACAAGCTTTACGTTCTCGAAACAGAACGTGCAAAATCTTTGCTTCTCCGTGATGAATTCAACTATCTCTATACCACAAACTTCCTTCCGGATCTTTACGTTATCAACGGCAACGAAAAATACGAGGTCTTCCCGAAGGAAGCCGAATGGAAATATAATAAATCAGACGGAAATTCTTATGATTATATACCTTCAAAATTTGCAGAAGGTAACGAATCGTATACGATACTCAAAGGCTTTGAAAATTCATTGATGTTCAGCTTTGACAGCGAGAACGAAGCATATCCGCTTTCCGATGTAAAGACCGAGCTTAAATGTGTTTCGGTCAACGGTGCGGAATTCGATATCGACGACCTTTCCGACATCGTTTATGAAAACGATACCTATTTTATGGTCGAGCTTACTGCCGAATGGAGCGCCATGAACGGTGCTCAATCCTCGGGTACGGCTAAATACAGCTTCGAGCTTTTATATGACGTTCCCGCAAAGGTAGAGCTTTCTAAAAACAAATTCACCGTAGGCGACGTTATAACCGTAAATGCAACGAACATCAACAAAGATGAAGTGATCAAGCTTGATACTCTCCTCGACGTTGACGGAATCAATTTCTCTGTAACTACCGAAAATAACGGTACGGCATATCTCCCCGTGACCGCCAAGAACGTTCCCGGAGAATACGTTCTGGAATTCACAACGGGTATTGAGACCGTAACCGAAACAATAGTCATAACCGACCGTGACAACGGCGAATGGACTCCCATTTCGGTCGAAGAAGAACAGTACGATTCTATGCTCTCCAACGAAAAGCTTGCTGAATTCAAGGGTGTTTTGTCGGATATTACCGCAAACCGTCCCGAAACGAACTATTTTGTTCCTTCTAAAGATAAATTCCGTTCTCCCGTTGGCGATAAAAAAGCAAAATTCATCTTCGGACAATCGGTAACACTCGGCGTTACGGGTGCTGAAAGCGGCTCGGGCAACCAGATCTGCGAAGGCGTTGTTTACAACCTTTCAAAAGACACCTCCGTGCACTCGGTTCAGGCGGGCGAAGTCGTATTTAAAGATACCCTTGCTCCTACAGGCAACACCGTGATCGTCTATCACGGCTTCGGTGTTTACAGCTATTATTACCACCTTGATAAAGTCTCCGTTGATGTCGGAGACGTTATAAAAGACGGTGCAACGATAGGCGTTGCAGGTAAGACCGGCTTTACTAACGGCGAAACCGCCCTTCACTATGCGATCGGTATCGACGGTACGTTTGTCGATCCCTTAAGATTCGGAAAATGATTGACAAACAGACGGTGCCGGTGTAAAATATTAATGGAAGAAAGCGTATGAAAGGATGATGGATATGAAACGTATTATTTCAATGCTTTTGATTCTTTTAATGCTTCTTGCAACGTTCTCTGTGACTGCTCTTGCTTTGGATTCTGATGAGTTTGTATTTGCTCTTTCCGAAGACGGTACGTATTATATTCTCGAATCATACGTCGGCTCGGAAACCGAAATAACAGTTCCTTCACAGTACGAATCCTTGCCCGTTAAGGTTATCGGCGAAGCGGCTTTTCAGCATCAGGAAACGATAACTAAGATCAAACTTCCCGCAACTATAACAAGAATCGAAACCTATGCTTTCGCCCATTGTTACGTTCTTACGGATATAAATATCCCGTCTTCGGTTGAATTTATCGGTTCGTGCGCATTTTCCGATTGCTTTGCTCTTACGGAGATCGCTGTTCCCAATTCCGTAACAACTGCAGGACTTGACGTTTTCCGCCGTTGCTCTGCGGATTTGAAAATCTATTGCGAAGCGGAAGAAAAGCCCGAAAACTTTAATCAATATTGGGTCTCGAGCGCCGCAAATCCTCCCACAGCATATTGGGGATATTATTTAAGAGGTGACGTTAACGGCAACGGAACGCCCGAAACGACAGACTATATTCTCGTTCGCCGTGCAGTTATGGATACCTATTCCTGCAATAAGTCGGAATCTCTCTCCGCCGATATTAATTCCGACGGTTCGGTAAACACCTATGACTATATCCTTCTCAAACGCACCGTTATGAGTAACGAATAATATAATAAAGATATAAAAAAAGAGCTGTTGCTGAAAACAACAGCTCTTTTTTGTCGGGGTCCCCTTAATACCCCTACAAAACTTCGTTTTGCAGGGAACCCGTCGTTAGACTTTTTGGGGTGATTTTATATCTGCCTATCATTAATTCCGCAGTTGACGTGAACAAGAATAGTATCCTTTCCGATGCGTTCAATATCACGCCAAGGGATAGAAATTCGGTTTTTCGAGGAAAGCGAAGCAAGCAATCCGTTTCCCGGAATACATATTGCGCAGATCTCACCCGAGCAGGAATTGATTTCAAGGTCGCAAATACAACCGAGAACACTGCCGTCACGCAGATTGACGACCTCTTTGTTCCGCAGTTCCGAAAAAGTCGTCATAACGGGGATCAAAGCAGTATGCATATAAGACCGCCACTTCCTTCGTTGATGATTCGCTGTATAGTACCTGCGATCTTTGCGCGTGCATCGTCGGGCATATGGGCAAGCTTGCTGTTAAGTCCTTCGCTTACAAGCTCGTGAAGAGTTTTTCCGAACATATTGGATTCCCAAATGCTCTTCGGGTCTTCTTCAAATTCTTTTAAGAGGAAGCTTACAAGCTCTTCCGATTGGCTTTCCGTGCCGACAATCGGGTTGACCTCGGTTTCAATATCTGCCTTCATCATATGTATCGAAGGCGCACTTGCTTTTAATTTAACACCGTATCCGCCGGGTTGCTTGACGATCTCGGGTTCTTCAAGAGTAAGGTCGTCGATAGAAGGCATAACGATGCCGTAACCGTCGTTCATAACGTCATCGATAGCCGATGCAACCTTGTCGTACTTGCGCTTGATTTCCGAAAGCTCGGTCATAATGGTCAAAAGTTCACGTTCGCTTTCGATATCAAAACCGCTTTTCTCACCGAGTATGGAATAAAAGATCCTGTCGGGCACTCTGATGTCGATCTTTGCGCTGCCGCTTCCGAGATCAAGACGTTCGAGCCTTGCGCTTATATCGCTTTCTTCGGAGAATGCGTCAACGGCATCACGTATTTCTCCTACACGTGCCAATCCCGAAACGGTCTTTGCAACGCTTGAATATACGGTGTTCTTGATATCATCACTTTCGTCAAGCACGTCAAGCCAGCCCGGGAGCGAGAATCGAATCTCACGCACGGGAAATTCATAAAGCACGCCACGCAGGATCTCTTTAATATCGCCGTCTGTCATCTCAAGACAGTTTATCGGCAACACGGGAACGTCATATTCCTGCTCGAGCGATTCTGCAAGAGCAATGGTTTGCGCACTTCTCGGTGCCGCAGAGTTCAAAACCGTAACAAAGGGCTTGTTAAGTGCCTTCAATTCCGAAATAACTCTCTTTTCGGTATCGACGTACGATTCTCTGTCGATCTCTCCGATGCTTCCGTCGGTGGTGACGACGATTCCGATCGTCGAATGTTCGTCGATAACCTTTCTTGTGCCCAATTCTGCCGCACGCTCGAAGGGAAGGGGTGTTTCCGACCAAGGTGTCATAACCATTCTCGGCTGTCCGTCTTCAACGAGTCCCATTGCACCGGGAACGATATATCCGACACAGTCGATAAGCTTAACTCTGCATTCGGTGCTGTCGTCGAGCGGTATACCGACGGCGTTTTCGGGAATGAATTTCGGCTCGGTGGTCATAACCGTCTTGCCGGAGGCGGATTGAGGCATTTCGTCCCTCGTGCGTTCACGCATACCTTCGGCTTGGATATTCGGGAGAATAAGGCTTTCCGTAAACCGTTTTATAAGCGTAGATTTTCCTGTTCTGACAGGACCCACCACGCCAATGTAGATATCACCGCCGGTTCGTGTGGCAATATCGCTGTATATTCCTAAATCGGTCATCTGTGATCCTCCTTGAGTTTTGTTAAAATTCTATTCCGAAAGTGTAACGGTTAGAACATAAATATTGACAATAATAAAAAAATGTGTTATTCAATATATATCATCGTATATCATTTTGCGCAGGAGGTTTCGGATATGAAACAGATAAAAAGAATCGGTGTTTTGACAAGCGGCGGCGATGCTCCCGGTATGAATGCCGCAATACGTGCGGTGACCCGTCTTGCGCTTTGCAAAGGTATAGAGGTCATGGGTATTTATAACGGATACCAGGGCCTTATCGACGGTGATGTGAAACAGCTTCACGAACGTGACGTTTCTTATATTATAAACCGTGGCGGAACAATGCTTTATTCCGCACGCAGTACCGAATTCCGTGAATGGGCAGGCGTGCAGAAGGCGGCGGCAACCTGTGATAAATACGGTATTGAGGGTATCGTGACCATCGGCGGCGACGGAACCTTCAGAGGTGCGGTCGACCTTACCGACGCAGGTGTTCCCTGTATCGGTATACCCGGTACGATAGATAACGATATCGCTTCTACCGAAGCGACGATCGGCTTTGATACGGCGATGAATACCGTTGTTGACCTCGTCGACAAGCTCCGTGATACAAGCGAAAGCCATGCACGTTGCACCGTTGTTGAGGTAATGGGCAGAGAAGCAGGCGATATTGCACTTCAAACCGCTATTGCCGTCGGTGCCGTAACTGCGGTTATTAAAGAAATACCCACGGACTTCGACCAAGTCATCGAAAAAATGATAAAGGCACGTAACGGCGGAAAGCGTAACTTTATAATTATTGCTTCCGAAGGAATGGGCAAGGATTACGGCGAAGAATTGAGCAATATGATCCAGCAGAGAAGCGGTATAGAATCCCGCTTTGCAAGACTTGCTCATATCCAGCGTGGCGGTTCTCCCACGTTGCGTGACAGAGTTCTTGCGACCCAAATGGGCTGTGCTGCTGTCGAAAACCTCGTTGAAGGTCAGATGAAGCAGGTCATGTGTCTACGTGGCAACAATATAATCGCTATGGATATTTATGATGCTTTGACGGTCGATAAGCTTATGAAAGGCAAGCTAAAACCTGAGGAAGAAGCGGCAATACCTCCCAATAAGCTTTACGATATGAAACGTATCGTATCCGATAAACAGGCACATAAGGTATATCTCAATTACGTAATCGACCATATAACACTTTGATGTGTTCGAAAGCCCTTGAAGAATCAAGCAAAACAGGACTTTGTGAACAATTTGTAAACAAATCGAAAAGTGCTTGCAATTACATCTCCTCTTTGCTATAATCACAAAGGATATTAATGTGGATTATTTTTGTGAGAAGGTGTGTAGAATTGAAAAAACAATACGGCATTCCTGAATTAGATATAATAGTGTTTGACATAAAAGACATCATCACGCACTCTATCGCTACCGAAGACGGTGATAACATCATCGACGGCGGAGAAGTGCCCGGATGGGATTTCTCTATGGGCGAAGACGGCGGCATCCAAACTCCTTGGGGACGTGTCTAAACACAAATTAAAGATCGTCTTTTCGGGAAGGATCAAAACCATTTGTAAACTTAACAGCTGTACGAAAGTACGGCTGTTTTTTCTTTGTAAAAAATGAATTTTAAGAGGGTAAAAAAGTACGCTTTGGATTGACACTCAGGCTTGTCTGTGGTATAATACAGTGGATTATGTTTTTTGGGAGAAAAATATATGCGTGATAAGCGAATTTCAAAGAACGAAACCGCAGAAGAAGGGCTCTTTATCGGCAGAAATGCCGTTATGGAATTGCTCAAAAGCGGCAGGACTATTGATAAAATCTATATAAAGAACGATTCAAACGAAGGTGTTCTTGCCGTTATACGCGCAAAAGCATCCGAAAAACGTGTTCCTATTGTCGAAACAGATCTAAGAAGGCTTGACCGTCTTGCTGAAGGCGGTGTGCATCAGGGTGTTATCGCCGTTGCCGCCGAAACCGATTATCTTTCGGTTGACGAGCTTTTGGCTCTGACCGCCGAGAAGGGCGAAAAACCTTTTTATTTGATTTGTGATTCGATAAATGATCCTCACAATTTAGGTGCGCTTATAAGAAGTGCAAACTGTGCGGGACTTAACGGTGTTATAATCCCAAAACGCCGTGCCGTCGGTGTTAACGGCACCGTTGCAAAATCAAGTGCCGGCGCAGTATTTGCAATGCCCATTGCAAGAGTTGCAAATCTTGCCAATGCCGTCAAGACACTCAAAGAAAACGGCGTTTGGATATGGGCTGTCGAAGCGGGCGGAAGACCTTATTACGAACAGGACTTTAAAGGCTCGTGTGCGCTTATCCTCGGTAGCGAGGGTGAGGGTGTCAGCGACCTTTTGAAGAAGGAAAGCGATTTTATCGCAGGTATACCGATGTACGGTACCGTGAATTCGCTTAACGTTTCCGCAGCAGGCGCAATAGTAATGTTCGAAGCATCGAAACAACGCAATTCATAAAAGTCATTAAAGTTATTTTGGAAAAGAGCAGGTGAGATCAATGCCTAACCAAAAAGGCGAAAAGACCTCTAAAGACATACTTTCTCTGCTTCAGGAAGCAGAAGAACTGAATAGAGCCGATATGGGCGCAAGTTTGTCTTCACGCAAAACGGAACTTGAAAACACGGTCATTGCATCGGAAGAAGCTCCTAAAAAGCCCCGTACGAAGATAACGAAACGTATCAATGCCGAAACGGCAGAGCTTATCGACCAATACAGCACCCGTAAGGTAGACCCGTTAAGCGATACCCAAAAGCTCCGTATTAAGCTTGCGGAACAAAACGAAAATTCCGAACTTTTGGGTTATCTCACGGAGGAAAATTCGGGTACAACGAGCAAACACGTCGAAAAGCTTTACGAAATGATCAACGATGCCCGTACCCTAACCTTGTCCGATGCGGAAAAGGTTCCCCCGAAGGGTATGGATACCCGTCGTTTCTCGGACGAAACTCCCGATATAGAACCGAAGGAATACACGCAAGAGCAAATGTTCCCTCTCGGTGATACTCTTCATTTTGAAGCAGAAGCCGACGAGCACGAGGTCGCAAGTTTCGATTCCGACTACGAAAAGCTCACCGAAAAGGTCACGAACCGTGAATTAAGCTTTGAAAACGAAGAAGTGACCGAAGGTCAGATACAGTTCGACGACGATAATCTCCCCTTGATGGGCGAAGAGGATCTTGACGAAACCGATATAAATCTCCGCCTTGCCTTTGAAATGATGGAAGACGAAGACGGCGCTCTCGATAAGATCGCCGAGAGAAACCGTATTAAGAGCCGTCGTGAACGCAAAGAACATGAAGCCGAAACGACGCTTAAATATACTGCCCGTGAACAGAACGCTATAGTTGCTTCCCGTTACCGCAAGCGTATGAGAAAATCGTTAATACGTATAGTTCTCGTTTCGCTTTTGTCTCTCGGAATATTGTTCCTCGAGCTTGCAACGAAGGATAGCTCGTTCCATTCCGATTTCACAAAGCAGGGAAGCTACGGTATACTTTATATACTCATCGACCTCCAGCTTTTGTTCTTCATCGGTCTGCTTATGATCGATGCGATACGTGACGGTATAAGCTCCTTGTTTAAACTGCAATTAAATACGAACAGCCTGCTTGCCGTTTCACTTTTCTTTGCGGCGGCATATTCGCTTGTTCTTCTTTTCACGGAACCGCAATCCCCCGATATAAAGCTTTATAATCTTCCTGCGGCGTTTGCATCACTTTGTGCGGCGGTTTCGAATTATATGTGTGCCCGTAAGGATTACAGATGCTTCCGCATCGTTGCTTCCAAACGTCCCAAATATACCGCTTGCGAGCTTAAGGGCGGTACGAAGGAAGCTGACGAATTTTACAAATATCTCTTGGAAGACAGCGATATCTATACCGTAAAGCGTGCAGGATTTGTCGACGGATTCATCGAAAGAACCGAAAGACGTTCCAAGTTTGAAGACGTTCTCAACCTTATCGTTCCGCTTATATTCGTTGCGGGCGTGGCTTTGTTCCTGACGATGAGCCTTATGGGAAGCGATATGGTCGATGCATATTCCGCATTTTCAATAATCATTGCGGCAAGCATTCCTGCAACCTCGTTCTTTATGGTAACTCTCCCCGTTATTTCGGCAAACAGGATCGGCAGAAAACATTCGACCGCTTTCATCGGTAATGCAATTGCCGAGGAATATTCAACTGCTTCGGTGCTTTCCTTTGCAGATACCGAAGTTTACCCCGCAAACCTTGTTAAGATAACCAATATCCGTATGTACGGCGATAATAGAATAGATGCCGTCATAACCGACCTTGCAAGACTTTTCAGCCACGTCGGCGGACCGCTTTCAAAGGTTCTTTCCGCAACGTTAAGCGGACAGTTTGAAAAACCGTCTATGATTCGTATTATAGAAAGCGCAAACGACGGACTTTGCGTTGCTATGGACGGACATAACTATTTCTTGGGCAAACGCTCGTATATGCGCCGTTACCGCTTTGAAGCACCTATTGACGAGGGTGACGAGGCTTATGAAAACGGTGTCGGCTCGGTAATGTACGTTGTTATCAACGAAAAACTTGCCGCAAAGCTTTATATAAGATATACCGTAAACCCCTTGTTCGATTCACTTTTAAAGGATATGTATAAAGCAGGTCTTTGTCTTGGTATAAAGACGCTCGACCCGAACATTAATAACGACCTCATCAACCGTGCGATAAAATTCCGCAAATGTCCTATATCGGTTCTTCGTGCAACCGATTCCGAAGACGTTGCAGGCGAAGCGGCAAGAGTTGACAGCGGTGTCGTTTGTAACTCCACGTTGCACAACTTCCTCAAAATGTTCGCACTTTGCGATAAAACACGTCATTTGACGAAGAGTAACGTCATTATCACCGTTATAAGTGTTATTCTTTCCTTCCTCACCGTTTCCTTCCTTGCCGTAACGGGAGCGATAGGCGCAATAACTTCTCTCCATGCGGTCGCATTCCAGCTTTTCTGGCTCTTACCCGTCTGGTTAATATCATTTTTGATGATGTAAATTCAACAAACTTGAAAAAATTTGGTTATTTCTCATAAAAAAGATAAAATTTCCCTTGATTATTTGCTCTTGGTAATATATAATACAATTATTATATCATAAACACTTGGAGGATAATATCATGGCTAAGTTTTCATCTTCTCAAATCAGAAATATCTGCCTTGTCGGACATAGCGGCGACGGTAAAACTTCTTTTGCTGAAGCTATGCTCTATCTCGCAAAGGTAACCGACAGACTCGGTAAACCTTCCGAAGGCAATACTGTCTGTGATTTTGATCCTGAAGAAATAAAAAGAGGATATTCTATTTCGACTTCTCTCGCAAGTCTCGAATGGAAGGGAACCAAGATCAATATTCTCGATGCTCCCGGTATGTTCGGCTTTGCAGGTGAAGCAAAGGCTGCGGCTTCGGTTGCGGCAAGTACGGTTATCGTTGTTGACGCAAAGAGCGGCTGCAAAGTAGGTACGGAACTCGCTTGGGAAGTATCTGCAGGCAAGCCCAAAGCATTCTTTGTAAATAAGATCGACGACGAAAATTCCAATTTCGAAGCAACCTTCAACGGCTTGCGTGAACAGTTCGGTACTTCCGTTTGTCCTTTGCTTATCCCCTTCAATGAAGGCACCGGCGAAGTCGGTCTTTACAACCTCATAACCAACGAAGTTTTCACTTGCGAAAAGAAAACCGGTAAGAGGATCGAAATCGCTCTCCCCGAAAAATATCAATCGATGATAGATTCCTATAAGGAAGCTCTCGTTGAATCTCTTGCTCTCACCAGCGAAGAGCTTATGGAAAAATTCCTTATGGAAGAGCCCTTCACCGAAGAAGAAAAGCACGAAGCGCTTAACAGGGGTCTTTTGAGCGGTGACATAGCTCCCGTATTCTGCGGTTCCTCCACGGACCTTGCAGGTATCCGTTTCTTCCTTGATACCGCAGCGGCTTCCTTCGTTTCTCCGCTTGATATTATGAAATATGCCGATGAAAACGGCGAAACCCAGCTTTTTGTATTCAAAGTCCTTGCCGATAACTTCGGTAAAAAGGTATTCTTCAAGGTCATGAACGGTACTTTGAAGAAGGATCAGGTACTTAATAATATAACCACGGGCCAGCAGGAAAAATTCTCTAAGATCTGTATTGCTATCGGTAAGAAAGAAATTGAAGTTGACGAGCTCGTAACAGGCGACATCGGCTATGCAGTCAAGCTTGTAAATACCGGCGTTAACGATACGTTAAGCAACAGCCCTGCAGGCAACGAATTCACCAAGATCGAATTCCCCTCGCCTTATTACACAATGGCGATCAAACCCGTGTCCAAGAACGATGAGGATAAGGTTTCTCAGGGCATCATCAAGATCCTCGAAGAAGACCCTACTCTCCGTTATTATAACAACGCAGAAACAAAACAGATCACGATCTCCGGTATGGGCGATATCCATCTCGACGTTGTTTGTGCAAAGCTTAAGACCCGCTACGGCACAGCAGTTGAGCTTTCCGAACCGAAGATCGCATACCGTGAAACCATCAAGAAGAGTATTCAGGTTGAAGGTAAACATAAGAAACAGTCCGGCGGCTCCGGTCAGTACGGCCACGTTAAGATAACCTTCTCCCCCGGTGAAGAAGAAGGACTTACGTTCACACAGAGCGTTGTCGGCGGTAACGTACCGAAGAACTTCTATCCCGCTGTTGAAAAGGGCTTGCAGGAAGCAATGCTTAAGGGCGTTCTTGCAGGATTCCCCGTTGTCGGCTTGAAGGCTGACCTCTTCGATGGCTCCTATCACCCCGTTGACTCTAACGAAATCTCCTTCAAACTTGCTGCAAAACTTGCATATAAGGAAGGTCTTCCTAAGGCAAGCCCTGTAATTCTTGAGCCTGTCGGATACCTCAAATGTACCATTCCCACAGCATATTCGGGCGACATTATGGGTGACATAAGCAAGCGTCGCGGCAGAATTATGGGTATGAGCGAAAGCACCCGTAAGGGATATACGGTTATCGAAGCCGAAATTCCTTCTGCAGAAATGACTGTTTATGCAGTTCAGCTCCGTGCTATGACTCAGGGCAGAGGCTCTTATACCTTTGAATTTGTAAGATATGAAGAAGCTCCTGCAGAAGTTGCACAAAAGGTTATTTCCGAATCGAAGAAGAACGAGGAAGAATAATTTTGAAAATTCAATAGGCGTTAAACCGCCCGTTGAGAAATAAAACTGATTCCGAAAAAGAGAGGCACACAAATGAAAATTAATGCAAACAACATTCGTCGTATTGCTATGATGTTGGGCTTGGTAATGATGCTTGCGGTCGTTCTTTCCGCTTGTGTTAATACCGATGATGTTCCCGAAATCATGGATACCAGCTTTGTTGAAGATACGTCTGAAGTAATGGACGATACTTCCGAGGAAAGAGATCTTACGACCGAACCCGGCCATACCGATGCACCTATCGTTACCAACGTTATCAATATCACTCCTGATACCGTTGCTATCAGCGGTACCTGCGAGGAAGGCGCTGTTATCCGTGTTAAGGGCGGTGAAGAAGAAGTAACCACCAACTCCAGAGACGGTTATTTCGTAATCGAAACCAAGCTTCCTTATAAGAATAACCTTCTCCAGATAACCGCAAAGGTTGAAGGCGAAGAAGAGTCTAAGGTTTGGGAAGAAATCGCAAGATTTAACGCAACCGCTGATACCCGTCTTGACGGCAACAGCGTTTCTGTAGGCGTTGATTCTCTCCTTTATTTAGACAAAACCGTAGGAGACGCAAACGGCGATAACGTATATACCGAATCTCAGCTTACCTCTATAAAGAACCTCGTTTCCGATAACATCACTGCTTATATCAACAGATCCAGCGGAAAAGAAGTAGAAATGATCTACGTTCTCATTCCCAATTCGACTTCGATTTATTCTGATGTTTATCCGGAAGGACTTATAGAAAAGCCTGCTACCACCGTTTACGATCAGGTTCTTAATACCCTTAATAAAACAAGAGCTACCGTAGTTGATATGCGTGCTATCTTCAATAATGTAGCTAAAGACGAAGCAGTTATCAATAAGGGCGGTCTCTACCGTATTACTGATAGCAGCCTCAGCCACTACGGTGCATATCTTACCTATGCAGAAATTATGAAGGCGGTTTCCGCAAGATTCCCTGAAGCAGCAGCTAAGGCAGAAGGCGATTTTGACTGGAAAAACGTTAAGGCTCTCGGCGGCGACCTTGTAAAATACCGTGAACTTGATAATAACGTTATTACCGAAGAGATCGTTGTTTCTCTTCCCAAGTTTATGGAAAATGAAGCTCTTGAAGGTATAACGAGCGTTGTTAAATACAACGATACCGAAAAGAACGACTATAGCTACTATACCGACGTTAGAGAAGACGAGATCACCGGTATCGCAGAACGTTTCGTAACCGAAACCAAACGTGATAACCTTCCCGATGCAATCATCTACCGTGACTATTCATCGCTTCCTTTCTCTGATATTCTTGCTGAGCGCTTTAATAACGTTGTAATGGAATCCGCAGGTAACTTTACCTTCGATGCAACCAGCGTTGTTCAGTATTCTCCCGACTATGTTATCTTTGTTCTCTCCGAAGATAATATGGATACCGCATTCGGAATCAACTAATAACTGATAAAGAAGCCCTTTGTGTAACAACAAAGGGCTTTTTTGTTGCCGGGGTAATTTGTCGGGACCCCCAAGAAGTCTAATGACTTCTTGGGGTAATTTAAAAAAGTCTTAAAAGGGGATTGCGTTTTATTGCGTTTTTGGTTATAATATTTGCAAAATCAAAAGTAAGGAGGCGGTTTTGTGAACCTTCTTCATATTAAATATGCCGTTGAGGTCGCAAAGCTCGGCTCTTTAAGTAAAGCATCGGAAACTCTGATAATTGCCCAACCTAATATCAGCCGTGCAATAAAAGACCTCGAATCCGATCTTGGTATAACCATCTTCAACCGTACCGCAAAAGGTATGGTGTTAACCCCCGAAGGGGAAGTGTTCATCGGCTATGCCGAGAGCATACTTGACAGGATCGACGAGGTCGAGGCGATCTATAAACAGCCGGCGCAAAAGAAATATAAATTCTCGGTTTCCGCACCGAGAACCGATTATATCTCGAATGCCCTTGCCGAATTTACAAAGACGATAGACAAAGAATCGGTCGAAGTATATTATAAGGAAACCAATTCCCAACAAACGATAAACGACGTTTGTAATAATGATTATAGTCTCGGCATAATCCGTTGCTCCGATGATTATGAGGAATCGTTAAAGGCAACTCTTGATGAAAAAGGTCTTTCCTTCGAGATAATTTCGGAATTCAATTACGTTCTTCTTATGAGTAAGGATAATATTCTTGCGGAAAGAGAAGAGGTACAAAGCACGGACTATGCTTCTTTTGTAGAGATAATCAACGCCGATTCCTATATTCCGTCGCTTACCGTTAATAAGGAAAACGCAGAGATTCCCGAACAACGTGTTAATATGTTCGAACGTGCAAGCCAATTAGAGCTTCTCTCCGAAAATCCAAAAACGGTTATGTTATCAGCTCCCATGCGTGATAAAACGCTTGAACGTTATGACCTCGTTCAAAAACCGATTTCCGATAACAAAAAAGTTTATAAAGATATTCTGATATACCGTCAAAAATCAAAATATTCCAACTTTGATGAACAGTTTATCAAAATCCTTAAAAACCAAAGTTTTAAAATGTAAAATATCGACGTTTTTGTTTAAAACACAGTTTAATTTTCAAAATAATATTGACTTTTATCCCAAAAATAGGTAAACTTATTATGTTGAAAAGTGTGCGGTGATACCGCATAAATAATTGCATTAAAGGAGATTTCAAAATGCCTCTCGTATCAACAAAAGAAATGTTTGAAAAAGCCTATAAGGGCGGTTATGCTATCGGTGCTTTCAATGTTAACAACATGGAAATCATTCAGGGTATTACCGAAGCTGCAAAAGAAGAAAACGCACCCCTTATTCTTCAGGTTTCTTCCGGCGCAAGAAAATACGCTAACCACACCTATCTCGTAAAGCTCGTTGAAGCTGCAATTCAGGAAACCGGTCTTCCCATCGCACTTCACCTTGACCACGGCGACACCTTCGAACTTTGTAAGTCCTGCATCGACGGCGGCTTCACCTCCGTTATGATCGACGGTTCTCACCATTCCTTCGAAGACAATATCGCTCTTACCCGTCAGGTTGTTGAATACGCACACGCTCACGGCGTTGCAGTTGAAGGCGAACTTGGCCGTCTCGCAGGTATCGAAGACGCAGTAAACGTTTCCGAAAAGGACGCTTCCTACACCGATCCCGATCAGGTTCAGGAATTCGTTGAAAAGACCGGCGTTGACTCTCTCGCAATCGCAATCGGTACTTCTCACGGTGCATACAAATTCAAGCCCGGCCAGAAGCCCCAGCTCCGCTTCGACATTCTCGAAGAAGTTGAAAAGAGACTTCCCGGCTTCCCGATCGTTCTCCACGGCGCTTCTTCCGTAATTCCCAAGTACGTTGACATCATCAACGCAAACGGCGGCAGAATGCCCGACGCAATCGGTATTCCCGAAGATATGCTTCGTAAGGCTGCTTCCATGGCAGTTTGCAAGATCAATATCGACTCCGACCTTCGTCTTGCAATGACCGCTGCTATCCGTGAACACTTTGCACAGTCTCCCGAACATTTCGACCCCAGACAGTACCTCAGCCCTGCTCGTGCTAACATTAAGGAACTTGTTAAACACAAGCTCGTTAACGTTCTCGGCTGCAACGGCAAAGCGTAAATCATAAAATCACCCCAACAAGTCTATCGACTTCTCGGGGACCCCGATAAAAATTAAGACCACCGAATTTTCGGTGGTCTTGTTTTTATGGGGTGATTGTCGGGGTCCCCGCAAAACCGTGTGTTTTGTGGGGTAGTTTATGGGGTCCCCGCAAAACCGTGCGTTTTGCGGGGGTTATTTATTAAGCTCTTCTAAAAGATAGGGGATAGCTGTTTCAAATTTAACACCGTATTTGTGACTGTCGTCGCCAACGGTGTTTTCAATGCAACGCAGAGTGTAATTTGCGGCAACTCTTGCAGATTCATATTCGGTTTTGCCTCTGAGCAATGCACCCGAGAAAGCACTTGCGAAAACGTCGCCCGTACCGTGACTTCCCACAGGGAGCTTTTTGTGACGGTAGTATTCAACCTTTTCGCCCGTTTTGACTATAACGCCCGTCGTTTCATTGTCGTACGTAACGCCCGTGAGGATAACGTTGGGCATACCTGCTTTTTCAAGCGCATTAAGTACTTCGGTAACATAGCCTTCGTCATAGCTTTCTTTGTACTCCAAGCCCGTCATAAAGCAAGCCTCGGTTATGTTGGGAAGAACAACGTCTGCTTCTTTACAAAGCCTTGTCATAGCTGCGGCATATTTATCGTCAAAGCCGTAATAAAGGTTACCGTTGTCTGCCATAGCAGGGTCAACTATCTTAACACAGTTGGGACGGGAAAGTGTTCTGAAAATATCGGTTACCATATCGATCTGACGCTCACTGCCGAGATAACCCGTGTAGATAGCGTCAAAATCAATGCCTTCCTTCTTCCAGTGCGCCGCAATGGAAGGAATATCGTCGGTAAGGTCACGGAAGGTAAAGCCCGTAAAACCGCCCGTATGCGTCGAAAGCACCGCAGAGGGAAGTATTACCGTTTCAACACCGCAAGCCGAAAGTATCGGCAATGCAACGGTCAGAGAACATTGTCCGAAGCAGGAAATATCCTGAATTGTTAAAATTCTTTTGTAATCCATAATTGATCTCCTATTTGAATAACTCTGTCGAAAGATATCTGTCGCCTGTATCGGGAAGAAGAACGACAATGTTCTTGCCTTCGTTTTCTTCTCTTTTTGCAATTTCAAGTGCCGCATATAAAGCCGCACCCGAAGAAATACCCGAAAGAAGTCCTTCCTTTGCCGAAAGCATTCTGCCTGCCTCGTATGCTTCTTCATCGGAAACGGTGATGATCTCGTCGATTATATCAACGTCAAGAACTTCGGGAACGAACCCTGCACCGATGCCCTGCAAATTGTGCTTTCCTGCGGAATTACCCGAAAGAACAGCGGAATTTTTCGGCTCAACAGCAATGATCTTAACGTTCTTACTTTGTTCCTTAAGATATTTGCCTACACCCGTGATAGTACCGCCCGTGCCGACGCCTGCAACAAAATAATCGATCTCACCGTCGGTATCACGCCAAATTTCGGGTCCTGTTGTGAAATAATGCGCCTTTGCGTTTGCGGGATTGGCAAATTGGTCGGGGATAAAACTGCCTTCGATTTCGGAATGAAGCCTTTTTGCTTCTTCAATAGCACCGCTCATGCCAAGACTGCCGTCTGTAAGAACAAGCTCTGCGCCGAAGGCGGAAATAATCTTCTTGCGTTCTTCGGACATATTGTCGGGCATAACGATGATAACTCTGTACCCCTTGGGAACAGCTACTGCCGCAAGGCCGATACCCGTATTGCCGCTTGTAGGTTCGATAATAGTCGCACCGGGCTTCAAAAGTCCCTTAGTTTCGGCATCGCCAATCATTGCTCTTGCAACCCTGTCCTTTGCCGAACCGCCGGGGTTGAAGGCTTCGGGCTTTGCGATAATATGCGCTTTGATCTTAAGCTCACGTTCAATGTTTGTAAGCTCTACAAGCGGAGTATTTCCGATAAGCTCGCTTGAAGAGGAATAGATTCGTTTCATAATTTAATCAGCCTTTATTTCGTATAGTCTGAATATTACAGTATATTTCTCGTAATTATTGTTCTCGTCGTAATAGTTGGGGAAATATTGCTTTTCTTCAATAACGCTTGCATTTTCCAAACCGTCGAAAAATTCAAGAGTTTCTCTTCCGCAAGCCCAGATCCTTCCGTTGTAATTTTTATAATCGGAAAGGTCCTGCGTGAACGAAAGGTTATCACCGAAGATGGTATATGTATCCTCAATAGTCCAACCCCAAGGGTTATAGAAGACCATATCCTTGTTCTTGAACTTTATCATATAAACGAAGGAATGAAAATCGTTCGTAACGATAATATCTGCTTCGTTCGGGTCAATAAGCTCCGAATATGTTTTGTCCTTGACCTCATAGTTTTGCTTCCAAAAGAGAATTGCAAATATAAGGAAACAAATAACAAGAAGCAAAGCGATCGCATTTTTGACCCATTTAAGATTGATTTTTGCAAATACGAAGGAAAAAGCAAAAACCCAAAAAGGTGTGAACAATACCGAATATCTCTGGTGATATATCGGACGGAATATAGAAACTGCAAGAGTAAAAGCAAAAACCGCCAAACATACAGAAACAGCCAAAAACGGAGCTTTGTACCCGTCTTTTTTCTTTTTATATCCCGAAAATAAAGCTGAATATATCAACCCAAAAAGCAAAACCGCCGCAATGCCGACGGCATAAAACTCAAAAGAGCCTCTTTCGAGATAGAACGGCAGCTGTATTCCTATAAAGGGATGCAGTACCGTATCAAACAAAACGTCGGGATAGATAACACGAATCCAGTTTGCTCCGTTTAACGAAATTTGGAAAGCAAACACGATAAAACCGGGGAGATACCCAAGAATCTGCACCAAAGCATCTTTGAACCAATTCTTAATTTCTTCCTTTTTGACTGCACGGACAAGCATAAATGCGTTTATCATCGCAACCAGGAAGAAGGCAAAATAATGCGTGTATGCCGAAAGGATAGAGAATATAAGATAAAGAGTTCTGTCTTTTTTACTGTTGGAATTGATATATCTCCAAAGATAGATTCCCGTAAGTGCAAGAAGGAATATACCAAGGGTATACATTCGTATCTGCAATGCATATTTAAGCGTAGAGAAGGAAAAAACGGTTAAGAAACTGAACCAAAATCCAACCCTTTCGCCAAAATCCCTTCGGATATGCGTATATCCAAGCAAGGTTACTGCAACGGCAAAAACCGCAGAAAATAAACGCAATGCAATAATCCCGTCACCGAAGATATAAGACCAAATCTTTATAACGATATAATAAAGATGCGGATGCACGTCAAACGTAAGACGGCATATCATATCGATCATACCGTTTTCAATGGCGGCAACGGTGAATGCTTCGTCAAACCAAACTCCGTCGATGAACGCACTGCCGATGAATATAATTCCGCCAAAGAGAATGACCAAAATATGCAATACCCGCATCAAGCGGGTATTGTCTGTAATCAGAGAAGATTTATATTGTTCTCTTTGCATGTCTGAATATCCTTTTCTTCCCAACGGGAAGACTGAACCTCGCCGATGTGCGCTTTTCTTAGGAAAAACATACACATTCTCGATTGTCCTATACCGCCGCCCATAGTAAGCGGAAGCCTGTTTTCCAGAAGCGCCTTGTGGAAGGGGAGAGAAGAACGGTCTTCACAACCCGATTCCTCAAGCTGTTTCTTAAGAGCTTCTGCATCAACACGGATACCCATAGAGGAAAGCTCGAGAGCGATATCAAGCACGGGATAATAAACGATAATATCGCCGTTTAACGACCAATCGTCATAGTCGGGCGCACGTCCGTCGTGCTTCTTGCCCGATCTGAGCTTACCGCCGATCTGCATTAAGAATATCGCGCCGTGTTTCTTTGCGGCGGCGTATTCACGTTCCTTTGCGGTCATATCGGGATATTCGTCTTCAAGCTCTTGAGAAGTGATGAAAACGATCTTTTCGGGAAGAAGTCTGCCCAAGAAGGGATAATCGTAGGCAATATATATTTCTGTGTGAATGAGCGCAGTATAGATCTGCTTAACGGCACGCTTCAAGGTATCAAAGCAACGTTGCTGGGCGGTTATGACCTTTTCCCAGTCCCATTGGTCAACGAAGACCGAATGGATATTGTCGGTGTCTTCGTCACGGCGGATTGCGTTCATATCGGTATAAAGACCTTCGCCCGGCTCAAAACCGTATTCGGCAAGCGCCATTCTCTTCCATTTTGCAAGCGAATGAACGATTTCGTTTTGTCCCGACATACCGTTAATATCAAAGGAAACGGGACGTTCGGTACCGTTGAGGTTATCGTTAAGACCGCTTTCCGCATCAACGAATAAGGGTGCGGAAACACGGGTTAGATTAAGCTGTATTGCAAGGTCACGCTCGAAAAAGTCCTTAACCTTTTTAATAGCGACTTCTGTCTGTCTGATGTTAAGAGAAGGTTTGTATCCTTCGGGAATTGTAACTGCCATTATATATATCCTCTAAAGATTAGTTTTTTTCAATTTCTTTGTGCTCTTTGTGCTCGCTCATTATTTCAAGTATCTTTTTATACATAAGTAATCCGACAAGGCTGAAAATACCTGTTACGGCAAAAACGAGTATTGCGGCAAGATAGTTTTGTTCAACAATAAATTTACCGCCGATCGTTGAGCTTACAACAGAGGGGATTCTTGCGATAGTTGAGATAACAACAAAATCAATGGTTCTCATTTTTGTAAGACCGAAGAAGAATATCAACGGGTCTTTGGGAGTGCCGGGGATAAGATAGAGCAGGAATACGAACCGAGCAAGCTTCTTTTCGCTGTTTATAAAACGAAGCTCCTGTATCTTTTGTATCGGCACGAAAAGCTCAACGAACTTAAAGCCGAACTTTTTAACGAAAGCCATTATGATAGCCGATGCAAGCGCAACACCGAGAAGACATATCAATGCACCGCCGAACCAACCGAAGCAAAGCCCCATACCAACCTCGACGACCTCACCCGGTATCGGCGAAACGACAACCTGAAGCACCTGTATGCCGAAAGCAACGAGAATACCGATATTGCCGTAACCTTCTATAAGCGTTTTAAAGTTCGCTGCGGCATTGTCCAACCCCTCTCCGCTTTCAACCGAAAAGAGAATGACCTCCGTCAAATAAGCACCAAGCCAAACGAAGAGAGCAACCGCAATTATAAGCGAAATAATTGCAACGATTCTTTTGCGTTTTTGTAATTTCTTGTTTTCTGCTTCCGTACGTTCGGAATCAACGGGAAAACGGTTATTCAATTGTTTTGCGTTTTTTTCCTCTTTCATACGGAACCCTTTTTATATAAATATAATTTACCAATATATGAGTATACTATCGACCCTTATAATTGTCAATAAAAGAATGGAAATTTAATAAAATCCTAATATTTTTTACCCAATAATTCTCTTGTTTGCTTATCAGGCAGTCCCGTCGGCTCGATGCCGTTGAGCGACTGCCATTTTGCAAGCGCACGTCTGCTTTTAATACCGAATATCGGGCCCGAGCCGACGTTAATACCGTTCTTCTTCATAAGCTCCTTAAGAACCGAGATGCTTACGTGTATTTCTTCGTCGTTTGTTTCTTCTTTGCGAGCAAAAACGGGTGTATTTTCCGTCGGCAGACAACCGTTGATTATTGCGGTATAAATATAGTTTATCAAAAGCCAGGTTGTTTCGTCGGTATTTCCGTTTTCGGTAAGACCGAACACACGCTGAAGCCTTAAAATACTGTCCGCCGTGAGCGAACCGTAATTTCCGTCAACATCAAGACTTGAAATATACGGTATTGCCGTGTTTATCGTATTAATTCGGGTTTGAATATATCTGACGCTTTCTCCAACACTTCCGATTGTAAGCGTTGTGCCCGGAAAGGGCAGAGTTCCTTCGCTGTCACCGCTTGCGAAAATGCAATTATTTTGAACGACGGAGAGAATTTGGTTGATCTTGTTCCATAACCGTTCGTCAATATTTCCGTTTTGCGGATACCCGAAAAGAAGTGCAAAAGCGTTCACGGCGGATTGTGTTTGCGTGCCGAAAATACCGTCCTCGTCAAGCTCTGGTACGGTAAGAAATACGTTGTTTATAATGTTCAATGCCTGCTGAATATATCTCGGATATTCACCTCTCGATTCGGGTGCGATGACGTATCCCGGATATGGCACGGGAGTCAGGGTGTTCTGCGGCTCGTCAACGTTGTCAAGCGTTCCGTTGTAGACCTCGACAAGCCTGTTCCAAACCGCTTCATCAACGATTCCCGTCGGACTAAGCCCGTATGCGTTCTGAAAGCTTATGACCGCACTTTCCGTAGAACGTCCGAAGATACCGTCAAGCTCGGGACTTTCAACCACGGGATTAAACCTTGCAATTCTTTGCAAATAAAACTGGATCTCCTGCACCTCCGAGCCTCTTGATGACCTTTGTATCGGCGAACCCGGATAAAGCTGTTGATTGTAAGATGCCCTTTGTCCTTCGCTCGTTATCTCCGAAAGACGCTTTACCGATGCGTATATCTGCGATATTCTGTACCAAGTTGCCTTATCGACAACACCGGTTATCGGAAGAATGAAAAGACGCTGAAATTCCCTGACTGTGTTGACTGTCGATTCATCGTAAACGCTGTTTACCGCTATCAAAGGCAGTTGTGGGAAATTAATTGCAATACGGTTAAGCTGTTCCTGAATAATACGAACGTCCTCGCCCGTACTTCCCGAAGATAAGGGCGAACCGGGATAGGATTCCTCGGGCTCACGAATATCGTTCGTTTCGGTAATTATAACGTTGCCGTAATAAAACCCAAGAATCTCCTCGCTGTTCTGTCCTCCTTGTGCAAGTGCAACCGTGCCCCATTGCGAAAGTCCCGCACAGGTCGTCGTAGTTCCGTTGCAGTAAGAGGCGAAAAGAGGTTCGATAGCGTTCGGGCGAACAAGATAATTGTTAAAAATATCGTCAACGATAAAGCTTATTTCATCAAAAATATTTCTGCCGTAGACAAACGCTTGGTCAAAAGCAGTTGAGTTTGTAATATCAAAATTATAACCTCTGCTTCGATACCATTCGGTATAGATTCGGTTCAATGCAAGCGAAATTTGAGCAATGATGTTTGCTCTTAAGGATTCCTCGGGCCACGTCGGATATATCTCACTGCTCGCCACGTTTTTTATGTAGTCTATAAAAGAGACCGTAACGTTTTGTGCGCCCTCGTCGGGGGAGCCGAGATGAACGGTTATCGTTTCGGGTATAAAGACCCCTTCGCCGATATTCACTGCAGGTATTACGCTGTGCTTGAAAGTCGGTTCGGTCGGTCCGTTTTCAAGTGTCGGAAACTCCTCGCCCGAAGAACGTTCTCCCGTTTGGAGAAGATGCTCGGGTATGCGTATTATGATAATTTCCACGTCATCGGGAGAAGCGGTTCCCTGCGGAAGGGGTATAAGGTCGATGGGCAGATTGGTCGTTATACCTTCAAAAAGCTGTATTCCCAAAATCTGCATTCTGTAATTGCCTTCTGCACGTATAAGAGCATTATATAGGGCATAGGGCCGAACATTGTTGTCGCTGTCAAGCGAGATATCTCTCGGAGGTGTTTCAAGAGTTGCTTCTCGGCTTAAACCGCTGTTTACCGTGGTCAAGAATTCATAAAAAACCGTTTCTCCGTTTTGGTTCGTAACCGTGATAGAACCGTTGTTGATAGGCAAAGCACCCGTTGCGGTGCGCAAAACAAAACTTATCTTGCCTGTCGGCATAAGCATCATCCTTTCTCATTCGCTTTTATATGATATGTGAAAAAGGACGGGAAAGTGAAAAAAGTCAGAGCTTAAAGCCCCAACCTCAGAGCGAAGATAAACTCGTTCTTTACGTGCTTGCAAGAAATTAATATAAAGAAAAATAACGCTTCTCAAAACGGGAAGCGTTATTGAATTCTTTAAGGAATTGATTTTCAATTGTATTTTCAAGCACTTTTACAAAAAGTTCGACTGTCGTACAATCGTACGCCGACGCTCACTTTTTGTAAAAAATAACTTCGTTTCTCTTCCTCTGCCAAACTGTAGACAAAGTCTACAGTTTGAGGTTGGAGCTTAAAGCCCCAACTTTTTCATCATTTCGGATACAGAATCCGCTTTTTCTTTTGTTATAAATTCGTGCGAAATATTTTTCGCCCATTTTAGATTTAATAAACCAAACCAACGCTTTACGTAGTAAAAGGGAAGCAATATCGGACGTTCGTTAAGTTTCGGAAACATAGACCTCATCTGTGTCACGGGAGGGAAGATACGTGTTATGAAATAACCGAATTTTCCGCCCTTTTGGTGTCTTACCGCCGCCGAATAGTTTGCTCTCGACCCAAAAGCACCGCCCTCTGTGATATATAATTCCATATCCTCTGTAAGGCTTGTGTGTTCTTTTTCGTCAAACCAAACCGATATAAGGTCCAAAACCGCCTTGAAAAACACCAAGGAATCGGCTTCTTCAAGCATTTTGTAAAGAACTTCTTTTGAATAATCAAGCTTTGTTGAAAGCAAACGCAGGTCGATAAACGGCCGAATTCCGCAACCGCCCCCTGCAAAATGAGCCTGCATGTGCGCAACGGTGTGGAATATCAGAAATTCGTTATTAAGCTCGAATCTGTGTCCCTCTTTCTTTTCCGTATAGTCCCAAACCTTGCTTAACATATTGTTTGCCTTGTCAAAAGGCTCTTCCAAAGAAAAATGAAGCTCAATATGAACGTTGTTTTTGGAAATAAACGAACGGTCGTGGAAATGCTGTCCTTCGTCGGCAAAGGAAAGCTTTTCAATAAGCAGATCCGAAGCCTTTTCAATATCTTCTTTGCGGACAAGTATATCAATATCGCAGCTTGTACGCATCCATTGTTCGGGATAAAGCTCTTTTATCACCGCACCCTTAAGAGGGATATAGTCAATACCTTCTCGGTCGAAAAGCGTGTAAACTCTGTTTTCTTCAAAATCAAGCTGTTCTCTGCGCCAGACCGCAAGCATTTTTTTGCTGTTAAAAAGCTTTTCCGCTTCTTGATTTTTGGTAAGCTTGTTCTTTATCACAACGTTTGCAAGAATCTGTGTAACGTCGTGCTTTTGCGAGAGGTTATAAAGTATTTTGAGCGTGTCATCGCCTATTTCGACGGGTAAGTGCTCTTCTTCGGGAAAAAGCTCCGAACGGATCAATCCCAAAAGCAATTTCGTTTCGTTCAAAATATTTACACCTCCTTAATTATTAATTATTGCCCATAACCTGAGCCTTGTCCTGCTGAAGCTTGAAAAGCTCGTAATATTTGCCCTTCAATTCCAAAAGCTCGGCATGCGTGCCTTCTTCAACTATCTTTCCGTGCGAAAGATAGATTATCTTATCGGCATTTCGTATTGTAGAAAGTCTGTGGGCGACCATAAGCAGGGTGCCTGCCTTCATGATCTTTTCAAGGCTGTCCTGAATCAAAACCTCGGTTTCGGTATCGATGTTTGCGGTTGCCTCGTCAAGAATCATAATTTCGGGCTTGTGTATGATAGTACGTGCAAAGGAGAGCAGCTGCCTCTGTCCTGCCGAGAAATTACTTCCTCTCTCCCTAACCTCTTCGTCAAGCCCTCTCGGGAGCTTTTCAATAAGCTTGTCTGCATTAACGTATCTGCAGGCTTCCATTACAGCATCGTCATCAATACCCTCCGACCTCAAAAGTATGTTGGAGCGTATCGTGCCGGAGAATAGGAATACGTCTTGAAGCATCTGACCGAAATGACGGCGTAGAGAAGCAATCTTTATCTTTCGTATCTCAATTCCGTCAACAAATATCTCGCCCTTTTGTATGTCATAATTTCGGCAGATAAGCGAAAGTATGGTCGTCTTGCCCGAGCCTGTCGAACCGCAGAAAGCAACCGTTTCGCCTGCATTGACCTTGAATGAAACGTCCTTAAGCACCCATTCTTCGCCTTCGTAAGCAAACCAAACGTTTTTAAATTCGATCTCGCCTTTAACGTTGTCAAGCTCGATTGCGTCTTCGGAATCAACAACGTCGGGTTCAATATCGAATATCGTGAATATCTTTTCTGCCGAAGCAAAAGCCGATTGAAGCCAGTTAAACTGCTCTGCAAGGCTTTGTATGGGGTTGAAGAATTTCGTAATATACATATAGAACGAAACGACAACACCGCTTGTTATGGTCTGACCGAGGAACTCGATATTCTTGATATATCCTCTGCCGCCGAGATAAAGAAGGCAGAGCACCGAGGTTATATAGAGCATATAAACGAGAGGTCTGAATATACCGAAAACAAGGATCTGACGGTATTTTGCAGACTTTAATTTGCTGTTTTTGCCCTCGAATTCTTCCATCTTTCTGTCCTCACGGTTGAAGATTTGTATTATCTTCATACCCGAAAGGTTTTCGGAAAGGAAGGTGTTAATGTCCGTTGTGCCGTCCTTAACTTCTCTGTATGCTTTTCTCGAAAACTTTCTGAATATAACCGTGAAAAGCACAATAAACGGTGCAAAGCAAAGAACCATAAGCGTCAGCCCGTAATTAAGAACCAACATAGCGCCGACAACACCGATGATGATAAATACGTTCTTGAAAAGGTTAACAAGAATGTTCGTGAACATCATCGAAATTGCGTTCGTATCGTTCGTAACTCTTGTTACAAGCTTGCCGACGGGCATAGTGTGCAATTGAGCGTGAGAAAGACTTTCAATATGCGAGAAAATGTCTTCACGGATAGCCGAAAGGATCTTCTGCCCCGTCTTTTGAAGCACGATAGACTGAACGTAGGTGCATATAAGCGAAATTATCAAAATACCTGCATAAACGATTATGTAGGAAATAAGCTTTGAATATTCAAATTCACCCTTTATCATCTCTTCGATATTACCTATAAGCGTGGGAGCAATAATATCGTAGGAGATGGAGAATATCATCAATACGAAAACAAAGACAAAATTCTTCGTATAGGGCTTTGCATAAGCAAGCAAACGTCTGACTATTTCGGAGTCCTTCATATTTCTGTCGAACCCGATAGCTTCTTTTTTGTCCTTGATGGACGCATAAGCAATTATGAAAATTATTGAGATAACACCAATAACCGCACCGACGGTAATCAAAGGGAAAAATTCATACATATCAACCCCCCCCTTACATCGTTGCTTCGATATCGTTCAAACGCTGAAGCTCAACCATATTTCTGTATTCTGTGTTTCGGTTATAAAGCTCGTTGTGCGTTCCGATATCAATAACACGGCCGTCGTCGATAAATATGATCTTGTCCATATTCTCGATGGTGGTGATTCTGTGTGCAATAAGTATTGTCGTTTTGCCCTTTCGGGTGTCTTTAAGGTTGTCAAGAATAACCTTCTCTGTTTTAACGTCAACCGCAGAAACGGAATCGTCAAGAATAAGGATCGATGCGTCCTTCATTAAGGCTCTTGCAATAGAAATCCTCTGCTTCTGACCGCCCGAAACGGTAACGCCTCTCTCCCCGAGAACGGTTTTGTAGCCTTCGGGGAAGTTGGCGATATTGTCGTGAACGTCGGCAAGCCTTGCCGCTTCTTCAATAAGCGTTTCTTCGTTTGTATCCGATGCAAACGCAATGTTTTCCGCAATAGTGTCGCTGAAAAGGAAATTATCCTGCGGAACGTATGCCGCACTTGCTCTTAAAGCTTTGATAGGAATGGAATTAATATCCTTTCCGTCGATAAATACGCTTCCGTCGGGCACGTTGTAGGTCCTTAATATAAGGTCTGCAACGGTGGTCTTGCCGGAGCCCGTTCTGCCAACAATACCAACGTTTTCACCTGCGTTTATCGTGAACGATACGTCGTTCAAAACGTCATATTCGCCCGAGGGATATCTGAAAGTAAGGTTTTTAAATTCAATAGAACCCTTGATCTCGTCGGGCGTAGTAACGTCTTCCTTGTCCTTCATTTCGGGAACGGAATCGAGAAGCTCACTTATACGCTTAAGCGATGCTTTACCACGTGAACGCATTTCGATAAGCTGGGAGATAGCCATAACCGGCCAAATTACAGCGTTGAAATAGCCTATAAATTCAACAAGCTGACCTGCGTTAAAGCTTCCGTTGTATACAAGATAACCGCCGTAACCAAGGATAACGCATATAACCGATTCTATAAGAAGAGTGACAGAGATATTAAGCTTGACCGAAAGCTTTGTATATTCAACGTTCGTGATTTCGTTTTTTGTGTTAAGCTTGCGGAAAGCGGAAAGCTCTTTTGCTTCTTTGACGAAAGCTTTTATAACGGCAATACCTGCAAAACTCTCCTGCGAGAAATCCGAAAGGGAAGAGAAAGCTTCCTGCCTTTTCTCCCATTTAAGCGTCATATATTTTCCTACGATAAGACCGCCGACAAGCATAATAATCATCGGTATCATCGAAAAACCCGTAAGCATAGGGTCCATTCGGAACATCTTCACCAATGCAAGAACGCCAAGCAACAGGGCATCGAAAAACATCATAATGCCCATACCGAAACAGTCCTGAACTGTTTCAAGGTCGTTCGTGAAAAGCGACATAAGGTTGCCGACCTTGTTATGCTGATAATAGTTCTGGTCGAGGAATCTGCAACGGTCGAACATTTCGCTTCTCAAGGCAGATTCAATACGTATTCCCGAGCCGAAAAAGCAGATCCTCCAAAGGAATCTACCGAGTATCATCGCAAGGATAACGAATATAAGCGGTCTGCAGACCTCGTCAAGAAGATAAGCCATATCAAAAGGAACGGTAACGCCGTCCTTTTCCGCAAGACCCGTGTTTATGCCGTTGATGACCGTTCGGTAAAGCTCGGGCACGAATAACTGCATATAATCGACCAAAACGAGCGATAAAATACCGAAAAGCAGAACGGGCGAATATTTAAGATAATATTTATTTAAATGCTTTCCGAATAACATGGTTTTCTCCGTTTTTGTAAATATCAATATATTCTATCATCTTTTTGATAATTATTCAATACCGACCTATTGAAAGTTATTGCAAAAAATGATATACTGTGTAAAAATTTCAAGAAGGCGGTACCTTATGTCAAGACGCACCAATCGTTCTTTGGCAAAAATGCTATATTCTGCGATGTTTCTGTCGCTTGCCTTGCTTTTGCCCTTTTTAACTTCACAGATTCCCGAAATCGGCTCAAAGCTTCTCCCAATGCACCTTCCCGTAATCCTCTGCGGTTTCGTCTGCGGACCTTTTTGGGGTGTAACGGTCGGCGCAGCTGCACCGATATTAAGAAGCCTTATCTTCACCCGACCCGAGATGTTCCCAAGCGCCGTTACAATGGCTGTCGAGCTTGCGACCTATGCTTTCGTCGTCGGCTTGCTTTATAAAAAGTTCAGCAAAAATATCTTTATGACCTATCTTGCATTAATAACCGCAATGATCTGCGGAAGATTGATGTGGGGCGCAGTTATGTTTGCGCTTATCTTTCTCGGTATGGCAAAAGGCGAGATAGGCTTTTCGCTCATCTGGGCGCACACCGTATTACAGGGTATCCCCGGCATAACGTTACAGCTTGTCACAATACCGCTTATCGTAAACGTACTTAAAAAGAATCGATTGATGTTAAATTAAAATCACATCAACAAATTACCTCAACAAAAAAGAAAGAGCAAACTTTTAAAGTCTGCTCTTTTTTGTCGGAATATTATTTAATTTCAATCAATTCATAATCCATACTGCCAACGCCAAGCTCTGCCGCTGCAGTCACCGTGAGAGAACCGTTTCTCGATTCAATTCGCTCGATAAGATGCGATTTACCCTCGTCGTCGCAAGCATAAACAAGGTCAAGACAAGCCTTGTCGATAGCAACGGGGTCGTGGGAGGCAAGCATACCGATGTCCTTAATACAAGGGTCTTCCGCCTTTGCGCAGCAATCACAGTCAACCGACATATTTTTCATAACGTTAATGTAAACGATATTGCCCTTGAATAAATCAACTACCGATTTCGAAGCGTCTGCCATCGATTCAAGAAACTTGTCGTGGTCTGCCGTCCAGATCTTTTCGGGTTCGCCTGCACCGTGAATATATGCCTTGCCGTAAGAGGAAGCAATACCAATGGATAACTGCTTCAATGCACCGCCGAAACCGCCCATCGGGTGACCCTTGAAGTGGGAGAGAAC
>JAZSOO010000012.1:0-79265 GCA_045536935.1 Eubacteriales bacterium | reverse complement strand
CTCTCACTCTTGGTTCGGGTGAATTTATCCCCGGCTTTGAGGAGCAGGTAATAGACCATAATACCGGAGATGAATTCGACGTAAACGTTGAATTCCCCAAGGAGTATCACGCAGAGGAACTCGCAGGTAAGCCCGCAGTATTCAAATGCAAGCTTCACGAGATTAAATTCCGCGAGATGCCCGCACTTGACGATGAGTTTGCAAAGGACGTAAGCGAGTTCGATACACTCGACGAGCTTAAAGCAGACATCAAGGCAAAGCTTACCGAACGCCGTGAAAAGGCTGCCGAAAACAAGGTTGAAACAGCACTTGTTGATGCTCTCCTTGCTAATACCGAAGCAGACATTCCTGCTTGCATGATCGATCAAGAGGTTGACGGATATATCCGTGACTATGAATATCGTCTTTCTTCTCAGGGCGGTTCTCTCGAAATGTACTTCCAGTACACCGGTATGACCATGGAACAGCTCCGTGAAAACTTCAAAGCAGACGCTGAAAAGCAGGTTAAGACAAGACTTGCACTTGCAAAGGTAGCAAAGCTTGAAAAGCTCAAGGCTCTTAAAAAGGATATCGAAGCTGAATACAAGAAGATCGCAACCGGCTATAATGTAGATATCGAAACTGTTAAATCCAGCATTCCCGAAGCAAGCATTTCTGAGGATATCGTTCTCCGCAAAGCGGTTGACCTTATCAAAGAAAACGCTGTAATTACTACGAAATAATTCGAAAGGTTGATTCTCTATGTCTTTGGTACCGGTAGTTGTTGAACAAACCTCAAGAGGGGAAAGGTCTTATGATATTTTCTCCCGCTTGCTTAACGACAGAATAGTGTTCATCGGCGAACCGATAAACGATACGGTGGCTTCTCTCGTTGTTGCCCAATTGTTGTATCTTGAAAGTCAGGACCCCGAAAAGGAGATTTCTCTTTATATCAATTCCCCCGGCGGATCTATAACTGCAGGTATGGCAATATACGACACGATGAACTATATCAAATGCCCCGTAAGCACTATTTGTATCGGTATGTGTGCGAGTATGGCTGCCGTTCTTCTTGCCTGCGGCGAAAAGGGTAAGAGAATTGCGCTTCCGCATTCAAAGATTATGATACACCAACCCCTTATAAACGGGCATTTTCAAGATCAAACCACAAATCTGGAGATCGAAGCGGCTGAAATGGAACGTATCCGCACGATGCTTAACGAGCTTCTTGCGTCTGCAACGGGAAAAACCGTTGAAGAGATAGAAAAGGATACCGATAGAAATAATTATATGGACGCATTCACCGCAAAAGAATACGGGCTTGTGGATAAGGTGCTCGGGAAAAGGGAATAAACCGATTTATGAGTGATAAAAGAAAAATATGCGGTTTTTGCGGAAGACCTTCCGCAAACGTAACCACCTTGTCCATTCAGGGCAACTATATCGATTTTTGCGACGAATGTATTTCGCTTTGCTGTGAAATATCGGAAGAATATTCCGAATTAACGGAAGTTCCCGCAGAAATCGTTGAGAAAGAAGAAACAACGCTTGTTCTGCCCAAGCCTGCAGAGATAAAAGCAGAGCTCGATAAATACGTTATCGGTCAGGACGAAGCGAAAATTACTCTTTCCGTTGCAATTTATAACCATTATAAACGCATCAACGCCCTTGGGAACAAAAATCCCGAGGACGTTGAATTAAGCAAATGTAACGTTCTTCTGCTTGGTCCTACAGGCGTTGGTAAAACGCTCCTTGCACAGACACTTGCACGTATGCTTGACGTGCCGTTTGCGATAGCCGATGCAACAACGCTTACCGAAGCAGGCTACGTTGGTGAAGACGTTGAAAATATCCTTGTACGTCTTCTTCAAGCGGCTGATTTTGACGTTAAGAAGGCAGAAAGAGGTATTATCTATATTGATGAAATAGATAAGATCTCCCGTAAGAGCGAAAACCGTTCGATAACCCGTGACGTTTCGGGCGAAGGTGTTCAGCAGGCTCTTTTAAAGATAGTTGAAGGCACCGTTTCAAACGTACCCCCGCAGGGCGGCCGAAAGCATCCCAATCAAGAGTTTATTCAGATAGATACGTCTAATATCCTCTTCATCTGCGGCGGCGCATTTGACGGCTTACGTGACATCGTAGGCAACCGTCTCGGTCGCCAGACAGTCGGCTATAATGCACCGACGTTGTCTGCTGACGAACGAAATAAAGGCGGAGATTTTAAAAACGTAACTCAGCAGGATATCGTAAAATACGGTTTGATTCCCGAGCTTGTCGGCAGAATCCCCGTTATTGCAACACTTGAACCTCTTGATAAGGATGCTCTCGTGCGCATCTTGAAAGAACCTAAGAACGCTTTGTTGAAGCAGTATCAAAAATTGTTTGATTTTGACGGTGTAGAGCTTGTTTTCGAAGACGATGCTATCGAAGCAATTGCAGAAAAAGCGCATAAGCTTCAAAGCGGTGCACGTGGACTTCGTGCTATTACCGAAGGAATCATGACAAAATTTATGTATGAAGTACCTTCAAACGAAGATATCAAGAAACTTGTTATAACAAAAGAAATGATAGGCTAAAGCCGAAAGGGAGTTAACTATGACAGCAGTAATCCTCGCCGCAGGTCTCGGAAGCCGTTACGGTGGCTTAAAACAGCTTGATCCGGTAGGTCGCCATGGTGAATTTATTATCGACTATTCAGTTTATGATTGTATCCGTGCGGGTTTTGATAGAATAGTTTTCATCATCAAAGAAGAGAACCTTGAGATCTTTGAAGAATCTATCGGCAAAAGAATCAAAGGCAACGTAAAGATAGAATATGCGTTCCAGAACAGCTCTGACGTTCCCGACGGTTTTTCTTGTCCTGCAGACAGAGTAAAACCTTGGGGCACGGCTCACGCTCTCCGTGCTTGCCGTAACATTGTTGACGATAAGTTTATAATCTTCAATGCAGACGACTTCTACGGAAGAGAAACCTTTGAAATAATGGCAAAAACTCTTTCCGACGTCAACGCACATAGCTTTGCTATGCCCGGTTATACGCTTTCCAATACACTTTCCGAAAACGGTCACGTTGCACGTGGTGTATGTGTTACCGAAAACGGTGTGATCACAAAGATCAAAGAGATCAAAAAGATAATGCGTATCGACGGTGTCGTTAAGTACGAAAAGAACGATGAATGGTTCGAAATCGACGAAAATTCTCCCGTTTCGATGAACTTCTGGGGCTTTACTCCCGATGTTTTCGATTACGTCGAAACAGGCTTTACAAACTTCCTTCGCAACCCCGAAAACGACCTCATCACAGGTGAATATTATATCACCAACCTTATTGATGAAGGTATCGTAAGCGGTGATTTTAATTGCAAGGTCGTAGAAACTCCTGCAAAATGGATGGGTGTTACCTACCGTACCGATAAACCCGATTTCTTGGCATTCCTCAATGCAAAGATAGATGCGGGCGAATATCCCGAAAATCTTTGGGGTTAAAAAATTACATAAAAATCAACTACGCTTCCCGTTATGAGAAGCGTAGTTTTTTGTCGGGGTGATTATCGGGGTGATTTGTTATATTCTACCGCTTACCGTAATTCTGACGTTACCGGGAACAACGGTTATAACACCCGTTTGAGGGTCTTGCGTGGACGTTGCAGGCGGCACGGTTATCGAATAATCACTGTCGGGCGAGGGAAGTGTAAGCACACCGTTCTCATATTCATAATCGCTTTCGGGAATCAAAACACCGTTAACACGAACTTCGATATCGGTTATAGGCGGATCGAAGGTGTCAATAAGAATAACGTCGGTAGCCTCAAGGTTACCGTAGTTGTAAATGTCAAAAATGAAATTAACCTCTTCACCGCAAATAACGGGATTTGGGCAAATGGATTTAATAACCCTTACGTCTGCGAAAGACTCTGACGTTAAAGTGTGACTGTCGCTTGACGGCTCGTTGCAAATACAATCGCAAACAGCAGTTGCGGTATTCGTAATTTGCGAACAGATACTGCCGTTTGCAAATTCATTAACACGTACAATATATCTTATCTGCGCCGTTGCATTAGCAGGGAGATTTTCGATATTATAAACTATTCTTCCGTTGCTTATAACGGGTGTAATAAGTGAATCGAAAACACCGTTAATAAGAAGCTGCGACGGTCCGACGTACGTTAAGGGCGTGTAGTTGTTATTGCCGATTCGATAAGTGCCGAGATCGTCTGTTATAACGATATCGTTAACAGCTCCGTTACCTTCATTTGTAACGGTAATAAAATAGGTTATATCTTGACCGATTCGATAGGTTGTCGAAAGTGACGTTTTTTCAATATCAAGCTGACCTGTAAGAACAGCGGAAGCGGTGTTTGAGAAAACCGTTGTAATATCTCTTGCGCCGGCATATCTGTAATTAAGTCTTGCTTGATTCGTGATGATCGTAGCCATTGGAATCATTCCTCCTTCCATTAAATCAGTATATTTGAAAATAAAAAAGGGTGTTACATTTGTAACGCCCTTTAGATTTTATAAAAGGATATTATTAAGTCTTACAAATTCTTTTGCTTCATCGGCGGTAAGCGTTCTTGAAAGCAATAAAGCGGAAAGATAAATATGCTTTGCGGTAAGAATAGCTTTGTCTTCGTCTTCGCCGTTTTCAAGCTTCTTGATGATCGGGTTGTCAATATTAATAACGATTGCTTCGGAATTGGGCATCTTAAAAGCTTCGTTGCCCGAAGAAAGACTGTACATCTTCATCATATCTGCAAAACGTCTGCTTTCTTCGGGAAGAGAGATCAAAGCGGCTGCTCCGTTTTCGCCCAAAGAGGTGAAAGTGATAGCAATTTCTTCTTTTTGGGAAGCTTTTCTGAAAAGGGAAACAAGCTTTTCGCTGTCTTGGATATCACCCTGCTCAAAGCCCGAATCGATTCTGCGGAACTTTATCTTTTCGTTTTTGCTTTCAAAATACTGCGAAAAACTGCTGTCGATGATGCTGTCAAATACGATAACGTCTTTCTCTTTTTCCGCAAACAAACCAAGATAATAGCTCTGTGCTTCCTTGTCGGTCGTGTAATAAACAACGCCTTCTTCGGCATTGTTTAAATATTCGGGAATAGTCTTGAATGCTCCGCTTGCGGTTTCAAAGATAAGAGAATTACGAATTCTGTCGCCGAACTTTTCATCACGCATACAAGCATATTCAAAATAGGGCTTCATTTCTTTCCAATTCTTTTGGAGCTTTTCACGGTCGTTGTTGAAAAGCAGATTGAATTTGTCTGCAACCTTCTTGGAAATATGCGAAGCTATCTTGCGGATATAAGCATCATTCTGCAAATAGCTTCTCGAAACGTTAAGAGGCAATTCCGGACAGTCCAAAACGCCCTTGAAGTTTGCAAGATTCTCGGGACAAGCTTCTTTGATGTTGTCTGCAACAAAAACAGAATTGTAGAAAAGCTTAATTTCGCTTTCGGTGGAATCATATCCCTTTTTGCGCTTGGGAATAAACAAAACACCTTTAAAATTAAGAGGATAGTCTGCAACGATGTGAACGGTAAACAACGGATCGTCATAATCGTCGAAAACCTTTTTGTAAAATTCGTTGTATTGTTCTTCGGTAACGTCCTGAGGGTTGCGTTGCCAGATAGGGTTTGTGTCGTTTACGATTTCTTCGTTTTCGCCGTCTTTGAGAGCAATATCATAGGGCATAAACGCACAGTATCTTGAAAGAATGGTTCGGATCTTTTCGTTGTCAAGATAGGATAGCTCGTCGTCGGCAACGTGCATTATAATTTCAGTGCCGTGACCGTCACGTTCGCAGGGTGCACTTTCAAAATTACCGTTGGCGTCGCATATCCAATGAACACCGTCGCCGCCCTTGTAGGAACGTGTGAACATTTCAACCTTTTCGGCAATAATAAACATCGAATAGAAGCCCAAACCGAAATGACCGATAATACCGCTTTTGCTTTCGCCTTCGTATTTGGAAATAAACTCAACTGCGCCCGAAAGAGCAATGTTGTTGATATATTTCTGAACCTCTTCTGCGTTCATACCGATACCGTTGTCCTTAACGGTAATGGTTCGATTGTCCTTATCGGCGGAAACGGTTATTTTGTAGTTTGTTTCGTCGTCAATAGTTTCTCCAAGTGAAATAAGTCGCTTGTGCTTTGTGATAGCGTCGCAAGCGTTGGAGATAACTTCACGTATAAAAATATCTTTTTCGGAATAAAGCCATTTTTTAATAATAGGGAATAGATGCTCGGTATCGACCGAAAGTGCGCCCTTTGCCATAGTTTATAACATCCTTTCGTATATAAGAGGCTGTCGCAATAAACTGCGACAGCCTGTTAAAAATATTTCTGCTTAATTATTCTTCGGTGTTTTCGAAAGAACAAGCGATGTCGTCCTCGGATACGTCAATATCGTCAAGATCATCGAGGAATTCATCAAAATCGTCATAGTATTCTTCAGCATCGAAATCTTTAAGCATTTTGCGTTCCTTGTATTCGGCATAAAGCAATACAGCACCGGAAACACCGCCGATTGCCGCAAATGCAGCAAAAGCCTTTGCAAGATTCTTCTTCTTTTCAACGTTCACAAGATAGAGAACAAAGAAGGTGATGGATTGAACGAGAAGGGATATACCCAAAATAGGTCTGAATTTTTTCATGATAAAATCCTCCGTAAATTATTTATTGCAAATCATTTTTAGATATTCGTTGACAAATTCGTCAATATCGCCGTCCATAACGGCTTGTATGTTGCCCGTTTCACAGTTTGTTCTGTTGTCCTTAACGAGCGTGTAGGGCATAAAGACGTAAGACCTGATCTGACTGCCCCATTCGATGTTCATTTTCGTGCCAGTTATGTCTTCAATACGCTCAAGATGCTCTCTTTCCTTGATTTCCAAGAGCTTACTCTTAAGCATTCTCATGGCGGTCTCACGGTTCTGAACCTGGCTTCGCTCGGTCTGACAACCAACAACGATACCCGTCGGGATATGTGTAATACGAATTGCCGAGTCGGTCTTGTTGACGTGCTGACCGCCGGCACCGCTCGAACGGTGTGCATCTATCTTAAGGTCTGCTTCGTTGATCTCAATCGTCATCTCGTCGTTAAATTCGGGAAGAACTTCAACCGAAGCGAACGACGTGTGACGTCTTCCGCTGGAATCAAAAGGAGAAACACGAACAAGTCTGTGAACGCCCGATTCACTCTTAAGGTATCCGTATGCGTTTTCACCTTCAACAAGGAAGGAAACACTTTTTATACCTGCTTCATCACCGTCGAGATAGTCGAGAACCTTGAATTTGAAGCCTCTCTTTTCTGCGTAGTGCTGGTACATTCTGTAGAGCATCTGTGCCCCGTCCTGAGCTTCAGTACCGCCTGCGCCGGGGTGAATTGAAACGATTGCGTTGTTTCCGTCGTATTCACCCGAAAGAAGGATTTCGATCTTCTGTCTTTCGTATTCCTTCTTAACGGCTTCAAGATCGCCGAGAACCTCGTCAACGATGCTTTCGTCGTCTTCTTCGATAGCAATATCGATAAGTGTTTCAACGTCATCAAAACTGCGTTTAAGGGCAAGATAACGTTCGAGAGTACCTTTTTTATGTTTTAATTGTTTTAATACCGCCTGCGATTGCTCGGGTTTGTCCCAAAAACCTGCTTCTGCAGTTTTGTTTTCAAGTTCTTCGACTTCGGTCTTAAGTGTTTCAAAACCGATTGAAACGCCGAGATCCTTTATGCCGTCGCAAAGATCGGAAAGCGATAATTTTGCCTGTTCAAGCTGTAGAATCAATGGAGCTGTTCTCCTTACTATTACTTTACACAATATATTATATACACTAATCAATATTATGTCAAGGAAAATTAAGGCAAAAAAGGAAAGGATACTGCAAATAAAGTTTGCAATATCCTTTGTTTAAGAAAGAAGCGACACGTTCCTATAAGCCGAGTTCTGTCGTGAACAATCATCTATCTTGGATCTGCGTTGCCGCAGACCTCTTTGCCACCTCCATAGGGGCTGCCGAGCAAGCATTATCGCCCCCGCCACGGTGTTGCTCCGGATAGGGTTTACATGGCTGCATTGTCTCCAATGCACCGGTGAGCTCTTACCTCGCCTTTCCATCCTTACCAAGTCAAGCTTGGCGGTATATTTCTGTTGCACTGGCCCTAAAGTCGCCTTCGGCAGATGTTATCTGTTATCCTGCTCTGTGGAGCTCGGACTTTCCTCACGGTACGGACTTTCGTCATGGTACCGCGCGATTGTTTAGAACGGTCGCCTTGGAATTGTAACATATTCGTTTTATTTTGTCAAATAAATTAAAATCACTTGATAAATTTTCCTTGTAGATATATAATATATTAGTTAGTAATAAATGGGAGGGCTTCTCCATGCTTGAAAAATATTTGTCCGAATATAATAACAAGAAGATAGGCTTTGTGGGAATGGGTGTTTCGAACCTGCCTGTCATACAGCGTTTTATTTCCGCAGGTGCAAAATGTATCGTTCGTGATAAGAATGACCTTTCGGGAAGAGATTTTTATAACGAGCTTTTAGAAAAAGGCGTTGAATTCATAAAAGGCGAAAACTATCTTGAAGGTATAGACGAAACTCTGTTGTTCCTTTCTCCTGCCGTCAGACCCGACCTTGAAGGTATTGAAATTGCCCGTAAAAACGGTACGAAGGTCACAAGCGAAATGGAAGAGTTTTTCAACCTTTGCCCTTGCAAGACTATTGCCGTTACCGGAAGTGACGGTAAGACTACCACTACAACACTTATTGCAAAATTGCTTGAAGCATCAGGGAAAAAGGTTTGGCTCGGCGGTAATATCGGCATCAACCTCTTTTCAACGCTTGATGAGATAAGACCTGATGATTTTGCTGTTGTAGAGCTTTCTTCTTTCCAGCTTATGAAGCTTGCAAAAAGCCCCGATATTGCAGTCATAACAAACGTTGCGCCAAACCATCTTGATTGGCATACAGATATGAATGAATACGTAGTATCGAAGAAAAACATATTTAATTTCCAGAATAAAGATTCACTTCTCGTTTTGAATAACGATGATGAATATTGCCGTTCGTTTATTAAAGAAGCAAAAGGCAGTGTTCGTACAATATCGGGTAAAACGACCGATGCAGACGTTTATTTTAACGGTAACGGTATATATTCAAACGGTGAACTTCTTGTTGCAGATGACGATATTAAGATCGTAGGCCGTCATAACAGGTATAATTATTCCGAAGCATATACCGCAGTGAAAGATTTTGTCACTCCCGAAATACTTAAAAAAGTTGCATCCGAATTCGGCGGTGTTGAACATAGAATAGAATTTGTCCGTGAGGTAGACGGAGTTAAATACTATAATTCCTCGATAGATTCAAGCCCTTCCCGTACAAAAGCCTGCTTGGAATCGTTCAAGGAAAAAGTAATTGCGATCTCGGGCGGATATGATAAAAATATTCCTTATGAACCGTTAGCGGACGTATTCTCACGCAAGGTTAAATATGCCGTTCTTTGCGGTGCAACCTCAAAGAAGATCGCCGCTGTTTTAGATAGTATAGGCTTTACGGAATATGCATTTGCCGATGATTTTAACGTTGCCGTTAATATGGCAAAGGAAAAAGCTGTCGCAGGTGATAACGTGGTATTGACGCCTGCTTCTGCAAGCTTTGATATGTTTAAAAATTTTGCGGAACGTGGAAATATATTTAAAGATATCGTTAATAAACTATAAATTCAGGAGGCGTTTATGGAAAAGCTTTATGGCTTGATAGAAAACCTAACTTCATATCCCGGTGTTTCGGGCTTTGAAGATATGGCATTTGAGGGTTTAAAAGAATATATAAGCTCGTTAAATATTTTCGATGAAATAGGAACAACCTCTGTCGGAAGCTTTTACGGCATAATGCGTTGCGGTAAAAAAGATGCTCCGTTAATACTCTGCGATGCACATCTCGATACCGTTGGTTTTGTCGTAACAGAAATATGCGAAGGCGGATTCCTTCGTGTTGCTCCGATAGGCGGTATTGCCGCAAAGATCCTTTCCGCAACCGAAGTTAATATATACGGCAAGGAAACCATAAAAGGTATATTTGCTTCTAAACCGCCTCATCTTCAAGAACCCGGTGAAAGCGAAAAGAAGCTCACCGTTGCCGACCTTTGTATTGATACGGGTCTTCCGCTTGATGAACTCAAAAAGATCGTTCGTGTCGGAACTCCCGTAGGATTTCCTTGTAAGCTTCAAAAACTTATCGGCGATAACCTCGCAGGCGCAGGGTTCGACGATAGACTTTGCGGTGCTGCAATCTTGCGTGCATTAATGATGCTTGATAAGAAATCTCTTAACGTTGACGTTGCTTTTCAGTTCTCCGGCAACGAAGAAACGGGCTATAAGGGCGCAATGACGACTGCATACCGCTTGGATCCCGATAAAGCGATAGTTATTGACGTGACCCATGCGTTTGTCCCCGGCGCACCCAAGACCCGTGAGGGCACAAAGGCAGGCAACGGACCCGATATCTGTTTCTCTCCTCAAACAAACCGTGCGTTTACAAAATATGCGGTTTCCGTTGCTGAAAAAGAGGGAATACCCTATCAGCTTTCCGCTGCCCCCGGAAGAACGGGAACAAATTCGAATGCCGTACAGACAACGAGAAACGGTATACCCGTTTTGCTTATGTCTATACCTCTCAAAAATATGCACACAATGAGCGAAATAGTCAATATGAACGATGCTCTTTCAACCGCAAAGCTTGTTTCTGCGGTTTTGAGATCTCTTTGATAAGGCGGTGGCGATTTGAAAGATTTAATTAAGAAATATTGTGATCTTCTCGGCCCTTCGGGTATGGAGGATGCCGTCCGTGAAGCTATTATCGAAGATATTAAGGACTCGGGCGCAGAATATTCAATAGACGCCAACGGAAACCTTATCGTTTTTAAAAAAGGTAAAAACAGAAGAAACAAAAAGGTCTTGTTCTCCGCACATACCGATGAAGTCGGATTTATGGTCAAATATATCGACGAGGACGGCTATGCTTGGTTCGATTCCGTCGGCGGTATAGACCGCAGAGTGGTCAGCGGAAGAAGACTTGTATTTTGCGAAAGCAATATTCCTGCCGTTGTTGCTTCAAAAGCAATCCATATGCAGACTCTTGAAGAACGTGGTAAATGCGAGCCTATAAGCGAAATGCATATTGACATTGGCGCAACAAGCAGGGAAGAAGCCCAAAAATATATCAATATCGGCGATTGTGCTGTTTTCGAGCCCAATTACGAAGAGTTTGGTGACGGACTTGTCCGTTCAAAGGCTCTTGACGACCGCTTCGGCTGTGCCGCACTCGTCAAAATAATAAACAGCGAATTTGAATATGATACGTATTTTGCTTTTAACACCTGCGAAGAAGTAGGCTGTGACGGCGCAAAAGCTGTGGCTCATAATCTCCGTCCCGATATTGTGATTGCCCTTGAGGCAACAACCGCAGGTGATATTTTAGGAGTACCAAAGTCAAAATCTGCTTGTTCTGTCGGAGAAGGTGCCGTACTTTCCATAATGGACAGAAGTACGATCTACGACCAAACCCTTCTTGAACTTGCCGTTGAAACCGCAGAAGAAAAGAATATCAAATGGCAGTATAAAAACGTCGTTGCAGGCGGTAACGAAGCAGGCGTTTATCAGCGTTCGGCTTCCGGCGCAAGAGTTTTGGCAATAAGTGCACCTGCAAGGTATATCCATTCCGCTTCAAACGTGCTTGCTATGAGCGATATGGAAGCAGTTTATCAGCTTGCCGCCGCCATTAATGAAAGGAGCTTTGAATAATGATAAATTTGATTATAAAATATCAAAACGCTTTTTCCGTTTCGGGTTACGAAACCAAACTTGCAGAAATTATATCCGAAGACCTTAAAGATGTTTGCGATGAAATTACTATCGATCCCGTCGGTAACGTAATTGCATATAAAAAGGGTAAAGACTCCTCCAAAAAGCTTATGATAGCGTCCCACATGGATGAGATCGGCTTTATGGTAACGAATATCGAAGAAAGCGGAATGATCCGTGTTGCTCCTATCGGCGGCATAAACCCGGTTGCATCGTGCTATAACGAAGTAAGATTTCAAAACGGAACCGTCGGCTTGCTCGTTGTTGAAGACGGAACAAAACTCTCTGAGGTTGCTAATAACAAGCTTTTCGTTGATGTTGGCGCTTCGAACGCATCAAAAGCAAAACTTAAGGTGAAGATCGGCGACGTTTGTGCAATTTCTCCCTATTTTAAAAAGCTTTCGAACAAAAGATATTCTTCCAAAGCTTTTGACGATAGAGTTTGCTGTGCGATCTCCGCATATTCTGCTTTGAATTGCAAAACGCCCGCATACGATACCTATTTTGTCTTCACCGTTCAGGAAGAAGTCGGTTGCCGTGGTGCAAAACCCAGCTCGTTTACCGTTATGCCCGATTATTCAATTGCTCTCGACGTAACTCCTGCTCCCGCTTGCGGAAATCCCAACCATTTGACCGTCAAATTGGGCGAAGGTGCGGCAATTAAGATTAAGGATAGCTCTGTGATCTGCTCAAGAAAGCTTGTTGACCGCTTGACCGATCTTGCGGAAGAAAAAGGTATTAAATATCAGTACGAGGTCCTTCTCGCAGGCGGTACCGATACTTCTGCAATGCAGATTGCAGGCTCGGGCAGCCACGCTTGCTGTATTTCACTACCTACACGTTACGTTCATACACCCGTAGAAACAATTGATGCCGATGACTTGAAGGCATGTACCGACCTTCTTATTGCATTCATCGAAAACGGTGCAGAATAAGAAATCTTAAAAGGATAATCAAATATGTTCAACGAAAAAATACTTTCGCTTGCCGAAGAAAGTGAAAAATCACTTTCATCGGTGTTTGCGGAGGTTGACAGAATAGCATTAAAAAATACGGAAAAGGTTCTCTCGGTTTTCCGTGAAAACCACCTTTCCGACAGACATTTCAATTCAACCTGCGGTTACGGCTATAACGATGACGGCAGAGACCTTTGCGATAAGATGTTTGCAGAAGCCTTTGGCTGTGAAGCAGGATTTGCACGTTCGCAGATAATCTCGGGCACTCATGCGCTTGCAATCGCATTGTACGGCGTCCTTCGCCCAAACGATACGCTTCTTTCGGTAAGCGGAAAACCCTATGATACCCTTGATAACATAATCGGTCTTGGCGATAGCTATAAAAACGGCGAGGGCTCTCTTATCGAATACGGAATCAAATACAGCGAGATCCCTCTTGTTGACAATAAAACTCTCGACCTTGATGCAATCCGTAACTACCTTAAAACCGACAAAACCGTCAAGGTTGTGTTCGTGCAACGCTCAAAAGGCTACGGTGACCGCAGAACCTTGACCGTTGCCGAGATAAACGAGCTTTTCGACCTTGTAAGAGAATTTGAGGGTGTTTACCTTGTCGTTGATAACTGCTACGGCGAGTTTACCGAAACCGAAGAGCCGAAAGGCGACCTTCTCGTTGGCTCGCTTATCAAAAATGCAGGCGGCGGTATTGCCGAAACGGGCGGATATATCGTCGGAACAAAACGTGCCGTTGAACTTGCTTCCTACCGTTTGACCGTTCCGGGAATCGGTCTTGAAGCAGGTGCTTCAATGGGAACGACAAAATCGATGATAAAAGGCCTGTTCTTCGCACCTCATATAACTGCACAGGCGATCAAAACGGCTCATTTTGCCGCTGCTGCTTTCGAAAGACTCGGCTTTGAATGTAATCCCCCTTCGCTCGAAAAGAGAAGCGATATAATCCAGACTATAAGACTTTATAATGCAGAAAACGTTTTGAAGTTCTGCAAGGGGATCCAAAAAGGCTCTCCCGTTGATAGCTTTGTTGTGCCTGAAGGCTGGGAAATGCCGGGATATAACGATTCTGTCGTAATGGCGGCAGGTGCGTTCACTCAGGGTAGCTCGATAGAACTTTCTGCAGATGCACCCCTCCGTGAACCGTATTTGGTCTATCTTCAGGGCGGTTTGACCTACGAAAGCGGAAAGATCGGTATTTTGACGGCGTTGAGCGAAATGCTCGACGATTAAAAATGTTATCTGTTGTAGAATTTTCTTCCAAAAAATAAAAGTAAGAATACATATCCTTTCGAATTCAAAATATAAAATTGAAAAGGGAGGATAAAATGGATATAAAAGAAATTCCTTTAGGCTTAGGAATGGCGTTGGCGCAACGTCCCGAAGCAATGGAAAAATTCGCAAAAATGCCTAAAGAAAAACAACAGGAAATAATAAACGGCACACATTCAATGCATTCAAAACAAGAAATGCAAAACTATGTTGATAGTCTAATATCGTCAAATTAAATTAGGGTTCTGCTCTTTTCGGTGCAGAACCCTTTATTGTCGGGGTCCCCAAGAAGTCGTGAGACTTCTTGGGGTGATTTTGAAAAACAATCCCCTTGACAAAAGAGGGAATATAGGCTAAAATGCAAAAGATGTTGTATGCATCAAAATATGCGGGTATGGCGGAATTGGCAGACGCGTTAGATTCAGGTTCTAATGGTCGCAAGGCTGTGCAGGTTCGACCCCTGTTACCCGCACCAAAAATCGACAAGTTTCGACAGAAGCTTGTCGATTTTACCTTTTCACTATTAACACTTCACTTTTCACTCTTCTCTTTCGAAACTTGTCGATTAGGTAATAAGTAATAGTGAATAGTGAAGAAGCGCTGATGAAGCTTTTCTCCCTTTAGTCGAAAAGCATTATCATTTACTAGGGTTCGAATTCATACGCAAAAATGTCAGAAGCATCTTTTTCATAGCCCATAGAGAAAAAGGACACCCACGGTGTCTTTTTTTGATGTTAAAGTTTGCTTTTTAAGAGAAGCTCTGTCGGATTTTATGTGTTGAAAAGCATTAAGATTTGTGGTAAAATATTATCAAAGGAGTGGTTTTTATGAAGTATTGCATAAAAAATGATTTGAGTCTTTTTGAATTCCATGATTCGCAATTTTCATTCGTAAGCTATGATGGGGTAGATTTGGTAATTTCTGCTTCTATGGTTAATATTCACAAGCATACACCTCAGAATCCCTCTGATTGTGATATGGAAATTGCTTCTGCGGAAATCATCTTCAAAAATTTTAACTCAGCCACATATGAGCCGGGAAGAACTTGGAAAACCGGTGAGGACGGGGTGTCGTATCCCGTAGGTCCTATTGTAGTATACAACGGTCGAGATGCAATCAGCAGAATAATAGAAGAACTGAAAGAAGAGATTAAGGTTTTTCACTTTGTTAAAGGAGATGATTGTAGATGCTCTATTGGTGGTTGCGGTATCGAACCCTATTTTGAAATTGAATTTGAATTTGATGATGTTGCTGTCTGTTGGGAAGAATACAAAAAGAAAGCATGGTATGAACTTCATAGACAATACAAATACAATATTGTACTACACACTCCTAATAGCGACCACACGGTGCCATTGATTATTGGTTGTCATGAAGAACCGGTGTATCATAATGGGAAACTAAAATATCCGCCGATAGTTGATGTTGCTTGCAAATTAGAAGGTAACGAATACTATGGATACGGCAGTGATTATCTATGGATCGATGCATTTGCCGACCTACAAAGGAAACTGCCGACAGACGTTATCCTTAAGTGCTGCTTAACTTGTAGGCATGGTAATTTGTGTCCTGTTGGCGATAATAATAACGAAGTGTTCTGCACAAAAGACGTTCAGATTACTCAAAAGAGCGACTTGTACTTTTATACTGAGGATGAGGACGAGCGTGCAAAACGATCACGGCAGTATTGTAATGTATGCGAAGAATTTCAGACTCAGTCCGATGAATACTATACCTACAATGACTATTTTTATTTTCTGAAAAAAGGTGACACTATTTTAGAGTGAACATGTTTTTCAATATTTAGATGCGATACATATTAAAAGGACACCCTACGGTGTCCTTTTCTCTATACAACTATCCTAAAAGTACGTCCAACACCAACATCAAGCAAAAGCCCAAAAGCAGGGAATAGGTAGCACCTCTCTCACTTCCGTGTGCGTGTGTTTCGGGAATCATTTCGTCACTGATAACGTAAAGCATCGTACCGCCTGCAAACGCAAGTGCAAAGGGAAGTATTGCCGAAGATACTGTGATTGCAAAATACCCAAGCAACGTGCCGACAACCTCAACAACACCTGCAATCGTTGCAATAACAAAGGTTCGCCTGTTGCTCATTCCTGCGGAAAGCATAGGTGCAATAATAACCATACCTTCGGGAATGTTCTGCAAAGCAATACCGCCTGCGATCGTAAGAGCTTCAACGTTGTTGCCTGTTCCAAAGCCCACGCCTGCCGCAATACCTTCGGGAATGTTGTGTATTGCAATAGCAATAACGAATAATAATACCTTGTCAAGTCTATTTTGACCGTCGGGGTGTTCTTCTTGATCAACACCGCTTAATCTGTGAAGGTGGGGGATAAGCTTATCAATAAGGTTAACGCAAAGTGCACCGCAAAAAACGCCGGCAATCGTCACAAGGAGTGAAAATTCACCGCCGTGCTCAAGCGACGGAAGTATAAGCCCGATAACAGCAGCTGCGAGCATAACACCTGCCGCAAACGAAAGTACGATGTCGCTGAATTTATGGGTTGTTTTTTTGAAAATAAAGCCTAATATTGCGCCGACGATCGAAGCGCCGCCAACGCCGAGAGCTGTTAAAAATACGATTTCCATCATTTGCTCCTCAATTGTTTTTTACATTATATCACTAAAATTAACGTTTTGCACTATATTTTTACAATTATATGGAAAAAAGAAATAGTTTGTGTTATAATGTGCTATAATCAATTTATTCCAAAGAAAGAGGTTTTGTTATGATTAATATTCTTAAGACACGAAGAAGTATTAGAAGCTATAAGCCCGAACAGATTTCCGTAACCGAGCTTGATTCAATTCTCGAAGCAGGAACCTATGCCCCCACAGGTATGAACCGCCAAACTCCCATTATCGTGGCCACCCAGGATAAAGAACTTATTGATATGCTTGAGATCGAAAATGCAAAGGTACTTGGCAGGGAAGACGCAAAACCCTTTTACGGTGCAACAACACTCGTCATAGTGTTTGCCGACAGCGAGGTTTATACGGGATTTGAAGACGCTTGCCTTGTGATGGGCAATCTTATGAACGCCGCCGCTGCCATTGGTGTCGGTAGCTGCTGGATACACCGTGCAAAGCAGGTTTTCGAAACCGATTTCGGTAAGGAACTAAAGAAAAAATGGGGAATAGACGATAAATATTACGGTGTTGGCAACTGTATCCTCGGTTATCCTGCAGAAACACCCGAAGCAAAGCCCAGAAAAGAAAATTACATTATCAAGGTGTAATATGAAGGTAACAGAAAGCGAATTTTTTAAAGAAGCGTTAAGGTTTATCGGTTACGGCTGCCAGATGGGTTGGCACGAGCGCAACGCTGGCAATATTTCTTTAAGGCTTAATAACGAAGAGCTGGAATCGGTACGTGATGATTTTGTTTTAACCGATAATTGGGTCTCTCTCCCCGAAGTTGTTGTCGGTATGGCAAACGAGTTTATCTTTACAACGGTAAGCGGCAGTTATTTTATCGATATGCAGTATAATTCTTCGGAGAAGTTTTGTATTTGCGAAATTTGCGGCGATGGTTCTGCCTACCGTATCGTATGGGGCGAAAAACGCCCTACAAGCGAGTTTTGCGGACATTTGATGTCTCTCTCTGCTATGAAACAAAAAAACGCAGGAAGAGCCGTTTATCACTGCCACCCTGCGAATATAGTTGCGCTGTCCTATATAATACCTCAAAACGATAAAGAAATCTCGTCTGCTCTTTGGGAAAGTGAGACCGAAGGTGCGTTTGTATTTCCGCAAGGTGTCGGCGTTGTAGGATTTCAAGTACCGGGAACGCTCGAGCTTGCAAAAGCAACGGCGGAAAAGATAAAAAGCTTTCCTGCGGTACTTTGGTCGTTTCACGGTATATTTGCCTCGGGCGATAGTATAGCCTCTGCTTTCGGTCTTGCTCACGCAATCGAAAAAGCCGCCGAAATTAAACTTAAGGTAATTTCAAGCGGACGGGAAGCGGTTAATACGATAACCAAAGAACAACAAGAGTTGACCGCAAAGACCTACGGATTTGATCTTAATGAATTTTAAATAATAATACTTCAAATGAGGAAATACCGAATTTTAAACTCGGTATTTCTTTTTTTATAAAATCCTATTGACAAACAATGTCTAATACGGTAGACTATATATGTCGAATACATTAGACGAATTGGGGAGGCTACAAAATGAATAAAACACCAAAGGTTTTCGAAAGTGAATATAGATTTTGCCTTATCTTATGGGAGAACGAGCCCATATCTGCGGCAGAACTCGCAAAAATCTGCAAAGAAAAGCTTGAATGGTCCCGCACAACGACTTATACGGTTATAAAGCGTCTTGGCGAAAGAGGAGTGCTTGTGAACGAAAATTCTGTCGTTCGTTCTCTTGTATCCAAAGACGACGTTCAGCTTTCCGAGCTTGACGAGATGCTTGAAAAGCGTTTTGAGGGCTCGTTGCCTGCGTTTATTGCGGCTTTCGCAAAACGTCAGAAAATTTCGGAAAAGGATCTTGCAGAGATACAAAGGATAATCGAACGTGGAGGTGAATAATATGTCAAAGCTGTTTCTTGATGTATTAAATCTCAGCATTGCTGCAAGCTGGCTTATCGCCGCAGTTCTTCTCTTGCGTTTATTAATATTCAAAAAAGCGCCGAAATGGGTTTCTTGCCTTCTTTGGGCTGTGGTAGGGGTAAGGCTTATTATACCGTTTTCGTTTGAAAGCACTATAAGCCTTGTTCCGAGCGTACAGACCTTTAATACCGAAGCGGTCTATTCGGAAATATCACAAAGTCCCGTTACACCCGAAGAGACCCCCGTGCTCGACGTTAATGCTCAAGATAAACCTATTACGGATACGTCAATCAAAAATCCCGTTTCACCCGAAAATACCGTTCCCGAAAAGAAACCTAATTATATTCAAAGCGGTATCGACGTTATTGACAGTAACGCAAATACATATATTAAAGAAACAGTAACCAATACGTCAAATAATACAGAAACCGTAAATCCGATACGCACCTTTGCCGATACTGCAAGTATCGTTTGGATATGCGGTGTTTCGGCTATGTTGGTATATGCTGTTGTTCAGTATATTTTGCTTCGCAGACGTGTATCAGCATTTATCGCCGAAGGTTCGGATATAAGAAGAAGTGAATATGTCGGCTCGCCGTTTATTTTAGGTTTGTTCCGTCCGAGGATATATTTGCCCTTCGGTCTTTCGGAGGAATCCGAAGAATACATAATATCCCACGAACGTGCCCATCTAAAGCGTGGCGACCATTTGATAAAACCCTTTGGCTATGCAATACTTTCCGTATATTGGTTCAATCCGCTTGTTTGGATAGCCTATATAATGCTCTGCAAGGATATCGAATGTGCTTGCGACGAAAAGGTAGTTAAAGATATGGACGCCGATATGCGTAAAATTTATGCATTGGCATTGGTTGAATGCGGAGTTAAACGCAGTCTGATTACCGCTTGTCCCGTTGCGTTCGGTGAGATAGGCTTGAAGGAGAGAGTAAAAAACACTTTAAACTATAAAAAGCCCGTTCTTTGGATAATAATAGCGGCTATAATAATCGTTAGTATTGTAGCTGTTATGTTCCTATCAAGTCAAGTATCGGAAAATGAAAATCAAGAATCGTCCGATTCTTCTTCCGATATATCGGTAACAGCGTCAGATGAAGTAAGTAATGAATCTTCCGAAGAATCACAATCTGACGAGCCGAAAAGAATTGATTTGAATTACGAAGCCTTTTATGAATTATGGTCAATGAGTTCTCCTTTTACACCGAATGATTCCTTGTTAGCGGAAAATAGCAGTTTTTCTCTTGTAGGAAACGAAGATACGCATAGGCTTTATATAATAGACAGCACAGATGATTGCGATTTGCTTTTATCTGATATGGGGAACAGTTTTTTTGATGGTGCAACCTCAAAAGTAACAGAATGGAAAAACACGGATTTTGAAAAGTCGATTTATCTTGTTAATGTTTTCTTATGTCCTGCATCTGGATATGCTTATTCAATAAAAGAATCCTATTTCTATAACGAAACGTTAATTCTCGACTATGTTTTCGAAGCAATCGAATTTGAACAATTAGCCGCTGAATACGGAATTATCACCGCTCTTCAAATCAATAGAGCAGATATAGAAAATTGCAAAAACTACAGCGTATCACTTGAAGAAATAACGGGCGACGTTGAATATTCGGAAGAGCCTTCGGAATCTGACGATAAAGACGAAAGCTCCGAAGAATCCGAAGAGTCTGAAAAACCGGACGTTTCAAATGAACCTTTTGATGAATCTTCAAGCGAACCTTCTGAAGAACCGTCTGACGAACCTTCGCAAGAGCCGTCCTTAGAACCCTCACAAGAACCTTCGGAAGAACCTTCACAAGAACCTTCGGAAGAACCTTCCAAAGAACCTTCAGAAGAACCCTCGCAGGAACCTTCACAAGAGCCTTCTGACGAACCTTCACGAGAGCCTTCTGATGAACCTTCAAGAGAACCGTCCGAAGAACCCGAACCCGTTCAACCTGTAAAAATTAATTTGGAGTATGAATCTTACTATGATTTTACTAGGATGGGAAGATTTGATGCTTTGAACGATTCTTTACTTGCGGAACACAGTGATTTTTCTCTTGCCGGAATTTCGGGAACACAAAATTTATATGTAATCGACAGCAAGCAAGACTATAATTCTTTGTTATCTTATGTTCAAGATCATTTTAATGATGAAGATGTTGTAACAGTTAAAAGCTTGTCTTCAACAGATTTTACAAAATCTGCATATCTCATTAATATTTTTGTTGAACCGAATTTAGGCCCTGATTATAGAGTTGGTGAAGCATATTTGTTAGATGATACGTTAACGATTCAATATGAAGTCGTATATTATGACGGTCAATTTATTTCACCGGCTTTTACTACTCATTTAGCCGTTATGAAAGTTGATAGGGAAGATATTTCAAACTGTGCTAAATATAACGTTAAGCAGACAACGGTGTGTTTACCAAATCCCAACCCGGACCCTCCTGTAAATAACGATTTAGAATATGAAGCATTTTATGATATGTGGACAATGTCGGCGAACTTTTCTGCTGACAATTCTCTGCTTGCTGAAAACAGCGATTTTAACCTAAACAAACATTCGGGGACGCAATTGTTGTATATAGTTGACAGCAAGCGAGATCTTGATTTGTTATTATCTAACGCAGAGAACCATTTTGATACCGAAGATATTGAAAAGCTTGAAGCTTGGTCATCAACTGACTTTGTAAAATCGGTCTATATTTTAGCCGTGTTCGAAGCCGCCTCGAGTGATATTGTATATAGGATCGGCAACGCCTATATCGATGATAAAACTCTAATTCTTGAATACGAAGAAGTAACTTACGATTTTGGTTTTGACGCAATTACGACCCATTTAACCGCTATAAAGATTGATAGGGCGGATATTATAAGGTGTAATAAATACAACGTTATCAAAAAAAAGGTATATGAATGGGATTAAACAAAACAAAAAACGGACGCTGTTAAGCGTCCGTTTTTCAATTAAACCGCAATTAAGCGAGTTCAGCGAAGTACTTAATGGTACGAACCATCTGAGAAACGTAGGAGTTTTCGTTGTCGTACCAAGAAACTACCTGTACCTGATAGGTATCGTCGTCAACCTTGGAAACCATGGTCTGGGTAGCATCGAAGAGAGAACCGTAGGTCATACCGATGATACCGGAAGAAACGAGTTCTTCATCAGAGTAACCGAAGGATTCGGTAGCAGCAGCCTTCATAGCAGCGTTGATGCCGTCCTTGGTGATATCAGCACCCTTAACAACAGCGATAAGGATGGTGGTAGATCCGGTAGGAGTGGGGATACGCTGAGCAGAGCCGATGAGCTTGCCGTTAAGTTCGGGGATAACAAGACCGATTGCTTTTGCAGCGCCGGTGCTGTTAGGAACGATGTTAACTGCGCCTGCTCTGGATCTTCTGAGGTCGCCCTTTCTCTGAGGACCGTCGAGGATCATCTGGTCGCCGGTGTAAGCGTGAACGGTGGTCATGATACCGCTCTGGATAGCAGCGTAATCGTTAAGAGCCTTAGCCATAGGAGCGAGGCAGTTGGTGGTGCAGGAAGCTGCAGAAATGATAGTATCTTCAGCGGTAAGGGTGTTGTTGTTTACGTTGTAAACGATGGTGGGAAGATCGTTGCCTGCGGGTGCAGAGATAACAACCTTCTTAGCGCCTGCAGTGATGTGTGCAGAAGCCTTTTCCTTAGAGGTGTAGAAGCCGGTGCATTCAAGAACAACATCGACATCAAGAGCACCCCAAGGGCAGTTTACAGCATCTTTTTCAGCGTAGATCTTGATTTCCTTACCGTCAACGATGATGGAGTCATCAGTGTAATCAACGGTGTGTGCGGGAGTGGTGCCCAACTTGCCGCAGAAACCGCCCTGAGCGGTGTCATACTTGAGAAGGTGAGCGAGCATCTTGGGGCTGGTGAGGTCGTTGATTGCAACAACTTCATAGCCTTCAGCGTCAGCCATCTGGCGGAATGCAAGACGACCGATACGGCCAAAGCCGTTAATAGCAACTTTTACAGACATTGTGGTAGTCCTCCGTTATTTTTATTTATTTCACCATAAGATAGTTTATACCTAATGGTGAAAAATTACAAGTGTGAGATTTTTCAAAAAGCCCTTATTTTTCCTCAGGGTTTTTGTCATTTTCGCTAATAAATTTCCGAACACGTAATCTTGCACCGATAGATTCTACTTTTTCTCTGCATTTTTCAATATCTTCTTCGCTTAAAGTGTCCTCTACGACCGAGAAAATCACGGTCGGTATAACGCCCACGCAATTCTTGCCGAAATCGAACATTGCATCGTATGCCTTCTTACCGAAAACGGGGTGACAGAGTGCGTCATAATCATCTTCGTTTGCACTGTTAAGGCTGATAGAAACGCTGTCGATCAGGCCTTCCAAACGTTTGGCGGAATTGCTGTTTGTAATAAGGTCTGCCTGACCGTTCGTGTTAAGACGAATAGGCAAAGTATATTTCTGCTTTAAAAGCTTTGCAACTTCAATTAGTGCATCGAACCTGCAGGTCGGCTCACCGAATCCGCAAAATACGAAAGAATCGCATTCGTCGAAAAACAAACCGTCGACAGCGTCTATAACTTCTTGTACCGTAGGTTCACGCTCAAGCCAAAGGCTGTCGCTCCCGTATGCAGTTTCGCCGTTGTTGCGAAGGCAAAAAGTGCAATCATTCGTGCATCTGTTGGTAAGGTTTATATAAATGCCGTTGCCAACACGGTAAGCAAAAGTAAGCGTTCTGAATTTAGAACCCAAATAGCCGTTTTGCATTTTCTTCTGTGATTCGTTCGATGTGTTCAAAATCAGTTCCTCTAATTTCTGCGATCTTTTCAAGAGTATATTTCATAAAGCCGGAATCGTTACGTTTTCCTCTAAAGGGATGCGCCGTAAGATAGGGAGAATCTGTTTCGGTAAGGATCCTATCTTCAGGAACGAACAAAGCATTTTCGACGGGAAATTTAGCGTTTTTAAAGGTTACCGTTCCGGGGAAAGAAATATACCAACCTCGGTCAAGCAATAGTTTCGCCGTTTCCTTGCTACCCGAGAATGCGTGAAATACGCCTCTTACGTCATAATCAAAAACGATGTCAAGGCAATCCTTAACGCAATCACGTTCGTGTATAACTACGGGCATATCCGTCTCTATTGCAAGCTCAAGCTGTTTTCTGAAAAGAGCCTTTTGTTCTTCCTTGTGCTCCGTACCGTAATGATAGTCAAGACCGATCTCGCCAACGGCAACGACCTTTGGGTGAGAGAGCATCGATCTTATCGTTTCAAGGTCTTCGTCCTTAAAGTTCAAAACCTCTTGAGGATGAAAACCGACTGCGGCATAAACGTTAGGATATTTTTCCGCAAGCTTTATCGAAAACAGCGACGTTTCAATATTACAGCCTGCATTAATGATTGCCGAAACGTCTTTTTCTGCGAAAAGGGAAGCTAAAAGTTCGTCCCTGTCAGAATCAAAAGCGTCATCGTCATAATGTGCGTGAATGTCGATCATTTATCTAACCTTGCTTCCGGGATTTGCGTTTTCATCGGCAAAAAGAACCTTAACGCCGTTTTCGGTGTCAGCGGCAAGAATCATACCGTTGCTTTCAATACCACGAAGCTTAACGCTCTTGAGATTAGAAACCACAACGACCTTTTTGCCGATAAGCTCATCGGGAGCATAATATTTAGCGATACCCGAAACGACCTGACGGATCTCAGAACCCATATCAACCTGAAGAACAAGCAATTTATCGCTGTTTTCAGCCTTTACACATTCCTTGATAAGACCGACACGAAGATCTATCTTTGCAAAATCCTCGATACCGATTATTTGGGGTTCTTCTTCTTTCTTTTCTTCTTTCTTTTCAGCTTTTTTAGCTGCTTTTTTCAATTCAGCCTGCTTCTTTTCGAATTCTGCGAAGAACTTCTTTTCGTCGATTCTTGCAAAGAGTATCGGAATTTCGCCCAATTCGTTGCCCGTGCAGGGGTATTTATATTCACAAGCGGAATCGAAATCAACGGAAGGTACACCGAAGATCGCATTGATCTTTTCCGCTGTTTCGGGCATAAGAGGTGCAATAAGAAGGTTGCAGATTCTAATGCTTTCAACAAGGTTGGAAAGAACGTTTGCAAGCTCTTCTTTCTTTTCGGGGTCTTTTGCAAGAACCCAAGGTGTTGTTTCGTCGATATACTTATTGCAAGCCTTGAGAGTGTTGAAGATAGAAGCGTCTGCATCGGCAATAAGATAATTGTCAAACTTGTCTGCGGTTTCTTTAATGCCGTTTATTACAGCATTCTTCAAAGAAATTGCAAATTCATCGTCATTGCCGTTGTTTTCGGGGATAATACCGCCGAAATATTGCTTTATCATAGCACCCGTACGGGAAACAAGGTTGCCGAGCGTGTTTGCAAGGTCACCGTTGGTGCGCTTGATAAGGTTTTCATAGGTGATGCTGCCGTCGTTGAAATAACCCATTTCGGCAAGGAGATAATGTCTTACGACGTCCAAGCCGAATTCTTTGATAAGCTCGTCACCGTAAATAACGTTACCCTTGGATTTACTCATCTTATCCTCGCCGAAGAGAAGCCAAGGATGACCGAGAACCTGCTTGGGAAGGGGAAGGTCAAGTCCCATAAGGATTATAGGCCAATAGATAGTGTGGAAACGTACAATATCCTTACCGATAACCTGCAGATCTGCGGGCCAAAGCTTGTTGAACTGTTCGGTAGAATCTCCTTCGGGGTCATATCCGATAGCGGTGATATAGTTGGAAAGCGCATCCAACCAAACGTATACAACGTGACCGGGATCGAACTCAACGGGAATACCCCAAGAAAAGCTTGTTCTCGAAACACAAAGATCCTGAAGACCGGGTTTGATAAAGTTGTTTATCATTTCGTTCTTTCTCGAAACGGGAGTGATAAATTCATCGTGGCTGTTGTAATATTCAACAAGTCTGTCGGCATATTTCGAAAGACGCAAGAAATAGGCTTCTTCGCTTGCTTTTTTGCATTCACGGCCGCAGTCGGGACAGCAGCCGTCCTTCAGCTGTGTGTCGGTCCAGAACGATTCACAGGGAGTGCAGTAATTGCCTTCATAAGAACCCTTATAGATATCGCCTTTTTCGTAAAGCTTTTTGAAAATCTTCTGAACGCATTTAACGTGATCTTCGTCTGTGGTTCTTATAAATTTGTCATAGCTGATGTTGAACATATCCCAAATGTCTTTAATTTCACCTGCGACGTTGTCAACGTATGCTTGGGGCGTAATGCCGGCTTTTTCTGCTTCCTGCTGTATCTTTTGACCGTGCTCGTCGGTACCCGTAAGGAAGAATACGTCAAAGCCACGCAATCTTTTATATCTTGCGATAGCATCGGTAAGAACAGCCTCATAAACGTTTCCGATATGAGGTTTCTTCGACGTATACGCAATAGCTGTTGTTACATAAAATTTCTCGTTCATAAATTTATCCTCAAAAATTGAATTTAGTTTTTCAAGCTATGTATGGGAGCAGGGATTCTGCCGCCTCGGTTTATGAATATCTCGGGAGATTCCGAACGAAGATTCATGATCGGAGCAGTACCCAAAAGTCCGCCGAAATCAACGGAATCACCAACGTTCTTTCCGTATGCGGGGATTATTCTGACAGCAGTTGTCTTTGTGTTTGCAACGCCGATAGAAATTTCGTCTGCGATTATACCGCAAATAACAGCCTCGCTTGTATCACCGGGAACTGCTATCATATCGAGACCGACCGAGCAAACCGCAGTCATCGCTTCAAGCTTTTCAATAGAAAGAACACCCTTTTCAACGGCACTTATCATACCTGCATCTTCCGAAACGGGAATAAAAGCACCGGAAAGACCGCCAACGTGAGAAGAAGCCATAACTCCGCCCTTTTTGACGGCATCGTTAAGCATTGCCAAAGCTGCTGTCGTGCCGTGAGCACCGCAGGTTTCAAGTCCCATCGTTTCGAGAATATCTGCAACAGAGTCGCCGATTGCAGGAGTAGGAGCAAGGGAAAGGTCGACTATACCGAAAGGTATACCAAGTCTGTTAGAAGCTTCTCTCGCAACAAGCTGACCGACACGGGTTATTTTGAAGGATTGCTTTTTAATAACTTCAGCAAGCTCGCTCAAACTGCAATCTCCTGCACGACGTATTGCCGAACTTACAACACCGGGACCGGAAACACCAACGTTTATAATAGAGCCGGGTTCGCCGACACCGTGGAAAGCACCTGCCATAAAGGGGTTGTCTTCGGGTACGTTTGCAAAAACAACTAATTTTGCACAGCCGATAGAATTGTTATCACGTGTAAGATATGCAGTCTTCTTGATTATACTGCCCATTTTAGCGATAGCATCCATATTAATGCCCGCTTTTGTCGTAGCAACGTTAACGGAAGAACAAACCATTTTTGTGGTTGCTAAAGCTTCGGGGATCGCATCTATAAGCGCATCCTCACCTTTTGTGCTGCCCTTGTGAACAAGTGCACCGAAGCCGCCGATAAAGTTAATGCCGACAGCTTCCGCAGCTTTGTCGAGAGCATGTGCTGCCTTAACGTATCCGTCCCTGTCAAGCTTACCGCCGACAAGCGAAAGGGGAGTTACCGAAACACGCTTGTTGATGATCGGAATGCCATACATTTTTTCGATCTCGTTTGCAACGGGAACAAGTCCTTCGGCAGTCTTCGTGATCTTGTCATAGACGTTGTTAATAAATCTTGTCTCGTCGTCACTAACGCAATCAAAGAGAGAAATACCCATTGTAACGGTTCTTATGTCAAGGTTTTCCTCTCTGATCATATTTATTGTCTCAAGAATATCTTTTGTATCTATCATATAAAGCTCCGTTTATATTCTGTGCATAGAATCAAATATGTCTTCGTGCATAAGATGTATTTCAAGCCCGTTTTCCTTGCCAAGCTCGGAAAGACGGTCGGAAAAATCCGTAAAAGGAACGTTAAGACCGTCAATCTCAACGATCATGATCATCGCAAAATATTCATCGAGAACGGTCTGCGAGATATCAATGATGTTTGCGCCGTATTCAGCACATTTATTACTTACTTTTGCGATAATACCGACATTATCTTTACCCGTAACGGATATAACAGCTTTAGATTTCATTGTTTGTTCCTTTCTTTTTCTTACGGAGTTCAGAGAAGAAATCCGATAATATCAAAGCACATTCTTTTTCAAGAACGCCGCCTTCAACTTCATATTTATGGTTTAAGGGGTAATCATGAAGATTAAAGACCGTACCCAATGCACCTGCTTTTTTATCATAACACCCAAAAACAACTCTCTTTATGCGAGAATTTACAATAGCGCCTGCACACATAGGACAGGGTTCCATAGTAACGTATAACGTACACTCCGTTAAACGCCACGCACCCGTCTTTTTACAAGCTCTGTCAATAGCAATAATCTCTGCGTGGTGCAAAGCATTATTCTTTTTTTCACGCATATTCCTTCCGCTTGCAATAACCTCACCGTCTTTTACGATGACAGCGCCGATAGGTACTTCACCGTATTTTGCGGCTTTCTTTGCTTTGGAAAGCGCACGTTTCATAAAATAAATATCGTTTTTTTCCATAAATCAAAAATATAAATTAAAACAGTAAATAAAAGCGATTATAAAGGGAATCGAGACAACGTTTAAGATCAACAAAGAAGCATATTTCGGTAAACTTAGCTTATAACCGATACATAAGGGTTTGTTGATTGAAACCTTGTGCTTTTTGATTCCGTTTATTGAAATATTGATAACGAAAATAATACCCGTAACAGCAAAACCAATGATTATGAAAGACAGTATTGAAGCCGCAACCAAATTCTCTGCAACAAGAGAACCTGCAACGGAAATCGAATTATTAATAAAGTGTATGATCATCGGCATTGCCAACGAACCCGTATATTCATAGCAATAGCCTATGAGCATACCGAATACTGTTGCGAATATGATTCTCGGCGGATCGATATGAACCAAACCGAAAAGAAAAGCAGAAATGAAAATTGCACCGTGTTTGCCGTAGGGAAGAAGTCTTTTTAATAATAAACCTCTGAACATCGATTCTTCCAAAACAGCAGGCAGAAATGCATAAAGGAAAAATGTCAAAAAAACTTCAATGGGAGTATTGGCAACAACTACCGAAGGAGCGGAAAATCTTTCAACAAAATTCGCAAAGCAGACGTTCATAAACAGCGTTATCAAATAACCAACACCGATAGTACCGATAACGTAAAGAATCGGTTTTCTTGTGGTGTATCTCTTCGGAAGTTCAAAATCGCTTTTAGGAACGAATTTATCAAATAACAGTTTCGTAATTAAAAGCGGAATCAAAATTCCCAAAACGTAAACAGGAATATCAATAACAATACTTCCTAGATTCGTATGGAAAAACGGTATAGGAAACTTTTTCAAAAGAAATACAGCGATAACAGCAATCAAGATTTGCGTTATGAAAATTAATGCGCAAGCAATCAAACAAAATGAAACAGCTCTTCTTGCGTATTTAACAACCTTCTCTTTGTTGCCTTTTTCATTGTTTAAAACAGAAAGAATATCCAAAATTTCACACCTTGTTTGTCATCTTTTCAAATGCAATCAACGCTGCTTCGTCTGAAATATTGCATTTAAGATTATAAATAGGAATTTGTCTAAGTAATTCACCAATGAAATCTATCGTTTTGATCTTGTTTTCTTGGCTGTCAGGTAAAAAGACCTGGTTTAATAGCTTGTTCAACGCTTCATGGGACGCAATCTCATTAATTTTATTCGTTTCGGAACGTTCTATAAAGCAAATCGAACCGAGAGGGAACATGACGTTTGAATGTAAACCTTCTTTTCCGCCCCAAGGAGTACCGCAAACAAAGATTTTGCCGTTTATAAATCTAAAAATCGGCTTGTCACCGTTAATATAACTTACTTTGTCGCCGTAAAGTTTTTTCCAAAGGTTAATGTGTGTTGTTTTGCCAACACCGCTTTTTGCGGCAAAACAATAAGCAGAACCGTCGTATTCAATGGCGGCGCAATGCATTACAAAAGCATTATACCTCGGCAATTCACGGGCAATACATCTGTAGATACAAACACTTTCAATAAAACCGTCGGAAAACTGTTCGCCCGAAAGTCTGCGTTCTGTTTCCATTTCTTTGTCCGAAACAGAAACATGAAAATCAAAATCTTCGCCGTCTGCGATATAATTATCGCAAACGGTTCTGACAAAATCATATCTGTTTTCTATTAAAATTCTTAATTCTGCAATTTTAATTATAAACAAAACAAAACCTCAAATTAAGATATGTGATAAGAAAAACACATTAAACCTCTAATCTGTTGTATTATATCACAAAATTCAAGGATTTGCAATAGTTTTCATATTCTAAACATCAATAACTTTCAACAAAAATCCGCCCGATTTTTCGGGCGGTTTTTTATTAATACTTTTCCCAATATTCGTTTGCTTCAACCTGTTCTTTTACAATCGAAGCAAATTCATCAATATAGTTATCGGGGACACGGTATAACTTTACGTTGTTGTCGTCAACATTAACGATAATATAATAATTGCCGTCAACAATTCCGATATCATAAATATCTTCCATAAAAATCATATTATCAGTAGTTAAATATAAGTCGACGTAGCAATCCATTATCGGTATATTCTCCGATTTTCGCATTTCGGGTTCTACGATAGAAAGTATTTCAACAACAGTATTTGTTTGAGTCTCTGTCAATAAATAACGATGCGATACACTGTTTTCGTAGTCGTAATAGGGGTAACAATACCTGTTTGCAACAAATCCGTTTTTAACCTCGTCAACCACGCTGTCGTAAATATCAGAACGGCAATACCAAATTTCGTTGCCTCTTTCATCAAACGCTAGGAGGAATTTCCCGTCATAACTTTTTGTGAAAGAATCCACGTAATAAGCAGATACCAACAACAGCGGAACTTCTTCGTTTACGATATCGACAGAAAGATATCCATCACAATAGGGAGATAATTTCCCCAAGTTATCTAATATCTTATAATGCGTACCGTCATAGAGTTTTACGGTGCCGTCATCAGTAATTATTCCGCTTGATGCTCTTAGTTCATCCAAAGAAACACATCCACAGAGGGATAAACAAACTACAATAGCAAGAAACAGGGAAATGAATCTAATTGTCTTTTTCATATTTATACCCTCCGTTATTCAAGATTAAGCTTCTTTGTGGTGATTTTTCTGATGACAACAAACTCGATGAACGAGAATAAGCCACTCAATATAATCGCTGTCCAGAACCCGATGTGCGTTGCCGCATAAGGATGTTTATCGATCCAAATACCAAGTCGTTCGATAAAACCTTGCATTGCCAACTGAGAGAAAGTGATAACTATAACAGTGCCGAGTATCTGTCTTGCGATATAATAGACAAAATAAGCACCGACAGCTGAAAGAATACGGTTTTTCTTCGAAAGTTGACCGATAGAGATGAACATATCGTATAGCAATATACTTGTGTAAGAACCAACCAAAAGAAAAACAATAACATCGATAGCGATAAACACAAATTGGATTCCCGCATTACCGAAAGCTTCTTCCATAAGAAAAGCAATCGCTTTCCAAATTTCAACGAGCAATTCTCCTGCTGTTACGATACAACCGGTTATAAGAGCAACAATAACCGTTGCTACACCAACGCAAAGGGCGGTGACTGACTTGACCAAAATATGCTGTGTTGTAGTTACAGGTAGGGTAAAGGTAAGATAACCCTCACCGCTGAATAAATTTCTGTAAAATCTAACGATGTTCATCCAAAATGCAAAGATAAACACCATAAAAACAGAAATAAAGTATGTAATCCAAGAAAAAACGTTGATTATTGAATATGCGACGGTATCAGCTTCAAAAAATTGAATAATTCGGTTCGCCGTTGCAACGGTTAGCAAAATTATGTAAACAATAGACATAACTCTCGCATAGGCGAGAAATTCGTGTTTAAACAGCTTCTTTACCATTTGAATACCTCCCTGAACAGTTCGTCAACGCTCTTTTCGTGTTCTGTTCGTACTTCATCAACAGTATTCTGCAAAACGATATTGCCGTTTTTAAGGAAGATAACCTCGTCCAAAATCTGTTCGATATCGGCAATTAGATGTGTTGAGATAATTACTGTTGCTTCGGGATTATAGTTGTTTATGATTGTCGAAATAACGTAATCACGTGCGGCAGGGTCAACGCCTGCAATCGGCTCGTCAAGCACGTAAAGCTTGGCGTTTCGGCTCATAACGAGGATAAGACAAACCTTTTCTTTGTTGCCTTTTGAAAGAGTCTTTAACTTTTTCTTCGGGGAAATATCCAATCTTGCAAGCATTTCATAAGCAAGATCGGGACGAAAATCCTCGTAAAAATCCGTAAAATAGGAAACGATCTGTTCAACCGTCATCCAGGTATTGAGATAACTGTTATCGGGCAGATATGCCACGATCTTTTTGGTTTCAACCCCGATTTGCTGACCGTTTATAAGTATTTCTCCCGATGACGGCGTAAGCAAACCGTTCATAAGTTTGATCAATGTTGTTTTACCCGAACCGTTCGGACCTAAAAGACCAACGATTTTACCGCTTTCCAATGAAAAGCTGATGTTGTTAAGTGCAGTAAGTTTTCCGTAGTTCTTGGATAAATCACTGCAACGAATTATTTCGCTCATTCCTTCCACTCCTCTATATATCTCTTCACTGCATCGGTATCCATTCCCAAGATACCCATAGATGCAAAATAATCAGCAGTCTTCTTTGCCAAAATATCGTTCAAAACGTCTTTTGCAAGAGCGATATCTTCACCGACAAACCAACCTGAAGCACGCACCGAATATAGAATTCCTTTGCGTTCCAATTCTTCAAGTGAACGTTGTACCGTATTTGGATTAACTCCTGCCGCAACGGCGATTTCTCTTACGGACAGTATCTTTTCATTAGGTGTAAACATACCGTTGGCAATGCAAAGACAAAGCTGTTCGCAAATCTGAGGACAAATCGGCCTGTTTTTATCAATTATCCAATCCATTTTACAACTCCTTTCCGCAACTGTACTACATCACTAATACAATAATACACACATAGGTTATAAATGTCAAGTGTTTTTACAAAAAATCCCCACCGATTTTTCGGTGGGGTAAGGTGATAATGATTATAAGCGTGATAGAAACTCGTCGGCTTCTGCTCGGGCTTTAACAATATAAATATCTTTGTGTGAATATTTGTCCAAAAGCTCCGTTATCTGCGGTCTGCTTTGAAAATGGAAGTTTTTAATAAATTCAATAAACTCTTCGTCATATTCGTCAGGTTCAATCCAAGGCATATCGCTCCGTGCTTTTCCTTTTCTCTCCATAATACCGTTTAGACATACGTCCAACGGATAATCCAAAAAAATAACGGTGTCTGCTTGTTGCATCCTCAATTCCATTGTAGAAGCATAGTTGCCGTCAATTATCCATTCGTCATTTTGGAGAGTTTTTGATAATCTATCATAAAAAACAGATTTCTCCACGGTCGTTTTGTCTGCATTCCAATACATCATATCTAAATGAAACAACGGTATGCCGGTTATTTTATGTAGCTTTTTTGAAAATGTGCTTTTGCCACTACCTGGGCAGCCGATAACGATGATTCTTTTCATGTTTTGGTTACCTGTTCTTTGTTGCATTATAGCTCATTTCCAAAAGCGTTATGAAAATTTCTTTCTTTACACTGCCGTCAAGTGCAACGGATATCCAATTAACCTTATTCATATGATAGGCAGGGAAGAAGCCGTCTTCTTCGACTAAGGTATCAATTAATATCGGGTCACATTTCAAATTTACAATAGATATTTCGCCTTCCGAATCTATGCCGAGCTTTGCTTTTGGTATATCCATTACAACGGCAAACCATTTGTTGTTGCTTTTGTGCCTATAAACGGCATAGCTTGGATATCTAAACCAAGGGTGTTTCGCAACAACTCCGTATGTATTGGATATTAATTTTTCGAACTCACTTCTGTTCATTGTTTTTGCACCTATGTTGAGCATATCATTATGTGAATTATATCACAAAAACCTTATGTTTGCAACTAATACAAAAATCCGCCCGATTTTTCGGGCGGATAGCATATATGTATATTGTAAAATTAATTTTATTTATTAAAAAGTATTATTCGAAGCTTGTTTTTGAAATAATTTCCCTGAAACATTTAGGTTGCTCATCGCATTTGAGGTAGTATGTTGTATCGTCAATGGTTATCAAATCCAAGCCGTTTTTAATTACGGTTCCGTTTGAGTATATAATTTCGACGTAATAATTGTTTGTGCCGGGAGGAACTATGTCAGGAGCTTTTTCATCGATAGTAAACGAGTTAAGCCAATTTTTGATTTCGTTTATATTCTCATCGGGGACCTGACTTCCTTTTCCATTGCCATAATATGCATAGAAAGTAATGCTCTGAATATTTTCAGTAGAGAAAATAGAGTTTGTATTTTGAATCGGTTCCTCAATTTCATCAGAAACGTCTATGGATGCATCATTTGAAGTGTTCTCTTGAGAAGATGTATTATCTTCGGGTATACTTTCCTCGTTGGACGAATCTATAGATGCATCATTAGAAGTATTTTCTTCGGATATACTTTCCTCGTTGGACGAATCTATGGATGCATCATTCGAAGTATTGTCTTGAGAAGATGTATTATCTTCGGGTATGCTTTCCTCGTCGGACAAATCTATGGAGTTTTCAACGCTCGAATCAATAGAAGCGTGTTCGTCTATATTTTCATTATCCTTATTAGAGGGTTCTTGCGAATTCTCGTTGGTATTATCTATTGAGGTGTAGATGTCAGATGTTTCACTATTGGTGAATTCTGAATTTGATATACCGTTGTCAACCAAATTCTGTGTTTTGCTTGAAGTATCTTGCGTATTTGTTGGGATGCTTTTATCACAGGCAACAAAACACAACAACATAGCAACGGATAGGAGTACAGAACATAAAAATCTAATCATAAAAATTACCTCCTTTTCTTTACTTAAATTTTATCATAAAGTTTTCATGAATTCAATAGGCGATAGATAAAAATCCGCCCGAAAAATCGGGCGGACAGTTTTACTTTATAAATCTAATTACTTAGATGCTTTAATTGCAGCCTGTGCAGCAGCAAGACGTGCGATCGGAACTCTGAAGGGAGAGCAGGAAACGTAATCAAGACCGATTTCGTTGCAGAATTCAACGGAATAGGGGTCGCCGCCGTGTTCACCGCAAATACCGATGTGGAGATTGGGGTTAACGGGTCTACCAAGCTTGATCGTTGTCTGCATAAGCTTACCAACACCGTCTCTGTCGAGCTTTGCGAAGGGATCGTTTTCGAAGATCTTGGTGTCATAGTATGCGTCGAGGAACTTACCTGCGTCGTCACGGGAGAAGCCGTAGGTCATCTGGGTGAGGTCGTTTGTACCGAAGCAGAAGAAATCTGCGTCAGCAGCGATCTCATCAGCGGTAAGACAAGCTCTCGGGATTTCGATCATAGTACCTACTTCATATTTGAGAGAAGAATTTGCAGCTGCGATTTCTGTATTTGCGGTTTCAACAACTATCTTCTTAACAAACTTAAATTCCTTAACGTCGCCTACAAGAGGAATCATAATTTCGGGCTTAACGTTCCAATCAGCATGTGCCTTCTGAACGTTGATGGCAGCACGAATAACCGCTCTGGTCTGCATTCTTGCGATTTCAGGGTAGGTAACCGAGAGACGGCAACCTCTGTGACCCATCATCGGGTTGAATTCGTGGAGAGAAGCGATGATATCTTTGATCTGCTGAACGGTCTTACCCTGAGCAGCAGCGAGCTTTTCAATATCTTCCTGTTCGGTAGGAACAAATTCGTGAAGAGGGGGATCGAGGAAGCGGATGGTTACGGGTGCACCTTCAAGTGCTTCGTAAAGTGCTTCAAAGTCGCCCTGCTGGATGGGAAGAATCTTTTCGAGAGCAGCTTCTCTTTCTTCAAGGGTGTCGGAGCAGATCATTTCACGGAAAGCTGCGATTCTGTCTGCTTCGAAGAACATATGCTCTGTACGGCAGAGACCTATACCGTCTGCGCCAAGCTCCCGAGCCTTGATAGCATCCGTAGGAGTATCTGCATTGGTACGAACCTTCATTGTACGGTATTTATCAGCCCAAGCCATAATTCTGCCGAATTCGCCTGCGATAGTAGCGTCAACGGTGGGAATAAGTCCGTCATAGATGCAACCGGTAGAACCGTCAAGAGAAATTTCGTCACCTTCGGTATATACTTTGCCTGCGAGAGAGAATTTCTTGTTAGCTTCGTCCATCTTTATGTCGCCGCAACCGGATACACAGCAAGTACCCATACCTCTTGCAACAACCGCTGCGTGAGAAGTCATACCACCTCTTACGGTGAGAATACCCTGAGCAGCCTTCATACCTTCGATATCTTCGGGAGAGGTTTCAAGACGAACGAGAATAACCTTTTCGCCACGTTCTGCCCATTCTTTAGCATCGTTTGCAGTAAATACGATCTTACCGCAAGCAGCTCCGGGAGAAGCACCGAGCGCTCTGCCGATGGGAGCGGTTGCCTTAAGAATCTTTGCATCGAACTGAGGGTGGAGAAGGGTGTCGAGGTTACGGGGATCGATCATAGCAACAGCCTGTTTTTCGGAGATCATACCTTCATCAACAAGGTCGCAAGCGATCTTAAGAGCAGCCTGTGCGGTTCTCTTACCGTTTCTCGTTTGAAGCATATAAAGCTTCTTGTCTTCAATGGTAAATTCCATATCCTGCATATCTCTGTAGTGATCTTCGAGAATACTGCAGATTTCAACGAATTTATCGTATGCGTCGGGCATAACTTCTTTAAGCTGTTCGATCTTCTGAGGAGTACGAACACCTGCAACAACGTCTTCGCCCTGTGCATTAAGAAGGAATTCACCCATAAGCTTCTTTTCGCCGGTTGCAGGGTCACGAGTGAACGCAACACCGGTACCGGAGGTATCGCCCATGTTACCGAATACCATCATCTGTACGTTAACAGCGGTACCCCAAGAATAGGGAATATCGTTATCACGACGGTATACGTTTGCTCTGGGGTTATCCCTAAGAACGGAATAAGGCTTTGATTGCTTCCATAAGCTGAACACGGGGTTCGGTGGGGAAGTCGGAACCGATTTTTGCTTTGTATTCTGCCTTGAACTGGTTAGCAAGCTCTTTAAGGTCGTCAGCGGTAAGCTCAACGTCCTGAGTGACGCCTTTTTCTTCCTTCATCTTGTCGATGAGCTCTTCGAAATATTTCTTGCCGACTTCCATAACGACGTCGGAGAACATCTGAATGAATCTTCTGTAGCAGTCCCAAGCCCAACGGGGATTGCCGGATTTTGCAGCAAGTACTTCAACAACTTCTTCGTTAAGACCGAGGTTGAGAATGGTGTCCATCATACCGGGCATGGAAGCTCTCGCACCGGAACGAACCGAAACAAGAAGAGGATTTTCTTTATCACCAAACTTCTTGCCGGTGATTTCTTCCATTTTTGCGATATTTTCAACGATTTCTTTTACGATATCGTCATTAATAACTTTACCGTCTTCGTAATATTGAGTACAAGCCTCTGTTGAAATAGTAAAACCCTGAGGAACGGGGAGTCCGAGACCGGTCATTTCAGCGAGGTTTGCACCCTTACCGCCGAGAAGCTCTCTCATTTTTCCGTTGCCTTCAGAGAAAAGATATACGTACTTTTTAGACATATAAAGCCTCCATAAATTTTTTATCCTATATATTATATAATATTTCCTAAATTTGTCAAGTAATATTCGGAAATTATAGAAGAATTTAACAACAATTTTTTAATAAAGCAAAGCTGTCCTTGACAAAAATTTTATAAAATAGTAAACTAATACGTAAGTAATAATTTTTAGGAGAAATGGTTTTGCGTTTTCAAGGAGTAAACCCCGGTGAACATCCGGAATATGTTGTTGTCGGTCTCGGCAATCCCGGGCAAAGATACGAAAACACCCGTCATAACGTCGGTTTTAAGGTCATAGACTATCTTGATGAAAAAAGCACGGCAGGTTGCGGTGTTAGGCGTATGCTGCATTCGTCGTTGACGGATAAATGCGTGCTTGACGGATATATAATGTTTTTGGTCAAGCCTCAAACATTTATGAATAATTCGGGTATGGCTGTTCGTGACGTGCTTGATTATTATAAAATGACACCCGAACAGTTGATCGTTATATACGATGACGTTTCTCTTCCCGTTGGTCACGTAAGGATCAGAAAAAACGGCAGCGCCGGCGGACATAACGGAATGAAATCGATAATTCAGCATATCGGTACGAGCGAATTTATAAGAATTAAAGTAGGTGTAGGCAATAAGCCTGAGGGTTGGGATCTGGCTAATTACGTTCTCGGCAAGATCCCCGATGAGGATTATAAGCTTATCAGCAAGAAATTTGAGCTTATAAAAGATGCAATTTCGTGCATAATGAATTACGGTATTGAAAAGGCAATGAGCTATTATAACGGACCCGGTAGTATGTAAAAGCTTATGAACAAAATTCTAACGCAATTTTCTGAAGACAAAGAATATAGGTCTTTAATCAAGGGCTTTTCCGAAGGACATATACCCTCTGTTGTAAGCGGTATATGCGATTCGGCACGCCCTTTTTTTGTTTCTGCTTTCTTAAAAGACCTTGACAAAAGAGGTCTTGTTGTGGTTTCTGAAGAAAAAGAAGCCTATGCTGTGGCAGAAGCATTAAAGATGTTTTTTGAAAAAGTTTTGTTCTATCCCGCACGTGATTTCGTTTTTGAAAATGTTACTGCATATTCGAGAGAATGGGAACACGAGCGACTTTCGGTCGAATATGCCGTATTAAATAACGATTATGACGTAATTGTTACGGTGCCCGATGCTCTTATGCAATATATGATGCCAACCGAAATGTTGATCGAAAATACCTTGACGTTATCGAGAGGCAATATTGCTTCCCAAAAGGAAGTTTGCAAAAAACTCGAACAAATGGGCTATACGAGAACCGATATCGTTGAGGGTGTTGGACAATTCTCGGTAAGAGGCGGAATTATCGACGTCTTTTCTCCGAATATGCTATATCCTATCAGAGCTGATTTCTTTGGTGACGAGATAGACCTTATCGGCTCATTTGATACCGTTTCACAGAGGAGAATGGAAAATATAGAAACAGTTTCTATTATTCCTTGTAATGAATTATTGGTCACCGAACACTCAAAAAACAATATGCAAGACGAAATTGACAGTCTTCTCAAGGATTTTCAAGGTCCCGAAAAACGTCGTCAGGTGTTGTTAAGCGAGCTTGCATCGCTTGAACGTGGTGAAAAGAGCCTTTATGCCGACAAATATTTTTCTTTGATTTATCCGCAAAAAGAAGTACTTTTAAATTTAATGACCGATTCCGTAAAGATATTGATAGATTCAAAACGACTTGCCGAACGTGCAAAAGGGTTTGCTTCTGCCAATGACGGTATTGTTGAATCTCTTGCTTCTTCGGGGCTTTGTCGAATCAAGAATTGTAACGCATATTGCCAAAGTGATGAGCTGTTTTCTTCGTTCGGCATACAGACGCTTTCTGTTGATATATTTGAAAATTCGGGAACACTAATCGGTGCCCGTTCTTCCTATAGTATTTCTTCAAAATCAACAATGCAGATGACCGAAAATACTGATATTTTCCTCGAAGATATCGAATCTTACGTTTCGGCATCAAGGAAGATCCTCGTGCTGTGTTCCAACGAACATTCTGCATCTTCAATGATAGAACTTATCGGCGATGCGGGTATTCCTGCATATCCGTATAACGGCGAATTATACGAATCTCGTGTTGCGGTTGCTTCGTTCAATGCGGTGTCGGTCAAGCATGGGTTTGAGCTTCCGAAAAGCAGTTTTGTTTTGTTGACTGACTATATGTCTGCTCGTCCTCGTGACGAAATGAGAACAAGACGTAGATCCGCAAAGGTTTCAAAAGGTGAAAAAATTGCCTCTTATGCAGATCTTTCGATAGGAGATCTTGTGGTTCACGTCAATCACGGTATAGGACGTTATGAAGGCATCAAAAACCTTGTGTCGCAAGGCGTTTCCCGTGACTTTATAAAGCTTGTTTATGCTGACGGCGGTATACTTTACGTTCCCTGCGATCAGCTTGATATGGTCAGCAAATATATTGGTGCTGAAGGTACAAAGCTTTCAAAAATGGGCGGTGCCGAATGGAAGAGAGCAAAAGCAAGAGCAAAAGCATCCGCTTCCAATATAGCAAAAGAGTTGATCAAACTTTATGCTGAACGCCGCAAAATGACAGGATATGCTTTTCCGCCCGACGATGAGCTTCAGGATGAATTTGAAGTCGGATTTGAGCATACCGATACAGAAGCTCAATACCGTGCATCAAAAGAGATCAAAGAGGATATGGAAAACACATATCCGATGGACAGATTGCTTTGCGGCGACGTAGGCTTCGGCAAGACAGAAGTTTCGCTTCGTGCGGTATTTAAATGCGTATTCTCGGGCAAACAGGCGGCTATATTAGTTCCGACAACGATATTGGCGTTTCAGCATTATCGGACGATTATCGCACGTTTCAGAGGTTATCCCGTTAAAATCGGAATGCTTTCAAGATTTGTAACGCCGAAAGAGCAGGCGGAAGTAATTGCAGGTCTTAAAAAGGGAACAGTCGATATAGTTGTCGGAACACATAGATTGCTTCAAAAGGATATCGCTTTTAAGGATCTCGGTTTGCTTGTCGTTGATGAAGAACAACGTTTCGGCGTAACTCATAAAGAAAAATTAAAAGAATTGTCCAAAGGCGTTGACGTTTTAACGCTAACGGCGACACCGATACCGAGAACACTTAATATGGCATTAAGCGGTATAAGAGATATGTCTGTGCTTGAAGAAGCTCCGATAGACAGAGTCCCTGTTCAGACGTTCGTACTTGAACACGACGAGGAAGTTATTATCGAGGCTATACGCCGAGAATTACGTCGGGGCGGTCAGGTATTTTATCTGCATAATTACGTTGATTCCATATATTCAAAAGCAACCTTGATCAGAGATGCTTTTCCCGATAGTAACGTTGCTGTTGCACACGGGAAAATGGATAAAGAACAGCTTTCTGACGTTTGGTCGGATATGGTTGACGGAAATATTGATATCCTCGTCTGCACAACGATAATTGAATCGGGAATAAACGTTCCGAATGCAAATACTCTTATAGTTGAAGATGCCGACAGAATGGGGCTTGCACAGCTTCACCAAATCAGGGGTAGAGTAGGCAGGTCAACACGCAAAGCGTATGCTTATTTAACCTACCGAACAGGCAAAATAGTTAATGAAGTCGCACAAAAAAGGCTTGAAGCCATTCGTGAATTTACTGAGTTTGGTTCCGGCTTTAAAATTGCAATGCGAGACCTTGAAATCAGGGGCGCAGGCAACCTTTTGGGTGCAGAACAAAGCGGTCATTTGGAAGCGATCGGATATGACCTTTATATAAAAATTCTTGAAGACGCAATTAATGCTGAAAAGGGAATTGCTCCCAAAGCAGAACGCAATTGTACGATCGATCTGAGTGTTGATGCATTCATTCCCGAAGAATATATACCTTCGCTTACCCTCCGTATCGACGTATATAAAAAGATTGCCGCTGTTTGTAACGAGAATGACAGCGACGACCTTATCGACGAGCTTAACGACCGTTTTGGCGATATTCCAAAGACTGTAACAAACCTTATCGGAATATCAAAATTGAGGAATACGGCAATAGAGCTTGGTTTTACCTCGATTGATCAGAATGGACAGATGGTAAGCCTTTATAATCCCGGGATCAATATGGAAAAATGTGCAGTTATTGCATCGGAAGAACCGTTCAAAGGTGCTGTGATGATTTCCTTGGGAGGGAAACCGCATATTTCTTATAGGTTGAGGGAGAAAGAAAGTCCTTTGGCTGTTTGCGAAAAAATTATTGACAGATATTTAAAATTAACACAAAATTAGGTAGACAAATTCAAAAAAATGTTGTATACTGTTTTGAAATTGCAAATACTCACATGAATTTGAAAGGTTGTTGAAAATGAAAGTGTTTTCAAAAATTATTGCCGTGTTTTTATTAATGGGAATAATTGTCGGCTGTTGTGCTTGTAACGGAGGAGAAGGTTCTTCGGCTGATAACGGTCAAACAACTATTGATAAAGACAAGGCTGTTATCAGTTATGAGAATTTCGGCTTGACTGAAGAAGAATACAGATATATTGCAACGTATGTAAAAAATGCAATCGTATCTAATCAACAGTCCTATTTGTATCAATATACGGGACAGGTGTATGACGTTGATGATATCTTGTCTATGCCTGCGGCTGAAGGAACTGTTGCAGATTATATTAAAAAGCAAACTATTGAGTTTGCACAGCAGATGTTGGTAATTGAAAAGCTTTGCGCTGATGCAGGCTTGACTATTACGAACCAAACTGATATTGACAACATCAATTCCTATATCGCCGACGTTGAATTTGCATACGGCGGAAAAGATCTTTTTGAAATTGCATTAACACGTCTTGGCTTTTCGAGAAGCGGTATGGAACGTTTTGAACGTTTTAGTATGCTTTACGAGCTCTTCTACGAAGACCGTTACGGAGATAACGGCAAAGCACCCATTCCTGCAGATACTGTAAAAAAATATTTTGCTGACAACTATTATAAGTATGACGGTTGCATTTATGCATACGTTGATAGCAATAAGGGCGAATATGTGAAGTTTGATTTTTCCGACGATGAAATCACACAATACTTCAATGAAAATTACGTTAAGGTCCGTCACATTCTTTATAAGACCGTTGATAAGACCAACCAGCCTTTGAAGGATGATGAAAAAGCCGCTAAAAAGGATAAAGCAGATGCTGCATTGAATGCTTTGAAAAACGGTGAAAAGAAATTCGACGATTTGAAGTCCGAAACCGAAGACAACGGTTACGAATACGTTTTCACACGTGGCGAAATGGTTGAGAATTTCGAAAAAGCATCTTTTGAAATGGAAATCGGCGAAATTAGACTTGTTGAGACACAATACGGTTATCACGTAATTGAAAAATTGGAAAAAACCGATGAAGATCTCAACGGCGTTAAAAACGACAAGGGCGAATTGAAGGGCGGAATCAAGTCTGACGTTATCATTGCAATGAGCCAGAATAAAGTTCGTTCCGAAGCATTGGAACTTCTCGAAAAGCTCAATTCGGGCGAAGTTGAAAAATATCCCGAAGAAGATGAAAACACCGCATACTATTCCTTGATGAAGGCAGCCTTTGTTAACAAGAACGATACGTCTTACAAATCTTTGATAGAACTTATCGAAAAGCTTGAAGAGAACAAGTATATCGAAAAAGAATTCGCTTCCGACGGAACTTATATATTAAGAAAGCTTGAACTTAAAGACGACGATATAACTTCCGAAATTTATAACTCCATCGAAGAACAGTTGGCGGCTGAAGCGTTTTCTGAATATGTAAAATCTCATTACGATAAGATAAATATTAACAATGAACTTATGGAAAAATTCGACGTTGTAACGCTTCCTTTGCTCGAAGATGAATTTTATCCCGAAAACTAAACGAGAGGTTAAATATGACTATTCAACAGGTATATGACAATATAATGCGTGACGCTTTGAGCGTTTATTCCGCAGAAGGTCTTAAAGAAAAGCTTGAAAGCGGTAAGAAATTAAAGATTAAAATGGGTGCAGACCCCAGCAGACCCGACCTTCACCTCGGACATTCGGTCGTTTTGCGTAAGCTTAAGATGCTTCAAGACCTCGGTCACGAGATCATTTTCGTTATCGGCGACTTTACTGCTATGATCGGCGACCCCTCCGGCAAGAGCAAAACGAGAGTTCCGCTTACGTTTGAACAGACCCGTGCAAACGCAGTAAGCTATTATGAACAGGTTATCAAGATTCTTGACAGAGATAAAACCCGCATCGTTTACAATTCCGATTGGCTCGGAAAGATGACTTTCGAAGACGTTCTTTCTTTGGCAGGTAAATATACTTTGGCACGTATTCTTGAAAGAGATGATTTCTCGAAACGTTATGCAGAAAACCGTCCCATCGGTATGCACGAGCTTTTCTATCCGCTTATGCAGGGTTACGACAGCGTTGCCCTTGAAGCAGATATCGAAGTCGGCGGTAACGACCAAACCTTTAACCTTCTCGTTGGCAGAGAACTTCAAAAAGATTACGGTCAGACCTCTCAGGAAGTTATAACCTTCCCGTTGCTTCCCGGTTTGGACGGCGTTGAAAAAATGTCGAAATCTCTCGATAACTACATAGGCATTGACGAACCTGCAGAGATTATGTACGAAAAATGTATGAAGGTTCCCGATAGTCTTCTCTTGACGTATTTCAACCTCACTACCGACCTTGATGAGTCTATATACAAATCGCTTTGTGAAGAAGATATCCGTAAAGCGCACGTTCTTTATGCAGAAGCTATCGTTACTCTTTATCACGGAGCAGATGCAGTTCCTGCGGCTGCTGCAAGATATGCTTCCGTTGCAGGCGGCGGCGTTCCCGATGATATCGAAGAACGTGAATTTGAAGTCGGTGTAAGACTTATAGAAGTCCTCAGCAAATCCGGTCTTGCTCCTTCCAACAGTGAAGCACGTCGTTTGATACAAGGCGGAGGTGTTAAGATCAACGGTAAACAAGTTACCGATCCCAACACTGTTTTCGCAGAATCGGGCGAATTTGTTGTAAGCAAAGGCAAAAACAAATTCGTGAAAGCAATTATAAAATAAAGCATAAATAAAAAAGGCAGTTCTACATGAACTGCCTTTTTCTTATGTTTGAATTAATCAAGATCGGTTATAAAGCCAAGCTCTCCGTCGGAATCGTCGGTATCGTCTGTATCGTCGGATTCTGCGGGGGTGAATATATCAAATTCCAATTCCTGTTCGGTTTCTTGTTCAACGTCCGTATCTTCTGAAAAGCTTTCAACGTCAGTGTCGGAATCGGTTATCTCGCCGACACTTGTAAAATCAAACGTGGGGACACTGTCAGCTTCTTCGGATTCGAATGCATTGTTGAGCATGGATTCGAGATTCATTTCAAAATTGAATTCTTGGGTATCTCCCATAGAGTCCTTTTCAGTATAAAACTCATCGGGGAAATGAAGGTTGGGTATGTTTGTTCTGATAACGTCGTTGTCAATATTTTCTGCTTCAGTATCTTCAACGCCGACTTCGGAAACATCTTCTTCGATGACTTCTTCTTCAGCTTCTTGAATAACTTCATCTACGGTTTCTTGGTTTGTTTCGTTAACAACGTCATCGGATAATTCTGTTAAAACGTTTTCTTCAACGATTTCTTCGAAAGCAACGATCTCTTCGGCGTCGTCTGCGGTTTCGACGACGGGAGTAACATCAACATCGTCTTTAGATTCAATAACGTCGGCAACGTCGCTTTCGGGTTCGGAATCTATGATGAATTCTTGATTATCAGAGAGCATTTTTTCAAGCTCGGTGATTTTTGAGGATTTTGCTCTGGCAAGGATATCCTTAATTTCTTGGGGCATTTCCTCGTCAAGCGTTTCTTCTTCGGCTTCTACGACTTCTTCGGCAACTTCGTTTTCGTTTGTTTGTTCGGGGACGAGAAGCTGTTCGATGATTTCTGCATTGGTTGCGGTATCGGTTTCTGTATTGACGGTTTCAACAACAATAGTGTTTTCTATTACGTCTTCAGCGATTTCTTGCTGTATTTTTTCAGCAGATTCTTCTGTGTCAACGGTTGCTTCTTCGTTTTCTTTGGGTAATTGACCGAATGCACGTAAAACATCGTCGGTTGTAAAAGGATTTGCTTTCTGTTTTTTAGCTGTATCTTTTTCTAAAATTCTTGCTTCTCGTATGAATTTCGAGAACATATCCTTAAGTTCGGAAACGGGAGTTCTGACGTCTGATTGAGAAACGAGTATAGAAGGCAATCCTTCTTCGATATTTTCACGCATGATCTCCGCTTTGTTTTTTGCCATCTTGGACATCACAATGTCGTTGTCTTCCAAGGAAATACCCAAAAAAGGAGCTTCGTTTTTGCCCATGATCTTAACCGATGCGACGTTGGTCCATTCGATCTCAATTTCTTTGCCGACGTTGTATATATCGGTAAAGCCGTGTGCGTTAAGTATGAATGCGTTATCGGGTTTGAATTCTTTATAAAGCAGAAATACAAAGAAACCTGTGAATATGGCAAAAGCACCGCCGCCCAAGGCATAAAAATATGTTACGCCGGACACCTCACGAGATGATAATATAGGATAAAACGCATAGAGCAGGGAAACGGTCATCAATATAAGGAAGAAAATTCCTTTTGTGAAATAACCTCTGCTTCTTTCTTTGATTTGGATCTGTTTGTCATTCATCATTAATGCCTCCGAAGCTTAGTCGTTATATTCAGTCTTTGAAAATGTGGTCTTGTTATTATAAATTTCAAAAGTAAAAAGTTTGCTGTTATCAGATTTACGCACGACATCTAAATAATATGTTATGCCGGTACGAGGTTTTTCGGGTTTTTCGGAATCGTATCTAAGATCATTGGAATCGAGATCTATGTTAACGTTTGAAAAACAAAGTCTTGCAAAACCATATCGTCTGCTGTGGTCCTCAATTATATTCGCTAACCGGTACGAGTTTCCCTCGCTGTCATACAGAACGTAATCCAAAGAGTTTTCGCTGTACCCGTCGGTTAGTTTTCTTGCGTTATATTTAACGCCTATCTCAAGAACATCATATTCATCCGAATAATTAACGTTTACTGTCTGTAAGGAACCGTCGTCATTCATAAACACTCTTGTGTTGATCTGATACAGAACCGAGGTTTCGGTATTGATATCAGTCCCGACGACATCTTTTATGAAGTTCTTTTCAAGAATATCGCTATCTCTGTTTACAATAAGGATATAGAAAATAAGCGCATATATTACAAACGAAATACCGTACATCGTCCATTTGACGATACCTTTTACGGTCTTATATGTTTTAGACTCGTTTTCGTCTTTGTCTTTGGGAAAATAATTGCCTTGATAGTCCATTTAGCATCTCTTTCGTTGAAAATAATTATATAGAGGTTTTCCACCATGTTTTCCGCATTTGTGGAAAACAAAAAGCCCGAATTACAGTAAAATCAATGAAATTTGCGAGTTATCCACTACTTTATCCACATTTTCCACAGCTTTCAGGTGTGAATTATGTAAATCTTGGCGGAATGATAGCCCTAATTGTTGAAGTATTTTCTGTCAAGACTGCGGAGCTGAACGGCAAGAGCAATGTGTTCTTTTTTGATAAAAGTACTTTCATCAAAGTCAGCTATCGTTCTTGAAACTTTTAAAATTCTGTCATAGCCTCTTGCGGAAAGACCGAGCTTGTCATAGGCCAACTGAAGAATTTGTCGTCCGCCTTCGTCGAGGACACAATATTTACGAATATGTTTCGGTTGCATTCGTGCATTGCAGGTTAAAGGCTGACCGTTTGAAAGTTTTTCACCGTCAAATCTGCTCATTGCAAAACTGCGTGCTCTTGAAACTCTTCTTCTGATTTTTTCGCTCGGCTCTGCTGCGACGGTTGTATCGAGATCTGAAAAATCAAGGGCATTAACTTCAACGTGTATATCTATTCTGTCCAAAATCGGACCTGATATCATAGAAAGATAGTTTCTGCGAGATTGCGGTGTGCAGGTACAGGGTTTCGTGGGATGGCCGTAGTAACCGCATTTGCAGGGATTCATAGCGCAGACGAGCATAAAGGAACAAGGATAGTTCACGGTGGCGTTCACACGTGTAATTGTTATGTTTCTTTCCTCGATAGGCTGACGTAAGAGCTCGCAACTGTGCTTATCGAATTCAGGGAACTCGTCAAGGAAGAGTACGCCGTTGTTTGCAAGCGATATTTCACCGGGCTTCGGATTAGAACCGCCGCCGATTAACGCAGCGGGAGACAGTGAATGGTGCGGAGCTCTGAAGGGACGGTGTGCGAGCAGGGGAGTAAGCTCGGCATTCAGACCTGCTATCGAATATATTTTTGAAGTTTCAATAGATTCATCGAGAGTGATCGGAGGAAGGATGTAAGGCAAACGGGAAGCCAACATACTTTTGCCTGTGCCGGGAGGACCTATCAATAATACGTTGTGCTCACCTGCGGCAGCAATTTCAAGAGCTTTCTTTGCGGAATCCTGACCTTTAACGTCGGAAAAATCTAAAACTGCATCGTTTGTGATTGCAAAAAAGTCATTTTTATCAAAAACAACGGGTATAATTCTTTGTCTGGTTAGAAAGTGATTCACTAACTGAACGGCATTCTTTACGGGATAAACTGTTATGCCGTAAGCAGCCGAAGCCTCGCAAGCATTGTCGCAAGGAACAAAAAGGAATTTAAAGCCTGCGTCACGGGCTGCAACGGCCATCGGGAGAATACCGCTGACGGGACGAAGCTCACCCGAAAGCGAAAGCTCTCCGATAAAGCAACATTCGGAAAAATCAACACGCTCAAGACCGGGCATATCCAAAAGAGAGAGTAATATCGGCAAATCGTAAACCGTACCTTCTTTTTTGATATCGGCAGGAGCTAAATTTACAGTCAATACACCCTTTTTCAAAGGCAAATTACACGCTCTTGCAGCAGAACGAACACGTCCTTGAGATTCTTTGATTGCGGTATCGGGAAGACCGATAATGTCAAGCCTGGGTTGAGGGCCGGATACGTTTGTTGATTCAACGGTTACAATTTGACCGACAATGCCGGATGTCGCAACCGAATAAACTGTGCTGATTGCCATAGTAAGAGAACCTCATTGATAGTTTTTCTCTAATCATTGTAATAATAACACACATTATGTTTTTTTTCAACAATAAAAGTTACTTTTTGATAAAAAAGATTACATAAGGGATTTTTTTGAAAATATTGAATAAAAAGGTGCAACATTGTGTCGAAAAAATTAGAGAATACTATTTACTTTTTTAAAAAAGCTGTTATAATTATAGCGTATAAAAAAATGTAGGAGGCAATATCCGATGTCAACAAGAAAAAAGTTGTCAATGGACGGTAACACAGCGGCGGCACACGTATCGTATGCTTTCACTGAAGTTGCCGGCATTTATCCCATCACCCCTTCTTCCCCTATGGCAGAAGTAACCGACCAATGGTCTGCTGAAGGAAGAAAAAATATTTTTGGCCAAACTGTTAAGGTTGTAGAAATGCAATCCGAAGGCGGTGCTTCCGGTACTGTTCACGGATCGCTTGCTGCAGGCGCTTTGACCACCACTTATACTGCTTCTCAGGGTCTTCTTCTTATGATCCCGAATATGTATAAGATTGCGGGCGAACTTCTCCCCGGTGTTATTCATGTTTCTGCACGCTGTGTTGCTACTCATGCACTTAACATTTTCGGTGACCATTCCGACGTTATGGCATGCCGTCAGACCGGTTTTGCAATGCTCTGTGCTTCCAACGTTCAGGAAGTAATGGACCTTGGCGCAGTTGCACACCTTGCTGCAATTGAAGGCAGAGTTCCTTTCCTTCATTTCTTCGACGGTTTCCGTACTTCTCACGAAGTTCAGAAGGTTGAAGTTTGGGATTATGATGACCTTGCCGAAATGTGCGATATGGATGCTGTTAAAGCTTTCAGAGAAAGATCGCTCAACCCCGAACATCCCGTTTTGAGAGGTACTGCTCAGAACCCCGATATCTTCTTCCAGGCAAGAGAAGCATGTAACACCTATTACGATGCTGTTCCTGCTATCGTTGAAAAGTATCTTGAAAAGGTTAACGAAAAAGCAGGTACCGATTATAAACTCTTCAACTACTACGGTGCTCCCGATGCAGAAAAGCTCATTATTGCTATGGGTTCTGTTTGTGACACCATTGAAGAAACTGTTGACTATATCAATGCACACGGCGGAAAAGTCGGTCTTCTTAAGGTTAGACTTTATCGTCCTTTCGTAAAATCCAAGCTTCTTGAAGCTATTCCCGATACCGTTAAGAAGATTGCGGTTATGGATAGAACCAAAGAACCCGGTGCAGGCGCAGAACCCTTGTTCCTCGACGTTGTTAATGCTGTTAGAGGCACCAAGTTCGAATCTGCTCTCATCATCGGCGGTAGATACGGTCTCGGTTCTAAAGACACCACACCCGCTTGCATTTTCGCAGTATATAAGAACCTCGATGCAGAAAAGCCCATCGACGGATTTACCGTTGGTATCAACGACGACGTTACCAATCTTTCGCTTCCTCTCGAAGCAGCACCCAATACTGTTGGTGACAGCATCGTTTCTTGTAAATTCTGGGGTCTTGGCTCTGACGGTACCGTTGGTGCAAATAAGAACTCCATCAAGATCATCGGTGACCATACCGATAAATACATTCAGGCATACTTTGCATATGACAGTAAGAAGTCCGGCGGTATAACCATCAGCCACCTTCGTTTCGGCGACACTCCCATCAGATCTACATATTATGTATCTCATGCGAACTTTGTTGCTTGTCACAATCCTTCCTATATAGAAAGATATGACATCACCGGTGATATCGTTGAAGGCGGTACCTTCCTCCTCAACTGCCAGTGGACTCCCGAAGAGCTCGAAGCAAAGCTCCCTGCAAAGGTTAAGAGAGATCTCGCTAATAAGAAGGTTAACTTCTATACTATCGATGCAATTTCTATTGCTCGTGAAATCGGTCTTGGTAACAGAACCAACACCGTTCTTCAGAGTGCATTCTTCTCCCTCGCTAATATCATTCCTTCTGCCGAAGCTATTGATTATATGAAGAAAGCTGCATATAAGAGCTTCGCTAAGAAGGGTGAAGACATCGTTAACATGAACTATGCCGCTATCGATGCAGGTGCTAACGCTTATACTAAGATCGAAGTTCCTGCAGAATGGGCAAATGCAGTTGATGCTGACGCTAAGAGCGACAAGCTTGAAGGCAGAGAAGAAGTTGTTAAGTTCGTTAAGGAAATCCTCGAACCCACAAACGCTCAGAAGGGTGACGATCTTCCCGTTTCTATCTTCCACGAAAACGCTGACGGTACATTCCCTCAGGGTACCGCTGCATACGAAAAACGTGGTGTTGCTGTAGACGTTCCCGATTGGGATCCTACCAAGAAGTGTGCACAGTGTAACCAATGTTCTTACGTATGTCCTCACGCAGCGATCAGACCTATCGCTATGACCGATGCTGAAGCTGCTGAACATCCTGAATTCAAACTTGTTCCTATGACAGGTATGCCCGGATACAAGTTTGGTGTTACAGTTTCTGCACTTGACTGTCTCGGATGCGGAAGCTGTGTTGAGATCTGTCCTATGCCCGATAAGCCTCTTAAGATGGCTCCTATCGAAGGTCAGCTTAAATATCAGGATGCATTCGATGCAACCTATGAATTCTGCGATAATGCAGAAGTTCTCGCTAAGTTCAAGCCCGAAACCGTTAAGGGAAGCCAGTTCAAACAGCCGCTTCTCGAGTTCTCCGGCGCTTGTGCAGGCTGTGGCGAAACACCTTATGCAAAACTTATCACTCAGCTCTTCGGCGACAGAATGTTTATCGCTAACGCTACCGGCTGTTCTTCCATCTGGGGCGGTTCTGCTCCTTCTATGCCTTATACCGTAAACAAACAGGGTCATGGTCCTGCTTGGGCAAACTCCCTCTTTGAAGATAACGCAGAGTTTGGTATCGGTATGGCTACTGCTATGAACGCACGCAGAGCAAGACTTGCTGAAACCGTTGCTAAGATTGCGGAAGCTGATTGTGCATCTGACGAAATCAAGGCTGCTGCAAACGAATGGCTTGCAGGTATGGATAACGCTGAAGCATCTAAGGTTGCCGGCGAAAAGCTTTTGGCTGCTTGCAAGGCTTCTGCTTGTGCTTGCGATCTTTCTAAAGAAATTGTTGATAACGCAGACCTTCTCACCAAGAAATCTATGTGGATCTTCGGCGGTGACGGTTGGGCATACGATATCGGTTTCGGCGGTCTCGACCATGCACTTGCTTCCGGTGAAGACGTTAATATCTTCGTATTCGATACCGAAGTATATTCCAACACCGGCGGTCAGGCTTCTAAATCCACTCCTACCGGTTCTACTGCAAAATTTGCAGCTGCAGGTAAGGCTGTGAAGAAGAAGGATCTCGCTGCAATTGCAATGTCTTACGGCTATGTATACGTTGCTCAGATCGCTATGGGTGCTGACTACAACCAGTGCATCAAGGCTATTACCGAAGCTGAAAAATACAAAGGTCCTTCGCTTATCATTGCTTATGCTCCTTGTATTAACCACGGTATCAAGAAGGGTCTTGGAACCAGCATGCTCGAAACCAAGGCTGCTGTTGCTTCCGGTTACTGGTTCAACTTCCGCTTCAATCCCGAACTTGCTGCAGAAGGTAAGAATCCTTTCGTTCTCGACAGCAAAGAACCTACCAAGTCTTATAAGGACTTTATCAAGACTGAAACAAGATATAGTTCTCTTGAAAAGGCATTCCCTGAAAGAGCAAACGTTCTCTTTGATACTGCTGAACAGCAGGCTAAAGAAAAATACGCAGCTCTTAAAAAGAAAGCTGAAATGTAAGACTTTAAATTACAATAATATGTGGGCGATCTAATCGCCCACATGTTTTAGATTGTGAGGTCGTTTATGCAAAAGAATATTAAAAAGCCAAATATTAAAATCGCTTATGTGATAATTGCGGCGGTTCTGTTTATGTTGGGATCGTTCGTTGCGGCGCTCGCTCAGTTCGGTAACGTTGAATTTGCAGAGCCTGCAGAATCTTCCGAAGAAGTATCTAGCGATGTATCTGAAGTTTCACAGGAAGTCTCGGACACTTCTAAAGAACCGGAAATTGACTATTTGTATTATGACGATCTCAATATGGAAAGTCGTGCGTTCGCAAATTCTGCAGTTGTTAACGGCAGCCTTGCTGTTGTTGATTCAAAAGCAGGAGCTATGCCGGTTGTTGATACTGGTAAATTGAAAAGTGTTTATTCTGTTGCAAGTCATAAGGTATACGGACTTTCCGGATCGGGCCTTAAACTTTATGGGGAAGCGATAGATAATTTGGACGCATTTATCGTCAGCTTTTATGACGAGGTCCCTTCAAACGGCGTTATAATCAATAAAGCCTATTCTCCGTATGCTGCAGGCGGTTCCGACAAAGAGGCTGAACTTTCAACGGGTTATTCGCTTCAATTGTCGATATATAATTCGAAGTATAAGTTTTCTGATCCCGAGTTTGGATATTTAAGAGATCAAGCGTATCGTTTTGGTGTAATTCAGAGATATCCTGACGGAAAAGCGGAATATACAGGCAACGAATTGGACAATACCATTTATAGATATGTTGGTGTTGCGCACAGCTGGTATATGAACCTTTACAAATATTCCCTTGAGGAATATGTTGCGGAAATCAAGGAAAAGAAGGTTATTGAATTCGATAGCCAGCTTGAATCGGGCGTTTCTTATGCAGTCTATTATGTTCCTATTGATAGCGGTAAGAATACAACCTATGTTCCCGTTCCGACTAACGAAAACTGCACCTATACCGTTTCCGGTGACGGTGCTTCCGGCTTTATTGTTACTGTGAAAATAACAAAATAATGCTAATTTGGTGCACTTGTTTGAAAAACAAGTGCACTTTTTAATCGCTCAAAAAGAACGTATGTTTTGTGAATATAAAAATGAAATGGATGAAAAATGTGCAATATCTACAAATTATTTCTGCGGTTTTGTGTCAAAAAAAATCAAAAGCATACAAGAATAATTGACGCCGAAAACAAATATTATATTTTGTGTTTGCTGTAAATTTAAATAAAGTATATATTTTGCAGAGAATGTTATTCAAGAATTCAGCAAAAAACAATAAAAATCAATAGAATTGCTTAATTGATTGCATCTAATATATTAATTTTCGCAATATAAAATTGTATCTTATTGATGTATTGTTGATTTTTTGTTAAAAAATTGACGCCAACTATTAAAAGGGTAATGAAAAACCACGAAAAAACATATATGTGTTAAAATTGCATTATTATAACGGTGCTTTTATATGCATACTTGACAAAAAAGGGACTCTGTGTTATTATTCTTCTATAAATATATAGTAGTGTTATTATGCACTATTATCACTAAGCATTCTTCGTAGGAGGAAATCAAATGATTGGAAACAGGAGAAAAACCAAAAGCTTGTGTGCTTATTTCCTGCTTTTTGCCATGTTATTTACTGGCTTTAGCGGAATGAGTGCATCTGCCGTGGGCTCAAACTTCAATGGTTCCGAATCCCTTTATCGTACGTCGCTTGAAGACATCGAAAGTTTTCTTACGGCAACTACGTACGAGGATTACCGTGCTGTTTACGGTAATACCCCGAAGGGTGACGAAATCGTGTTGCCTTTGACACCCGATGAATTCACGGGCGCGGCTCACGTTGTAACAGGACTCGGTGATTATGCCGGAGACGTTCTTATTTGCGGTGACGACAGCACCGTAACTTGGAAAGTTAACCCCGGTAAAGACGTTCTTTACAACCTTTACATCGAATACTACACCGGCGATTTCAACTATGCAGATCAGTTCGAAGATGGCAAACATCTCGTTTCTAAGTCTGCACCTGCTGAAAGATACGTTCTTATCGACGGTAGCGTTCCTTTCAAGGAAGCTCGTTCTATCGAGTTTGAAAAGATCTGGACCGACGTTTACAACGTATTAGATGAAAACGGCAAGTACGTTTATAACGAAGACGGTTCTAAAAAGTCTTATCTTGCGACCGATCCTAAGTTCATCGAGTTTATGCTCGACCAGAACAATATGAAGGTTGACAGCGACAGACTCTTTGTTAAGGATATCAACGGTAACGAACTTAAGCCTGATAAGCAGCTTGTTGAAAAATGGGTCAGCTCGTATATTCACGACTCTACCGGTTATTATGCTGAACCGCTTTCATTCTTCTTCTCGGGCGACGAGGAACACACAATTTCCTTGCAGTCCGTCAGAGAACCTCTCGCAATTAAGTCGATAAAGCTTGTTGCTGCTGAAAGCGATATTACATACGAACAGTATAAACAAAAGTATGCTGACAAAAAGGATTACACCGGCTCTGAAAGCTATAAGGTTCAAGCTGAATATCCTGTTATAACCTCCGGTGATACAATCTATCCTCTTAATGACAGATCTTCGAGCTATTCCGAACCTCAAGATTCCGCTTTGATCAGATTGAATGAAATCGGCGGCGATAAATGGCAGTATGTAGGTCAATGGATCGAATGGCAGATCGAAGTACCTGAAGAAGGTTTCTATTCTATAGTTCCCAGAAGCCAACAGAATTACTATTCCGGTATTTATGTTTCCAGAAAAGTATATATCAACGGCGAGCTTCCCTTCAAAGAAGCAGGCAATCTTAGATTCCCTTATTCTTCCGATTGGCGTACCGCACCTTTAAGCGACGGCACGACAAACTTCAAGTTCTACCTTAATAAAGGTGTTAATACTATCAGACTTGAAGTTGTTCTCGGCGATATGGCTCAGGTTCTTAGCACCGTTGAAAACTCCCTTTCTGCAATCAACAGCTATTACAGAAAGATACTTATGATTACCGGTCCTGATGCAGACGAATACCGTGACTACGGTTTCGATAAACTCATCCCTGACGTTCTTAAAGGACTTGGTGCTGAATCCAAGAAGCTTTATGAAGTTTCCGAACTTCTCACAAAGCTCACCGGCGAAAAGGGTGAACATTCTTCCACTCTTGACAGAGTTGCTCTTGTTTGTGAACGTATGAGTATGTATCCTTCTACGGTTGCTTCTCAGATGAACACTCTTAAAGATAACTCCGCTTCTCTCGGTTCTTGGTTGTCTTCCACTCAGAACCAGCCGCTTGATATTGACTATATCAGTGTTCAGGCTGTTGATTCCGAGGTTCCCGAAGCAGAACCCGGTTTCTTTGGAAGCCTTTGGTATGAAATCCAGAAGTTCTATATGTCCTTCTTTAGTGACTATAACTCTCTTGGTTCTACCGGTGAAAACGCAGGCAGCGAATCTGATGTAAGAATTTCGGTTTGGACTTCCACTTCTCGTGACCAAGCTCAGATTATCAGATCGCTTATCGACGATAACTTCACCCCCAATCACGAAGGTATTTCTGTCGACCTTCAGCTCGTAGCAGGCGGTACGCTTCTTCCTGCAACGTTGGCGGGTACCGGACCTGACGTATTCTTGGGCGCAGGGCAGGGTGATCCTGTAAACTACGCAATACGTTCAGCGGTTATGTCGCTTAACACAAAAACGGGCAATCCTAAAATAGGTTATAATTTCAATGATTTGAAGAACTCTGTATGGAACGATTCGAGCAAGTATCCTCAGTTGAGTAAGCTTATCGAAAAAGGCACGGTTAAGGGCTTTGAAGAAGTAGCTAAGTGGTTCCCCGAAGAAGCTATGGTTCCTATGACGCTCTACGGTGAAACATACGGTCTTCCTATGACGATGTCGTTTAATATGATGTTCTATCGTAAGGATATCTTTGTTGAACTCGGCATCGAAGTTCCCAATACATGGGATGATTTCTACGATATTATATATTCGTTGCAGTCCAACTCTCTCGAAATCGGTTTCCCGCAAGGTGTTGGCGGTTCTATGATAATGATGTATCAGCAGGACGAACCTCTCTTTGATGAAGGCGATTACGATTATTATCTTGAATTGTTCCGTAGATACTATTATGAAGGCGATTATAATACTATCAACGATGAACAGCTCAAGGAACTTGATGCAAAACTTGAATCTGAAGGCTTGACATATATTAATGAAGAAGGAAAACTTCTTCCCAAGACGGACGGTATGACGATCAACCTCGATTCCGACTTGTCTCTCGCAACGTTTAAAGACGTGTGTCAGTTCTTTACGATGTACGATTTCCCGATTGCATACGACTTTGCAAACCGTTTCCGTTCAGGTGAAATGCCTCTTGCTGTTGCAGACTATACTGCATATAACACCTTGATCGTATTTGCACCCGAGATCAACGGTCTTTGGGAATTCACTCCGCTACCCGGTACTGCAGATGAACTCACTCAGGAAATTAATAACACCACGATCGGTGCTATTTCCGCAGTAATGATGATGAATACCGTTAATAATGCCGATAATCAGGATCAGGCTAACGCTAAAGCATTCGGTTCTTGGGCATTTATGCAGTGGTATCTTAATAAGGATATCCAGAGTGCATACGGTAACGAAATGGTTGCACTTCTTGGTCCGTCCGCTAAACAGCCTACCGCTAACATCGAAGCTTTGACTGATATGGCATGGTCTACCGAAGAATCCAACAACCTTCTCTCGCAGTTTAAGGCTGTAACATGTACTCCCGAATATCCCGGTAGCTACATTGTCGGACGTTATACAACGTTCGCATTCCTCGACGTTATCAATGATGACGCAGATCCTATTGAAGAACTTCAATCTTACATTCTTGACATCAACGTTGAGTTGACAAGAAAGAGAGAAGAATTTGGTTTGCCGACAACCGATTCTATTAAGGCTATGTTGGAAACCGTAAATAGCAAATATCCCGATTGGAAAGAAAGGAGGGAATAATAGATGGCATCTCAAAAAGCTGTAATAAGAACTGATATGTCTCGTTTTAAGTGGACGCTTAACGAAATGAAGAAACATAAGGTCGGATACTTTATGGCACTTCCGTTCTTTATTCTCTTCTTCGTGTTCACTGTACTTCCCGTTATTCTTTCTGTTGTATTAAGTTTTACAACGTTTAACTTGTTGGAATTCCCGAAGCTTGTCTTCATGGACAACTACATTCGTCTCTTCCTCGATGACGATGTGTTCATTACGGCGATTCTTAACACATTGAAGTTTTCTATGATTACCGGTCCCGGTTCATACTTACTTTCAATGTTATTTGCGTGGTTTATCAATGAATTGCGTCCCAAGATAAGAGCGGTCGCAACCTTGTTCTTCTACGCTCCCTCAATTTCAGGTCAGATCTATCTTATTTGGACTGTACTTTTCTCCTCCGACCAATACGGTTTCGTAAACGCTTGGGGTATTAAGCTCGGCTTACTTCAAGAACCTGTTCTTTGGTTCCAGGATGAAAAATACATTTTCCCGTTGATAGTTGCTGTTGCTCTCTGGACCTCGCTCGGTACTTCGTTCCTTACGTTTATCGCAGGTTTCCAGGTTGTTGATAAGAGTCTTTATGAAGCGGGTGCAGTTGACGGTGTTAAAAACCGTTGGCAGGAACTTTGGTACATCACCTTGCCGACTATGCGTCCTCAGATGATGCTCGGTGCTATACTTGCTATCACACAGTCCTTCGGCTTCGGTGCTGTTATCACTGCTCTCGTTGGATTCCCCAGCCCGAACTACTGTGCGCACACCATAATGCACCATCTTGAAGACTATGGTAACGCACGTTTCGAAATGGGTTATGCTTCCGCAATTGCGACAATATTGTTCTTTATGATGATCGGCGCAAATATGTTGGTCACCAAAATGTTGAGAAAGGTAGGTACGTAATATGTCTTTTCAAGAGATAAAAGTTAAGTTCCGTAACTACCGCAATAAGAGATTACAGAACAAAGAACAGTTTACCCGTTCGGTAAACCGTTCCAAAGGCGGCGACATCGGTATATTCGTTATGCTTGCAATCGTTGCAATCATAATGGTACTCCCCATGGTTTACGCAATTTGCCAATCGCTCAAACCGCTCGACGAATTGTTCGTATTCCCGCCTCGTTTCATCGTTATTAACCCCACGTTCAAAAACTATCGTGACTTGTTCACGTTGATGAACGAATCTTGGGTTCCTTTCTCGAGATACATATTCAATACGGTATTTATTTCGGGTGCAGGTACCTTTGGTAACGTAATTTTTGCTTCCTATGCAGCTTATGCACTTGCAAAGATTAAGTTCCCCGGAAGAGACTTCCTCTTCTCGGTAGTCGTCTATTCGCTAATGTTTAACTCGACCGTTACAGGTATTACAAACTTTATTACAATGTCTGCTCTCGGTTGGGTTGATACATACCTTTCTGTTATCGTTCCCGCATGGTGCTACACCTTCGGTTTGTACTTGATGAAGCAGTTCATGGAAACGTCGGTCAACGATTCGGTTCTTGAAAGTGCTCGTCTTGACGGTGCAGGCGAAAATCTCATTTTCTGGAAGATCGCAATGCCGATGGTTAAACCTGCATGGATAACACTTATTATCTTCGTATTTAAAGATTTGTGGAATATGGGCGCAAGCTTGTATATCTACAGCGAACAGCTTAAAACCTTCAACTATGCAATCAGCCAGCTCGTTACATCGGGTATCGCTCGTTCCGGTGTATCTGCTGCGGCAACCGTTGTTATGATGATCGTTCCTATTACGGTATTCGTTATTACTCAGAGTAACGTCATTACAACAATGTCTGCATCCGGTATGAAAGACTAAAGGGGGAGAGTGTATGAAAAGCAAAATCATAAGAACGCTTGTAATCGTACTTGCTTTGGTTATGCTCATTGGCACTATCTCCGCAAGTGCAATTACACCGTATACAACGTATACCTATAACGTTGACGGTAAGATGCAGCGAAGCCCCGATGCATATACTCCTGTAAAAGTTATAAACTCTACAACATTGCTTGAATCGCTCGAACCTAACGGCGGTGCAAGTGATAACGCAAAGACACTTTATGCAGGTAAAGGTATATTTACCGGACTTAATTCACCTAAAGATGTATTCGTAGATGAACTTAATCACGTTTATATCGCTAATACCGGTTCAAACCAGATCGTAGTAACTGATGAAGAATTTAACATTCGTCTTGTTATCAGTGAATTCACAAACAAATTTGGTGTTCCGGATGCGTTGAATACCCCCAGCGGTATCTTCGTTGACGATACGGAAATTTATGTTGCTGACACCGGCAACGCAAGAGTTGTTGTTTTTGATAAACTCGGTAATTTCGTTGACATCGTTCCCGAACCTGCGAGCGAAGTTCTTCCCGAAAACCACGTTTATCAGCCCGTTGCAGTTTCGGTAGATAAAGCAGGACGTATTTACGTTGTATCTTCTACCTCCAACTACGGTGTTATTTCTCTTAACCGTGACGGTTCCTTTAACGGATTTATCGGTCCTCAGAAGGTTACTTATAACGCTCTTGAATATTTCTTGAGATTGTTTAAAACTGCTGAACAGATAGCAGCAAGTGACAAAACCGTTTCTACCGAGTTTAATAACATTTGTATAGATAAAGACGGCTTTATCTACGTTACAACTAACTCTATCGACGAAGCTTCGGTAGTTTCTGCTCTTCAGAGCAAGAGCAAAGCAGGTGACTACGCACCTGTTAAAAAGCTTAACCCCAACGGTACCGACGTTATGAACCGTAACGGCTTCTGGCCTCCTTACGGTGAAATTCAGTTCAGCAATATGTCGACCACCGAGATTTCTATTTCCGGTCCTTCCTCTGTTGTTGACGTTGCTCTCGGTCCGGCAAACACTTGGAGTATCATCGACCAGAAGCGTAGTAAAGTATTTACCTACGATTCTAACGGTAACCTTCTCTTTGCGTTTGGTGATAAGGGTACTCAGCTTGGTAATATCCAAAACCTTTCCGCTGTTGAATATCAGGGAACAAACCTTCTTCTCCTTGACAGAGCAACAAGCGCAATTACTGTTTATAAACGTACCGGTTACGGTGATCTGCTCGCTCGTGCTATCCAGAATACCGAAGATAAGCAGTATGATAAAGCTGTTGACTATTACGTAAACATTCTTCAGCGTAACAACAACTACGATGCTGCATACATCGGCATTGCACAGAGCTTGTACCGTGACGGTGAATACGTCCAGGCGATGAAGTATTACAAATATGCTTATAATACCGAGGACTATTCAGAAGCTTATCAGGCGTATCGTAAGGAATGGATGGAAGAGTATATTTGGGTAATCCCGCTTGTTCTCATCATCGTTATTTACGGCGTTATGAAGTTCTTCGGTTACGCAAACAAGGTTAACAAGAGGGGACAGAAGAACAAAGATAAACGTACCTTCTCTGAAGAAGTACTTTACGGTTTCCATTTGATTTTCCACCCGTTTGACGGTTTCTGGGATTTGAAGCATGAAAAACGTGGTTCGGTACGTGGTGCAACCTTCTGGCTTGTTATTGCATGCTTGACCTTCGTTTATCAGTCTATCGGTGTTGGATATTTGAGTAATCCGTACGGCAATACAACTTCGTATTTCATGTCGGTCATCTCTATTCTTTCGCCCGTTATGCTTTGGGTTACTGCAAACTGGTGTATAACCACCTTGTTTGAAGGTGAAGGTAGCTTTAAGGACGTATATATAGCAACCGGCTATTCTCTCGTTCCGCTTCCTTTGCTTATCATCCCTTCGGTTATGATCTCTAACGTTTTGACTATAACCGAACTTGAAATGGTAACTATGATTCAAGCGTTTGCATTCGTATGGCTTGGAATGCTTGTATTCTTCGGTATGATGGTTACTCACGACTATTCGCTTGGTAAGAACTTCCTTACTACAATCGTTTCTATCGTCGGCGTAGCATTCATCATCTTCGTTGCAGGTTTGTTCTCTGCATTGGTTACCAAAGTATTTACGTTCTTCTATAATATTTATATAGAACTGTCTTACCGCTGGTCGTAGAAAGGAGTGTTTTGAATTATGAAAATTAAATTAATTAAATTACTTGCACTCACTCTCTGCATGTTCATGCTTTTGAGTTCTATGACCTGCTTGTCGGTTCTCGCTGAGGAATCCGAGGATGAATCCGGCGAACCCGAAACTTGGGAAGATATTTGGAAAGAAGTTAAACAGCCTGCATATACCTCCACGATGTTCACTTCCGTTAAGGAAAGAATAGAAGGTTCGGGTCATATTGAACCCATGCAGTTGTTTACCGTTATCGACGGTTACGCATTTTACGGCGATGCTCTTACCGGCGAAATGATTTTCCTTGTTCTTGAGGATAAAACTCTTACCAAAGAAGCAATTGACCAAATGGTTCAAGAGGGTGGATTCCCCAAATATGTTGCATATTATTGCACCAACCCCTATAATGCGGGCGGTGCTTCCGGTAAGGGTCAAACCAAGCCTACCGATGCATCAGAAAAAGAAAAGATACTCTCTCAGATTATCATCAAATTCACTGAAAACGACAAAGATGCTCAGTTGAGCTCCTTTACCGATGCTGCTTCCAACCAACAGATCGTTGTTAAGAATATTCGTGGCGGCGTTCGTGTTGAATACACCATCGGTCGTGAACAGGTTATCTACCTTGTTCCTCGTCTTATCAGAAAAGAGAAACTCGAAAATCTCCGTGATCAGATCGCAGCAAACTCTTTGTCTGCCAGAGACTCCAGAACATTTATGTCATATTACACTCTTTATGACTTGAATGCTACAAACATCTCTGAAAAATCAAAAGCAGAAATTGAGAAGAACTATCCCATTACCAAACAGTTCCCGATTTACGCTTGTGACTCTACCACAACCACACAGGAACTTTTAAGACTTGAAAAGCTCGTAAAGAGCTATACAAACTACGATTACGATACTCTCGAAGCTGACCACGCAGAAACCGAATTCGTTGCTGACGATAAAGTTCCGCCCCTCTTCAAGCTTGCGCTTGAATATCGTGTGGACGGAAAAGAACTTACAATCAGATGTAATGCCGGCAACATTCGTTTCGACTCTTCGGTTTATAAGCTTTCCGACGTTCTTGTTCTTCCTTACGGCGGCGCAGGCGACGTTGCTACCAAAAACGGTTATTTGTTCTCACCTGACGGCTCGGGCTCGATAATCGATTTCTCCGACCTCAATGAACAGTTTACAAACTCTAATAACCTTTACGGTCAGGACTTTGCTTATCATACTATAACCGGTCAGAACAGGGAAGTAGCAAGACTTCCTGTATTCGGTGTATATCAGAGTAAGAAGGATGAAAAGGTTGACATCTCCGATGAAGAAGATAATACCGAAATCCTCGAAGAAAACACCGACCCCTTTGAAACTGCATATCTTGCAGTAATCGAAAAGGGTGACTCTCTCGCTAAGATCAACTTGGCATACGGCGGACCTGTACATAGCTATGCATCTATCTACACGTCCTTCAACCCTCGTCCCAAGGACTCTTACGTTCTTGACGGCGGTATTTCCGCAGGTACTGACGCAATGTGGACCGTTGAATCCAAGCGTAAGTACACCGGCGACTTCCAGATAAGAATGTTCATTCTTGACGGTACCGAAGACGGCGATGAAGCAAATCAGGTATACGGTGCAGAAAAGTCCTATTCCGATATGGCAGCCGCATACAGAGAATATCTCGTTCGCACGGGTGTTCTCAAAAAGGTTGATGATCTTGAAAAAGATATTCCTCTTTACCTTGAAACTTTAGGTGCTCTTGAATCAACGAAGACCGTATTTGGTGTTCCCGTTGATACGATGTTGGCTCTTACAAGCTTCCAGGATACAATCGATATTCTCGACCAGCTTCGTAATCAAAACATCAGTAATGTCAAAGTTAAGATGAACTCTTGGTTCAACGGCGGCATTATGAGTGACATTGCAACCTCTATTGATGTTGAAAAAGTGCTTGGCGGCGAAGAAGGTCTTAAGAATCTTATTAAGTACGCAAACGATAACAACGTAACGTTGTTCCCCGATATCGAACTTTCTGTTGCATATCGTGACAAAGCGTTTGACGACTTTGATTCTTCCGATGACCTTGCTCAGACCATTGACGAACGTCCTGCAAGTATGAAGGAATATGATCCCGTTCTTCAGGCGTTTAACGAAACAAGCGGCGGTATTCTTTCTCCCTTGTTTATAAAAGACCTTTATGAAATGGCTTACGAAGACTATTCCAAGTTCAACGTTGGCGCAATTTCTATTGGTAACGTAGGTAAATATCTCTCTTCCGACTTTAACAACGATAATCCTCTCACCAGAGAAGACTCTAAAGAGCTTACGATTCAGCTTCTTCAGAAGATTTCCGAAAACAATAAGAAGATTCTCGTTACTGCCGGTAACTTGTATACCTTACCTTATGTTACCGACATCTTGGAAGTTCCGCTTGACGACTCGAGATTGCTCTATTCTTATGCAACAGTTCCCTTTATGAGCATGGTTCTCCATAGCTATAAGGAATATACCGGAACGCCTCTTAACCTTGCAGGTGACTATAATTATCACCTTCTTAAGACTATCGAAAGCGGCGCTTCGCCTTACTTCGTAATTGCTGCAAACAATACTTCCGAACTTAAGAGATATACAACTTCCAATATTGCTAAGTACTATTCTGTAAGATACAGCATTTGGAAGAATGATATCATCGAAGCTTATGAAGCGGTTAACGCAGCAGTAAACGACGTTCAGGATTCCGTACTTCTTAAGCACGATATCCTTACCGATGACGGTAAAGTTGCAAAAGTTACTTATGAAAACGGTATCACTTTCTATATCAACTACGGCGAAAAGATTTACGAAGTTGAAGATACCGAAATTAAAGTTCCTGTCGGAGGCTATGTAAAACTTGACTCCGCCGGAAATATCATTAATGTATGGGAGGGTGTAGAATGAACAAAGAAAATGTAGTAGTTAAAGAAGCTACAGCTCCCAAAAAAGTTAAGAAAAAGCGTTCAAGCTCTCTTGACGTTCAAAAATCCAGAATGGGTTGGCTCTTTATTGCACCCTTCTTGATCGGATTTTTCCTTCTCTATCTTCCGATGATTGTTGAATCTATTAGATTCTCTTTCAGCGAAATAGACGTTCAGCCCGGCGGCGGTTTCGTGTTGATCAATGTCGGCTGGAAAAACTATAGTTATTCATTGTTCACCGACCCCAGCTTCGTTACAACGCTTGTTGGTAGCTTAAAAGAACTTGCATTTAACGTTCCTGCGATCGTTATCTTCTCGTTGTTTATGGCAGTTCTTCTCAACCAAAAAATGCGTGGCAGAGCAATATTCAGAGCAATATTCTTTATCCCTGTTATTGTTTCTACCGGTATTATCGAATCTATCGACTTGCAAAACACTCTTGCACAGAACATGGAACAAATGTCCAGTAGTGCATCGGGTGGTTTGGAACAAGGCGGTGCAGGCGGTGCGCAGATTATATCTGCGATGGACATTAACAAACTTTTCTCGGGCATGCAGATTGGTGCAGGTATCGTTACATACGTAACATCACTTATCAACGACGTTTACAACATCGTTAATAAATCCGGTGTTCAGATGCTTATCTTCCTAGCAGGTCTTCAGTCCATTTCTCCTGCGATTTACGAATCCTGTCACATTGACGGTGCTTCCGCATGGGAAACCTTCTGGAAGATCACTTTCCCGATGATCAGCCCGATGATTTTGGTTAACGCAATCTATACGGTTATCGACTCCTTTACTTCGCAGTCCAACCAGATTATGACCTTCATATCCGGTATATACGAAGGTAAAACGGGCGGTACCGTTATTGCAACCGCAATGTCGTGGATGTACTTCTTGGTAGTTATATTGGTACTTGCTGTTGTTGCAGCTGTTTTGAGTGCTTATGTATTCTATCAGAGAAAAGATGTTTAAGGAAAGGAGTGGCATAAATGGATACTTCCACAATGAGCAAAAAAGAGCTTAAGGAATATCAAAAAAGGATCAAGCGTGAAGAAGCGATCCAGATGATCAAGTTGCAAGAAAAAACGCCATTTTTGATGCGACTCCGCTACAAATATCTCACATTCTTCTTCCTCAAGAAGGCCGTTTGGGCAATCTTTAGATTTGTGTTACTTGTAGGTATTTCTTATATCATTCTTTTCCCTTATATTTCGAAGATCGCCGGTTCGTTCATGAGCCGTGATGACTTCACAAACGTTATGGTTAAGCTTATCGCAATGAACCCGACGCTCGATACTTATAAAGCTATCATAACGGACAATAATTACTTTGAAGCATTGTTTAACACAACCGTTCTTTCGGTATTGTGCGGTGTTTCTCAAACCTTGATTTGTTCAATAATCGGTTACGGTTTTGCAAAATTCAAGTTTAAGTTTAAGAACCTCTTGTTCCTTTGTGTAATCTTCACCATGATCGTTCCTCACGAAACTATCCAGCTTTCGATGTTTATGAAGTTTAGATATTTCGATATTTGGGGAATCTACGGTGGTATTAATAACCTAATAATCAATCTGGGCGATATTTTCGGTCACCCCGATGGATTAAAAGCAGGTTATGATGCTCTTGCACAAACCTTTGTCGACAGCGAATTGAGCTATAACTTCTTTGATGTTTTGTTCTCTAACGCTGACGGAACAAAGTACTTCATGGGTAATATGCTTAATTCGTATTGGCCTTTCGCAATCCTTTCTTTGACCGGTTTGGCATTTAAGAACGGTTTGTTTGTCTACATCATGCGCCAATACTTCAACGGCGTTCCCGATGAACTTGAAGAAGCTGCATACGTTGACGGTGCCGGCATAATCAAGACCTTTGTACGTATCATTATTCCTATGGCTGTTCCGATGATGGTTACAATATTCATGTTCTCCTTCTCGTGGCAGTGGTCTGATACCTTCTATACAGGTCTCTTCTTCACCGGTACAAAATCTACGTTGCTTCTCCCGAATATCGTTAAGATTCCTTCGTCTCTCGACACCAACTATGTTGCTCAGATGACATACGAGGCTGCTATCAGAAACACTTGCGGTATCTTGATACTCGTTCCGCTTGTTGTTATCTATATGTTTGCACAGAGAACTCTTATCGAAGGTGTAGAACGCAGCGGTATTACAGGTTAATATTTAAGAAAAAGTCTGTCGCTATTTTGCGACAGACTTTTTTTACGTCATGGATTTTCTCATTTTGTCCAAAGCACTTTTTTCAAGACGGCTTACTTGCGCTTGAGAGATACCAATTTCTTTTGAAACCTCGGTTTGTGTCTTTCCGTTATAAAAACGCATTAATAATATTTTTCGTTCTCTGGCACCTAATTCAATAATTGCGTTCTTTATTGCGATATTGTCAAGCCAAATTTCGTCGTTAGAGTTTGTGTCACGAATTTGATCCAAAACGTAGAGAGAATCACCGTTGTCGGAATATATAGGATCATAAAGTGATATAGGTTCCAAAATTGCGTCTAATGCTTGCGCAACAGCTTTTGGAGATTCATCCAATTCTTTTGCAATCTCTTCAACTGAAGGCTCGTGAGATAGTTTTGCGGATAATGCTTCTTTTGCTTTTAAAGCACGGTATGCCAAATCCCGTAGCGAGCGTGGAACTCGTATAGGGTTATAATCACGTAGGTATCTTCGTAATTCACCGATGATCATGGGTACGGCATACGTCGAGAATTTTACGTCAAGCGTTGGGTCGAAGTTATCAATGGCTTTTATAAGCCCAATGCACCCGACCTGAAACAAATCATCGGGGTTTTCGTTTCTGTTTTTAAAAGATTGAATTACACTTAAAACCAAACGCAGATTACCGCTTACAAGCTCTTCTCTTGCGTTTTTATCACCTGATTTACATTTGATTAAAAGCTCTTTCTTCTGCGAATCTGTAAGAAGCTTCAGCTTTGAAGTGTTAATACCGCATATCTCAACTTTGTTATACATAAAAACCTCCGAATTGGATTCATTTAGAGTGTTTCCAATTCGGAGGTTTAAAATACCTATTTATTCGAATGTGTTTTATTCTTGATAATTTTGAAAGAGCAAGTAAATTGTGTGCCGTTTTCCGAGCCGCTTGAAACAGAGATAGTACCTTCGTTTTCTTCTATTATTCTCTTTGCGATAGAAAGGCCCAATCCGCTTCCGCCCGATTCTCTCGTGCGTGACTGTTCGACTCTGTAAAAACGTTCAAAGAGGGAAGGGATGTTCTCTTTTGGTATCGGAATGCCTGTATTAAAAACAGAAACAACAGCTATATCATTTTTTGTTGCAATATTCAGTTCTATTTTACCGTTAGCGTTAGAATATTTTACTGCATTATCAAGTAATATTAACAGAAGTTGCTTTATTCCATCTTCATCAGCGCATATTGTAATGTCTTCGTCGATGTTAAATGTGAATGTTTTATTGTTTTCGAAACATACGCTTTCAAAGGAAAGAGCGATCTCGTATGCAAGGTTGCTTAAATCAACAGGTTGCAGTATCGGCTTTTTTTGAGATTCATCTGACTTTGATAGATATAACATCATAGAAATCAAGTCCGACGTCCTTTTTGTTTCGTCTTTGATATATCCAAGCCATTTTTTCTCGTTTTCTACGATCGAGTCTTCGTGTGATAAAACTATATCTGCATTTGTTGAAATAATGGTTAAGGGCGTTTTCAATTCATGAGATACGTCCGATATTAATTGTTGCTGTTGCTTTAAAGACTTTTCTATAGGTTTTATAGATATCGACGACAAAATGATCGAAACTATTGAAAGAAATACAAAAGCAATGAAAAAACTCAAAATCGATGAAATTAACAATTGGCGAAGATAATCATCTTCATATCTTTGGTCAAGTAAAACTATCCTTTTTCCAAAATGCATATCCCTTACGAAAAAACGCATGTTGTATTCAGAAAGTTCGCCTTCTGTTTCATTGGATCTGAATACGGATTTAATAATTTCGTTAATATAGTATGAATCTTCAGAATTCAGATCTTCGACTTGTCCGTAACCTTCAATGAAACAAGTTCTGTTTTCGGTATTAATATCCAACACGTAAGTTGATATATAGGGATGCTCATCTGAATTTCCGCTATTTTTGTTAAACAAATGGTCAAATTTTCCGTGTTCGTTAAAAGCTATAGTTTGCATTGCTTCAATACTGTTCTTTTCAAGTTCTTGAGCAGATTTTATGAAAATGACCGTAAAAGAAACAATCAGAACAGTTGTAATAAGCAATATATTGGTTAAAATCAGCTTGATTCGTAACTTTTTTATCACAATTAATCTTCCTCTTGTATTTCAAGATGGTAACCGATCTTTCTTACGGTTAAAATACTTACCTTTGAGCCTAAGAATTGAAGTTTTTTTCTAATGAACGAAATGTAAACCTCAACGTTGTTATCTTCTGCATCGGATAGATATCCCCAGATCTTTGTTATGATCTCTTCTTTAGGGAAGATTTGAGTAGGGTTAGAAAGCATCATTTTGAGTATTTCAAATTCTTTGTGACCAACGTGTATGTTTTTATTATTGCAAGATAACACATAATTGTTTAAATTAAGAGAAAGGTCGCCAAAGCTTACTTCATCTAATAAAACTTCACCCGTGCGTCTTGATAATGCACGTACTCTTGCTAAAAGCTCCTCTTTCGAAAACGGTTTGGTTAAATAATCATCGGCGCCGTAATCAAGCCCTTTTACCTTATCGCTAACGTCGTCACGAGCAGTCAATAAAATGATAGGGGTATTGATATGCTGCGAACGTAATCTTTTCAAAACGTCAAAACCGCTCATTTTAGGCAACATGATATCTAAAACAATAACGTCGTATATTCCGGACTCGGCATATATAAGCCCGTCCTGACCGTCATAAACGACGTCACAGGTGTATTTCTGTGACATAAATATTTCACATACGCTGTCTGCAAGACGGCGTTCATCTTCAACGACAAGAATGTTCATACTATATACCTCCATTCGATTTATTAAACAATATTGTACTTAAAAACACCTTAAAAATATCTTAAAAAGGCGGGTTTAACCCGCCTTTTTTAATTAATAGAAACGGTCTCGATTTCAACAGTTTCAGGTTTGATATTAGATTTGTCATGAAGCGTTAAAAGGAAGATTCCAAGACCGATTAAAGCAAACAAAAGGCTAATTATAAGAAGTTTTACGAAAATTTCCGAATGCGATGTGAAGTGTTCTGCAACTTCTTGAGGAATCGTGTTTCTCACGTGAACAAGCCAAAAATGTTTATTGGAGAAAAGAACGGAGGGTTTAAAGCCATTTTTAGCAATGAACTCAAAGACAACACCGATATACTGACCGACGGCTGTACACAATAATGCATTCACAGGAATGGTTATATAAGCCGATAAAGAGATTTTTTTGCAAAAGATTCTGTAACCATAATACGAAAGGAGAGAAACAACAAAACCGCAAATGCAGAATATATATCGGACCTCATTAAAATTAGATTGCGCAAGAGCAGGGGAAAGAAAATAGTACAACAAAAAGTAAATGCCAATGCCAAGTATAGAAAATGTAAAAGAACCTAAAATACCTTTCAAAATCTTACCGTTATTATTATCAATGGCTTTCTGTGCGGCAGCATTGTTGATTTCTTCGACAACATCAATAGCGCAATGTTCGCACATAAGATGATTTTCTTTGTTTACGGTAACTTTTTTCGGTTTACGGGAGCCGAATTTGTTGCCGCATTTCGAGCAATATTCTATACCACGGATTTCGTTTTCTTTTAAAATCGAAACGCATCTATCAATTAATTTGAGGAACGTGGGGATAGAGCCGTTAGAGAAAACCCTCATACCGTCTTCGGAAATTGAATAATCAATAACCGAAAATTCTTCAATTTCATTCGAGAATGTCTCGGACATTGCATATTTCTTTATGGAATTTTCTTCGCTGTCCGAAAATTTGAAATTGAAATATGCGGTACGTTTTCCTGCAGTTTCGTAAACGGAAACCAGATAATCACCGTATATTGCAAATGCATGCGTTTTATCGGGCGATTTATTGTCTCGGTATTCAAAACCAAGCTCTTCAAGGGCTTTTAATAAGTTTTTTGTGATCATAGTTGTCTTCCTAAAATAAATATTTATATTATAATACCACTTTAGAAAGACGAGTTGGTTAATAATTTGTTAATATTTTGGTTTCTTATTTAAGTATATCAATAATAGAAGTTATAACAAAGCCCAATACAAACGAGTATGTTTCGATAGGGTGATTATCAAGCATTTTGTTTAAGACTTTTGAGAAAATATACGAGCCCAAAATAACGCCGAAAGATAAAGGAACAATAAACTGAAAGTTATAATTCTCAATTGCCGATAAAGTTGTTTGGTATATTCCGAAAAACAATAGCATATACGAAAAGCTTATTGCGGGAAGGATCAGTGCAATCGAGAGCAGAATACCTATTATAATTAAAGAAATTGTGTTTTCTGTAACAACTAATTTATTTGTTGATATGCAAATCGAGAATAATATAGCAACAGTAATTCCGCTAAATATATACGCAAAATGTCTTCTCTTGAAATTGCCGAATAAAATCTTCTTCACGAACAAAAACGTACTTAATAATGATAAAAAACAAAACAGATATTTTGAAGTTTGAGGGTAAACAATACAAAATAAATTCAGCTTTGGCGATAATAAAAATACACCTGTAGCTACACCTAAAAAAACGGGGCAAATGAAGGAAACTGACTTTTTGAAATCTTTAAAAACATTAGAAACACTTTCCAAAAGATTCTTAAAAACGCCCAAAAGTATTGCAGCAGTACCACCGCTGACACCGGGTATAAGTGTCCCAAATCCAATAATAATTCCTTTTAAATAATTTGTAAGAGAATTCTTAAAAAAGCTCATTAAACACCTATCATAAAATTATTAAGAAATCACGCTAAAGTATTGACAAAAAGCGAAAAAATTTGTATTATTAGCATAATATATTTGATAACATATTAAATATATAAATTATATTATTCGGAGTATGGAATTGAACAAACTTAATCAAAATGCGCTTGTGCGTTTACAAAACATTTCGGTTAAATTTGATGACGATCAAATTTTGAATAACATAAGTCTTGACATTAACGAAAAAGAATTCGTTACGTTATTGGGTCCTTCGGGTTGCGGTAAAACCACAACACTGCGTATACTCGGCGGTTTTGTCAAGCCCGATAGCGGAGACGTTATATTTGAAGGCAAACGTATTAACGATCTTCCTCCCTATGAAAGACAAATTAATACGATATTCCAAAAGTATGCACTATTTCCGCATCTGAACGTATATGAAAATATTGCGTTCGGTTTGCGTGTTCAAAAGAAATCTGAAGCCGAGATAAAGAAAACCGTTAACGAAATGCTCGAACTTGTTAATCTTAAGGGCTTTAATAAGCGTGATATCAATTCTTTAAGCGGCGGTCAGCAGCAGAGAGTTTCTATCGCAAGAGCGCTTGCAGTTAAGCCCCGTGTTCTTCTTTTGGACGAACCGTTGGGTGCATTGGACCTTAAGTTAAGAAAAGATATGCAGGTTGAATTGAAAAATATTCAACAGCGTCTTGGTATAACCTTCGTTTACGTTACCCACGACCAAGAAGAGGCTCTTTCTATGTCGGACACGGTTGTTGTTATGGACAACGGACGTATTCAACAGATCGGCACTCCTCTTGATATATATAACGAACCTACGAATGCTTTCGTTGCAGATTTCATCGGCGAAAGTAATATAATCGACGGCGTTATGTTGGAAGATTTTAAAGCGTCCTTTGCAGGCAAAACCTTTGATTGTCTTGATAAGGGCTTTGAAAAGAACGAACAGGTCGACGTTGTAATTCGTCCCGAGGACGTTGACGTTGTTCCTGTGGAGAAGGGTATGCTTTCCGGCGAAGTAACCAGCGTTACCTTTAAGGGTGTCCATTTCGAAATTATCGTTGATATTAACGGATTCAAATGGATGATCCAAACCACCGATTATGAGCCCGTAGGAGCTGTTATCGGTCTTTATATCGAGCCCGATGCCATTCATATTATGAAAAAGAGTGAATACTCCGGTGTGTTCGGCGACTATAGCTCGTATAGTGATGAACTTGAAAAACTTTCCGAAAATAACGAGGAAGAAAATGAATAAACGCTCATCGTTGCTTCAACGTTTCGTTGCAGCACCTTATGCGGTTTGGTCCGTTTTATTTATAGTTATTCCTTTGGTAATGGTCGCTTGGTATACTTTTACCGATGCAAACGGACAATTCACTACCGCAAATATATTAAAAATGTTTGAAGATGACTATGTTACGATATTCACAAGATCCGTGGCTTATGCATTTCTCGCAACGGTCATCTGCCTGTTGATTGCGTTTCCTTTAGCATATTTTATTGCGCAATCAACACCCCGTACACAGAAAATTGCTATAATGCTCACAATGCTTCCTATGTGGACGAATCTTGTCATCAGAACCTATTCGCTCGGCAACCTTTTGGAAGATACGGGTGTTATCAATACGGCTTTAGGGCTTTTGGATAATCCTATCCATATGATAAATACGCCCTTTGCGGTTATTCTCGGTATGGTATATAACTATCTACCGTTTATGCTTTTGCCGATCCATACCGTCATTTCAAAGCTTGATAAGAGTGTTATAGAAGCTTCGCAGGATCTTGGATGTAATAAATTTAAGGTTATTGCGAAAGTGATATTACCTTTGTCGAAAAGCGGAATTGTTTCGGGAATAACAATGGTTTTTGTCCCTGCAATCAGTACCTTCTATATTTCGAAGAAGCTTGGCGGTACGGATAACCGACTTATAGGTGAAGTAATCGAAGATTCCTTCCTTCATAGCGAAAATTGGAATTTCGGAAGCGCAATTTCCTTTGTATTAATGATAATAATTATGCTTTCGATAGCTATTGTTAATAAGTTTTCCGATGATGACGAAGAGGGAGGTATGATTCTGTGAAAATACTTTCAAAGATCTATATCTTTTTGATATTCTTCCTTCTTTATGCGCCCGTGCTTGTAATGATCATCTTTTCCTTTAACTCAAGCAACAGTTTGAGCGAATTTACGGGTTTTTCTCTCCGTTTTTATGAAGAAGCTTTCAACAATTCGAAGGTTATTTCATCTTTTAAAAACACTCTTGTGCTTGCTGTATGCACATCGCTCATATCGGGTGTTATCGGAACGGCTGCGGCTGTTGGTATAAGCAGAATGAGAAGTAAATACCTTCGCAAATCACTTTTATCCGTAACAAACATTCCGATGATGAACCCCGATATCGTAACCGGCGTCTCGATGATGCTTTTGTTTGTTTTTGTGGGAGTAATTCTCGGTCTTCAATCGGCATTGAGCTTTTGGACGATGCTTATTGCCCATATAACGTTCAGCCTGCCGTATGTAATACTTTCGGTATTGCCAAAAATTAAGCAAATGGATAAGCATTTACCTGAAGCGGCAATGGACCTCGGATGTACACCTTTGATGTCGTTCTTCAAAGTGGAATTACCTTCGATATTACCCGGTGTAATTTCGGGTATGTTAATGGCATTCACCTTGTCACTTGATGACTTTGTTATAAGTTATTTTGTAAAGGGTACGGGTTTTGAAACCCTGCCGATCTATATTTATTCGGCTGTAAAGAAGGGTGTTCGACCGACACTTTATGCCGCAAACACAGTTATTATTTTTGCTGTTTTTGTTTTGCTGATCTTAATTAATTTTATGGGCGACAAAGACAATAATACAAAGATTAGATCAAAAACCAAAAAAGGGGATTGAGAATTGAAAAAAAGCAACTCCTTGATTTTAGTTTTGTTGATCGTTTTTTCGATTTTGTTTTCTTCCTGTGCGGAAGTCGATTCCGAAATAACGATTGATTACGCTGACACAACAAAACAAATTGACTATTCAAAATACGCAGGAACAGAGCTTAGTGTTTATAACTGGGGCTACTATATATCCGACGGTGCTGACGGCACGATCGACGTCAACGAAGAGTTTGAAAAACTTACGGGTATCCGTATTGTTTATGATAACTATGACTCCAACGAAAGCCTATACGCAAAACTCGACGGCGGCGGTGCTGATTATGACGTTATCATACCTTCGGACTATATGATAGGTCGACTTATAAAAGAAGGCTATCTTGCGGAATTGAATTTCGATAATATACCTAACTACAAGTATATTGACGAAAAATATAAGAATACAAAATACGATCCCGAAAATAAGTACAGTGTACCTTATAACGTTGGTATGGTCGGTGTAATTTATAATACAACCGTTGTCGAAGGCACTCCTGATAGCTGGGATTTAATGTGGAACGAGCAATATAAAGGCAAAATATTGAATTTTAATAATTCACGTGATGCTTTTGCTATATCTCAATTCTATCAAGGCATTGATATCAATACTGAAAACAAGGAAGATTGGGATAAAGCATATGAAATGCTCGCAAAGCAGAAATCGCTTCTCCAAAGCTACGTTATGGACGAAGTCTTTAACAAGATGGAGAGCGGTGAAGCCGCTGTTGCACCGTATTACGCCGGCGACTTCTTCACAATGTATGGTAATAACGAAGATCTGGCGTTCTATTATCCGAAAGAAGGCACAAATCAGTTCATTGACGCAGCGTGTGTTTTAAAGGACTCGAAAAACAAGGAAGCCGCAGAGCTTTATATCAATTTCCTTCTTGATCCTGAAATAGCCAGAGCAAATGCGGAATATATGTACTATGCATCGCCCAATACGGCTGTTGTAGAGAATGAGGATTATCGTGCATTTTTAGATGAACTTCATCCCGACGCATTTAATATTTTGTATGAATCATCAACAAAGGTTCCTACCAACGATTTTGTAAACCTTTCAGATGAAACAAAAGCATATATGTCCGAAAAGTGGACAAAATTGGGCGCAACGAGTACAGAAGAAGAATCCAATAATACGGTATATATTATATGCCTTGTTATAATCATTCTACTTGCTGTTTGGTTCATATATGCCAAGATACAAAAAATCACCAGAGAAAAGAACTATAATCCTTAACTAAAGGTTTTGATGGTGCTAAAAATGTTATATAACTATAATTTTATATCCGATGTTTTGCCTTTTGGCGAAACATCGGATATTTCGAATCTATTGAATGTTAAACAAATCAGTAAAAGCGGTATTTATATTTACGATTCGGATTTCGAAAGTATTGTAACTCCCGAAATTGCTTTAGAACGTATCGACATTGCAGTTGCTGACGGTTGTGTTGCTCGAATTGGTTCTCTTGATGAAAGAGCTGTAATTCCAAACGGAAACGGTTTTGTTATGACCTTCGTCGGTGATGAGTTTATTAAGAATACAGAATCGTTTTTCGTAGGTCAGGTTATCCAAAGCGAGCTTTTAAAAGGAGTTCTTCCCAATAAATATGTAGATGTCGGAGGAAGGATTCTTCCCGTTGGCCGCATAAACGGTGCCCGACGTCCTCGTGTGGGTGCTGTTGTTTACGATTCAAGCTATGGAACAACTACCTGCACAAATCAATACGGTATAGAAATCGTCGTGGAAAAGGGAGGGGTTGTATCTGTAAATAACGAAGGTGATTCGAAAATACCTTTGGACGGATACGTATTAAGTGTTCATTTTTACGACGAAGCTTTTAAGATTGCAAGTGAAGTTAAGATAGGTGACGAAGCAAATATCAGTATCGAAGAAAGAAAATATTCTGTTTCTAATTTCTCATATACGGGATTAAATAAACCCAGGCTTGAAAACAATATTATATTATACAGTTACGGTATAAGCACAAATACTAACGAATACGGTTATGAAATTGCTATTGATGCCGACGGATATATGATAAACGCTTCGTATGCCGGAAATATGGTAATACCAAAGGACGGATATGTGCTTTCGGGCCATGCAATCGGAAAAAAGACTCTTGAATTAGCGTATGCTATCGGCAATAAGGTTATCTTGAAAGATGATTCCGTAGTCCGTATTATCAAAACTCCCGATTTTAAGCTTAATAGTGCCGAACACGCAGTCCAAGACGTTATGGAACGTTTTGATAAAGCAAAAAAAGACTTTTTGAATATTAAATATTCAGAAATCCAACCCGAAATTGAAAATATATGTTGTGCATTAGAAGAAGCAAAAGCTGATTTTTATGCTTTTAAAATTGAAGAGTCCTTTCTTAAATGTGACCGATTGCTTAATCGTGCAGAGGAACTTACCTATTTGATGATAGAGTCAAAACGGGTTCAAAATCGTGCTGTATGGTATAGAAGCCACGAAAAGAGCGATGAAGAAGTTCTTGCGACTATTCAAAAGATGAAGTCTATAAACGTCAATGCATTGTATCTTGAAACGTGGTACGAGGGATTTTGTATTGGCAAAAAGGTTGATGTTAAAGGAATCACTCAACCTCCCAGATGTGAAGGATATGATGCTCTCGAGGCATTTATAAGAATCGGTCACGAAAACGGTATTGAAGTTCATGCGTGGGTAGAGAATTTCTTTGTTGGATTTTATTACGATGACGGTCGTAATTATTACAACACATACTTTGATTCGTATAAAGATAAATACCTGATAGATTCAAAAGGCCGAGATTATTTCTATTATTCTACAAACAATAATAAATTTATATTTCTTAATCCAAACGATAGGGAATGCCGTGATCTGATTTTGTCTATTTATGACGAGCTTATCACAAAATACGACCTTGACGGCCTTCAGCTCGACTATATTCGTTTACCTGAGCTTAATTACGTTACGGACGATTTCGGTTATAACGAAGATATTATCAAGGGCTTTGCGGAGTCAACGGGCATAGTAGAAGATCCTCGTACACTTAAAGGTGCTGATTTGGATAAGTGGATTCAATACCGATGCGATATCATAACAAGCTTCGCCGAAGAAGTATATCAGCTTATTCAAAGGAAAAATAAGAAGATCTGGCTTTCCGCTGCGACTTATCCCGAAATTGCATTATTCAAAAGGACAATAATGCAGGACGTTGTGTCGTTTGTAGAAAAGGATATATTCGACGAGATTTTTTCTATGTCTTACGGAATTGATAATACTTATGTTTGTCGCTCCGTAAGTGATTATGCAGAAAAAACCAAGAATAAGACGTTTTATTCGGCGGGATTGGCAACGTTTCTTGAAACAACGCCACGTACGTTTGCCGACCAGCTCCCTGCGGCTCAAAAATCGGGTTCTGACGGCATTTCGATATTTTCCCTTATGTCAATACACCCCGAGAGATATCAACCTCAGATTGCAAAGGGCGCGTTCAGAGAGCCTTCGGTTCAAGTATACAAACTTACCGAAACTGCATTAGAACAAATGAAGTATATCTGCGAGAAAACCGAAAATATCAGATTCATTTCTGAGAATGTAAATGATGTTTTTGTTTCTGTGATAAAAGATGCTTGCGAACAAATAGATAAAGTTTCAAAAGCTTTTGATTTGTCAAAAGCCGATTATCAAGAAAAAATCGACTATTGCAATAACGTGTCGGTTGTAATTTCAAGAGTTATCGACGAGATTATTTCAGCAATACCGCATTCAACGGAAAGAGATACAATAGTATCGGATTTTTCGGACTTGCAATACTGTATCACCCTTACAAAACAGCGTCTTAAAAAGAGAATATAAAAATAAAAATAACCGTTCAATGAACGGTTATTTTTTTAGTTGTTTATAATGCTGTTTAATAATTCTTTATTTCCGTATAGCAGATATTCTATTCCTTTTCTTGAAATGAATGACAGTTCTATATCGTTTATGACGGCATATAGTTCAAAATAAGAATTTATATCAAGTGTTTTTCGAGCACATACATATTTATTAACGACCATTATCGCCTGATCTTCTTCAAAATACACTTCAATATCAAGATCGTTTATAGACGCTGAAATAACAGGTTCACTGCCGTTATTGTCGTAAACTTCGGTAATTTCTTCATATTCATTATCGTCTTCAACTACAATATGATTTTCTTCTGTTATTTTGGGATTCCTTGGTGTGGATTTTACGGCAGAATACAGCATAAACAAAGTTATGACGTGAAGAATCATATCAAAAACCGTAAGAATATTAAATTGAGACAGAATCAAAGATATTACTATAAGTAAAACCGTATCAAAAATAAAGATTACGAAAGAAATAAGCAAAAATAATGATTTTTTCTTTGAAAGCAGATAGCATACAAAGTAAACACATAGGACCACGCTTGCTAATAAAATTCCGACTCTGCAAAAAGATTCGTCACTGCGCTGAACGGCAATTGCTTTTGAGAATACAGCAGAATACGTTGATAGAGATGACGAAAAGGGTATTTTGATAATGCCTTGAGAAAGAACGAAATATACGTTTATGATAGATAAAAGTATCATAAACAATAGGTTATACCGTGCTCTGCTGATTGTAAATGAGGGTGTGTATTTTGTTTTCATAAATTACCTTTTGGGTGATAAAAAATTGATAAAAAATATGTATTTTTTGTACTTTTATGCTTGACAACAGATATTACTTGTGATATAATAACGTTCGTTGTCGGGAACGACATATCTGGGTGTGGCGCAGTTTGGTAGCGCGCTACCTTGGGGTGGTAGAGGCCGCTGGTTCAAGTCCAGTCACTCAGACCAAATCGAGTGTTCGAAAGAACGCTCGATTTTTGTTTTATCAGACGTTTTCTTCCAAAGCTTCAATAAGAAAACTTACGGGGCGAAAACCGTCGTTACAAGAGAGCATTGCGGATTTTTTGTTTTTCATCCAACCGTCATAAAAATCCTCAGCACCGTGTGAAAGAGCCATAACG